>JAFQZL010000009.1 GCA_017405945.1 Acidaminococcaceae bacterium
ATGGCCGATATGGAAATATTTTTCTGTCACAGACCGAATACGACGAGTTGCAGGCAGAGTACCCTGACAGGCTGGAACGGTTCATCGAGGAAATGAGCCGCTACCTTGCCGCCAACGGGAAAAGCTACCAGAACTATGCCGTCCGTAGCGATCGGCAGAAAATACCCGGACGAGGATTTTGAATATTTCCAGGAAACAGAGGGTGAAGTTGATATGAATTATATCTTCCGGGAAGACAAGGTCGTTTTGGACAAGTATAAAGAGAAGGAACAGGACAAAGAAGAACTTTCCCCGAAAAAGCCGGGCAACAGCGTCAAGGCTCGTCCAGTCGCAAAGAAGAATCCGATGAAAAAAGAAGGAAAATCAAGCAAAGGAAGATGCTGATCATGGAAGATAAAAAATATGAAATCCTGATGGATGACTGGAAAAATGTCGATGATAAAAAGGTTTACCGTATCCGCGCATTAAAGGATATAGATTCTGAAAAAGGCATCATCGCCGGAGCGTTAGGAGGGTATATCGAATCAGAGAAGAACCTTTCCCATCTTGGAAAGTGTTGGGTAGCGGACAATGCGATGGTATATGGCGACGCAAGCGTATCCCACGACGCCGTCATAAGGGGTGACGCACAGATTTATGGCGAGGCAGTTGTATGCGACAGTGCTGAAGTGATTTATAACGCGGTGGTTTGCGAACGGGCGAAGGTGTTTGGCCGCAGCGGCGTATACGGAAATGCAAAAGTGTACGGGAACGCGTCTGTTTCCGGAGATGCTAAAGTATATGAGAATGCCCGGATCTATGGCGATGCGACGGTATTTAAAGACGCGTCCGTTTGCGGAAGGGCAGAGGTTTATGACCAGGCTTCCGTGTTTGACAATTCTGTTGTCAAATATAAAGCCAGAGTGCATGGCAGTGCGATGATCAGCGGCAGATCTGTGGTTTGCGGGGAAGCAGACGTAGAAGATGCGCTGGTCATAAACGGGAGGATATACGAGAATGCCCGTGTAGACGGCGCATCCTATATAAAAGATTCAGATGTCCGGGGCCATGCCGTAGTCAGTGATTCCATAATAACCGACGGGGCCGTCGTCGGTTTCTTTCGGGAGATACGGGCCGGGTATGTTTCCGGCAAGGAGCAGGAACAGGCGAAAAAATATGAGCTGACGGATGAAAAGAAAGAAGTCCTGTTGGATATGAAGGAAGACGTACATATTACCTATCGTATCCGCGCGCTGAAAGATATTCCCGCCATCAACGTAAAAGCCGGGGATAAAGGGGGCTTTGTGGAATCGGAAGGCAACCTGTCCCACAACGGAACCGGCTGGGTTGGTTCGGAGGCCTGTGTTTGCGGGAAGGCGCTTGTGGAACAGAGCGCATATGTAAAGGATAATGCCATTGTAGCGGATGAGGCCCGGATAAAAGGGAACGCAGTCGTGGAAGGAAACGCATTGGTCGCAGGAAAAGCCGTGGTTGATGAAAGCGCGCTGGTCAAGGACTACGCCGTCGTATCCGGCAAGGCGGTCATAAAAGGAATGGCCGTCGCAGGCGGGCAGGCCGTGGTAATGGAAAAGGCGCAGGTATTCGGCACGTCCGTTATCGGGGACAATGCGATTATAGCCGGCAGGGTTTCCGTGATCAATTCTTCCGTCGTAGACAGGGCCAGGGTGGCCGGGAAACAGGTTATAAAGAACCATGTGGTTGACGGAAACAAAATGATCGGCTGGTCAGAAAAGGAGAACCGGGCGAAGGATGATGAGGAGCCGAAAAAGTTTAAGTTGACGGATATTTCCAAAACGGTTGCGCTGGACTACGGTGAAGAACCGCACATGGTGTACCGGATCTGTGCGTTAAAGGATATTCCCGCAATGGGGATAGGGGAAGGAGAGCTGGGCGGTTTTGTTGAAAAGGAAGCAAACCTTTCCCAAAAAGGAGACTGTTGGATAGGCGGCGACGCCAGTGTGATCAGCGATGCGCTTGTAGAAGGATCTGCTTATGTAAGAGAAAATGCGTTGGTTGCAGATTCGGCGGTCGTTAAAGGGCAGGCGAAAGTTGAAGGGTTCGCCATGGTTTTTAACGAAGCGCAGGTAGATGAAAACGCAGTAGTTGGCGGGAAGGCTATAATAGCCGATACGGCCTGTGTAAAAGGAAATACGGTTGTTGACGGGTACGCCGTCGTGATGGGAAAGGCGGAAGTCATCGGTAATTCTGTCATCAAGGACAAGGCTGTTGTAAAAGACCGTGGATTTGTGAACGGCGCGGTCATCGAAGACGATGCCGTAGTTGCCGGACATTCTGCGGCGACAGAGTTCGAGACGGTTTCGGGGAACACGATGAGAGGCGTATATTATCAGGGTATGGAGAAGTTAAATGAAGATTTTGACGCCGTCCACAAAAAACAGGCGAGAAGGGATGCCCGGCTGAAAAGGGTTGAACACTCCAAGGGGACTTTAAAAAGATAAGATGTCTTATAAAAGCTGCGGTTCGACCGCAGCTTTTTCTTTTGCATATAATGTTGATTATGTAAATTATAAAGATTATTTTTGTAATGCGTCGGGCCGCTTCCTGCCTGCGTTTTTACGCAAGGATAAACTGTTTCTGTTATACAATTAGGGAAAAGGAAGGTGAGCTGTCATGGAAGATAAAAAATACGAGCTTTTGAAAGATGCTTTTATTGAGCTGGACGGCGGGAAAAAGGCATACCGCATCCGTCTTCTGCGCGATCTTGACACGGCAAAGGGGCTTTTGAAAGGCACGGTAGGCGGGTATATCGAATCAGAGGAAAACCTGTCGCACGACGGGAAGTGCTGGGTATCTGACAATGCAACGGTATACGGCAGGGCGATGGTCTGTGATGATGCCAGGGTAGGGGGAGACGCGGAAGTATTTGATGGAGCGGTGGTTCTTGATAATGCGCTCGTGTCCGGCAAGGCGAAGGTTTACGGCAATGCCCGGATCATTGACTCGGCCGAGGTTTACGGGAGTACATATGTATATGATGAAGCAGCCGTCATGGGGTATGCAAGGGTATACCACGACGCCACGGTCTGTGATAACAGCATAATCTCCGACCGGGCAAGGGTGTATGGGAATGCCTCCATCACGGGTTTTTCACACATATATGACGAGGCGGAGGTGTATGAGGATGCTACGCTTATGGACCATGCCTGTGTCAATGGCAATGCCGAGATATATAGTCTGGCTTCGGTCAGTGGTAGCGGGCATGTCAGCGGGCATGCCAAGCTGCACGGCCGTGCGATGGTATATCAGGGGGCGCACGTGACAGAATGGGCGAACATCAGCGGTTCTGCCTCGGTTTCAGGCGATGCTTATGTTGCCGGCGACGCTGTGGTCTCCGGAGATGCCATGATATACGGGAGTTCCGAAGTCCTTGGGGATGTCTGCATCACGGATGAAGCCAGTATAAACAATTCAAGGATAAGCGGTCATGCCAGGGTAGAGGAAGAAGGATCTGTTGTGAACTCGGAGGTCCGTGGCCATGCTTTTGTCCACGGGAGCGCGCTGATATGCAATAATGCTGTCATAGATTTCAACCGTGACATTTCTTACGGCGTTGTGGACGGGCGGTATATGGACAATGCAATGGTATTGGAAACAAGGGCCGGGGAAAAGGGGCTGGCGTTTCTGAAAGGGATGACAGCCATCCATTCGTCCTTTGATGAATCACGGGGATTCATGGCGCGTGATATGTACAGAGATATAAAAGCCGGGAAGTCTTTGGAACAGATCGAGGAAGAATATGAAAAGTCAATTACTGAAAATACGGAAGGCGACTATCAGAAATACGAATTATCTGTATTAAAAGGGCTTTTGAGCGGCGTAAAGAAAGCAGAAGGGCTGGCAGTCCAGCCGGACAATGAGCCTGTAAAAAAATATGAGCTTACGGATGAGAAGAAGCTCTGCCGGTTTGAAGATTATTACACAGAGCTGCGCCGGATCCGTGCGTTGAAGGAGATCCCGGAACACGGTGTAAAGAAGGGGGATTTGGGCGGCTGGATCGAGTCAGAGGAGAACCTTTCCCAGAACGGCTGTTGCTGGATCGGCAACGAGGCCATCGTCTGTGGCAAGGCCAAGGTGGAAGAGGAAGCCATCGTCTGTGGTCACGCGACAGTTGTCGGCGACGCATGGGTCCAGGGCCGTGCGACGGTAGAAGGCTACGCCGTGGTTTCCGAGGGGGCATTGATAAAGGACGAGGCGGTTGTAAAGGATTTTGCGATCGTACAGGGATGGGCGCGTGTCAGGGACAAGGGAATGGTTTACGACAACGCCTGTCTGTCCGGCGAAGCAGAAGTTTACGGGGAAGGCCGGGTATATGAATCGGTACGGCTTTTGCATACGGAAATGGTGAATTATGATGTCGTAAAGCGTGATAACAAGTTACAGACGGACAAATCAATACCCGCGGAAAAGACTTTGCAGAAGAAACGGGCAGTTACAAGGAAAAAAGCAGGTAAAGATCAGGCAAAAAGCCCGATAAAGAAGATGTGACGAAAGGAGAGTTCCAATGTTTACTTACAAATCAAGGTGGGGTGACTGTGAAAAATGCGAATTTGTCAAACAGGGAAGCGGGATACACACGAGGTATTCCATTTTTTCGATGGAAGAAGGGCCGATCTGTGATTTGAACCTTCCCGGTTACACATCCGGGTTGGCAAAGTGTTATCAGAAAGAATCCGTTGTTGCCATAAAAGATTATTCCGAGAACGAAGGCACTTTGGATTTTTTAAAGAACCTGGGTGTTGTCAAACAGGAAATCGGCAAAATCTCAAGCGGTTTTGTCCGGATCCCTGTTGTGGAGCTGGACGTTGAAAAACTGATGTCGTTGAACGACTGCAGGGAAATCTCTTACACGGGCGAAATGGTAAAAAGCGAGAAAACGAAACCGGCGCCGGACAAGGCGGATGAAAAGATAAGGAAGGCCCGTTTGGAAGCATCCCGTAAACGCAGGGAAAAGGCAGAACAGGGCAGGAAACCGAATACGAGAAAATAGGCAGTATTTATCAAAAAGAAAAACAAAACCGCCCCAGAGGCTTTATATGAGCTTCCGGGGCGGTCTTTAATTATGTTTTAAAGTCGGGAGTGTTATTTACCTTTTTTCTTGGAGGATTTTTTTGCGGGTTTTACATTGACGGCGTCTTTGAAAGCCTTTCCGGCCTTGAACGCGGGAACTGTTGCTGCGGGGATTTTGATCGGTTTGCCGTCCTGCGGGTTTTTGCCGGTACGGGCCGCACGTTTGCGGGCTTCATAGGTGCCGAAACCGATCAGCTGTACTTTGCCGTTCTTGGCGACCTCTGCCACGATGGCCTCGTTGATCGCTTTCAGTGCTTTTTCCACATCTTTTTGGGACATTTCGGCTGCGGCTGCGGCAGCTGCTACGAGTTCTTTTTTGTTCATCGTTCCATCTCCTTTGCAAAAAGTATTTGTAAGAGTGCTTAAACACTGGCTTCACGAATATGATACCAGTATTCATCGGGGTTGGCAAGTAGGGTTGTGCAATTATTTCTGTCATGTTTCGGGGTTTCTGCTATAATGGATATAGAAAATGTTACAGGAGGCATTGCCATGAAACAGGCTGTAAAGTTGGTTTTTCAAAAGCACGAGGAGTCAAACGCAGTAGAATGTTTTAATATGGAAGAGGTAGAAAAGATATGTATAGGCAGGGCGTGTAACCTGGTCGTTGCCGCATATCGGTCAGAGAACGAGATATCCGAACAGGAACAGGTCGCTGTGGTGTTCCTGAAGAACAAGCCGAACCAATGCTTTCCGCTGAAAGATTGGGGCATATCGTTTTTATACGATTTTGTTATGTTGGAAAAGTAGATACAGGTCGGGTAAGAGATCCGCTTCAGATTATGTTGCCATAGCCTGAAGCGGATCTCTTATACTTTGTTCCCTTATTTTAGTGTTCAAGATATGGGTATTTGTTTCATCAGTTTCCCGGAGAAGGTATGGGCATCTATTTTTGCCGGGCAAAACTTTTTCCGCGGTTAATGTAATTACATTATTCGGTTTCGTCCTCTGATATACTTTTAAAGAAGAAAATGATATGCTTTAACCAGTGATTTTTACTGGATTTTTGGGACAAGAGGCAACGAACAATTTTTATTCAATTTAAGCCGTTGTTTCGTTCAATATAATGAATAATGCAAATACAATAATTTTGGAAGGGCAAAAAAATCCCGTTTTTGCCTTTTCACGTCCCGGAACCTGTTTTCGGGCAAATGAAAAGGAGCCGCACAACCATGCGGCTCCTGAATGTTTTAATTTGGTCGGGGCGGCGAGATTCGAACTCACGGCCTCTTGTACCCGAAACAAGCGCGCTACCAAACTGCGCCACGCCCCGACAACATGCTTATTATAGTAAATTCATTTCAATTTGTCAACAACAAAATAAAAAACTTATCCCTGCGTTACCACACGGATGTTACTTACGTTAAATGCTTTGGATATGGCAGGGATTGCGTCCCGCAGGATAAAGGTGCGGTGCAGTTCGCTTTCCGCTACGATCAGGCAGCGCTCACCGGATACGTTAATGTTATGGATACGGTTGATAAGCCTGTCGAATTCGGCATCACCCAATTCTTCCCGCAATATTTTCAAACCGGGCATCAGCTGTGGCTTTTCTTTGGCAAAACGTTTTTCAATCGGAGAAAAGGGTACGGTTACAACACGGGTATCGCGGGCGGCGACAAAGTTCTCCTCGTTCTCGCCCGGTACAACTAAATCTGGTCTCATTTTATTATCCTCCTGTTTACAAGAAACACATTTAAGAATACTATCCAAATATTATCTCTGCCTGGGCAGGGTGTATTTTGATATATCAATATTATAAGTAATTGTCATAGGTACGTCAAGAAAGCAAAAACAAAATAGTTTTACAAAAAGAACGTTTTAATATATAACGGTCTTGTAATAAAATAAGAAATGAGTTAGAATAATACATACTTATTTAAAGTTTCAGGAGGGTTTTACACCGATGTCTGTTTTTGATGTATTACAGGAACGGGGCTTTATTGCACAGGTTTCCCACGAAGAGGAAATCCGCGAATTACTGGAAAAGGAAAAAGTCACGTTTTATATTGGCTTTGACCCGACGGCGGACAGTCTGCATGTCGGTCACTTTATTGCTCTGATGGCCATGGCCCATATGCAGCGGGCGGGGCACCGTCCCATCGCACTGCTGGGCGGCGGCACAGGCATGATCGGTGACCCCAGCGGCAAGGACGATATGCGCAAGATGCTGACGCCGGAATTTATCAACCACAACATTGAGTGCTTCAAAAAGCAGATGAGCAAGTTCATTGACTTTTCCGACGGCAAAGCGCTGATGGTGAACAATGGAGACTGGCTGCTGAGTTTAAATTACGTGAACCTGCTGCGGGAAGTGGGCACGCATTTTTCCGTGAACCACATGCTGGCGGCAGAGTGCTACAAGAAACGTTGGGACAAGGGCCTGACCTTTTTTGAGTTTAACTATATGATCATGCAGGCTTACGATTTCTATACCCTGCATAAGAATTACAACTGCGTGATGCAGATGGGTGGCGACGACCAGTGGTCCAACATGCTGGCCGGCGTGGAACTGATCCGCCGGAAGGATCAGAAACCGGCTTTCTGCATTACTTGCAAACTGTTAACGACAAGTGACGGCCGTAAGATGGGCAAAACGGAAAAAGGTGCTCTGTGGCTTGACGCGGAAAAATGCTCGCCGTATGATTTCTACCAGTACTGGCGCAACGTGGACGACGCCGACGTGGAAAAATGTCTGGCACTGCTGACTTTCCTGCCTATGGACGAGGTTCGCCGTCTGGGTGCGTTCAAAGATGAAAAGATTAACGAAGCGAAAAAGGTACTGGCCTACGAAGTGACCAAACTGATCCACGGCCGGGAGGAAGCGGATAAAGCGGTTAAGGCTACGGAAGCCCTGTTCGGTGGCGGCGCAGACATGGAAAATGTACCTACGCTGGAGATTGCGGAAGCAGATAAGACGGCAAAACTGGTTGACGTTTTGACTGCACAGAAAGTGTTCAGCAGCAAGCGGGAAGCACGGCAGATGATTGCCCAACGGGGTCTGTATCTGAACAATGCGGCGGTAGAAGATGCGGAATTCGCGCTGACACCGGACTTGTTCGCGGAAGATGGCGGCGTGCTGATTCGTAAAGGCAAGAAGAAGTATTACCGTATAGTTACAAAGTAAAGCGTTTCAGTTTAACATTATCTTAATTAAAAATTATGAAAACGCACAGCACGTGCGTTTTCATTTTCATGGCAGGTGGTTTCTTATGAATCATTCTCTTTCTCTTGGTAAATTGATCCCGGTGAGCCTGGTTTTGTTCTCTTCATTTTTTGGTGCGGGAAATTTATTGTTTCCGCCATTGTTCGGCTATCTGTCCGGCAGCAATCTGAACATTGCCACGCTCGGCTTCTGTATCACCGGTGTGGGTCTTCCTATTCTGGGCGTATTGGCCATCGCCATGACCGGCGGTACCGATCTGACGGAAGTAGCAGCTCCGGTCAACATTGCCTATGCGAAGATTATCATGTTTTTATCCAGTATGTGCATAGGCCCGCTGTTTGCCATTCCCCGCACGGCAGCTTTCAGTTATGAGATTGGCATCAAGCCGCTGTTTGGAACTACAGAACCCTGGCAGCTGGCGCTGTACTCGGCGTTGTACTTTGCTTTCAGTTATTACGTGGCCAATAATCCGTCCAAAGTGCTGAACTGGCTGGGTAAAGTCCTGACCCCGGCTTTACTGGTGTGCCTTGCCATTCTGTTTGTGAAAGTCCTGCTGGCCCCGTCTTTTGTGCCGGACGCGCCTCAGGGCGAATATCTGAATACGCCGTTCCTGAAAGGATTCCAGGAAGGGTATAATACAATGGATCTCCTGGCTTCTTTCCTGTTTGGCGCGGCCACACTGACCGCTATCAAGTCCTACGGCATCGAAAACAAAAAACAACTGATCCGGACCTGCCTGTGGGCTGGACTGATCACCGCCGGTCTGCTTGCGTTCATCTATTATTTTTTGGGTTATGCCGGCGCGGAAGCGCACCGTTATCTGTCCGGAGATTTTTCCAACGGCGCCGGTATTCTGGTTGCAACAGCCCATGAATATTTGGGC
>JAFQZL010000010.1 GCA_017405945.1 Acidaminococcaceae bacterium
AAGGGAGCCTGATGTCGCGCCTTTCAAAAACCGGCCTCCTTCGAGTGGACTTTTGCGACTGGCGGTAAGGCACCCACCTGCACATGCAGGTTCAATACCTTGAAGATGAACGGCATTCGTGGGGCAATTTGTTTCTTAAAGCTCTTCTGTTAACTGTAGCGCCGGGAACGGTTTCGTGCACACCGTTCCCGGCGCTGCGTTTAACAATAATCGTGACTTTTGAACGTTCCCGGGGGAAAAAACCCCCGGATTTTTTTCGCCAGACCGCATGGATACTGGGGTTTGACCCCACGCACTCTTTAATATATAAGATAGACAGTTTATATGTCTGTAAAGGCGAAGCCGTAAGGTCACAACTGTCAAACTGGAAGAGAGCGGGGGCATAACGTTTTGGCGGCCGGTTTGGCTTTTTCAAATAAAAACCTGGAAGCATATCCTGTGTGGCGATAAACGCATCTGTGTTGCCTGTTCCTTATATTTTTCTTTTATGTATAAATTGACTTTATCTGAGTTTTTGCGTATAATTTTATAGTTAGTATAATTTGTTTATAATAGTAAGATGTTTTATAAACGCAAAAGGAGAGAGAATCTATGAAGTACATGAGCGGCAATGAACTCCGCGAACGGTTTTTGAAATTTTTTGAAGAACGGGGACACATGCGGCTGCCCAGCGCGTCCCTGATCCCCCAGGATGACCCGACCCTGCTTTTGATCGGCGCCGGCATGGCTCCCTTCAAGCCTTTCTTTACCGGCAAGATGAAGCCGCCTTCTCCCCGTGTGACTACCTGCCAGAAGTGCGTGCGTACCGGCGATATTGAAAACGTGGGACGTACGGCCCGCCATCATACCTATTTTGAAATGCTGGGAGATTTCTCCTTTGGCGATTATTTTAAGAAAGAGATTATTCCCTGGAGCTGGGAGTTCCTGACCAAAGAACTGGAACTGCCCGGCGACAAGCTGTACATTACTATCCATACATCCGATGATGAAGCTTACCAGATCTGGCACGAAGATGTGGGCATTCCCGACGAGCGCATCATGCGTCTGGAAGATAACTTCTGGGAAATCGGCAGCGGCCCCTGCGGCCCCTGCTCCGAAATCCACATTGATTTAGGCCCGGAACGGGGCTGCGGCAAACCGGACTGCGGACCGGACTGTGACTGCGGGCGTTTCCTGGAACTGTGGAACCTGGTATTTACCCAGTTTAACCAGAACGAAGACGGCACTTACACGCCGCTGGAACATAAGAACATTGATACAGGCGCCGGGCTGGAACGGATTGCTTCTGTTTTGCAGGGCAAACCTTCCAACTTTGAAACAGACCTGATTTTCCCTATTATCGAGTACGCTTCCAAAGTAAGCGGTGTAGCCTACAACGCATCCCCGAAGACCGATGTGTCGCTGAAGGTAATTGCGGACCATGCCCGCAGCCTGACCTTTATGATCGGCGACGGCATCCTGCCTTCCAATCTGGGGAGGGGTTACATTTTGCGTCGCGTCCTGCGCCGGGCTGTCCGTCACGGCCGCCTGCTGGGCATTGACCATGAGTTCCTGGGCGGCGCGGTGGATGTGGTGGTTTCCATGTACGGCGATCACTATCCGGAAATCCGGGAAAAACAGGATTATATTAAGAAAGTCATCCACATGGAAGAGAGCAGCTTCCTGAAGACCCTGAAGAGCGGCTGCGACATGCTGGACGTTGAGATTACAAAATTGCAGGAAGCTGGCAGGACTGAACTGGCCGGCGACGTTGCTTTCAAACTTTCCGATACGTTCGGTTTCCCTAAGGAACTGACGGCGGAAATTCTGGAAGAACACGGCATGACCCTCGATGAGAAGGGCTTCGGGGAAGCGCTGGAAGTGCAGCGCAAGATGGCCCGGGATGCCCGTGACGACAAGACCGGACGTCCGGTATTGTACAATGACCGCGATCTGAATGCGGCAGAATTAAAAGTTGATGAAGCTGCCCATGCAGGCAAAGTGATGAAAATCTATCCGGTGGCGGATGCCCAGCCGGTGGATGCGGTTTCCGACGGACAGGATGCTGCAGTGATCCTGGACGTAACCGGTTTCCATGCGGAAGGCGGCGGACAGTTAGGCGATATCGGCGTGATCAAAGCACCGGCCGGCCTGATGCGGGTGACCAAAACAAAGAAACTGCCGGACGGCGTAACCTATATGGCAGGTACGGTGGAAGAGGGTACCATTGCCGTTGGGGACGCAGTGACCTATGAAGTGGATACTGTCCGGAGATCCGACATTGCCCGTAACCATACAGCTACCCATCTGCTGCAGGCAGCCCTGCGGAGCGTACTGGGCAGCCATGTCAATCAGGCTGGCAGCTATGTGGGTCCGGACCGTCTGCACTTTGACTTCTCCCATTTCTCCCAGGTCACGCCGGAAGAACTGGCGAAAGTGGAGAAGATGGTTAACGAGCAGATTCTGGCGGCCAAGACTGTAACCTTTGAAGAAGTGCCGATTGAAGAAGCAAAGAAACGCGGCGCGATGGCGCTGTTTGGTGAAAAATACGGCGCCGTGGTGCGGGTCGTTACCGTTCCGGATTTCTCCATGGAACTGTGCGGCGGCGTACATGTAAGCAACACGGCCCAGATCGGTCTCTTCAAGATCGTCAGCGAGTCTTCCACCGGTGCGGGCGTGCGCCGTATCGAAGCAGTGACCGGTTTCGGCGCCCTGCAATATGTGGAAGGTTTGGAAAAGACCATTGGCAATGTGGCGGGCAAGCTTCACTGCCGCAATACGGACGTGGAAGAGCGTCTGGACGTACTGCTGGCTGAAACGAAAGACGCCTGCCAGAAAGTAAAAGCACTGGAAAGCAAGATGGCTGCAGCAGCGGCTTCCAGCGCGGCAGACCAGATGAAAGAGGTCAAAGGCGTCAACACACTGGTGCAGAAGGTGAGTGTGTCCGATGTAAATGCGCTTCGTACCATGGGCGACCAGCTCCGGGATAAGACCGGCGGCGTGGTGGTACTGGCTTCCGTTTTTGAAAACGGCAAGATCGGCATCCTGGCCATGGCCCACAAAGACGCGGTGGCCAAAGGCATCCACTGCGGCAAGATTGTGAAAGAAGTGGCTGCCATCTGCGGCGGTGGCGGCGGCGGCCGTCCGGATATGGCGCAGGCCGGCGGCAAGGACGCGGAAAAAGTGGATGAAGCGTTGCAGGCTGCCTGGGGAGTTGTGGAAGAACAGATTAAATAAACTGCGAAAGATGAGATGATTTTTGTAAATTGTTTTCAGGAAACATTTGATTCAAAACAATTTGCAGGCAAAGGATAGGAGTAAGTTACCATGAGTGAAGTTCGTGTACGTTTTGCCCCCAGTCCTACGGGAAATTTACATGTGGGCGGCGCCCGTACCTGTCTGTTCAACTGGCTGTTTGCCAGAAGTCAGGGCGGCAAACTGATTTTGCGTATTGAAGATACGGATCCGTCCCGTTTCCAGGAAGGTTCGGTAGGCCAGATCATCCGCAGTATGAAATGGCTGGGCCTGGACTGGGACGAAGGCCCGGAAGTGGGCGGTCCCAGTGAACCGTACTACCAGTCCCAGCGTACGGAGATTTATCAGAAATATCTTAAGCAGTTGCTGGATGAAGGCAAAGCCTATTACTGCTTCTGCACACCGGAAGAACTGGAAGCCCAGCGGGAACTCCAGCGGCAGCGCAAGCAGCCGTTCCGTTATCCCCGTACCTGCCGCAACCTTTCCAAAGAGGAAGTGGAGCGCAGGATTGCGGCAGGGGAACCGCATTCCATCCGTTTCAAGATCCCCATGAAGGGCAACATGCGGGTGAAGGATATGATCCATGGCCGCATGGATTTTGATCTGACCCAGTTTGATGATTTTGTGATTGCAAAGACCAACGGCACGCCGACTTACAACTTTGCCGTTGTCATCGACGACCATCTGATGGGCATGACCCATGTACTCCGGGCGGAGGAACATATTCCCAACACGCCGAAGCAGATTTTGCTGTATGAAGCCCTGGGCTTCCCGGTGCCGGAATTCGGCCATATGTCCATGATCCTGGCTCCGGACCGCAGCAAGCTGTCCAAACGGCATGGCGCCCAGTCCGTGGAAGAGTTCCAGGCCATGGGCTACCTGCCGGAAGCGCTGCTGAACTATCTGACCCTGTTAGGCTGGTCCCCGGAAGGCAATCAGGAGATTATCACCAAGGAAGAAACGGTCAAACAGTTTGACATGAACAAGATGTCCCATAAAGGGGCAGTGTATGATATCAAAAAACTGTACTGGATCAACGGCCAGTATCTGCAGAGCCTTCCGCTGGAACGTATCGTTAATGATGCGAAGCCTTTCTTTGTGAAAGACGGTCTCATTACGGAAGAGTGGCTGCAGGACGAAGCGAATCAGAAGTACCTGACCCATCTGGTGGAAGTGGTTCGTGTCCGTGTGAAAACGCTGCAGGAGATTGTGGATGCTTCCACCTATTTCTTTAAGGATTTTGATACCTTTGATGAAAAGGGCGCCCGCAAGTTCTTCAATGCGGAAGGCGTTGCCCTGTTGAAAAAGTGCCGGGAACGTGTGGCGGCGACAACAGAAGCGGAGTTTAACGAAGCAGAGCTGGAAAAACTGTACAATGCCATTGCGGAAGAAGAAGGCGTGGCGTTGGGCAAGGTGATCCAGCCCAGCCGTCTGGCTTTGTCCGGACGTACTGTAACCCCGGGCATGTTTGATGTGATGGTATTGCTTGGTAAGGATAAAACGCTGGAACGTATGGATCAGGCCATTGCCTTTGCGGAAAAAATGTGAGAGGCCTTAGGTTTTTATCAGGAGGGCTCATGAAAAAGATAACAGGTGCGTTGCTGGCAGCTTTACTGCTGTTCTGCCAGAGTGTGTTCGCGGACCAGCCCACCACTGTGTTGACAGAAATTAAAGACGGAAAGCAGATCCATATGGAAAGGCCTGTAATTGACGGGGCTAACGATGAAGCGCTCCAGCGCGCTGCCAATAATGTGTTGCGCAGCGCGGCAGATGAAGTGGCGGACAAAGTAGGCAAAAAGGGTACGGTAACCTATGAAGTGACGTTGAACCGTCCCAGCCTTGTCAGCGTCCTGCTGAAAGGCAGTAACGACAAACGCAGTTATGTCCGAGCGGTCAACATTGACCTGACTACCGGGCGGGAATTTTCGCTGGATGAGTTCTTTTTCGGCGGAGAAGAGCGGGAAAAACTGTTGGGCAAGAATGCTGAGAACGTACTCTTTACAGAAAGCGGAGTTGCTTTTGCAGAGAAAAAAGGCGCAGCATATGACCGTGTCTTTTCCTATCAGGAGTTGCTGCCCCTGTCCCGTATCGGTGATATAGGCAGACTGATCACAGTATGGAAGCTGACAGAGAACAGTGACGGTAAGATTCTGACGTTAAAGCAGGGCGATTTGTTTGCCTTTAAGCTGAACGCGAATCCAAGCACCGGGTTCCAGTGGGTAAACTCCGTTTCCGGCGGCCCGGCTAACGGTATCGTGAAAGCCGGCAGTTCGTTTATGATTTCCAATTCCCAAAAGGAACAGACGGGAACACCGGGCCTGGAGTTTCAGTTTTATGCGGCAAAATTGCCGGGAACTTACCGGTTGCAGCTGAGTTATCAGCGTCCCTGGGAAAAAATTGCCGGCGTCCGTGAATGTAATGTTACGGTAATAGTTAAATAGTTCTATAATGTTTGCGTAGGGTTGTTTCTGCTTTGTAAAGAAAACAGAACGTAACGCAAAGATAGCTGAAAAACATAAAAGCAGCATCGTCCTTGTGCCGGTGCTGCTTTCGTCAAATACAGGAGTCCGATTATGCAGAAAGAAATAGAATTACTTGCCCCCGCAGGTACGTGGGAGGCGCTGGAAGCGGCAGTGAATGCCGGGGCCGATGCGGTGTATTTAGGCGGAAAAGCGTTCGGGGCCCGGGCCTATGCCAGCAACTTTGACCGGGAGGAAATGGCGAAAGCAGTTTATTTCTGCCATATGCATCACGTCCGTCTGTATGTGACGGTGAACACGCTGGTGGATGATAAAGAACTGCCGGAATTGGAAGAGTATCTGATCTTTCTGCATAACGTGGGTGTGGACGGCATCATCGTCCAGGACATGGGCGTCATCAGGGCGGCTCAGAAGCTGGTGCCCGGGCTGCCTCTGCATGCTTCCACCCAGATGACGGTGACCAATTCCGCCGGTGTGCGCTTTGCGGCGGAACACGGAATCGTCAGGGTGGTGCCTGCCCGTGAACTGTCCCTTTCAGACTTAAAGAAAGCCTGTGAGACCGGCCTGGAGATCGAAGCGTTTATCCACGGCGCGCTGTGCGTATGTTATTCCGGTCAGTGCCTCATGAGCAGCCTGATCGGCGGCCGCAGCGGGAACCGGGGACGTTGTGCCCAGCCCTGCCGTCTGCCGTACACACTGGTGGATAAGAACGGAAAAGATCTGCTGGCAGGAAAAGATGCCGGGCAATATCTGTTAAGCCCGAAGGATCTGAACACACTGCGGATATTGCCGCAGATGATCGAAGCCGGCGTCATCTCGTATAAAATTGAAGGCCGCATGAAACGGCCGGAATACGTGGCGGTGGTAGTGGATGCGTACCGCCGGGCCATGGACAGCTACAAACGCGGGGCTTACGAAGTGCCGGCGAAGGATCTGGCTGACATCGAGCAGATTTTTAACCGGGATTTCACTACGGCCTATCTGGAAAAACATCAGGGCCGCCTGATGATGAGCGACCGCCGTCCCAATAACCGGGGAGTGCTCATCGGCCGCGTGCAGAAACTGAACAATGACCGTACCAAAGCGTTGGTGAAGCTGGACAAGGCGATCCGCATGGGAGACGGACTGGAGTTCTGGGTTAAGGTCGGCGGCCGTGTCGGTACGGTTGTCAATACGCTCCGGGTCAATGGAAAAATCGTGGAAGAGGCAGCAGCGGGATCTCTGGCGGAGATTGATGTTCCGAAAGGCGTGCGGCTGAACGACCGTGTCTTCCGTACCCTGGACAGCGGGCTGATGGCATACGCCGGGCAGTTCTACGGAGAGAAAAATAAAAAGCGGATACCCGTTACGGCAAAAGTAACTGCGCGTATGGGCAATCCGCTGGAAGTTATATTGAAAGACGCCGACGGCAACACCGGCGCCGCCCTGACAGATTTTATCGCGGAACCGGCACGGAAGCACGCATTGGATGGGGCTGCTGTCCGTAAACAGACTGACCGTCTGGGAACCACGGAATATAAATTGGACAAACTGGAAACGGAAATCGGCGAAGGCCTCATGGTGCCTATGAGCGAGATCAACGAAGCGCGCCGCCGGGCCTGCGAAGCGTTGGACAAAGCAAGGCTGGAAGCTTTTGCTCCTGCCAGGATACCGGTAGAGAATAAAAACGTGATGCACCGCTGGTTGCATGAACTGGAACATTCCGGTTCACAAAACAACGCAGGAACAGACCGGCCTCTGCTTACGGTCTGGACCGATACTGTGGACAAAGTGAAAGCGGCACTGGAAGGCGGGGCGGACTGGATCATCTTCGGCGGTGACCGGTATACCTCGAGGGATGTGGCCTTTACCGATTATGAAACGGCGGCGAAACTGGCACACAGCGCCGGTCGTCGTGTTGCTTTTTCCACGCCCCGTATCGTGAAAGAAGGACAGCTCGGTTTTTTTGCGAAGTTTTTGCAGCAGGCGGAGAACTGCGGTGTCGATTTGCTGTACATACATAACACAGGCCTGTGGCAGCTGGCAAAGGATTTGGACCTGAAGACGCCGTTGTGGGCGGATATGAGCCTTAATATTTACAATACCCAGAGCCTGCAGTTCTGGCAGGAAGCGGGAGCCGCAGGCGCGACTCTGTCCGTGGAGCTGAATATGGGGCAGCTGGGTCATCTGGCAAAGGTCAGCCCGCTGCCGCTGGAGTGCCTGGTGCAGGGCTCCATTGAGATGATGGTATCGGAGTATTGCGCAGGCGGAAGTTTCCTGGGTAATCTGGATAAAGGCGCCTGCACGTTCAAATGCAAAGAGGAAATCTACCTGCACGACCGGAAGGACGCTAGGTTCCGTCTGGCGGGCGACCAGTTCTGCCGTATGCATGTGCTGAACTCACAGGACCTGTCTGTATTAGGCGGTCTGGGGGAATTACGGGACATGGGCATTGCCAGGCTGCGCATTGACGGAAGAACGTACAGGCCGGACCAGCTGCGGGAGTTGGTGAGAAAGTTTAAAGAAACACTGGCGCTGCATGGCGATGCGGTGGAAAACCTGCCGGGTACCACAAGGGGCCATTATTACCGGGGAGTGTTATAACAGATAAACTTTTACAGCCTGGGTTATATTTTTTCCAGCTTCGCCCTGAAGGAAATGCTTCGGGGCGTTTTTATATTGTCGAACTGCACTACATGGGCGCCCTTGTCTCTGTCCACATCAGTGACGGTGCCGTCGCCGAACACGGCGTGGCGTACCCGCTGTCCGATGGAAAATGTCATGTCGCTTTCCTTTTCCGGCATGTACTTCTGGCTGTAACCGATATATTCCCTGGCTTCTTTGATCAGTTCCGCCCGGGGCTCTTTCGTGTAGTGGAACAGATGCGGATCGATATCCAGAATAAAGCGGGAAGGATACTGGGGTGAGCCGTCGAAGTTGCGGCCTGCTCCCCGGGATAAATACAGTCTGTCCCTGGCGCGGGTCATGGCTACAAAAGCCAGCCGCCGCTCTTCTTCCATCGCTTCCATGGTCCGCACTTTGCGGGAGGGGAAGATACCTTCGTTCATGCCGCACAGGAATACTGTGGAAAACTCCAGCCCCTTGGCTGCGTGAACCGTCATCAGTTTCACTTTGCCTTTGGCTTCGGCGCCGTCCGCATTGGTGAACAGGGCTACATGGGCCAGGTAATGGGGCAGGGAAACTTCTTCGCCACAGGTAGTTTCGTATTCATAAACGGACTGCTTCAGCTCCGCTACATTGTCGAGACGTTCCTGGCTTCCTTCCGTGCGCAGCATTTTCTCGTAACCGCTTTCGTTCAGAATGGCGGCAAGGATCTCAGAAACGGGGCGGTCTTCATATCCGGCGGCGTAGCGCTCTATCAGTGATACGAACTGACCGGCTCTGGTCCCTTTAAAGATGGGATCATCCAGAGTCTCCGTAAGTGCCTGGTATAACGTGACCCCGTGCTGCGCCGCGTATTCTTCCAGAAAAGCCATCCGGCGTTTTCCCATGTTGCGCTTGGGAGCGTTGACGATGCGCCGGAAGGACAGGTCGTCCTTGTAGGCGATCATCCGCAGGTAACTGAGGGCATCCTTGATTTCCATCCGGTCAAAAAACTGCACACCGCTGTAAATGGTGTAAGGTATCTTTTCTTCCAGAAACACCTGCTCGATGGACCGGGTCACGTAGTGAGCCCGGTACAGGAGGGTGATATCCGCATAATCGACGCCTTCCGGCTGCAGGCGTCGGATTTCTTCGCAGATCCACTTTGCCTCTCCTTCCTGGGTGTCCGCAAAGTGGCAGACCACCGGTGCGCCGCCGGTACGGCGGGGCAGCAGTTCCTTTTGGATGCGGTATTTGTTTTTTTCAATGAGAGAGTTGGCGGCTGCCAGGATCTCCGGGGTGGAACGGTAATTCTCCATCATCATGACAGTCCGGGAACCCGGGAATTTTGTGTCAAAATCCATCAGGAAGCGCCCGTCCGCCCCCCGCCAGGTGTAAATGGTCTGATCCGGGTCTCCTACCACGAACAGGTTCCTGTGCCAGGCGCACAGCGCTTCCATCAGCTCATACTGGAGGGCGTCGATGTCCTGGAATTCGTCGATCATGATGTATTCCAGCCGCTGCTGCCATTTCAGACGGATATCTTCCCGTTCTTTGAAAATATGCAGCGTGAACTTGATCAGGTCATTGTAATCCAGGCCGAAGCATTTCTTTTCCTGATAGAGATAACCGAAAAAGATAATATCCTCTGCCCGGGCTGCTCCGTCATACTTTTCTTTCAGCGCTTCCAGGGGCAGGGCTATCATGTCCCTGTAATATTCCGGTCTTTTGAACAGCTTTTGCATTTCGATCATGTCCCGGGCCATGGAAAAGGTCATGTCCCGCAACGTCAGGCCTCTTTCTTCGTAAATGATCTGCAGCATGGCGTCGATGTCGGAATTGTCCAGCACAAGAAAGCTTTTGGGATAACCTGCGGCGTAACTGTCTTCCTGCAGCACGGATACACAGAAGCCGTGAAAGGTGTTGATGTACCCCGTATCGTTGTCTCCGGTCAGGCTGTGGATGCGCTGCCGCATTTCATTGGCTGATTTATTGGTAAAGGTGACGCACAGGATATTGCCCGGCAAAATACCCAGCTCGTTTACCAGAAAGGCAAAACGGTGGGAGAGGGCCCGGGTCTTTCCCGAACCGGCCCCGGCGATAACACGGACATAGCCTTCCGTGGCGCGCACCGCTTCCTGCTGGGCGGCGTTGAGTTTCTGCATCAGATTTGTGTATTCGTAATTCTCTGTCATATGAAAACCTCCGAAACAGATGTTCGCAATTATTTTAACACATGAACTGTCAAAAGAAAAGCGAACACGCCAAAGAAGTTTTTCACTGTTTCCGGTCCGGTGAAAAGTCCGTCAGAGTTGGTATATGCATTTGTGAAATTAACCTGCCGGTGATATACTATCTCTGGGGAAATGATATTTCAGAAAGAAACAAAGGAAAGAATGCGATGGACTGGGGCCGTATTTTTTTGGTGTTTACCGATATTTTGCTGCCTCTGGCGGCGGGGTATTTTTTAAAAGTGCATACGCTGATGCCCCGGAGGTTCTGCGACTGGCTGATCAGGTTTAACGTGATTGTAATGGTTACGGTTCTTACGCTGATGAGTTTCTGGGTGCTGCCGTTGTCGGCGCAGCTTCTGTGGCTGCCGCTGATCGGTGTGCTGATTACCGCCGTTCCGGGCATTATCGGCGCGAAACTGTTTGCCGGCGGTTTTGACAACGATCTGGACAGGGGCGCCTATGTGATTTCCGCCATGCTTTCCAATATCGGGACCATTGGCGGGCTGTGCGCTTTCATCATGTACGGGGAGGCCGGGTTTGCCTATGTACAACTGGTAGCGGCACCCCAAAATATCCTGATGGTGGCGGCGGCGTTCCCCATGGCAAAATACTATTATGAAAAGCATAAGGCGGCGGAAAATAAAGCGAAACTGCAGCTGAGTTTCCGGGAGATGTTCATAACCTGGAACCAGATGGGGATCCTGGGCATGGCAGCGGGAATCACGCTGCAGATGTGCGGAATCGAACGTCCTCCGGTCCTGGGGGCGCTGTTTCATAATCTGGTACACATCCTCGCCTGGATATCCCTGCTGCCGGTAGGGTACCTGATTGACTTTTCCCGGGCCGGGCAGTATTACAGCAGGGTAACCAGCATGTTGTGGCTGCGTTTTGTGATTGTACCGGTAATTTTTTATGCGGGTTTCCGGCTTCTTTTTACAGACCAGATATTACTGGGCTCGTTACTGATTATGGCGGCTGCGCCGGCTGCCATCAATTCTGTCATCACGGCGCAGCTTTACAGGCTGAACGTGGATCTGACCATAGCGTCATTTTTGCTGACAACGGTCGTTTTCGTTCTCGTTGTCTTTCCTGTGTTTTTCTTTTATATTCATCTCGGCGGAAGGTTGTAACAAGGAAAGAGGAATCCTATGAACAATCGTGTTACAGGGCGTTTTGCCGTCAAAACGCTGGAGTTTGACAAAGTTAAAATGCGTGCCGCGGAAAAGGCGGCTACGGAGCTGGGAAAGGACAGACTGCTGGCTCTGGGCATCTCTTCGGATTTTGAAACCGTAAAGCGGATGCACATGGAAACAGCGGAAGCGTTGCGGATCATAAACGCCGGCCGGCGTTTTCCGTTCGGCGGGCTATATAATATTGCGGAGGCAGTGAAGCGGGCCCGTATCGGCGGCGTGCTGGACGTGGAAGAACTGATGCAGATAAAGACAAGCATGCAGGCGTTCGGTACGCTGAAAGTGTTCCTGCTGACAGAAAGCGATGATCACCCGAACCTGGCGGAGTACGGAAGAAGTCTGGCGGAATTCCCCAGGCTGGTGCGCCAGCTGGAGAAAAGCATTTCGGAAAAGGGCGAGATTCTGGACACCGCTTCCGTAAAACTTGCCGGGCTCCGGGTCGGAATCGCTTCGGCGAAAAGCAAGGTCCGTTCGCAGTTGGAGAAAATCCTCCACGATCCCAACAACCAGAAGTTTTTTCAGGATGCGCTGGTTACTATGAGGGGAGACCGGTATGTGATTCCCATCAAACAGGAATACCGGGCTAACTTCCCCGGTATAGTCCACGATCAGAGCGGTACTGGAGCCACGCTGTTCATTGAACCCATGGCGGTAGTGAACCTGAATAATACGATCAAACGTTATATCGCGGAAGAAAAGGAAAAAGTTGAGCGGATCCTGCGGCAGCTTTCCGGCGCAGTGGGTGCGGAAAGCGAAACGTTGCTGCGCTGCCTGTCCGTGGCGGCGGATGTGGATGCCGTATATGCCAGGGCTCTGTACGCGCTGGATACAAAGGCCTGTCAGCCCCAGCTGGTTTCCAACGGCGGGCTGCGCATTGAAAAAGGACGGCACCCGCTGCTTCCTGCGGAAACAGCGGTACCGTTGGATGTGAATCTGGGTGAGACTTTCAACACGCTGCTGATCACCGGACCCAATACCGGCGGTAAAACGGTGGCGCTGAAAGCTGTGGGTCTGTTTGCCCTGATGAGCCAGACGGGCATGTTCGTTCCGGCACTGAATGCCAAACTTCCGGTGTTCCGCGCGGTATACGCGGATATCGGGGATGAGCAGAGCATCGAACAGAGTCTCTCCACTTTCTCCGGTCACATGATGAACCTTGTGAGTATTCTGCAGGAAGTGCGGGAACGGGACCTGGTGCTGGTAGATGAAATCTGCGCCGGGACGGATCCCAACGAAGGCGCGGCTCTGGCCATGTCAATTCTGGATTATCTGACAAAACAGGGCGTCTTCACCATGATGACCACCCATTACAGTGAGCTGAAGACCTTCGCTTTCGGCCGGGAAGGCATGGAAAACGCCAGTGTGGAATTCAATCCGGATACATTGCTGCCCACGTACCGTCTGCTGATGGGAGTGCCCGGCAGCAGCAACGCTTTCAACATCAGCCGCAGACTGGGGCTGTCAGAGGAAATCGTGCATAACGCCGGCGACCTTCTGAACGAAGAACACGTGCATATGGAAGATGTGTTGCAGGGTCTGGAAGGGGAACGGCGTCGTTTTGAGAGCCGCAGCCGGGAAGTGGAAGAGTTGCGGTATGAGAGCGAGAAGCTGCGGAACCAGCTGGCCTGGCAGAAAAAAGACTTTGAAAAGCAAAAAAATGAATTGTTACGCAAGGCTCGCCTGCAGGCGGACGAAATTTACCGTACCAGCCGCCGGGAGGCAGAGGCGGTGCTGAAAGAACTGCGTTCGTTAAAAGCGGATATAGACGTGAAATCGCTGCAGGCAAAAGCGGAGGAGGCCCGCAAACGGCTGGACAAGCACCTGGCTTTGGACGAACCTCTGCCGGAGGGTACGCCTCTGACGCCGGACAATGCCCGGGCCGGCATGACAGTGTTGGTAAAGTCATTGCGAAAGAACGGGACTTTACTGGAAGTAAAGGGGAAAGACGGACTGATTTCCGTAGGCGTGCTGAAAATGACGGTGCCGTTGTCCCAGTGCCTGTTAGTAAAAGATAAACCGCAGGAACGGCCGAAACCTTCCAGGTTTAAAAGCAGCGCTTCCCATGTCATGTTTGCCGCCAAGACTGAAACAGCGGAACAGGAAGCGGATGTCCGGGGCATGACCACAGACGAGGCGATTCCCTTTGTGGACCGTGCTATCGACGATGCGCTGCTGGCGGGTATAACCCAGGTGCGCATCATACACGGCAAGGGCACCGGCGCGCTGCGGGCCGGTCTCCATGCCTATCTGAAAGGCCATAAGAACGTGGCTTCCATCGCGTTGGCGGATCTTGTCCGGGGTGGTGCCGGGGTGACGGTGGTGACAGTGAAGTAAGAGTACGAATACACAAACTATTGCGTAGTTGTGGCAAAAAATCACAAGATATTGCAATAATGGGTTGTGGTACTGTATATATTAGTGATATAATATCCATATATGTTCTAGGAGGGGCGATTTATGGCTTTTGTTGTTAAAAAGTTCGGTGGCAGCAGTGTGGCTACGCCGGAAAAGATTTATCATCTTGTAGATCGTGTGCTGGGCGAAAAGAAGCCTGATGACAAAATTGTGATCGTGGTTTCCGCCATGGGTGACACCACGGATGATTTGCTGACATTGGCGGGGCGTATCACCGACCATATGCCGAAGCGGGAAATGGATATGCTGCTGTCTACCGGCGAACAGATTTCCATCGCATTATTGGCCAGCGCGTTTATGGAGCGTGGGCAGAAAGCGATCTCCTTTACCGGTTTCCAGGCGGGTATCCGTACCAACGCGAACCACACTAAGGCCGGAATTATGGAAGTGAAAGCAGACCGCGTCATGAAAGCGCTGGACGAAGGCAATATCGTAATTGTAGCCGGGTTCCAGGGAATCACCGATGAAGGCGATATCACAACGCTGGGCCGCGGCGGCAGCGATACGACGGCTGTTGCGGTGGCAGCAGGACTGAAAGCGGACATCTGTGAAATCTATACCGATGTGGACGGAGTATATACAGCAGATCCCAGGGTAGTACCCAATGCGATTAAATTAAAAGAGATCACGTTCGGGGAAATGCTGGAACTGGCCCGTCTGGGTGCCGGCGTTATGCAGCCCCGTGCTGTGGAATACGGAGAACTGACCGGAACAGACATTCATGTACGCTCCACGTTCAACAGGGTGGAAGGTACGATTATCAGAGGGGAGTATACGATGATGGAAGAGAAGAAGTTTATCATTCGCGGTGTGGCAAGCGATTCTAATGTTGCAAAAATCACTGTCCGGGGCGTTCCCGATGTGCCCGGTGTGGCTTACCGCATTTTTAACGGACTGGCCAAAGAGAATATTGCGGTGGATATGATCGTGCAGAGCACCAGCGCCGTTAAGGAAAAGAACGATATTGTTTTCACCGTGACCAAGACCGATATGGCGGATACGGTAGGCGTGCTGGAGCAGTTGAAGAATGAAATTGGCTTTGCCCGTGTGGATGTGGAAGCCAATGTAGCCAAGGTTTCCATTGTCGGCGCTGGTATGCTGGGAAATCCCGGTGTGGCAGCCCGCATGTTTGGCGCCCTGGCCAGCGAGAACATCAATTTAGATGTAATCAGTACCTCTGAAATTACAATTTCCTGTCTCATCGCTAAAGAAGATGAGAAGAAAGCCGTGAACGTGGTGCACCGATTTTTCTTCCCAAATGAAGAAAAATAAAGGCTTTGCGGAAGTTGCGGCGTTGTTGGAAAATATGAAGGGATAAAGGAGACTCAATATGTATAACAGCTTTGCGGCGCCTCAGGCAAAGGGAAAGGCTGCCAATGATATTATTTTTGCGGCTAACGCGCTGGCGGTGGCCGATGCAGCGGCTATCGGCGCGGAGAACGTAACGAACGGGACCATTGGTGCCATCCTGGATGATGATTCCAAACTGGTCTGCCTGCCAACAGTGGAGGCAGTGTACCGGAACCTGCCCATCAATGAAGTGATTGCTTATGCGCCTATCGCCGGCACTCCTGATTTTTTGGAGAAAGTGCAGGTTGCAACATTCGGGAAATTCCGCCCCAACGGTTTTACAAGTGCGGTAGCGACAACCGGCGGTACCGGCGGTATCCATCATGCAATCTGGAATTATACCGAAGCCGGTGATACGGTGATTACCGCGGACTGGTACTGGGGTGCCTATAAGGTGCTGTGCCTGGACATGGGGCGCAAACTGGATACTTATAAGATGCTGACGGATGACGGAAAATTCAATCTGCCGGCGTTGGCTGAAAAAGTAAACGCGCTGCTGGCAAAACAGAACAGCGTTATGGTCATCATCAACACGCCTGCCCACAATCCGACCGGATACAGCCTGACCAAAGAAGATATGGAGCAGGTTGTGGCCATGTTGAAAAAGGCAACCGAAACAACCGGGAAACAGGCAATCCTGTTCCTGGATGCGGCGTATATTGATTATGCAGGTGAGAAGGACGCGGTTCGCGAAGTTTTCAAAGCTCTGGATAACCTGCCGGAACGGGTGCTTGCCATCGTGCAGTACAGTATGTCCAAGGGATTTACTATGTATGGCCAGCGGCTGGGCGCTATGATCTGCGTTACGTCCAGCGAAGCGGCGGCAAAAGAGTTTTTTGATATCAACCAGTACACAAGCCGCGCAACCTGGTCTAACAATAACCGGGCGGCAATGCGCACGCTGGTGCAGATTTACAGTGATGAAGCGCTGCTGACTGCTGTGGAGGCGGAACGGGATCATTACTACAAAATGATCAAGGCCCGGGCCGATGTTTTCGTGGAAGAGGCTAAAGCCTGCGGGTTGCCGATGATTCCTTATATCGCTGGTTTCTTCCTGTCAGTTCCCTGCGCAGATTCCCAGGCAGTGTGCGACATCCTGCATAAGGATCACATCTATCTGGTACCGCTGGCAGCGGGTGTGCGTATTGCGCTTTGCTCCATCCCGCTGCAGAAAATCCCGGGCATTGCCACGAAACTGAACGACGCGCTGAAGACGGTGGCAGCTGCGAAAAAATAAATTATTTCTGTTTGGATTAAGAAGAACGCCAATCTGGTGACGGATCTTTAAGAAAATCAGGCTGAAGGTGAAACTTCAGCCTTTTTTGTAAAATAGCGACAGGATGATGAATAAACGGAGGTCTTTTATGCTGCTGATCACATTTCCGGACGGAACTCAAAAAAATTATGCAGAAGGAACGACGCTGGCGGAGATTGGCAGGGAGTTTGAGACAGGGTATGATTCGCCCCTTGCGGCCGGTGTTTTTAACGGACAGGAATACAGTCTGTCGTACCGGATTACAGAAGACGGGGAAGTGGCTTTTATTCCCATGAATTCTGTGGAAGGGATGCGTGCGTTTGTCCGCACTATCATTTTTGTCTGTGATGTAGCCATGAAAGAACTGTTCCCTGAAACGGAACTGGAAGTCTGTAATTCATTGGGCAGCGCCCTGTACTGTACCATGCCGAAAAATCCGCTGGATCCGGGACGGCTGAAGCAGCTGGAAGATAAAATGCGCAGCATCATTGCGGCAAAACACCCCATCGTGACATTTCCGGTAGACCGCCAGGAAGCGATCGAGCGGGCAAAGCAGGATCCGTATCTGGGGCAGGATGTGCTGGCGATGATCAACATGGCCCCGGAGTCCGAGACGCTTTTTGCCTATGAACTGTGCGGGATACGGGAACCATTTTTTGAACCGCTGCTGACAAGCACCGAACATTTGTCGGCTTTTGAGCTGATTCCTTTTGATAAAGGGTTTGTCATCAACTATCCGGAGGTGACCGACTATACTGCGCTGCCGCCCTGGGACACGGTGCGGCGCATTAACCGTGCCTATGAGGAGGCAGAGGAATGGTCTGCCATGATCGGCTGTAATACAATTTCCAAATTGAACCGGATTATCCGGGAGGGGAGAGCTGACAAGATTATCCGTGTGGCGGAAGGGCTGCAGGAGAAAAAGTTTGTTGCCATGGCGGATTACATTACGCAGCACCGTGATAAGCTGAAGTTCATCCTGATAGCGGGTCCGTCTTCTTCCGGGAAAACCTCTTCGAATCAAAGGCTTTGCGTCCAGCTGGAAGTGAACGGGCTTCATCCGATTCCCATTTCCATGGACAATTATTATGTGAACCGGGAAGATACACCGAAGAATCCGGACGGCACCTATGATTTTGAACGGGTGGATGTGATTGATATCCCTCTGTTTAACGAGCATCTGAGACGGCTGCTTCAGGGTGAAACTGTGATGCTTCCGTATTATAATTTTATGACCGGTCACAGGGAGTACCGCGGTCAGACAATGCGCATGAAAGAAAACAGCGTTTTCGTAATAGAAGGAATCCACGCGCTGAACCGAAAAGTTACGGAATCGGTTCCGGATGAAAACAAGCTGAAGATATTTGTCAGCGCTCTGACTCCCATGTCGCTGGATGCTTTTAACCGTATCCATACGACAGACATGCGGATGCTGCGGCGCATGGTCCGGGATTCAAAGTTCCGCTCTCATGACGCCTTGAATACGATCAAGATGTGGCCCTCTGTACGAAGGGGAGAAGAAAAATATATCTTCCCCTGTCAGGAGGACGCGGATGTTTTCTTCAATACGTCTTTGATTTACGAACCGGCTATTTTACGTAAGTTTGCAGTGCCGTTGCTGCAGACCGTGCCAAAGGAGGAAAAAGCTGCGTATTTTACGGCCCGCAGACTGCTGCGCCTGTTAAGACTGATAGAACCGCTGGACGAAGACATGATTCCCAACAATTCTATTTTGAAAGAGTTTATCGGCGGTTCGGCTTTTGCGAAAGAATTGTAAAAGAGATATCGACGCGATATTGTATGGTATCCTGTGACTATGTCAATAAATCATCATTCGGGATAGTCACGTAAAAAAGAACAACTCCCGCTGGTCAGGGCCAGCAGGAGTTGTTTTTGTTTATGTTGAGTTTTGGAAAAGCCGGAACATTTGAGAACAAAGACGAAAACGCAGGCAACCGGCTTCTATCAACGGGACAATTTCATTTTTTATTAGTTTTTTGCTGTGGTTTAACGGGTACAGGTTTTGAGGGAACAGGCTTTACGGGAGCCGGCTTTTTCACGGAGGAATCGGTCTTCTTTTCCGGTTTGTTGCTTACTACAGGCTTATCGGCCGTTTTGGTCTTTGGCTTTACAATCTTTGGCGGTTTGGCCAGAGGATCGTCCTTGAGCTTGGTTTCCTCTTCTTTGTTCTTGGCTTCGTCTTCTTTATTGCCGATATCCTTGCCAACAGGAGTTATGGCTCCTGCCGGACGGACAAAGTCCGCATAAGGTATTTCCTGTACAGCATTGATCATGAAGTCATGCCAGATGCTTAAAGGGGCTCCGGAACCATACATCGCTCCCATGCTGCGGTTTCTGTCGTCACCGACCCAGACAGCACAGGAGAGGTTGGGCGTGTAGCCGCAGAACCAGGCATCTTTGGAGTAATCGGTGGTACCGGTTTTCCCGGCTGCCGGGCGGCCGAGGCCGGAACCGCCTGCCGTACCGCTGATCAGTACGTCTTTCAGCATATCGGTGGTCTGGTAAGCTGCTTTGGCGCTGACGACCTGTTTAGGAGCAGGCTTATGTTCGAAGATGATTTTTCCGTTACGGTCCACGATTTTAGTGATGGAAACAGGCTGGTTCAGTACGCCGTTGTTGGCGATGGTTCCGTAAGCGGCAGCCATATCCAGCGGGCTGACGCCTTTGGTCAGACCGCCCAAAGCCATGGCCGGATTGTTATCGGTATAAGGGCCTTCTTCTACCAATGAAGTAATGCCGCAGGCCTTTGCCATCCTCATGACTTTGTCGGTGCCGACCCGTAATGCGACGCGGATTGCGGGGATATTGTAAGAACGGGACAGGGCAGTGCGCAGGGTGACTGTGCCATGGAAACCGCCGCCGGCGTTCTGGGGCTGCCATCCGCCGATTTTCAGCGGTTTATCGTCAACCATGGTAGCCGCATTAAGACCGTTATCCATGGCGGTCAGATAAACGAAAGCCTTGAAAGCTGATCCGGGTTGCCGCTGCGCAAGCACAGCGCGGTTGAACTTATCCTGGCCCCGGCCGCCGACCATGGCTTTAATGTATCCGTTGGTGGGATCGAGAGCGACCAGGCCGACCTGGGGCTGTGTCAGGTGATCGGGATCTTCCGTCCATAAATCTGGAAGGTAGCGGATTGCACGCTCCGCCTTTGACTGCATGCTGCTATCCAGTGTAGTATAGATTTTCAGGCCGCCTTTAAATAACGCGTCTGCGCCGTATTTGTCGATAATCTGCTGGGACACATAATCAAAGAAATAGGAACGGAGGTCTTTCTGTTTTCCTGTATTATCTTCTTTACGGATCTTTACTTCTTCCGCCTTGGCTTTGTCCGCGTCAGCCTGGGTGATATGTCCGTATTTTACCATCTGGTCCAGTACGATATCCCGGCGCTCTTTGTTTGCCTTGGGGTTCTCCATGGGATCGTAATAGTTGGGGCTTTTGGGAATCGCTGCCAGGGTGGCGGCTTCCGCCAGGCCAATGTCCTGTACATGCTTCCCAAAATATGTCAGTGACGCAGATTCCACACCGTAGGAACCTTCTCCGAAATAAATCTGGTTCAGATACATGTTCAGTATTTCGTCTTTGGTATATTTGTTTTCCATCTGTCTGGCCAGGAAAGCTTCCTTGATTTTACGGGAAATCGTGCGCTCCTGTGTCAGGAAAGCATTTTTGGCCAGCTGCTGTGTGATGGTACTGCCACCCTGTACTTCCTGCCCCATAATATTGCTGACAAGGGCACGGAAGGTACCGCGATAGTCGATACCGCTGTGTTCGTAGAACCGGTTATCTTCAATAGATATAAAAGCGGCCCGGACATGCTTGGGAATCTTGTCTAATTTTACCGGAAGGCGGTGTTCGGCCGAAGCGGTGGTATAGATAATTCTGTTTTCATTATCATAAAATTGGGAAACCGCATCAGGAACCAGACCTTCTTCCATGGCGGAATCAGATATAGAGTATCCGCAGGAAGCTGTAAGCATAGCAGCAGTGAATAAAGCTGCGAGAGTGATCACAAGTTTTCCCTTGAATAATGAAGAAGTGCTTTTCATGTCTACCTCATCTTTCTAAAGTGAAAATTGAATTATGCATAAGCATATTACACTACATTATAGCATTATAACTTTGATTTGTCATTAATGGATGATATTTGTCACAATTTATTTCCATTTTTTTAAAAACACAAAAGGTAGTATGGAAAAGAACGGCATAACACAAGAATAAAAATATTTATTAAAAACGGCAGCAAACCCTCTTGCTTTTTTAGAGGAAAAGAGATAAAATACACTTACCCGCCATATGACGGGTGGTTGGTTTATGAAAATTAAATCAAAAAAAGTAGTTGACAACATTGAAAAGATGTTGTAGACTACTTAAGTCGTCGAAAGACGGCGGAACCTTGAGAACTGAATAACGAACCAGATGAATGTGCGGGTCAGCCCCTTCGGGGGCGGCCTAAAGAAGTCAAAGAAATTCTGAACAACAAGAAGAGCCGAATCGGCTTTCTGTAAAGTATTATGGAGAGTTTGATCCTGGCT
>JAFQZL010000011.1 GCA_017405945.1 Acidaminococcaceae bacterium
CAGGTTCATCTCCACATCGACCTGCAAATCTTTCTGGGCTTTTAACAGGGCAACGCCTTTGTCCGAAATTTTCTCCGTTACAATAATCTTTTTCATGTTCTTTTCCTCCTTTTCGTTTGCGACGCATGGCAATCACGTTGCGCCGCAGGTAAGGAACCGCAAAAACAGTTTGGCAGTTCCGAAGGACCGGAGCAAAAGCAATAAAAAACTCCCGTCCCTGCTTAAGGACGGGAGTTCGTATTTCATCGTATGAGCTCGCGTGGTGCCACCTTAGTTCACTGCAACCGAACATAAAAACCGAACCACCTGCTTCTGCGCAGCCGCTTCCTGCTTTCACTGTAATATATTGCAGCCTCATTCCCGGGATATCGGCCGGAACCGGGCAGGTTGCAACCCCTGCCTTCTCCAGAGCGGAATTCAATCTTCGACAGAACGGTTTACACTGACCACCGTCTCTCTGCACAGTCTGGGATTTACTATTCTCTTTCATAAAATTGCATTTTGCTTTTATAAATGAGATTATAGGCGTTTCATCACAAAAAGTCAAGATAGAAGTTTTGTAATATTTGGTACAGATTTCCTGCTAATACTTCAATACTTTATCCGCTTCCGGCCGGAAGGCCTTGTCATAGTCGAGGCCTTTCCCCCCGTCGTACTCTGCCAGAAGCTTTCCGTACAATTCGCGCCAGCCGGAAAGAACGCTTTCAGCGTTATCGCGGAGAACCTGCGCGAAAATTTCCTCCGGCCAGCCTGAGGAATCTGCTATCAGTTCCATGGAACGTTGTTCCCCTTTACGGGCGGCGTCCAGCACTTTGGGGGCTACCGCACTGTAATAACCCTTTGTCAGGGCCGTTACCTGCTGGGCAATCCACCAGGCCTTCCCGGAATCATAGCGCGAGCGGTCGTTCCTTGCATAAGCCTCCGGCAGGGGAGCTACAGCAAGGGGAATATACGTGCTTTCCGCCGGGGCGCTCATGGAGAGCCAGAAAACCGGTGCAGGAAGGCTGTCGTTCACCTGGGCGATCCATGTATAGGCAATGTTTGAGCTGGTGATAGAACGTTCCCATTTCGTTTTGCCATACCGGTACGGCGAGGCGAAAGGCCCGGCATTCTTCCCGGTCCTGCGGTCAAAGGTCGTGCCTTCGTAGGCATCCCGGTGCAAATCCATAATCTCCGTCAGTGTCATGGGATGATCAGGGTGGAGGGAAAATGGATAGGCTTCCGTATCCCAGTTTTTTACTTTCGAAGGAAGTTTCGCCGATGGCGCTGCAAGGGAGAACGCGCGCCAGACACGGCGCAGGGCAAAATACGGATGGAAATCCTCCACGGCCTTCATGGAGCGCACCCAGTCGAGTTGACCCTTTTTGTCATAGGCAGCCCAGCCGGCCTCCTTCAGCATACCGGGCAACCGGGGATTGAAAATTTGGTCCGGATCGCCCGGTCTGACGGCACGGATGCGGAACTGGTTCGCGGCTACAAAAAACTCCCCGTCCGGCACACGCTGGGCAATCCAAAAGCCGCCCTTACCCGTTGGCGCAGGCTGCATTTCCAGAACCCATCCTTCCTCGCGGTCAGCCACCAGAAGCGTTTCACCCGTCCCCCAGAGACCGTATTGGTCAATCAGACTGCCCATCAGCCGGACGGCTTCCCGGGCCGTACGGCAGCGTTCCAAAGCTACGCGCCCCAGTTCCGAGGCATAAAAAATACCGCGGCCCTCCTTTGGTTCCAGATATTCCAGATGGGCAGAATTATTCGTGCATTCGCCGAGCATCAGGCCGTGCTCGTTCATCACGCCGTAGTCACTGTCGATATAGGCATAAGTATGGGCAGCCTCCGGTATTTCTCCCAGCGGCTTCGTCCGCTCCTTCCCCGGATAATCGTAGGCCGCCGCGCGTTCCGACGCAACGAGGCGCGGATTTGAGTAGCAGGCGTACTCCGGCAGTTCGTCCCAGGCGATGGCGGAAGGATACACTTTCCGCATCGCGCCGGCCGGATGATCTTTCGCCGGCACAAAAACGATACTTGGATCGCTGGAATAGGAATCATTGGAATGCGTCACATACGTGCTGCCGTCCGCAGAGGCTCCTTTTGTCACAATCGTCGTCGTACAGGCTTCCGTGCAGGGAGCAGTAAGGCAGACAACACCCAGCGCAACGGATATAAAAACAGACCTGGTTTTCAATCAGAAAACTCCTTTCATGCAAAGCACATATTTTATTTAAGTATAATAAAACAGCCGCGGAAAAACCTGCGGCTGTTAAATAAACAAATCTTTGCCAGACCGGCTTAAAGCTTGTTTTTAGCTAAATACTGTCTTATTTCTTCTATCAGCTTGTCGCCATCGAAATTTTTGAAGATTTTGATCATGCAGCCGCTTATCATCGGGTTCATCTCAAGACCGAACTCTACAGCGCGGACATCTGTTTTGAACCCGTAGCACCGTTTGCCGGTACCATAGGCGATACCCAGTTCAACACTGGCTCCTTCATCGGGAACCCGGCCGTCTATATTCATAAAGACAATATCCGCTTTTCTTACTTCCCCGGCGTCCAACGGAAAAATCATTTTTACGAGTTCTTCTTCTGTCTTACCCTCCAACTTCGCGGCTTCAATACCGTCGCGTTGCGGTAAAAAGACCTGATATCCGTACTCTTCCAGCAAGTTCGTGACTTTCAGATTAAAATCTTTTTCGGCGGCGTTAAACATCGGACCTGCAAAATAAACCTTTTTCCCGTGTCCGATATTTTTGACGATCTTTGCTTTAAAAGCCTGTTCGGCCGCAGCATGGTTTTCATCACCGTTGTTGTTTGCGTATGCGGCAACCGAAAACAGCATAATTGCACACAATACAGCAACGCTTATCATTGCTGACGATTTTTTCATAAAGTGACGGCCTCCTTTGCTTCCTTATCCAAAAGATCTGTCAGATAATGTATGGTTTTCAGAGCAGCGCCACGGTTCTCCCGGATAATCTGGATAGATGCTTCCCCCATTTTTTTTCGCAGGACATCGTCTCCGGCGATTTCCAGAAAAGCTTCTGCCAGGCCGTCTGCATCGGACACCATGCGGCAGGCGCCTGCCTTGCTTAACAGAGAATACGAGTCTTTAAAATCTTCCATGCTGGGACCAACCAGAATAGGTTTGGCATGGGCTGCCGGCTCCAGCACATTATGACCCCCGTAACGCACCAGACTGCCGCCGACGAATACAATGTCCCCTAAGGCATATATGCGGCCCAGTTCACCGATGGTATCAAGCATGAGCACCGGAAACCCAGGCCGTATCCCTTCCATTTCTTTCAGTTTGGAACGGAAGCCCATCTCATAACCGAATTTGGCATTCACCTTTTTGATTTCTTCAATCCGGTTCAGCTTACGGGGCGCAATGATCAGGCGGGCATGGGGATATTTCTTACGCAGGGCGGTAAAGGAAGTCAGCACAGCTTCCTCTTCCGTACGGTGGGTAGAGCCTGCCACAATGACCGGCCAGGCATCTTCCCCCAGCCCCAGTTCCGATTTATAGGTTGCCAGATCTTCCGGGGAAACCTCCGCATAGGTCTGGTCAAATTTCGTGTTGCCGGTAACAATGATTTTTTCAGGATCCGCCCCCAATTGGGTAATATATTTTGCGTCAATGCTGGACTGCATGCAGAAAAGGTTTATTGTATTCAGCATATCACGCAGAAGACCGGACAGATACCGGTAACTTTTTGCGGATTTTTCCGAAATACGCCCATTCATCATCATCGCCGGGATATTCCGTTCCCGGATGGCCCGCAGAAAATTAGGCCATAATTCCGTTTCTACCATTATAAAGATGCCCGGACGGATACGGCTCACCATAGATGACGCCACAAACGGCAGGTCCAGGGGAAAATTGATGATGGCATCTGCTTCCGGCATAATCTGCCTTGCCATATCATAACCGCCCACAGTAACCGCGGAAACCAGCACTTTCCGCTCCGGCATCAGATTTTTGATTTCTTTTACCAGAGGGCTGATGGCCACCATTTCCCCTACCGAAGCACCGTGAAGCCAGATGCAGTTGGTATCTGCCACGGGAGCAATTTCTTCCCTGCGGACCAGTCCCATGTTTTGCCGGAAGCGGTGCCCAAAACCTTTTTCCACAACCAGCCGGTACAGGAAGTAGGGAAGCGCCAGGAAGATAAACACAAATATGATTAAAATATTATAAATAATATACATAAGGTTTAATCAACTCTCTTTCATGTTGTTACAACACTGTTTTCGCACATGTCATTTGCTTAATATTTTATCATTGTGATTTTTACTTTGCAACATGACAAACAAAAAAAGGGCGAAACGCATGCACCGGTGTGACACATGATTTTCTCCCTTGTAATGACTTATTAACTGCATTTCAGAATGCGCTAATTCCCGGCCAGATACTCCAGCGCCAGCAAATAGCCCTGCAATCCTAATCCGCAGATCTGCCCGGTACAGCCGGCCGTGGTGACACAGTGATGACGGAATTCTTCCCGCTGGTGGATGTTGCTTATGTGCACTTCCACTGCAGGAATGTTCACAGATTTCAGCGCGTCTAAAATTGCTACGCTGTAATGGGTATAGGCACCGGGATTTATGACGATGCCGTCCGCTTTATTGTGGCAGGCCTGAATCCAGTCTACCAGTTGTCCCTCGGAATTGCTCTGCTTAACTTCTACCGAGACTTGCAATTCTTCTGCTTTTTTGCGGATCATTTCACACAAATCTTCATAGGTTGCCGTTCCGTACACGCCCGGCTCTCTGATTCCCAGCATATTGATATTGGGCCCGTTCAGCACTAAAATCTTCTTCATGTCAGCACATCCTTTTCGTTATTTCATATTATAAGTTATTGCGTTGCTGCAAAACCCCCGCTGCTTCCACTAATCGTAACAACACGTCCTGCATGCTGCCATTGTTCTGCACTGTCACGTCTGCTGCCGCGCGGTACAATGCTTCCCGCTGCGCATACAAATCATAGATTCGCTTTCGCCCCGCTGCCAACAGGGGTCTGGTTTTTGTATCCACGTCGCCGATGATATCTTCCGGAGAACGATCCAAAAATATAATCAGGCCGTTTTTTTGTAAGCTGATTATGTTTTCCTGCCGCAACACTACGCCGCCCCCCATGGCCAGCACCTTATCCTGCAACGCGGACAGACGCTTCGTTGTCAGGGTTTCCTGTCTGCGAAAGCAATCCTCACTCACCGCAAACAATTCCGGTATGGTCTTTCCGGCATCCATTTCAATTTCCGGATCGGCATCAATGAATTCCCTGCCCAGCCTTTCCGCCAGACAACGCCCCAGCGTACTCTTCCCGCAGCCGGGCATGCCAATCAGCACAATGTTTTTCATTACTCCCACCAGTTATTTTCAGACAAAGATTTTCGGTATTGTCAGCGCTGCGGCCCATACCTTTTGAAACTATAACAATTTTGCAATCTTATCCGTAACGTCTGCAATCAGCCCTGCGTCCAGTTTACGCTCCAGCCAGATTTCATCTGCCGCCACCGCCTGGGCTACCAGCATGAATAACCCGTTTACGGCCGTTTTTCCCTGCTGCCGGGTCAGCTTCATGAATTTTGTTTCTGCCGGATTATAGATAATATCCACTGCCGCGGCGAAGTGTTCCATTACTGTCCCGTCCACAGGTGAGGCATCCGTTTTCGGGAACATTCCTACCGGCGTGCAGTTGATCAGCAGATCGCCGTCCAGTGTCTGCAAATCTTCATAGGTTTTTACCGTATAATGCGCCCGAATATCCTCCGGAGCGTTTTCAATTATCCGGGAAATCACCGTGATGCTATGAGCCTGCATATCTTTGATACATTGCAGAATCGCCCGGCTGGCTCCGCCGGTTCCCAGCACGCACACGTCTTTCCCTTTGGGTACCAGCCCATTATGTTCAAGGAGGCGTGCAAAGCCGTAATAATCCGTATTAAAGCCTGCAGCCCCGCCATTATCAAATAAAACCGTGTTTACGGCGCCGATCGCTTTGGCTTCGTCAGCAATATGATCCAGACTGTCCATTACCGCCACCTTGTGGGGTATGGTCACATTCAGTCCCCTGAAAGTTTTCCCCAGTTCCGCCACAGTATCCGCCAGTTTCTCCACCGGTACTTCAATCAGTTCGTACGTTGCTTCCATGCCCAGCTTACGGAACACTTCCTGATGAATCTGCGGCGACAGGCTGTGTCCCAGTCTGGCCCCTAACAATCCGAATTTCATTTACGCTTTCTCCCCGTCGGCCACATAGTTGCCCAGAATTTTACAGTAGGCGCTGTATTCCGCCACGTCCTGCAATCCCTGCCGTACGTTCGGATCCTCCAGATTGCCCGTCAGGTCAATATGGAAGAAGTATTCCCAGGAACGCCCTTCCATGGGACGGGATTCCAGGTTCAGCATATTCAGGCCGCCTTTATAGAAATGCTGCAGCACTTTGTACAGGGACCCGGGTTCGTGCTGCGTAGCGATGACCACGGTGATCTTGTCCGCATCCGGCCGGTGTTCCGGCTGGTCGGCGATGATGATGAACCGGGTATGGTTGGCTGAATTGTAATTGATATTCTCCGCCAGAATCTCCAGTCCGTATAACTTGGCCGCCTGACGGGACGCCACCGCGCCTTTTGCCGGATCGCCGCTTTCGCTGACCATCTGGGCGCTGCGTGCCGTATTAAAGAACGGTATCAGTTCAATGCCAGGATGCTTTTTAAAAAATTCCCTGCTCTGTTCCAGACCCTGGGGGTGGGAATAAACCTGTTTCAGATTTTCTATTTTGGCACCGGGGAGACCCAGCAGGTTCTGATCCACTTTGATGATCTTTTCCCCGACGATATGACAGTCATACTTCCGCACCAGGTCATACACTTCCGTGATGCCTCCGGTAGAAGAGTTCTCTATGGGCAGCACGCCATATTTGATCTCGTGGTTCTTAACCGCAACCACTACATCCTCAAAATGGACAAAATTCATCTCTACTTTGGCAATGTCTGCAAAGTAGTCTTCCAGGGCCTGATGGCTGAAAGAACCTTTCACTCCCTGATAACCGACACGGATCGGGTCGGCGTTTTGCTCTTTCTTTTTAATATTCGCCGCCAGAATATCAATCTGCAGATTACGGCTGGTTTCCATAATCTTTTCCATGATCTGCTTCATATGCGGGGCGTAGGCGGGATTATTCAGCATTCCCACCACTTTGGCAATGACCTGTTCTTCCCTCTCCCGGTCCAGCACCTGCATATTGCGGGCATCTTTATACGCAGCAACCTGCTGCACCACATCCATCCGTTTTTCCAATGTATCGGTCAGGATTGCGTCCAACCGGTCAATTTCCTGCCGCAGTTTCATCAAATCCGGTTCTGCCACGTTTGTCATCCTTTCATTCCATCAACATGTCCTGCAACATCCACGCTGTAACTGCTTCCACTACAGGAACCGCCCTGGGAACGATGCAGGGATCGTGCCGTCCTTTAATTTCCAGAATTGTATCTTTGCCCTCCGTCACGTTCACGGTATGCTGGGGCTGACCGATTGACGGTGTAGGCTTGATGGCCACACGGAACAGGACGGGCATTCCGTTGGTGATACCCCCTGTAATTCCTCCGTTATTGTTACGGGTGGTTTGTACCCTGCCATTTGCGACAGCCATCGGATCATTCGCCTCGCTGCCTTTCAGCGCGGCCATGGCAAAGCCTGCGCCGAATTCTATGCCTTTTACCGCCGGAACGGAAAACAGCGCATGGCTCAGACGGCTTTCCAGTGAATCAAAAAAAGGATCTCCGATGCCCGGAGGCATTCCCACAGCCATCACTTCCACGATGCCGCCCACGCTGTCCATCTGTTCCCGTGCCGCCATGATTTCCGCTTCCATAAGAGCAGCCTTGCTTTCGTCCAGCACTGGCAGCGTGAATCTGCGCAACGTCTGCAAACGTTCTGCTGTTTCACCCAGCGGATTGAACAAAGCATCTGTAATCGTTCCGATGCGGGCAACATGAGCGCCTACAATAATGCCTTTTTGTGCCAGCATGGTCCTGGCTACAGCGCCGGTAAACACCAGCGGCGCTGTAAGGCGGCCGGAAAAATGGCCACCGCCCCGGTAATCGTTAAAACCTCTGTAACGGACCTTGCCTGCATAATCCGCATGGCCGGGACGCATCACATCCTTCAGGAAGCTGTAATCTTTAGAATGCTGGCCGCTGTTAGGTATCAGCACGCAAAGGGGCGTTCCCGTTGCTTTGCCCTCAAACACACCGCTTTCTATGATAAAAGCATCCGTTTCCTGACGCTGTGTACTCATCCGGTTTTTTCCCGGAGCGCGCCGCGTCATTTCTTCTTTTATGAAGTCCTCGTCAATCGGGGTTCCCGGCGGCAGACCGTCCAGCACAAGGCCGATTCCCCTGCCGTGGGATTCACCGAAGATTGTCATGCGTAATTTGCGACCAAAGGTTGCCCCCATTTGCTTCTCCTCAATTTAAAAGTAAGATTTTATCACTTCATTATACTATTTATTATCTATACTATTTATTATCTCACGCTTCCCTGCCCGTTTCAATTGCTTTTTCCGTTTTTCCGCCCACCGCTGCATAATCGTTCCAGAATTCCGGGTAAGATTTGCTGACGCTTTCTCCTCCTGTAAGAGTAACCGGTTCTTTACAAGCCAGTGCGGCAACAGCCATGCTCATGGCAATCCGGTGGTCGTTCCAGGCATCCACAACAGCGCCGCCTTTCAAGCCTTCCGGTTTGCCTTTGATCAGGAGGCCTCCCGGTTCTTCGGTAATGTCTGCCCCCAATTTCACCAGCTCGGAGTGCATGGCTGCCAGACGGTCGCATTCTTTGATCCGCAGCCTTCCAGCATTGATAATGTGGGTGGTTCCTTCCGCCACGGCCGCCGCCACCGACAGGACCGGCACCAGATCCGGACAATCCGCCGCGTCAATTTCACAGCCGCGAAGCCCGGAAGGAAGAATGGTAACAGCATCCTTATCTATTCTGATATCTGCACCCATGTTACGCAATATTTCCAATACTGCCTTGTCCCCCTGAAGAGAAGCTTCATTCAATCCGTTACAGCGTAAGCCTTCCCGGCTGCCGATAGCTCCCGCAACCAGCCAGAAAGCCGCCTGGGACCAGTCCCCTTCCACCTGTACACGCCCCGATGGGGCCCGGTACGTTTGTTTGCCGGGTATTTTGTAATGAAACAGGTCTTTTCGCTTTATGTCAATGCCAAACCTTCGCAGGCTGCTTAACGTCAGTTCAATGTAACTGGCAGACTCCAGCGGCGGCAAGATTTTCAGTGTAGAGTCGCCATCCAGTAACGGTAACGCGAACAACAGCCCGGAAACGAACTGGGAACTCACATTTCCCGGCAACACATAAGCGCCCGGCTTCAGCCTGCCGTTCACTGTTAAAGGAAGACACCCGTTTTCTGCGGTGCAATAACGCAGCTCCTGTTTATCAAATATGTCGTAATAGGGCTGCAGCGGCCGGGAAACTAATTTCCCCTGCCCTTTAAAAGTAAAAGACCGGTTGCACAGAGCTCCCAACGGAATAAAAAAGCGCAGCGTAGAGCCGGATTCTCCGCAGTCCACAGCAACCTGTCCTAACGAGAACCTGTGATTCCAGTGAAACTGAAATGCAGTACGCCCTTTATATTCGGAATACACTTTTGTCACCGTAACGCCCAACCCTGTAAGACAACGGTTAGTCGCTTCGATGTCCTTGGAAACAGCTATATTATCCACGATACAATCGTTGCCGGAAAGGCCCGCGCAGATACACATGCGGTGCCCCATGCTTTTGGAAGAGGGTACCAGCACGCTGCCATGAAGAGACTGGGGGGTAATTTTGTAAATCGTCATACCAAATCCTTTTCTAAAAAACTATTATTCACATTTTTTCGACTAAAGAAACATAAAATTATGGAAGATATTGTGTCAGTTCGCTAAATTCCACTCTCTGCAGGAAACTTTCCCCGATTCTTTTCAGAAGAACCAGCGTCAGGCGCGAACCGCGCTTCTTTTTGTCCAGGGCAATGGCCTGCAGGAAATCTTCCTGCTGCATATCCACAGCAGCCGGAAGCTGGAATTTTTGCAGAAGTTCGGCAATCCGGCCGGCAGTACCGGATTCCGTCAGCCCAAGTTTTTCCGACCGGCTTGTCAGCAGTACCATACCGATGCCCACGCCTTCCCCGTGGCTGTATTTGTCAAAACGGAATGTCTTTTCTACCGCGTGGCCCAGGGTATGCCCGAAGTTCAGCAGCATCCGTTCCCCTGTATCAAATTCGTCATGCTCCACAATACGGGCTTTGATGTTGCAGCATGTTTCGATAATCTCATCTGCACAAGCCAGCAGTTCCGCGTCGTTTTGTATCTTCTCCAGCCTCACAAACAACTCTTTGTCCATGATGCAGCCATATTTGATCACTTCTGCCAGTCCGTCGTGAAGGTAACGTACCGGAAGCGTCTTCAATAAATCCGGATCAATAAAAACTGCTTTGGGTTGGTAAAAAGCCCCTACCAGATTTTTTCCGCTGGACAAATCAATGGCAACCTTTCCGCCTACGCTGCTGTCCACCGTCGCCAACAGGGATGTGGGAATCTGAATAAAAGCCACGCCGCGCAAAAAAGTTGCTGCCGCCAGGCCTCCCATGTCCCCGGTCACACCGCCGCCCAAAGCTACCACCGCGTCGCTGCGTGTAAGACCGGCCTCTGCCAGCCCGTCATACAGGAAACCCAGTGTTTGCAGATTTTTGCTTTCTTCCCCTGCCGGGAAGGTCAGCACCGTAACCACAACTCCTTCTTTTTCCAAAGATTCCTGCAAGATAGACGCATACAGCAGCCCTACATGGCTGTCTGTAATGATAGCGATTTTCTCCGCTTTGGGGAGAAGAGTTTTAATTTTGCCGCCAACATGGGGCAGAAGGCCTCTTTCAATTTCAATATCATAGCTTTTGGACCCTAAATCCACATGAACAATACGCATGATTTTTCCTCAATACAGCATCCTTCTTCGCGGTCCGGCTTCCCGCATAATCGTCTTCAGTGCTTCCCTGTCGTTTTCCACAATGGCCTTTTTCCAACGTTCCAGCTGACTCTGGTAGTTTTCAATCTCCGCAATCACGTTATCTCTGTTAGACAGGAACAGGTCGCTCCAAAGGTCCGGATTAATATCCGCTACCCGGGTGGCGTCCCGGAAACCTCCCGCAATAAAGTATTGGGTGTTTTCATTGTAGGACGCGCTGTTTACCAGCGCTACCGCTGTAATATGGGGCAGGTCGCTGGTGTAGGCAATGATTTTGTCATGATCTTCCATGGAAACCTTGACCGAACGGGCGCAACCAAGAGCCTTTGCAAATCCTTCCAGCCAGCTCACGGCTTCCAGTGTGTTTTTCTCCGTCGGCACGATAATATAGTTGGAATTGTTAAAGATGGCAGCATCCGACATCCCCAGGCCGCTTCCCTGCCGGCCCGCCATGGGATGACCGGATATAAACTCGCATCCTGCCGGCAGCAGTTCCTGGATTTCCCGGGGCATCGTCCCCTTTACACCGGTAGCGTCTGTCATCAGCATGCCCTCCGCAAAGTTCTGTACATTCTGCCGTACAAAACCCATAACTGCTTCCGGGTACACACTGCATATGATGACATCCGCCTCTTTCAGATTGCTGCCGTCCGCTTCTACCACTTCGTCAATCATATTGGCGTTCAGACAGGCCCGGGCAATGCCATGGCTGATGTCCATGCCAAGGATCTTCCTGACCTTTAAATTACGCAGCGCTTTTGCATAGGACCCGCCGATAAGACCCAGACCCACAATGGCAAAGGTTAAGTCCCGCAGCGGTTTTTCCTGGTACTGTTTAATCATATCTGACTTTTTCTCCTGTAACAACATCTAATAACCAATCATAGTTTCATTTCTCTTTGCAGCACAGGTTATCGAAGCTTCCTGCCTCTTATAAATCCCTCCCGATAATGCGGGCAATACCTTTCAGCTCGCCCATCAGCTCTGCAAAACGTTCCGGCTTCAGAGACTGGGCCCCGTCGCACAGCGCTTTTTCCGGATCGTTATGGACTTCGATGATCAGCCCGTCCGCTCCAACGGCAACTGCCGCCTTGGCCAGGGCCGGTACCATCCACCACAGGCCTGCCGCATGGCTGGGATCTACGATTACCGGCAGATGGCTCAGTTTCTTGGCCGCGCAGACAGCGCTCAGATCCAGCGTGTTGCGGGTATAAGTTTCATAAGTGCGGATGCCCCGTTCGCACAGGATGACATTGGTATTGCCCTCCGCCATGATATATTCAGCGCTCATGATCCATTCCTGTACCGTAGCGGCCAGACCGCGTTTCAGCAAAATCGGTTTCTTCGTCCTGCCCAGTTCTTTCAGCAGGGAATAATTTTGCATATTGCGCGCGCCCACCTGGATCAGATCTACATCTTCCACGAATTTGTCCAGCACATCGGCGCTCATGATTTCCGTAACGATAGGTAAACCGGTTTCCGCTTTTGCTTCTTTCAGCAACTCCAGCCCCGGCATTCCCATGCCCTGGAATGAATACGGGGAAGTGCGCGGTTTGAAGGCGCCGCCACGCATCAGGTGCGCCCCTGCCATTTTTACAGACTTTGCCACACCGATGATCTGCTCCCGGGTTTCCACGCTGCAGGGACCGGCGATGACCTGCATCTGCCTCCCGCCGATTTTCACCCCGCCCACGTCAATGACACTGTCGTCCGGATGAAATGCCCGGTTCGCCCGTTTAAAAGGCTCCTGAACCCGCAGGACTTTCTCAATCCAGTCATTGACCATAATATCATGCGGGTTGAGGGTGCTGGTATCGCCTACCACGCCTAAGATGGCCGCCTGGTTACCGGTACTCAGGTCAATCTTAAAGCCTTTCGCTTCCAGACCGGCGATAATCTTATTTCTTTCTTCAATAGGGGCATTGGGTTTCATTACGATAATCATGGTGAACGCACTCTCCTTTTTCCTGTACTAAAAAAGCGGGCTCGTAAAAGAGCCCGCCTGCATTTGGTTGGCAGCCTTTGAACTTTATTCGCCGGCCTTTTCTGTTTACGATTCTATGCTTTCTTCTGTTTTTCCCACGCAAAATAGCCATAGCCGTAATAATAGCTATAGCTGTAGGAAAAAACATAATTTGCAGCAAACACAGAATCCGGTTTCATACTTGCACCTGCGTCAATATAAATTCTTAAACAACAGCAAAATAATAATATATGATTAGTTTAAACCTAATTCATACTACCGTCAAGAAGCATTTGTGTAATGCAGTTTACAGTTTTGCAGAAACTGGAATTTTCAGGTTGGGAAAAGGCTGAAGCAAAACATCGGAAGCAATTGCGTGATTCCATGAGATGAAATTCGCCGCAGCGGCGAGACTGTCTGAGGGGCACAGCCCCGAGTTTCGAAGCCGCAGGCGAATGAGTCCATGGAATAGCAATTGCGCACGGTTTTGTGAAGCCTTTCACAAACCTGAAAATTCTATTCCTGCAACTTGTCGCCCGGCAATCCGCTCACGTAATAGGTATACATTACGTAATTCGCCAGCGCGTCTTCATATTCGTGCTGTGGATACGGTTCGTCGATTTTATCCACGAACTGCATTTCCCTGCTGAAATAATAGGCTTTGTCTCCAAAAAAGCCCAAAGCGCAGTCCGGCTCCGGATACTGCTGCAGCAGGTTCCGGCCGATAAACCGTTCCGGCGGCTGAATACCCTGCAGGCACAAAAGAGTCGGTGCGATGTCTATTTGGGAACTGTAGGCACTGTTGTCCAGGTTTTCCAGCGGAGCCAGGTTTTTGGAAACAAAAATCAGGGGAATCGGCGCGATGCTCTGCCGGTCTTTTTCATTTTTAACCAGCTCCGTATACTCCCCGCCGGAATGGGGGTTGTGGTCACTGGTAATAATATATAAAGTACGGTCATCCATCAGGCCCGCTTCTTCCACTGCCTTGAAAAAAGCCTTCAGTGTTCTGTCCACCCAGTACATCCCGTGAATGCTGACCGTCTGGTTATCGCGGAAAGATTCCGGCGTATCGGCCCATTTCGTAGCATAATAGGGATAAGGCTGATGCATATCCAGAGTCTTGGTCACGTAAAAGAACTTTTTCCCTTTCAGTTTTTTCAGCTGTTCCACCGTCCGCCGGTACATCTCGTCATTATGGAAGCCCCACCCGGAAGCGCCGGAATATCCTGCTTTCTCCAAATCTTCCCTGGCTTCGTAATGCGCCATGCCGAACTGCTCTGTATATTGTCTGAACTCATTGTTGTAATAGCGGCTGGATGCGCTCTGGAAGTATCCGTCATAGCCATTCTTCTGCATGCTGCGGAACAAAGACGGCTTATCGCTGCCATCTACGTCCCCGTCAAACAGCAGTTGGGAACGGAAGGTAGCGTTCAGTCCTTCCGTAGTAGGTATGGCAGAAGAATAATAATTGTCTATCCGCGGATACCTCTTCAAAAGAGCATCCAGGTACGGCGTGGCCTCTGCCGGCATTACCTTATTATAAAAATGGATATAGTCACGGTGTACGGATTCCAGTATCAGCATCACGATACGGTCATAGGCAGGCGCCGGCAAGGGACGGGACGGTTTCTTCCGCATGACCCCCAGTTTGTACATCCATTCCCTGTCTTTCTCTGTCAGTTCTTTTTTCTTATGCTGGGTATCCCGGATCACCTTTTCCTTGTTAAAAGCCGCCTTGCTGATTACATTCATGGCAATCGGAGTGACCAGCAGGTTCCTGTATTCCTGCCGGCTTTTTTCAATCTGCTCCTCACTCCACAAACCGGACACGTGCAATGCGTACAAGCCCAGCTGGCTTCCGGTAAAATACAGCAGATTGAAGAGAAGGGTACATCCCAGAACCGCCAGCAGCGCCCAGGCAACATTCGGTTTATGCCTTCTGGGTTTTGTTACCCGGAAAAGCAGGAAAATGGCCAGAAGGCAGCAGACGATTTCCATAAGCTGCTTTTTCGAAAAAGATGACATGACCCCCTGGATCGCGTAGATGTTAAAGTTGCGGAAAAACACCGCCTGTACATGCATGGAAGTCTGCCAGAAGTAAACCACATCCATCAGCATTGCTGCCGCGCACAACAGATACACGGCAAAATAGAACACTTTGTTCTTCTTTGAAGGATTATGGTGGTACCATACGGCCGCCAGAATTACAGGAACGATATTGTTTACCAGTCCGGCCAGGATTCCCAGCGTTGTCAAAAAATAAGGATCCAGCGCCAGCTTCTGCTGCATATACCAGGCAAAACCCAGATAGGAAACACCTAATACTACCGCGGGAAAATAACGTTGCAGCCGGTCCGGGATCCGTTTCCGGCGCAGAAAAAGCAGGTATGCCACTATCAGCAGCACCAGATCACGCAATAAGGCGTTGACCAGCGTCTGCCAGTAATCACCTTCGGGAAACGGAATGATTCCTGCAAAAAGCTGCCGGGCATGCTCTTCTTCCCAAAAGTAAATGGCGCCTGCAATTATGACAAACAGAAGCAGAACGCCAATACGTTTCCCATTATGTTTCCAATCCATACGGATACCTGCCTGCTATGATTTATACGTACTTTTCTTTATAAAAAACTGTCAGCTGAAACGTTTAAGCATGCGGTCAGGGAATAAACCACAAAGGCTTATCCATGATTTCCAGCGTCAACGGTGTCGAAGCGACTACGTCCCCGTCCAGTTCTACCGGAAAGTCTTCCAGCAGGTTTACGGATTCTATTTCCACTTTTTTCGCCTTACGGCAGAGAACTTCTTTATCCAGGTTCAGTCCTTCCAGCGCGATCAGCGAAGCATACTTCAGGATATCGGCCCGCTTATTGCCCGGGAAAACCGCTGCGTGCAGCCAGGGTACAGTAAGGGCGGCGTCCGTAAAGAGATTATACCGTCCGGCATAGTAGCGGCTTTTTCCTATAATCACGGAAGAACCGGTATGCCATTCCGTTTCATCATCAAAGCGCACCCGGAACGCATACCGCCAGTTGCTGAAGACCAGTTCACGCCGGACCAGCTGCGTACTTTGTAAAACATAAGCAAATTTATTCAACAGACGTTTCTGCATCGCCCCCACGTTGTCTACCACAAGGGAGTCAAAGCCTACGCTTGCCACTGTCAGGAACAGGTTGCCGTTGGCCCGGGCAGTATATAAAGGATATACAAAACCTTTCAAGGCCCGACGCACCCAGCGTTCCGGTTCATTACGCAGGGACATCTCCTTGGCAATCAGATTTACCGTTCCCGCAGGAAACACACTGATATACGGCCGGTAATCCAGTTGCAGCATATCTTCCACAAAGGCACGGATGGTTCCGTCGCCCCCGGCAATGATCACCCAGTCACACCGTTCATCAGCAGCCTTTTTTGCCAAATCCGGCATTTGTTCAAAATACTGAACATCTAATAGTTCTATTTCCGCATCCAGTACCTGTTTAAGCAGCTTATAAACTTCATTGATGCGGGACATCATACTGGCAAACAGCTGCCGCCCGGAATACCGGTTATAAAGGATTAAAACTTTTTTAAATTGTCTTACGTCAATCTGGTCCTCCGGTTGCACCAGCAGCCCTCCCCGCGCTTTACGCCTAATTATCAAGTCCCCATAGTAAAAATCATATAACCTGTTCTTCAGGTTCCTGCCTGCTCACTGCATAATTATTCCAGCCATTTTTCACAGGCATCCAGCACCTGCTTCACTGTCAGTTCCTTCATGCAGCGCATATTGTATTTCGGGTCACGGCAATGGTGCTTCATCCCTGCTGCGCAGCCGGGACAGGGCGGCTGGGCCGTTACAACTGTGGCCAGCCTCGTATAAGGCCCGTACAGTTCCGGATGGCTGGGTCCGTACATGGCTACAACGGGAACACGCTGGCTGATCGCTACATGCATAGGCCCGCTGTCATTGGTAATGATCAGAGTACAACGACGCATGGCAGCGGCCAGCTGCCCAATAGAAAGCTGTCCGGTAGCCAGCACCGGCTTTGTCTTCATGTGTCCGACCGCTTCCTGTACCATATCTTCGTCCATGGTACCGCCAAAGAACACCGTCTTGTACCCCCTTGCAGACAGCGTATCTGCCACTTCCGCAAACCGTTCCGGCGCCCAGCGTTTTGTTTCCACTGCGCTTCCAATATTAAATCCCACCAGTTTATCTGAAGGGACTACGCCTTTTTCTTTCCAGAATGTTTCTGCAAAGGCCCTGTTTTCATTTCCCGGAAAGATTTCCAGCCCCCGGTGACTCAGTTCTTTTACCCCAAGCTGGGTCAGAACATCCAGATACATGTCTGCCGCGTGTTTTTTCCGGTCCAGCGGCGTCAATACATCAAACCAGGGTTTGAGAAGACTTTGGGTACAGCCGGTACGGGTTCCCACTTTGGTCATGACACAGATAAAAGAACAACGTATCGTCGGATGCAGATTAATCAGGATATCAAAGTTCATCTTTCCCAGATTATGCGCACAGCTCAGTAACGCCAGAATACTGTTATCCCTGCCGTGTTTATCAATGGTAATCACTTCATCCAGACAAGGATTATGCAACACCACGTCCTTCAGCTTTTCATCTACCAGCATTGTGATATGTGAATCCGGCGCTGCCTGTCGCAGAGCCCGAATGAAAGGCGTGGTCAGGGTCAGGTCACCCAGATGCATCAGAAATGTCACCAAAATCTTTTTATGATTTAGTTCCATGCCATTCACTTCACTTTCTTCATGTATTCGTCAAACACCATTTCCGGTGTGATTGCTTTCATGCAGATCCAGTTATCGCAATGCTTTTTCAGGCAACCGGCACAGGACACCGGAGCTTTGATAATTGTCGCTTCCGCGCTTCCGTAGGGACCCGTGCGGTCAGGACGGGTTGGTCCGTACAACGCCACCAGCGGTTTTTTCATAGCCGCCGCAATAAACAACGGACCGGTATCAACACTGACATATGCTGTACAATGCTGAAGCAACGCGCCCAATTCCCGCAGTCCTGTCTTTCCTGTCAGGTCTGTAACACCGGGAGATAATCCGGCAATCTGTGAACCTAGGGATATATCTTCCGGACCTCCAGCCAGCACTACCTGTTTCCCGTCACGGAGTATCATACCTGCCAGCTTTGCAAAATGTTCCGGCGGCCATTTCTTGGTCTCCCAGCGGGCGCCGGGTACCAATACAACGTACGGCTCCTTCACGGCCTCGGTCTTTTCCTGCACAGCCTGCCATTCCTTCTGCAGGTCCGGCATGGGAAATTTAATATCCTCTACCGTACAACCCAGATACCGGGCTACGTCTAAATATCTCTCAATCACATGGTCTCCGGCATGCTCTCCTGTAATTGCCCTGCTGATGAATCCGCTGCCTTCCCGCATTTCACAGTAACCGATCCGGTTGTCACAGCCGCTGATGGCTGCCAGCACAGCGCTTTTAAACAAGCCCTGCATATCTATGACCAGATCAAACCGTTTGCTGTGCAGCAGGGAACGCGTTTCCCGGAAACAGGACCATTTGTCCCAAAGTCCCATCTTGTTAAATTTTACTTTGTCAAAATACAGAACCTCGTCCACCATGGGGGGATCCGGCACAAAAGCGCTGAACTGCGGATGCACCAGCCAGGTCAGCTTTGCTTTAGGAAAGCGTTCCCGTAATACCGCAACAAAGGGCAACGTATGCAATACGTCGCCCAGTGAACTCATTTTTATAATGAGGATATTATGATATTCCATGTTGTTCACAGTCATGCACAATGCTCTTTACATATTCCAACAGGCTGCCGCCGGTATACAGATACCCTCTCACTCCGGCAGCTTCTGCCGCCTCTACGTCACGGGGACTGTCCCCGATCAGAAACGCGTTCCCGGGCAGTACGTCAAAATCGTTCAGAGCCTGTAATATCATACCCGGCTTCGGCTTGCGGCATTCACAGTCAACGTCATACTGCTTAACGGCAGCCCCCGGCAAATGGGGGCAGTAATAAAAAGCCGCGATTTCACCGCCGGATTTCTTCACTTCCGCTTCCATCCATGCATGCAGTTTCCTCACAGTATCTTCTGTAAAGAAACCCCGGGCCACACCGCTCTGGTTGGTCACCACAATCACCGGAATATCCCGCCGCTTCAGCCAGGCTATCGCTTCCCGGCTTCCGGGAATCCATTCCACGTCCTCAGCCTTATGAAGATATGCTTTATCAACATTCAGGACACCGTCCCGGTCCAACATACATAACTTTTTTCCGCCCATAAGCTTATAAACTGTCCTGCCTTGTGTAATATCCACCGGTTTTGTCCAATACCTGACAGTATTCTTCCACTGCTTCCTCAATATCGGTAAAGCCACCGTCATAGCCCACAGACAGCAATGCCGTTTCATCTGCCTGGGTGTAACTCTGGTATTTCCCTTTCAGCACTTCCGGGAAGGGGATATATTCCAGTTTATCCAAAGGCGCGCCAAAATGCTTCAGTACGGCTTTGGCAACCGTATTAAAGGGATGCGCGTGTCCGGTCCCGCAATTGTAGATGCCCTTAAGTTCCGGATGGTCCCAGAAGAAGAAGTTCACTTTCACCACATCTTTTACATATACGAAATCACGGGTCTGTTCCCCGGGTCCGTAACCGTCGTACCCTTCAAACAGCTTCACTTTGCCTTCTACCTTAAACTGGTTGTACATCTGGAAAGCCATGGAAGCCATTTTTCCTTTGTGATTTTCCTGCGGACCATATACATTAAAATATCGCAGCCCGACCACCTGGCTTTCCAGGCCGTCCAGATAACGGCGGATATAATTGTCCATGAACAGCTTGGAAAAAGCATACACGTTCAGCGCTTCCTCACACTCCGGTTTTTCCGTGAAACCGTGCTTACCGCTGCCGTAAGTAGAAGCAGAGGAAGCATACATGAACTGGATTTTCCGGTCTGCAGCAAAATGGAACAGATTCTTCGTATATTCAAAATTGTTTTCCATCATGTACTTGCCGTTGTACTCCATGGTATCAGAGCAGGCGCCCTCATGGAAGATAACGTCAATTTTTTCATGGTCGAATGCTCCGTCAAGGACAGCCTCGCCGAAATCGATCTTATCCATGTAATCCATAACTTTCAGGCCCTGGATGTTTTTAAACTTTACCATGTTAGTCAGGTTATCCACCACCAGGATGTCATCCCTGCCCCGTTCATTCAGGCCTTTTACAATATTACTGCCGATAAACCCGGCTCCTCCGGTCACAATGATCATAATTTTATCCGCCTTTCCGGGAACAACTCTGTCAGGATTTATGAACTTCAAAACAGCGGCTTAAAGCTTCCCTTCCCGAACCAGACCGGCAATCTGATTTACCAGTCCTGTAGTGGAATAGCCTTCTTCAAATTCAATAATTTCTACTTTTCCGGCATATTCACGCCCTGCCACCTGATCCGGGCGATAGTCTCCGCCCTTTACCAGGATATCCGGGCGAACCAGTTTGATTAACCTGGCAGGTGTATCTTCATGAAAAATGACCACCGCATCCACGCAGGCAAGAGAAGCCAGAACTCTTGCCCGGTCCAGTTCATGAACCAGCGGCCGGGAATCGCCCTTGAGCCGTTTCACCGAATCGTCGGAATTCAGGCCCACAATCAGATGTTTTCCCATTTTAGCCGCCTTCTCCAGATAGGAAACGTGACCAACATGCAAAATGTCAAAACATCCGTTAGTAAAGACCATCTTCTCCCCGCTTTTGTGCCATATCTGTGCCAGGTCCGCAATTTCTTTCCATGAAAGAGGCCGGAACCCATATCCCAGCTTCCGCTCTTCATTCAGGAGATTCTGCAGCAATTCATCCCGATGCACAGGATATGTGCCTACCTTGCCTACCACTATACCGGCTGCACGATTCGCCATATATACAGCCTCCGGCAGCGAAAGGCCCCCGGCAACAGCAGCAATCAGGACAGCCGCTGCCGTATCCCCGGCGCCTGAAACATCAAACACTTCCAATGCGGAAGCAGGACAGTGAATGACCGTCCGTTTTTCTCCTACCAGCGTCATGCCTTTTTCACTGCGGGTCACTACCACATTCCGGATGCGATAGCGCTCACGCGCCATTTGGGCGATCTGCAATACAGGACCATCCTCATTGGGGACAGTCTGTCCCGCCGCTTCGCACATTTCCTTCAGGTTCGGTGTAATAAACGTACATCCTTCATACTTTTCCCAATGGGGCCCTTTGGGATCTACCAGCACCGGGATGCCGTGCGCATCTGCCATACGGATCACCCACTGACAGAAGGAGTCGGAACAGACACCTTTGGCATAATCTGATATGGCAATGCCGTCCAACCCTTTTTCTATCAAATCCAGCAGCCACTGTTTGATCTGGTCCGCCTCATCCGGATACAGATCGCCCACCTCTTCAAAGTCCAGCCGCAGCATCTGCTGGCGCGATCCCAAAATGCGCATTTTGGTAATGGTAGAACGGTGGCGGGATTTCACCAGACCGCTGAAGTCTATTTTTTCTTTTGCAAACAGCTCTTCCAGAATCTTACGGTTATCATCGTCCCCGGTGACACCGCCCACGTAAACATGACAACCCAGGTTTGCCAGGTTTGCAGCTACATTGGCTGCCCCGCCCAGTACCGAGTTAATCTTTTTCACACGGTTCACAGGTACCGGAGCTTCCGGGGAAATCCGCTTTACCTCCCCGTAAAAATAGCGGTCCACCATCACATCGCCAATGACTGCAATGCACTGGTTCTGTATCTCTTCCGCGACAAACGTCGTACATTTCATGTCATTCATGGTCCACCAGCTCACATAAAATATGTCCCATCAGTATATGCATCTCCTGCGCGCGGGCGGTCACCCTGACCGGAACCGCCAGACAGATGTCACAGGCATCCGCCATTTTACCGCCGCCTTCCGCCGTCATGCCGATACAGGTAATTCCCTTTTTTTTCGCTTCTTCTATGGCCAGCAAAACATTTTTGCTGTTTCCGGAAGTGGAAATGCCTACCAGCACATCCCCCCGTTCGCCCAACGCCTGAATCTGGCGTGCAAAAACTGCCTCATACCCATAGTCATTGGCTACTGAAGTCAATATAGAAGTGTCAACAGTCAGAGCAATCGCCGGAAGACCCCTCCTCTCTTTTTGGAAACGGCCGACAAATTCTGCTGCCAGATGCTGGCTGTCTGCCGCGCTACCGCCGTTGCCGCAGAGCAAAACTTTGTGTCCCCCTGACAGGGCTTTTTCAACGCATGCGGCACACTTTTCCAGTTTTTGGGGCAGGTCAGAAGCCTTTAATCTTTGCAGCGCTTCTAAATGCTCCGTTAAACGTTGTTCGATAATCCGGTTCACAGGTCCCTCACTTTTTCATGTCTCAAAACTCGTAAATGCAAAAATCGTATTAATATTACCAATTCAGGAAATCAAATTTAACCGTCCACTCGTTTTCTCTATTGTAATGCTTTTTCTGATAAGAAACAGAAAGCACTTCACAACAGAAACGATGGCTCCACGTAAAAGTTGTTGTATAATTCCCATGTGTATACGAACCGCTATCCATGTTACGGCGGTTAACGACCGTAAATGTGTTAAGCTTATCCGGTTTCCAGGCAATTCCCATGCTCCAGTCTTTTCGGAAACTTGGCTGCCCTTTACTGAAAAGATAACTGGTAATGTCTTCGTCATGATAGGTCGTCCAGATATTCCATTTATCTGAAAAACGATACCCCAATGTTCCATGGTAAATATTAGTACTCCGGTTTTTGCCATACCGCCGGGTAATACCGTTATCCAGGCTTTCGTTAATCCATCTGCGCCCCAGCATCAAATCCATATACAGTTTTTTCCCGCCCAGCGGGTAAAAACGGTCGTGCCGCAGGTAAACGGCCTTATCCGTGTGCCAGCTCTCCCAGTTACGATGCGTATACTTCCATAATCCATGTGTAATGTAACCGTCAACCGACAAAGGCAGACCTTTCGCAATGCGGTGCGGCTTAAGGAATAACCCCCAGTCTATCTTTTTATGCAGCCATACACCCTCGTCCAGCGCATCATTGTCCGAATCATAAATATAACCGCTGTTTACGCGCACGTAAAAATCTTTTTGATCGTGGCGGATACCATAAAACGGCTTGTATTTGGACTTCGTATAGTAAATCTGCTCCATATAAAATGTTGTCGGATTTTTCAAAAGAGGATTCCCGATCGGTCTGCTGTACTCCAGGGAAGCATACCAGCCTCTTTCATCGTCCCAGCCTATGTGAGGGCTGATCTGGCTCGCTTTCTTCTGGAGATCATTGATCCATACATCCCGGGAATAAACATGTTTGCCCTTGACAAACACCTGCACGTTTCGCGCAATAATACGGTCATTCGGAATAATGGTAATCGTTTTTGCCTTCACAGAAAGGCAGGGGTGATGTTTTACCGCCGGACACCTGGTAGTCATCCCGCCCTGGTCTATAATCATCATCCCATTTTCGATGATTCCGTGAGGCGCCTCATAATAATCAAATTTGCTGCTGCCGGTTGATCTGGAAGCGCCTTTTATATGGAGAAGTTCTCCTGTTCCCTTATTGTAATTGTAATGAGCCCAACGGGAATATACTGTATTGGTCGGTTCCCGTAACGTTCCGCCTTCCAACAGCCATATATCTCCTGTTTTTTCATTGCCGACAGCTTTAGAAGAATACATCTTCGTATCGCCCTGCTCCAGAGAAACATTTCCCTCAATAATAAAGTCGCCGCTTTCACTGGAATACTGGGCGTCGTTTCCTTTAATAATCAAAGGTAACTTTTTGGCATCTTTTTTATCTCCGGTTTTTTTGCCTTTTTTATCAGACAAAACCGGTTTTTTTTCATTTTCAACTAAAGCTGTCTGCTTTCCTGTTTTCTTTACATCGTCATCAGAAGCAGACAACCCTTTACCATCACCGCTTTTTATTTCCGCCGGCTTTAACGCAGCGTTATGATCCTGCTGCAAGCTGTTCTTTGAACCCTCAATGTCAGAATCAGACTTAACCTGCCTGCGCGCCTGATACTCATACCCCGGATACTCTTTATCCTGATCGGCTTCAAAATTATCATCTGTTTCTGACAAAATCTCTTCAGCCTGCCGGCCGGCTTTTTCCAAAGCAACCTTCTTTGCCGCGGAAACAACTTCCTGTTCTGATTCTTTTTTCCCAGTTTCATTTTCCGGGGCTGTATTATTATTGCGGGCAACAGGTAAGTCCCTCGCGCCTGCCTGTTGATCAGAAACAACCGTACTGGAAACTGTCCTCTGTGTCAGTTGTCCGGCAGCCCGTGCAAAAGCCTCGCCATCATCAGCAGACCCTGCTTTCGGGCGATCATTCACAATCGGACCGTAGGATTGTTCCAGCGGCGATTTGTATTTATCATAAGAATCGTTTCCGTCAGACATCAGTTCATTGTCGGCATAGCAAGGAACTGCAAACATCATACCGGCAAGAAACACAGATGTCATTAACTGTTTTTTCATGGAATCCTCCATATGTCAATAAATATCCATTAGACATTATAACATAAAATTGCAAAAAAAAATACCAGCGTACTTGCGTTACGCTGGTATTTCACAATATAATTTTGAAATTATCTGATGGGCAAATGACTGGCAGATGTTCAATTATCATCTGCTCAACAATCCCGCTTCCGTGCGGGCTTTTTTATTGTTCAGCTCCCGGGCCTGCGGCAGATGCCTCCTGGTATACAATGCCGCTGATCTTCTGATCCTCTACTACCTGCACATAGGTAACGGAACCCGCTTCAATTGTTTTGGATTTGCCGGTAACAAAAGCGCCGCCTACAGCACCGATAGGCCCCAACACTACGATGCCGCCGATGGTAGCTCCTGCTGCGCCAATGGCAGTTTTCGCTTCCTGCTGTGCCAGCTTGCCAATGTAAATGGGAACATGGGTTCCGTCAACTGCGAATACATGGCTGAATTTTACATCAATACGAGCATCCCGGCCAAAGCTGCGGGGCTGTACTACCTTGGAAACTTCACCTATCCCCTCAGCGCCCTTGGACAGTACGAGTACATCGTTCACATACAGATTATCCGCTACGCGGAATTTAACCGGGTCGCCGGGCTGGGCAGTCTTGCTGCTTAAGGGAGAAGTAAACTCAATTTTAACCAGGGAGTCCTTAGGCAGTACCACTGATTCTACCGGAACCTTACCACCGGCATATGTGGTTTCCACCAGACGGTCCAGACGCTGGTTCAGGGAACCGCCCTGAATCTGCCCGAACAGGGTATTTTCCAGTTCTTCGATCCGGGTTTTTGCGGGACCGGCAGTTACTCTGGCATTCAGACGGCTGTCAGCGCCGTTCAGTTTCTGCAAAAAGCTTCCGTTGCCGCCGTTTGTGCCGCAAATATATTCATAAGTGCTCTGTATGCGGTCCAGAATATTGCGGCCGGAATCCGGCGCGCCATAGATATCGTCTTCCAGGCTTTCCATGCGTTCCATCATGGAACTGCTCTGGTGGGTTCCGTACAGCGCGGTTTCAATGGCATCCAGCTGTTCCGAAGCAACCGGCGCAGGACCTTCCGCAAAGGCAAAAGAGGTCAGCCCCAGACATAAAGCCAGACCGACGATCAAAGAAACTAATTTTTTCATTTGTCATCCCTCCGAATAATTACTAATGATACTGTAAACAACTATAGATAGAGTTATTATATTTGTATTATAGCATATTTAGTGGAATGTCAACAAAAAAAATCGTGATTTTTAACAATTTTTACAGAAAAAACAAAAAAGCGCCTCATTTTAGACCAAGTCTGGCAAAATGAGGCGCTTTTGCCTGCTGCTTACAGGCTCATAAACAGAAAGACCGGCTAATTCCCACTGTTGTCCAAAATCATAAAGGCTTCCACATGGAGTGACGCGTCTGACTCCACTGTAATATGGCAGGACAGTTCCCGGTTCCAGTCCTTTACCAAATACTGTTGCAGATATTCCGTTTCCAGCGGGTGCGTTACCACAAGAATCTCCTTCGCGCTCCCCTGCTTCTTCAGCAAGCCGCGGATCCGGCGCTTGATTTCCAGGGCAATGGCTTCTTTTGACTGTACCCGCCCGCTCCCGCTGCACACCGGGCAATCGGAAAACAGCACCGCTTCCAGATTCTGCCTTGATTTTTTTCTGGTAATTTCCACCAGATTCAATACCGTAATATCCTGAATCCGGGGGCGCATCTTGTCTCCGGCAAAAGAATCTTCCAGCACAGCAAGAACTTCCTGACGGTTCTCTTCGCTGTGCATATCAATAAAATCAACTACAATGATGCCGCCAATATCCCGCAGGCGCAGCTGGTGTGCAATCTCACGGGCAGCCTGCCGGTTGATTTCCATAATAGTTTCTTCCAGGTTGTTCTTTCCGATGTAACTGCCACTGTTGACGTCTATGACGGTCATGGCCTCAGTGTGGTCGATGACCAGGTAACCGCCGCTGGGGAGTTCAACCCTCCGGTCTGCCAGAGACTCCAGTGTATCCCCCAGGCCAAAACCGGAAAACACGTCTTCCCCGCTGTCCCACAGCTTAAGCTCCGTATTTTCCACATCTTTCATCTCTGACAGCAGGGCCTGAATCCGCTGGAAAGCTTCCGGATTATCCACAACGATTTCTTTTACATCCCTGGTAAAATAATCTCGCACCATGCGCACTGACAAATCCAGTTCCCGGTGCAGGAAAGCCGGAGCTTTCGCACGTTTTGCCCTGGCTGCCACTACATTCCATTCGGCAATCAGATTGTTGATATCCGTTTCTAAAACTTCTGCCGAGACGCCTTCGGCTTCTGTACGCAGTACAATACCCATGCCCGGATGTCTTAATTTTTCCGCGAGGCTCCGCAGTCTGGCTCTTTCTTCTTCATCCGTTATCTTCCGGGAGATTCCGATATTATCTGAGAACGGGAATAACACGGCATAGTGTCCCGGAAACGTAATTTCCCGGCTGGCTGTCGGACCCTTTGTTCCCCTGGGATCTTTAGTGATCTGAATCATAACGGAAGCGCCCTCTGTCAGGTCCTGAGAATCTCCCAGATACAAAAACGCGTTCTGATCCAGCCCGATATCGATAAATGCGGCCTGAATTCCCCGCACAATATTGCTGACCCGGCCCAGAAAAATACTGCCTACCAGGTGGGCAGACATGGCCCGTTCAACCATAAACTCCTGCAATATGCCATTATCCACCAGCCCCATCCTGACTTCCTCCGGAGTACTGCTGATGATGATCTGCTGCGGCATTGGTCTCCCCTCCTTGTCTGTCTTTTTATCTGATAAAATACGGAACCGTCACTTCCGCTTACATTGGCAACACATATATTCAGCCTGTGCCGTCCGGTTATAACTATCCCTGTTCAAACAACGTGTCCAGCATAGGCCATTTATTTCCCATCTCATCCACACGGTACAGGTCCATCCGTTCAATATCCGCCTTTTCCACCGGTAGCTGCAAACCGTACTGTTCATTCAGTGTATTGAGCAGATCCACTGCTTTCATACTGCCGTCACGGGTAATGCGGCAATGGAAATGCAGCTCTGTTTCCTTTTCCCGCTGCACCGCCGACAACTCGGATATATAAAACTTCACATCAATTCGCCTGACTTTTTCTTTGGCTTTGGGAGCCTGTTTTTCAAAAAACACGGCTTCTGCCCGGTTAAATGCCTCCACCGCCGGCGCAATGTCCCCCGTCCAGGGAAGCGTTACCCGGTACTCCGCACCCCCTGCCACGCTCATGAGAGCCGGGGCGCTGTTGTCCACCGCGTCCACTGCCAGCACCCGGATGCCCCGGGGCAGCGCTTTCTGCAACGCTTCTGCCGCTTCCAGCGGATGAACCGGTTCCGTCAGTTCCAGTTCTACAAATTCCGCATAACTGACGACTCCCACACCTAACGCAGATGCCAGGGAATATTTCATATGAGGATTAAACCCCTGGGAATAGGCCGCCGGTAATTTGGCCCGCCGTATGGCCCGGCCAATGGTGCGTACATACTCCAGGTGGGAAATGAAACGGATCTCTTTCTCCTTGGTAATCTGAAACCGCAGCTTCATTCCGCCTCACCTCCCTCTTTCGGCAGACCGGGCCGTTGGGTTGCGGCACTGTAACCTTGATTATCCCCATCGGCCATCTTTTCTGCCAGAGAAACAAAGCCCTTTTCTTTTGATGCGTCATAGGCCCTGCCGCTCCAGTCCATAACCGGAACACCCAGCCGCTGGCACACACCGCAGCCGTTGCAATGGCCCTGCCGGCAGTCTGCTGTCAGCAATCCCTGCTTTGCCTTTTTATACTCACTGGCCAGGAACGCCCGGTTCACCGCAGGCTGCAGATGCTCCCAGGGGAACACCTCTTGATCGCCCCGCACCCGGTGATTATAAAAATCAGGATCCAGTCCGCAATCCTGCAACACCTGCTGCCAGCGTTCAAAATCAAACACATCCGCCCAGCCGTCAAAGCGCTGCCCGCGCTGCCAGGCCAGATACAACGCCTTGCCCAGACGGCGGTCGCCACGGGCGAAGACACCTTCCATAATACTGGTCTTCCCGTCATGATACTGGAAAGTAATATTTTTGACACGTGTGGCCTCAATCAGAAGGCCCTGCTTCCGGCGAATCTCCTCCAGCGTATCCTGCGGTGCCCACTGAAACGCCGTATAGGGTTTCGGCACAAAGGAGGACGCACTGATGGTTACCTGGCAGCCTCCTTTGCCTGTAATCTCTTTAAACTTCCACTGTACCTTTTTCGCCAGCCGGGCAATGGCCAGCACATCCTCATCCGTCTCACCGGGCAGGCCGATCATGAAATACAGTTTAACTTTTTTCCAGCCGTTGGCAAAGGCCGCACTCACCGCGTGCAGCAGGTCTTCTTCCGTAACGCCCTTGTTGATTACGTCACGCATCCGCTGACTGCCCGCCTCCGGCGCAAACGTCAGGCCGCTCTTCCGCACCGCCTGCACCTTTTTGGCCACGTCAACACTGAACGCGTCAATGCGCAAGCTGGGCAAAGATACACTGACCTTCCTGTCCTTAAAGTCTGCAATCATAGTATCTAAAAACGGTCCCAGGCAGGAATAATCTGCCGTACTTAAAGACACCAGAGAAATTTCCTCGTAGCCCGTATTATCCACCTGCTTATGGGCAAGCTCCCGTAATACTTCCGGCCGGCGCTCCCGCACGGGACGGTACACCATCCCCGCATGGCAGAAGCGGCACCCCCGGCTGCAGCCCCGGAACATTTCCAGCATGATGCGGTCGTGTACGATCTCCCCAAACGGAACTACCGGCGCTGTGGGAAAATCTACATTATTTAAATCCGCCACCACCCGTTTGGTCACGGTGGCCGGAGCGTCCGGTGTATTAGGAGTCACTGCCTTTATTGTAAAATCTTCATTGTAAGTTACATCATAAAAAGAAGGAACATAGACACCCGGAATCCGGACTGCCCGGTGGAGAAATTCCTGCCTGCCTCCCGGTTTTCCTTCCCGTTTCCAGTTACGGTAACAGGTCAGGACTTCCGGCAGCGCTTCTTCCCCTTCCCCCAAAATAGCAAAATCAATCACATCCGCCAGAGGCTCCGGATTGAATACGCAAGGTCCTCCAACCACAACAAAAGGTTCCTCGTCCCCACGCTCCGCCGCAAGAACGGAAACACCGCCCAGGTCCAGCATGTTCAGGATATTGGTGTAGCTCAGCTCATACTGCAGGGTAAATCCCACCAGGTCACATTCGCAAAGAGCCTTTTTGGTTTCCAGGGTAGTGAGTACAATATTGCGTTCCCGCATCAGCTGCTCCATGTCGATCCAGGGAGCATAAGCCCGTTCCGCCGCAATGCCTTCCATTTTATTGACCAGATGATATAAAATTTTAAAGCCCAGATAGCTCATTCCCACTTCATACACATCGGGGAACGCCAGAGCGATCCGCACTTCTGCTTCTTCCTTGAAAATACTGCCAAACTCCCCGCCGGTATACCGGGCCGGTTTCTTCACCGCCGCCAGCATGTTAATGGCCAGTTCCTTGTTCATGTGAGAGCCTCCAAATAATCATCTAAAACTGCAACCTTGTATGCCGTACATTAATATTCAATAATACCCCTGCCAGAAGCATATTGGTAGTCAGTGAACTGACCCCGTAGCTGAGAAACGGCAGCGGCACCCCTGTTACCGGCATGATGCCGATAGTCATACCCACGTTTACAAGTACATGGAACAGATACATGCCTGTAATGCCTGTAGCCAGCAATGTCCCAAAACGGTCCTCCGCGTTCAGCGCAATCGTCATTCCCCGCCAGATTAATATCATGTACAATAATAAAATGACAACAGCCCCGACAAAGCCAAATTCTTCCCCCGCTACCGCAAAGATAAAATCCGTATGGTTCTCCGGCAAAAAGTCCAGCTGGCTCTGGGTTCCCTGCATCCAGCCTTTGCCCCACAGCATGCCGCTGCCGATGGCGATCTTGGACTGGATCACGTGGTATCCGGCCCCGAAAGGATCCAGTTCAGGATCCAGAAAGACACGGATACGGTTTCTCTGGTATTCATGTAAAAACTGCCATAATACCGGGGCCGCACAGGCAAACACCCCGGTCAGGACAGCAATCCATCTGATTTTAAAGCCGCATATCCAGAACATGGAAAATGCAATGGCCGCAAAGACCAGGGCTGTTCCCAGATCCGGCTGCCGCAGCACCAGCACAAAGGGGACCAGCATAAACAGGCAGGCCGGCAGATAATCTCTCCACTGTTCCAGATATTCACTGCGTTCATCCAAAAACGCGGCCAGACAAACAATCATAAAAGCTTTGGAAAATTCGCTGGGCTGAAAAGTCACCGGACCGATCTGGATCCATCGCTGGGCTCCCAGGCTGGCGTGACCGAAAAACATGACCCCCAGAAGCAACAGTACCGTAAAGCCGTATAAAGGCAGGGCAATCCGTTTTAACGAATGGTAGTCAAGAGAAATAATCCCGACTGCCAGAAGGACATCCACCAACAGGAAAAGTCCCTGCCGCTGAATAAAGCGATTGTGTCCCGTTACAACCGCATCACCATGGGTAGCGCTGGCAATCAGTACCATGCCGGTAACACTCAACAGCAGAATGGTCCATATTAAAATCCAGTCCAGATTGCGTAAATACCGACGCAATGTATTATTTCCTTTCTGCTTTCAATTTTCCTGTAAGGTAATCTTCCAGCACTTCATATACGACAGGGCCGGAAGCTGTGGCGCCATAGGTTCCCTGCTCCACGATACAGGCAATGACCAGGTCCGGTTTCTCTGCCGGCGCATAGGCGATAAACCAGCCGTGGTCCTGCCCGTGAGGATTCTCCGCAGTCCCGGTCTTGCCTGCTACAGGAACCGGCAATCCGGAAAACCAGGCGCCGGTGCCTCCCGGCTGGGTCACACCCTTCAATCCTTTCTGAATCAGCTGAACGGTCCGGGGCTCCAGTTCCAGCCTGCGGCTTTGGGGCCGCTTCGGTGTTTCATACACACTGCCGTCCGCGTTGACGATCTTCTCCACCAGATAAGGGGGATGGATCACTCCGTCAGCTGCCACCGCAGCCAGCATCTGGCAGATCTGGATAGGCGTTACTAATGTCAGGCCCTGCCCGATAGCAGCATTAAAGGTATCACCTAACGTCCACTCTTCGTTAAATACTTTTTTCTTGGCCGCCGGTCCGGCAATCAGCCCGGAGGATTCTCCTGCCAGTTCAATACCGGTAGGCCTGCCAAATCCATATTGCGCTGCATAGGCGTTCAGGTTTTCAATGCCAGCCCTGCGCCCCATTTCATAAAAATATACATTGTCCGACATGGCGAAGGCCGTCTGGAAATTAATCCAGCCCAACGCTTCCCCGCCGGCATTGCCCATGTCGGCCAGCCAGTGCTTCCCGGAGTCAAAAATCAACTCTTCCGGCGTCACTTTATGTTTATCCAGCGCAGCCGAACCTGTTACCACTTTAAAGGTAGAGCCGGCCGGATATTCTCCGTTAATCGCTTTATTTGTCAGCGGATGGAAAACATTTTCATTAATCAGTTTCCAATGGGCTGAAGATATGCCGCCCACAAACCAGTTGGGGTCATATCCCGGACGGGAGACCAGCGCCCGCACCGCGCCGGTGTTCGGATCCATGGCTACCGCCGCCGCCCCGTAGGCATTGGGCGCAATCCCGCTGCTGCGCAAGGCGGCCATCTGTTTATCCAATACCCGTTCCAGATCCTGCTGCAAGGCAAAATCCAGCGTCAGCACCAGACCTTTACCGGAAACAGGAGCCTGTCCCGCCAGTTCGCGTACTACCCGGCCCCTTACATCCACTTCTTCCGTCCTGCGTCCGGTCTGCCCCCGCAGCACGGAATCATAGACAAACTCCAGACCTTCCTTCCCCACAATGCTGCCTGGGGAAAGGCCTTTATATTTGCCCTGCTTTATCTGCTTTTCCGAAACTTCGCCCACATACCCCAACACATGAGCTGCCGATGTACCGTACAAATAATGACGCATAGGCTGCAGGTTCAGCGAAATACCCGGCAAATCCTTCAGATGTTCTTCCAGCGATGTAATTTCCCGGGGCGTCAGTTCGCTTTTGACCATGATCTGCTCATAGGTGCCCGCCGCCCGGTCAGCTTTTTCCCGGATCACATCCGGCTGCATTGCCAGCAGGCGGGCCAGCAGGTCCACTTCCGCATCCGAAAAGGAGTGCCCTGCCTGCAGGCTGAGCACATACCCCGGCGAACTGTCTGCCAGCACCTTGCCGTGTACATCCATAATCCGGCCCCGGGGCGCCATGATTACCGTGCTGCGCATACGGTTGCCGTCGGCCTGCTTCCCGTAATACAACCCTTTATAAAGCTGCAGCCAGGCCAGCCTGCCGCCTAAGACCACAAACACAGCCAGCGCCGCCGCAAGCATCTTTTTTAACCGATCCCCACTGGTATGGTTCAGCAACGCAATAACCCTTTCAAAACTACATTGATTCCGTCCCGTTATTTCCCGTGCCGGAACCCAGATCAGTCACCTGCATATTCTTTATTTAGTATGTCACATCGTCTTCCGCCACCCACCGGTACAAAGCCAGCAGGACACGGGTGACAGGCAGCACCAGCAGCATATTTCCCAGGCAATACAGCAGTGAATCCTGCAGATACAGGAAAAGAGCCGCTTTCCCAAAACCGGCCAGCCAGAATACCGGCACCGCATATAAAGAACGCAGCAACAGACTGACAAAACCGATAATCAGAACATGATACCCGTAGTTGTTTTTGAAGATCATTTCCTTGATGCTGCCGGTACCGTAACCCACCAGCCCGCGCGTCAGCACATAAAAGCCAAACACCGCGGGAGAAGAGACGTCCTGCAGAAGGCCGAAGGCCAGGCCGCAGACAAGACCGGCCCGGGCACCGTAAAACAATCCCACACTATAAATAAAAAGCAAGGGCAAGTCGAAAAACAGATTGCCCCCAAAACACCCTAAAGAAGTCGTCTGCAACACCAGAACAACAAACGCAGCGGCAATCCATGACCACATTCTCATGGTTTGGCCTCCCCGGCTTCTTCCGCTATTTCTTTTTCGATACGCCGCTTAACATCTTCCTGTATAATAACAAACACCCTGTCCGGACGGCTGAGGTCGGCTGCCGGCTCGATCTGCACCAGTTTCTGCAGACCTGTAACATCTGCCTCTACACCTTTCACCGTACCAATAAACAAGCCTGCCGGATATTTTCCGCCAATGCCGCTGGTCACCAGCATATCGCCAGCCTGCACATCATCGTCCCGGCCAAAATATTCACCCTGCAGCAGGGAACGGTTCGGCCCCTGACCCGTGAGCACACCTACGGCGCGGGATTCCCTGCGCAGCACCCTGATCCCGATGCGTGACCGGCTTGCGGAAATCAGCATAAAACGGCTGTAGTGACGGTAAACCTGATCCACCACGCCGGCCACCCCGTCGCTGGTAGTTACCACCATGCCGGCGAGCACCCCGTCAGCGCTGCCTTTATCCAAAAAGAAAAATTCATGCAGGTCCCCCAGGCTCACGCCAATCACCCGGGCAGGCAGCATCGTCAGTTCTTCCTTCTGCTGCCTGTAGCCTGCCATCGCCAGCAATTCCGTGTTTTCAGCCTCCAGCTTTTTCAGCCGGTACTCCGCGCTGCGAAGGGATTCCAGTTCCTTTTTCAGCCGGCTGTTCTCTTCCTGTAAGGTGGCATTCAGCCGCCGGTTTTCACGAAACGATACAACCTCGTCATTTATCCGGCGGACCGCCGCATTAACAGGCAGCAACACGGTGTTCACAACCGCGTTCACTAACGGGAAGCGCCACCGCTGATGCACAGCCAGTACCATGCACGCGCACATCCCCAGCACGGCCAGCACCGTCACAAACTGCTGCTTTTTCATAATCTACCATCCGGGATCCTATAACTTACAGCTTGCTGCTGGAAGCCATAAAGCCTTTCTTATATGTGTCAATATTCTCCACGCAGATACCGGTTCCCAACACCACGCAGGCCAGCGCCTCATCACTGACGTATACCGGCATGCCGGTTTCCTTGCTGATCAGCTTGTCAAGATTCCGCAGCAAAGAAGACCCCCCTGTCATGATAATGCCGTGGTCGATGATATCCGAAGCCAGTTCCGGCGGCGTCCTCTCCAGTGTATTACGCACCGCGTCCACGATACTCGCTACGGGTTCCGCAATACCGGTGCAGACCTGGTTTGCATTGATTGTCAGATTCTTGGGCAGACCGCTGACCAGGTCGCGGCCCCGGATCTCCATGGTATCCGGATTGTCAACAAACATGGCCGTTCCTAACGTAATCTTAATCTGCTCCGCCGTACGCTCGCCGATCAGCAGACTGAACGTCTTGCGGATATAACGGGAAATCGCGTCATCAATGGCATCCCCACCGGTACGGATGGAACGGGATACCACAATGCCGCCCAGGGAAATGACCGCTACTTCACAGGTACCGCCACCGATATCGACAACCATGCTGCCGGTCGCCTCCTGCACCGGAAGACCGGCTCCGATAGCCGCCGCCATGGGTTCCTCGATCAGATAGGCTTCCCGGGCCCCCGCCTGAATCGCCGCGTCCACGACAGCACGTTTTTCCACTTCCGTCACGCCGCTGGGAACCCCTACAACGATGCGGGGCCGTACCAGGGAATGATACCCGATGGCTTTATGGATAAAATATTTCAGCATGGACTGGGTAATGTCAAAATCCGCAATGACCCCGTCCTTCATGGGACGGATGGCAATGATGTTGCCCGGCGTGCGTCCGATCATCTGCTTGGCCTCTGCGCCGATCTCCAGCACTTCGTTGGTTTCGCTGTCCACGGCCACTACCGAAGGCTCACGGATAATGATCCCTCTTCCTTTGCAATGCACCAGCGTATTGGCGGTGCCGAGGTCGATTCCCAAATCATGGGAAAATCTGGAGAATATGCTAAACATACTGCTTTCACCCCATACAATCTTTCAAAAGCCGTACAGTCCTCCGCCTTTGCGGGAAAACCTGTCCCGGACACAAGTGTTATTTCGATATTTCAACAAGCCAGACTACAGGTCGCCATGCTCCTTAAAACTGTAATACCGCCCGTCGCCGATGACCAGATGATCCAGTAACGGGATTCCCAGAACTTTTCCAGCGTCTTCCAGCGCATGGGTCAGCTTGCGGTCCTCCGTACTGGGATACGGATCTCCCGACGGATGGTTATGGGCCACCAGGATGCAGGCCGCATGCGCTGTCACGGCAGGCGCGAACACCTCCCTGGGATGCACCACGGCGCTGGTCAGGGACCCTTCCGCAATCTGTTCGGTCTTAATGATCCGGTTCTTTGTATTTAACAGCAGGACGATAAACTTTTCATGAGTCTCATTCCGTAGTCTGCCCATCAGATATTGCGCTCCATCGCCCGGCGAGGCGATATGTTTGGAGTCAATGGCTGATGCGCAGGCTATCCGCCTTCCCAGTTCCATCGCGGCCAGAATACGGGCGGCTCTGGCGTTGCCAAGGCCTTTGATGTGCCTGAATTCCTGCACCCTGTGCCAGCGGGCCACCTGCCGGTACAGCCCTTCGTTCCGGGTCATCTCTTCGGCGATACGCAGGGCGGAATACTCTTTCGTGCCGCTGCCGATCAGGATTGCCAGCAGCTCCGCGTTGGTCAGGGCTTCGGCCCCCTTATTGCACAACCGTTCCCGGGGCCGGTCCTCTTCGCTCATTTCTTTAATTTTAAAATCCGACAAACTATCAGCTCCTTTTCTTTTTTTAATATACCTTTAAAATGACTGCGCGGGAACTGTCCGGCTGGCGCCCGGCTGATGCGCTTCGCCTGTTCAACAGCCCCTGCACAGCAATTCATTACCTTCCGCTATACAAAAACGACTTGGGCTTTTCAGCCAGTTCTTCTACTTCCTCTTCTGTGTTGATCAGGTACTCTGCCGGTTCGATTTCCGCCACGGTCAGCTGTTCTTTTGCGCTGATGGCATCCCGGCGGAAAATCTTGATGTAATTGTAAGCAATATACATCCAGACCACTATGCTGCCGCCCACAAAGGGCCAGAACCAGAAGTCCATCTTAAAATAACCGGCCAGGGCATATCCGAAGATACCGCCGGCCGCCAGACATAAAATGGGCAGCATGATCTGGAACCATTTTGCCTTGCGTGCATCCACCTTGCGGTACTCTATGATCACATTATCCCCCGGATGGGCGCTGATGGGATTCCAGCAGTCGATGTAAGCCCGCAGCCCCCGCTCGGTAGTTTCTTTAAAATTGACGCGGACCTTGGCGCGTTCGCCATGGGTCTCCGTTACCGTTCCTTTAATCACTTGCAAACTCCTTCTCCAACTGTTACAAAAAAACGTTCTGCTATGAAGAACATCCTCTGTCTGCAAACAGAATTCCCTGTTCATAAAGTCTTACGCGTAGGGGTAAAAACAAATGTACCCAATCGCAAGGGCAAAGATCAGTCCATACATGGCCAGGGCCACCAGCAGACCCTGCCAGGTCCGGGGATACCCGAAGTTCATGTACTCGCCAAAAATACCGCGACGGTTCAGCAGCGTGTAATTGGTGCGGCGCTTAAACCACAATGCTTTCCGTTCGCTGCCTACAAGTCGCGCAGTAATAAAGATAATGAAAAAAGACAGAAAAAAGACGGTAAACAGACGGCCGGTCACAGCAGCCGGCGGTACAGTAGAAATATCTATCATACGACCACTCCTAAAACTCCAGGTACTTGTCCGGCATCAGACGCACCAGTTCTTTTAAAAACTCATCACTGCAGCAGAAGATGACTGCCGCCAGCCCCTTGCCTTCCTTAAAGGCCAGGATGCGGGTGGGATTGACGTCCGCCATATTGTAACGGTGAATATAATGTTTAATGCGGGTACGGCGGAAAAAGTCGTGCCGGTAATGCTGGGCAAAACTTTCCGTTTTGCTCAGGTCAACTTTGTAGCTGCCCTGCTTCCATAACCCGATGGTTACGATTTCCAGTTCATTCTGGCGCAGGATCACCTCGTAACGATAATACACTTTCCAGATCCAAAGCCCCAGCCAGAGAAAATTAAGTCCCATTCCCACGGGGCTGACTATGCCGGTACTGTTAAAGCGGAATCCTTCATAGGCCCAGCTGCAGCAGATTGCCAGCAGCGCCATGTAGGCCAGCCCCATCTTGCCGCTGCCCCGGGTGGTAGTCTCCCGGCAGATTTCCTTATTCTTCAAAAAACTCCCTCCAATACGCTTGAACGTTTCAGCGAGACACACTGATCGACAGCTAAGCGGGTACATCTGTCTGCATAATACGACGACAGCAAACACGAACCCACTTTAAAATTATGCCATATTATTATAACAGAAAAAGAAATAAAAAGATAGAGGAAGATACAAAAAATAAAGAGACTGCAGAAAAATCCGCAGTCTCTGAAAGCGTTTCAGCTTAAATTGCTCCACATGTTAAAAACGGCTTTTTTCTTTCTTTTTATTCTCGATCGTACGGTTGAGGCCGCGGCGCAGATAATCCGCAAAGGCGTTCTGCAGCCAGTCATTACGCACGGTCAGCACTTCCTCAATCTGCTCGTTGTAATTAATTTTCTTGTAATAGTATTTTTCGGTCAACAGGTTGTATGTAGCGAGTTCGCCCTTCATATGGCACAGTACGGCCGGCTCACGCAAAAACGATTTCGGTTCTTCCTTAACCTCGGAAACGCGCATGGCTACTACCACCTGCGCCCCTGTTTTATCCGCCACTTCCGCCAGGGAAGCCTTATCGAAGGATTTCAGCCCTTCTTCCGGCAAAACAGCAGATACTTTTTCATCGTCCAGCAATTCATAATCCGGATATTGGAACTTGTCGATCACCAGATCCCAGTAATAGCCGTTAAGGTCACCGGACCGTTCCACCTTGTCAACGTCAATGTCAATGGGAACAACCGCCACATAGGCCGCTTCCGCTGTTCCGGTCAGGGGACCGCCCATCAGGATGACCGTAAATAACGCGACCATAAACGCCAATAGTTTTTTCATTACACTTCCTCCTATGCACAGCTATTTAAATACGTTTTACACGAACTGCATGTAACCGTTTCACTGCATAGTATAATACCATATTTCCGGGAATCATTCCAGTCAAATTTGTGAACTTTCTATATTTGTTTCTACAAAAAAGCAGGACTGCCGAAGCAGTCCTGCCAGTGTTACTTATTTCTTAGCTGTTTGCCAGGCAATACCCTGACTTACTGCAGATTCAGATTAGAAACGGATCTGCAGTTCGGTCCACAGAGTGCGAGCTTTGGTCTTCGGCTCTTCTTTGCCCTTCAGGTCATAGTATTCAATGCCTGCTACCATGCCTTTTGCTACTGCATAGTAACCGGCTACTTTATAACCCCTGAAGCCGCCTTCGTTCGGAATGGTGCCGTTCATGGTATGAGCTACGAAAGTAGCATCGCCCTGATCGTAGTATTTAGCTTCCAGACCCCAAGTGCCGGCTTTCTTGAAGTTTGCGCCCTTGTAAGCAGCGGTGATTACGAAACCGTTTTTGTTTTCAAATCCATCTCCGTCGCCATGCAGGTAAACACCGTCTAAAGCGAAATCGCCGAATTTACCACCCAGGCCAGCTTCAAGGATTCCGTTGTCAGCATCATCAACATGATGATCATTAAACTTGTCATAGCCAACGAAGATGTTTGCTTTGTCGCCCAGTTTAGCGGCAGCATTTACGCCCCAAACATAGCCCTTTTCACCGTATGCATTGGTGCCCATAGCAGCGCCGCCCATAGCATAATTTTTCCAGGAAGTGGTAGCCAGTTTTGCATAGTGAGCGCCCAGTTTTACTTTGTCGCCGTAACTAATTTTTACGCCGTCAACGCGGTTATCATAAACGTTACCGCCAGTAATATCAGTCCAGTTGTAACGACCGGCCATAACTTTGGCGCCGCCCAGACGACCGTCTAAGTATGCGCGCTGTACAGCAGTGCCTTCATCTCCCAGATAGTCGCTCTTGTCGCTGCGGTTTTCAACCATGGTTACATAGTTCCAGGTATCGTTTACTTTGCCGGTGAACAGCAGACGGGTACGCAGCTGATGCTGATAGGATTTCGCATCGCCTTTTTTAACGTTTGCATAATGCCAACGAACCTGGCCGGTGATCTTAACGTTGTCTGCTTTCTTTTCCAGAGCTGCTACGCGAACGCCCAGCGCATCCAGTTCGTCTGCAAATTCTGCAGCCAGTTTGTCAACGTTGGCGCCTTTTGCCATAGCTTTCGCTACGATCTGAGCCATTTCATAACGGGTCATCAGGCGGTCGCCACGGAAAGTGTCGTCGCCATAGCCTTCGATTACGCCGGCAGCAGCTAATTTGGAGATGCTGTCATATGCCCAGTGGCCAGCCGGTACATCGGAGAACGGGTTAGCGGCATAAGCGGAAGCGGTTACGCCCAGAGCCATTGCCATTGCCAGTACTAAAGATTTTTTCATTGCGTTTTCCTCCTTTTAGAAAAACAAATTTGTATTTATTACAAAACGTTTTTCCGTCCCGGAGTCCTCCACGCTACCCGCTCGAGTGACCGTGTTTCCTCTGCGTCGCGTACAGCACACCGTTCCGTTCCAACGTCTGTAACCAAGGATAATACAGATACAACAGGTTATCGTAATCCTAGTAAAATATAACAGTTTAAATTTGTTTTGTCAAGCTTTTTTCCCGATTTTTCCATTTTTTCTCGTAATTTCTTTGTAAAACCAGTAAGATAAATGCGGATTTAGTTCAACACCCGTAATTTATTTTCTGCAGCTGTTTTGTTATAATTCTTTTTCTTCTGCGCATCGTAAGGGGAAATAATCAAGCGGAATTTTTACAGAGTTATTATCAGCATATATGCATATAAGCTTATAAGCATATAAAGCATATTTATATATAATCTATATGCTATATATAAGTTATATGCTTTTCTGATGCGTTACAACATGCGTTACAACATGCGTTACATGTGGTTTCACAGTTGCCTCCTGCCCAGTATCCATGCGGGCTCCCACGGTCCGTTACATGTTGCGTTACAGAAATCGTTACATGTTGCGTTACAGGTACCGTTACACTCTGCGTTACATTTTCGTTACCGGTTTCATTGAAGTCGTTTCCCGGCTTAAAAATCATAGTCTTTTATACAACTTGATCTTCTTTCTATTTTAAACTATGTCTGGAGAAGATTTTTCATTTAAAGTTTTATAAAAAAGCGGAATTATCCGAAAAATTTTTTGTGGGCTATCTTAACATTGCTTTGCTTGATCATCGCGTACATCAGCGTGGTGTCAATCCTCTGATGGCCCAGCAGACGCTGCAGCTGTTCAATAGGCATCCCTTTATCAATCGCCATTGTGGCCAGGGTCCGTCTGAATTTATGGGGATGCACTTTGATAATATTCAGGCTCTTGCCGATTTCCCGCAACCGCGCCTCGATCCCGCCTATCTTAATGCGTTTGTGGGGAGACTGCAGCGTAACGAACAGGGCCGGGTTATCATCGGTACGGCTTGCCAGATATTCCTTCAGGTGAAGTTTGGTCCGCGCATCGAAGTACACGACCCGTTCCTTGTCCCCTTTGCCGAACACCACACATTCCCGTTCGGCAAAGTTTATGTCCCTGCGGTTCAGCAGGACCATCTCGCCGATACGCATACCGGTTGATGCCAGCATATCAATGATTGCCAGATCCCGCAATTCATCACAGTGGTCCCGCATCCGTTCCAGTTCTTCGTCAGTGTATGTTTCCTTGACGCTGGTAGCCGTTTTCACTTTATGGATGCGGCGCACCGGGCTCTTAACGATATAATCTTCATCTTCCAGCCAGGCAAAAAAACTGGAAAAGATGCGCCGGATATTGTCAATGGTTACTCTTCCCGACTGGTTCCTTTTCTGGTATTCCATTAAATACAGGCGCAGATCCTCCGTCTGGATGCTGCATACATTTTTACTCATTGATAAAAACATGGCTTCAAGGGTCGTGCGGTAATACTTCAGTGTTTTTTCCGAACAGCCTTCAATCCGCTTGGAAGCAATAAACTTTTTCAGGAGTTTGTTATTTTCCTTTTCGTTTTTATCACCATGACCACTGCTTGCACATTCCGTTGCGCATGCCGGGACAGTGCGAACCTCATAATCATACAATGCTGTCTCCATGGCATACTTTAACTGTACCAGCTGCGTGTTGTCAAGGTAGGGGAGCATTCTCTTCAGAACTTCCGCAACCAGCTCCTGCTTCATTGTACCCCTCCTTTGCGCCTCTTCTCGCATATAGAAAAAAGTGTATGTTTGGATTTTAGTATATTAGTTTCAGAAAAAAATTTAAATCTGTGTGAATTATTCTCAAAACGATGATTGGTCCGCCAAACCTGAAATTCAGTAAACACGCGTCATGATTTTAATTTAATAAAGTTTTTGGTAACTTGTAAAATAGTTTATGCCCAAAAATCATAAAAGTCAAGACTTTATATATTTCTTCATTAACCATTTATTATTTTTAAGCCTGTAGTTCTGTTTTTTAAAAATTTTAGAAATCTCTCCTGGTTGTACACAGTTGAACAACTTCTAAACCGCAAAAAAGCAGGACTGCCGAAGCAGTCCTGCCGATGTTACTTATTTCCTAACTGTTTTTCGGGTAATATCCTTATTCACTACAGATTCAGATTAGAAACGGATCTGCAGTTCGGTCCACAGAGTGCGGGCTTTGGTCTTCGGATCTTCTTTGCCCTTCAGGTCATAGTATTCAATGCCTGCTACCATACCTTTTGCTACTGCATAGTAACCAGCTACTTTATAACCCCTGAAGCCGCCTTCGTCCGACGGAATAGTGCCGTTCATGGTATGAGCTACATAAGTAGCGTCGCCCTGATCGTAGTATTTAGCTTCCAGTCCCCAGGTGCCGGCTTTCTTGAAGCTTGCGCCCTTGTAAGCAGCGGTGATTACGAAACCGTTTTTATTTTGTGCACCGTCAGCATCGCCATGCAGGTAAACAGCGTCTAAACCGAAGTCGCCGAATTTACCAGCCAGACCAACATCAAAGATGCCGTTGTCAGCATCATCAACATGATGATTGTTAAACTTGTCATAGCCAACAAAGAAATCTGCTTTGTCGCCCAGCTTAGCAGCAGCGTTTACGCCCCAAGCATAGCCTTTTTCGCCGTATGCATTGTTGCCATAGCCATTATCTCTCATCTGACCTTTTTTCTTGCCAGACCGATAATACGGGCTTCCGATGCTGAAATCCTGCCAATCAAAGGTAGACGTTTTTACATAGTAGCCTTCTAATTTAACCTTGTCACCGTAAGAAACTTTTACACCGTCAGCACGGTTATCATAAATGTTTCCGCCGGGCTCACGGGTCAGGTTGAAACGGCCGGCCGTTACTTTGGCTCCGCCCAGACGGCCTTCCAAGTATGCGCGCTGAGTAGCAGTGGCTTCATCGCCCTTATAGTCGCTCTTGTCGCTGCGGTTTTCCAGCATGGTTACATAGTTCCAGGTATCGTTTACTTTGCCGGTGAACAGCAGACGGGTACGCAGCTGGTGCTGGTAGGATTTCTTGTCGCCATTTTTAACATTTGCATAATGCCAACGAACTTGGCCTGTGATCTTAACGTTGTCAGCTTTCTTTTCCAGAGCTGCTACGCGAACGCCCAGCGCATCCAGTTCATCTGCAAATTCTGCAGCCAGCTTGTCAACGTTAGCGCCTTTGGCCATAGCTTTCGCTACGATCTGAGCCATTTCATAACGGGTCATCAGGCGGTCGCCACGGAA
>JAFQZL010000012.1 GCA_017405945.1 Acidaminococcaceae bacterium
AGGAAGCCCACGATCAGGGCAAGGACAGCCAGGACTTTAAAGATTTCTGCGCCCTGCTCTTTGACCAGGCCCTGCTGCTGGACGGCATGATTCCGGACGATCCGGCTGCGCTGGCTCAGCAGATTGCACGGATGATGGCAAAATAAAGAAGTGCAAAGGATGGAACGGTTTCATGCGTTATCGGTTACTGGACACGCTGCGGGGCTTTTCCCTGGTAAGCATGATTTTATATCATGTCTGTTGGGACCTGGTACATATGTACGGGTTTGACTGGCCCTGGTTCATGGAAACCCGGGGATATCTCTGGCAACAGAGCATCTGCTGGCTGTTTATCTTTGTCAGCGGGTTCTGTCAGGGGCTGAAACGGGATGAACGCACCTTGTCCTCTGCATGCAAACGGGGCCTGAAAATCATGATTTCCGGTATCCTGGTGACTGTAGCGACGCTGGTGTTTGCGCCGGAGTCAAAAATCATCTTCGGCGTGCTGTTCTTCCTGGGATTTTCTATCATGCTGACAGCCTGGCTGGGTCCCTTTCTCCGAAAAATTCCGGCAAAAGCGGGGCTGCTTTGCAGCACTGTCCTGCTTTTCATTTTTCGCAACATCAATGACGGAAACCTTGGCTTTGAGAATATAATTCTTTGCCGTCTTCCGGATTTTCTGTATGAACATGGAATGCTGGGAAGCTTTTTGGGCCTGCAGGATAAAAATTTTTCTTCCGCAGACTACTTTTCTTTTATTCCCTGGTACTTTTTGTTTATAAAAGGATACTTCATTTGCCGGAACCTTCTCCAAAAGCGTGAGACAAAAGGCCTGACCGGCCTGCCTGATGTTTTTACCAAGGGCGTTCCCGTGCTGGAAACGCTGGGCCAGCATTCGCTGCTGGTCTATTTGCTGCATCAGCCTGTCATTCTGCTGATTCTTTCCCTCGTTTTGAAACCGGCGCTGTAATTTTTAGCGTGTTCCCTGATTTTCCTCTTGCTTTTTTTTGCAAGTTGGCGTAATATAGTAGAGTAATCTTTTAGTGGGGATGTAGCTCAGCTGGGAGAGCGTACGGTTCGCATCCGTAAGGTCGAGAGTTCGATCCTCTTCATCTCCACCATTAGAATCCCCGGCACTTTTTGCAAAGACAGTGTCTTAAATACAGACCCCATCAGCGTTTTGCTGATGGGGTCTATTTGTTTTTTTATAGTTTCCATAATTTTAAACGAAGAATTTCCCGGCTTACCTTTACATGTGTTTTCGTATTTCACTTTGGTTAATTCCCGGAAAAAGGTTAAAAGTAATCCCGACACAGTTTTAATGAATTGTTGTTTGAGCAAATTGATGTTATAATTATATAATAATGTTAAAAATGATTTTGCTTCATGTAATACAATAGTGTTTTATTGGAGTATAGTAAAGCGCTTGTAAAACAGGACAGCGCGAGAAATACAGGAGCGTGAAACACAATGGCTGATCATAACGAAAGCAGTAAAACAAGCAGTATTATGCAATCGGCTCTGATAGGCGGTATCATTGTTGCAATTATATTGGTCTTTGGCACCATGTGGATGGGCCGGATTGCAAAAAAAGATACCGTAGATGCCGTACGTTCCGTAAGCCTGTTATATCTTGACGAACTGGCAGGGCGGCGGGAACAGGTCATTGCTTCCAATCTCAAAAAGACGATTGATAATTTTCAGGTAGCAACCGATCTGCTTGAACCTTACGATTTGCAGGACATAGACCATCTGCAGGCTTTCCAGCGCAGGATGAAAAAACTGTACGGGCTGGAAAAGTTTGCCTTTGTGGACAGCAACGGACTGATTTATACGGCCCAGGAAACGCAGAATGATATTGATTCATACCGCTTTGATTACCGGTCTATCGAAGGCCCTGAGATTTCAGTTAAGAATATTGAAAGCAAAGACAAAAGCGTGATCATCGCCATTCCGCTGAAAAAACTCCCGTTTAACGGGCAGACGCTGGTAGCGAGCTTCATGGAAATCGACATGCAGCGTATGCTGGAAGGCGTTTCCCTGCAGGCTGATAACAACAAAACCACGTTTTGTAACATTTATACAAAAGACGGAATCCCTCTGACGAATGTGGTACTGGGCGGCCTGTCTGCCGATGCCAATCTGCTGCAGGCGATGGAATCCGCCATCTTTGAATCCGGAAACTCCCTGGCAAAGATGAAACAGGATTTTGCCACGGGGAAAGACGGTTATGTTTCTTTCACATATAATAGTATCGCGGAAACCATGTATTATGTTCCGATTAAAGGGACAAACTGGATGCTTACCTACCTGATCCGGGAAAGCCTGATCAGTGAAAAGATCAGTTCCATTACCGACAGTATGATGTCGCGCAACCTGGCGCAGATTCTTTTGACCGCAGCCGTATTGCTGGCAATGTTTATGTTCATGTTGCGGCAGATGCGCCGTGCCGCCAGGCTGGAACTGGAAAAAGAAACCTTTGAAGCGGAGACCCGTGTAAAGCAGCAGGAACTGGAGGAACGCCTGTCCCTGCAGGATAAGCTGCTGGAGCAGGAAAAGCAGCGTGTGCGTCAGGATAAGATGATTACGGCGCTGGCCTCCGATTACCGAAGCGTTTATTTTGTAGACCTGGATACTGACCAGAGCATCTGCGTCCGTTCCGGCTCCAAACTTCCCGGCGCGCCGAAAGAAGGAGAGAACGTTTGCTTCCATGAATTATTTACCAGGTATGCGGAAAAGTTTGTTACAGACAGTTACCGGGAAGGTTTCCTGAACTTTATTGAGCCGGAATCTATCCGGGCGGCGCTGGAAAAAGGCCTCGTAATCAGCTACCGCTACCTTGTGAACCGGGACGGGAAAGAAACCTACGAGATGCTTCGCATGGCCGGCGTCCGTCATGCGGAGGACCGGGAGGATCACATCGTCCATGCGATTGGTGTGGGCTTTACGGATGTGGACCAGGAAACCCGGGAGGACATGGCAAAAAACCAGGCGTTAAGCGACGCCCTTACAGTGGCTGAGGAAGCAAACAAAGCCAAGACTGCATTCCTTTCCAACATGAGCCACGAAATCCGCACGCCGATGAACGCCATCATCGGACTGGATAATATCGCCCTCAGCGAAAAGGGTCTGTCTCCATCCACGAAAGAATATCTGGAAAAAATCGGGGACTCGGCCCAGCATCTGCTGCATCTGATCAACGATATCCTGGATATGTCGCGCATCGAATCCGGGCGTATGAGCCTGAAGAATGAAGAGTTTTCCATTTCACACCTTCTGGAACAGATCAATACGCTGGTCAGCGGCCAGTGCACCGAGAAAGGCATCAATTACCGTTGCAACATCAACGGGCATATTGATGACTATTATATCGGCGACGATATGAAGCTGCGGCAGATCATCCTGAATATTTTAAGCAATGCGGTGAAGTTTACGCCGAAAGACGGAAATATTGACTTTACCGTAGAACGGGTTGCCAGCTTCGATAATAAATCGACGCTGCAGTTTGTCATAAAAGATACCGGCATCGGTATGAGTAAAGAATTCCTGCCGAAACTTTTTGATGCCTTCAGTCAGGAAGATTCTTCAACAACCAGTAAATACGGAAGTTCCGGTTTAGGCATGGCCATCACCAAAAACATGGTGGACGTAATGAACGGCAAGCTGGAAGTGGAAAGCGAAAAGGGTGAGGGCACCACGTTTACCGTGACCGTTACGCTTTTGGATTCCCTGCGCACCAATGCAATGGACGAACCGGAAATTAATCCCCGCGATATGAAAGTTCTGGTAATTGACGACGATCCTATTGCCTGCGAACATGCAAGACTGGTGCTGGAAAAGGTCGGCATTCCCGCGGATACGGCATTGTCCGGCAGGGAAGCAGTGGAAAAAGTACGGTTCCAGCATGCCCGGCGCGATCCCTACAATTTAATATTAGTTGACTGGAAAATGCCGGAGATGGATGGCGTGGAAACGGCACGGCAGATTCGCGCGATCGTCGGCAATGAATCCGCCATTATCATCCTGACTGCCTACCGCTGGGACGATATTACGGAAGAAGCGATCGCTGCCGGTGTGGACAGCTTTATTGCCAAGCCGTTGTTTGCGACAAATGTGATGGAAGAATTCCGTCAGGCTGTGAAACGAAAAAACATTGTAACGATACAGAAAGAACGGAAGGCCGAGCTGAAGGGGCGCCATATACTTCTGGCGGAAGATGTGGCTATCAACGCGGAAATCGTCATGATGCTGCTGAGCATGAAGGAAATTGAAACAGACCATGCTCTCAACGGCAAAATTGCGGTAGAAAAGTTCGCGGAGCATCCGGAGAATTATTACGATGCCATCCTCATGGATATCCGTATGCCGGAGATGGACGGGCTGACCGCTACCGCAAAAATCCGCGCCATGGACAGGGCGGATGCTAAAGAAATTCCGATTGTCGCCCTGACTGCCAATGCGTTTGATGAAGACGTGCAACGGAGTTTACAGGCCGGCCTGAATGTTCACCTGAGCAAACCGATAGATCCGGAGCAGCTGTTCAGTACACTGGAAAGCTTGCTTTGGGAACGGGATAATAATAAAAAGTAAGGTTAGATATATAAAAATACAGTGCTCCGAATGGGATTATTCTAAAAATCTTTTTACGGATTTGTAAAAAGTTGAAAAAGCGCGTGGTTTTCACATATATTGTGAAAACGGCGCGCCTTTTTTTATTGCTTCTTTGTCTGTATCCGTGATGATTCTGTCCCCGGTTGTTTCTTTGCGGCGTGTTATTAATGAATGATAAAAATCATGCTATAATGTAAAAAACGGAATTTCAAACAATCATAATCATAGTTGACAGGCAAGAGAATGAATATAAAAACAGACATACCCCTTAAAGAAAAATTATTCGGGAACGATGCCCGGGCAAAGTTCCGCCACTTTTTCAGCGTCATGATCCCGATTCTCATTACCCAGATAGCGATCATGGGAATGAATTTTGTTGATACGGTTATGAGCGGGCGCGCCGGCGCGGAACAGCTGGCAGGCACTTCCATCGGGACCAACCTGTGGATGCCGGTATTTACAACTGTAAACGGAATTTTGATTGCTGCCACGCCGCTTACGGCTCATCTGTTAGGAGCAGGAAAAAAGCAGGAGACGGGGCGGGTGATCCGGCACGGGCTTTTGCTGGCCCTGCTCTTTTCCTGTTTATGTTTTGCGGCAGGCTTCAGCATTTTGGATCCGTTTATCCGGAGCCTGGGCCTGGAACCGCAGGTGGCTTACATTGCCAAATATTATCTGGCAGGGATCGGCATCGGTATCATCCCCTTTTTCATGGGAACCGTGCTGCGTTCCTTCATTGATACACTGGGCGGCACGCGGCTTACCATGCAGGTCTATCTGGCAACCCTGCCTCTCAATATCATTCTGAATTATATTCTGATTTTCGGGAAACTGGGGCTGCCGCCGCTGGGCGGTATCGGCGCCGGCATCGGAACCGGTATCACCTGCTGGCTTCTGTTCGGGATGTTTACGCTGATCATCCGCTATCATCCATTGTACCGCAACGTAAAAATACTCAGGGAACCTTCCGGCAGTCCGGAAGCCTCTGGCACGCCGGTGAAAAACGCGGAATCTTCTTTTAACGGCTCCGGCGGTAATAATCAGATCCGTTTCTCGAAATCCCTTTTACTGGAGTATCTGCGTATCGGTATGCCGATCGGGCTGTCTATTTTCATGGAGACCAGCATCTTCGGCGTGGTGGCGTTCCTGGTCGCGCGGTTCGGAACGGCAGCCATTGCCGCCAGTCAGGCGTCCATGAGCTTCGCCGGTTTTGTTTATATGCTTCCGCTGAGCGTTTCCATGAGCATGACCATCCTCATCGGCATCGAGGCCGGCGCCCGGCGCTGGATCAGTGCCGAACAATACGCGAATGCAGGGATGGCTTTTAACTGGACCTGCGCCCTGGCTCTTCCGTTTCTCTGCTATCTGCTGCGTTATCCCATTGCCCGCATGTACGTAACCGAACCGGAAGTGATTGAGGTTTGCGTCCGGTTTATTGTCTACGGCTGCTTTTTTATCATGGGCGACGCTGTGGCTGCCCCCATCCAGGGTATCCTGCGGGGATATAAGGATGTCAACGCCCCGTTCTATTCCAGCCTCATCGCGTACTGGGTCATCTGCATGCCGCTGGGCCTTTTCCTGGATTACAGGCTGGGCCACGGTCCGTATTCCTACTGGCAGAGCCTGGACATCGGTTTGTTTGCCTCTGCGCTGATTTTGTTTCTGCGCCTGCTGTTCATCCGGAAAACCATACGCCGTAATAATACATTTCCCGCTTAATTTTATCTGATGAAGTGAAATGCTGTAAGACAAATTAAAAAATCAAAACAAAAAAGTACCGGTCTGCAAATACTCGCAGCCGGTACTTTCTAATTTTAAATATCCATTTTTTAAATGTCCAATCAAAATATTTTTTAAATCAGTCTTCTTCCAGCACGCCTTTCAGGTCTTTGTTGGTCATGGCGCAGACGCAGGAGTCGGACCACACGTTTTCCGCGGTTTCAATCATGTCAATGATCGTGTAAATCGGCAGGATAACGCCCATGATGCCGATGGACGCGCCCACCGAACTCATCAGGGACAGGGTCAGGAAGTAGCAGCCCATGGGGACGCCGGCATTGCCGATAGCGGCCAGCACTGCTACAAACAGCCAGGAGATCATGGCGCCCATGGTCAGGTTCATGCCGGAATTCTGCATCACAAATAAGGAAGTGACCAGGATGAAAGCGGCACAGCCGTTCATGTTGATGGTGGTGCAGATGGGCAGCACGAAGCGGGATACCCGGGGGTTGACTTTCACATTCTGTTCGGCGGAAGCCAGGGTTACCGGCAGGGTAGCGGCAGAACTTTTCGTGAACAGCGCAACCGCCAGGGCAGGGGACATCTTTTTCATGATATCCAGCGGGTTCAGGCCCCGGGCCAGCAGGAACAGCGGCAGCACGATGAAGAACTGGAGCAGGTTGCCGCCGATGACAACCGCTGTGTATTTGCCCAGCGCGCCTACGATGACGCCGGCTTCAATCTGGGCGGCCAGCTGGCCGGCAAACGCTAAAATGCCGACAGGCAGTACGTACAGGATGGCGCGGATCAGGGTGAACAAAACTTCCTGCAGGCCGTTGATGCCTTTCAGCAGCACTTCCCGGTTTTCCGTTTTCGGCATAAAGGCCAGGGCCAGGCCCACGGCGGCGGCGATGAACAGCACGGACAGCACGTTGCCGGACAGGAAGGGATATAAAATATTATTGGGAACTACAGAAAGGAAATGATCATAGTAAGAAAGCTTACCTAAATTCTGGGGTACCTGCGCCGCGCCTGCGCCTACCACGTCGGCAGGCAGGTTGCCCGGGGCGATCCAGAGATATAAGGCCAGGCCTACGGCAGCGGAGCAGATGGTGGTCAGTAATGTATAAACCAGCGTATGGGCGAAGATGCGCTTCGTATCTTTTTTGGCGCCCAGTGCCGACAGGGTGGTGATGACCGCCAGCGCAATGGTGGGCACGGCGATGAACTGGAACATGCGGGTGAAGATCGTGGCAATAAAGTTGAACAGCTCGTTCAGGGAGGGATTGTTCATCCAGCCCAGCGCGCCGCCGATTACCAGCGCGGCCATCCAAAGGATAAACTGTTTGCCGTTGCTTTGCTTACGGCTTTCTTCAATTATTTCTCTTGCCTTGTCATTAACCTGGGAGGGGTTCTTTTTGTCAGCCATGATAAACTCCTTATATATACTTTAAAAACTTCTTATAGTATAGTACCTGACTTTTTCTTATGTCAATACAATTCAACAAAAATCTTGGACGTTTTCCTATAATATGGTAAAATAAAGAGTACTGTCAAAGTATGAAAATTTGCGATTTTATCCGGGAGGAAGTTGTGAAACAACCGTTAGTGGAGGCAATGGAACGCTATCTGCAGGAGCAGGTGTACCCGCTGCATACGCCGGGCCATAAAGGCGGCCGGGGTATGGCGGATCCGCTGCGTTCGTTGCTGGGTTCCACCGCGTTGCGGCTGGACGTTTCCCTCATGAGCGAGCTGGACGATTTACACGCGCCTTCCGGTTGTATCAAAGCAGCGCAGGAAGAGGCGGCAAAGTTATACGGCAGTGATGCCTGCTTTTATTCGGTGAACGGGACAACGGGCGCCATCCATGCCATGCTGATGACAGCGCTGCAGCCGGGTGATAAGGTGCTGGTTCCCCGGAACGCCCACCGCAGTGTAATGGGCGGGCTGATTCTGGCAGACGCGGTGCCGGTATATGTGCAGCCTAAGAACATAAAAGAGTTTGGCATGCAGGGCCAGGTCACGCCGGAACAGGTGAAAGAAGCGTTTGCGGCGCACCCGGATATCAAAGCGGTGCTGCTGACGTCTCCCAATTATTTCGGCATGGCGGCAGAAGTAAAACAGATTGCTGAGATTGCCCATGCCCATAACGCGGTGCTGCTGGTGGATGAAGCGCACGGTCCCCATCTGGGCTTTCATGACAAATTACCACCTTCTGCCATGCAGTGCGGAGCAGATATGGCAGCCCAGAGTATCCATAAAATCTTAGGGGCGCTGACACAGAGTTCTTTATTACAGGTGAAGGGGACACGTATCGATCTGCGTCATGCGGCAGATGTAATGAGTCTTCTTACAACTACAAGCCCCAATTATCTGCTGATGGGTTCCCTGGACGCGGCCCGGGCCCAGCTGGCGGAGCGGGGATCTGCCATGCTGGAAGACGCGCTGCGGGCGGCGCAGATGTTGCGCAACAGTCTGGGGAAGATTCCGGGCCTGCGGGTGATCCGTCCGGAAGATGTGGCAGGCAGGTACGGAATTTCCGCTTTGGATATAACAAAGGTAACCATAAATCTGAAAGAGTGGGGCGTCAGCGGCGTTGCCGCCGGGGAAGCCCTTCGCAAAGAGAAAGCAGCCGTGGAGCTGGTGGATCCGCAGAACGTTTTGTTCCTTGTGACGTACGCGGACTGGGTGCCGGTACAGTGGCAGGAAACGGTGAACCGCATCTGCAGAACTTTACAGAAGCTGCGTCCGTCGCTGAACCCGCTGGAAGCAAGATCCGTGGAACGGGTCAGGGCGTTGGAGAATGAAGCGGCGGAAAGAGAAAAGGCGCAGCAGGCAGAGATACCGGTAACAGAAGCTGCCCTGCCGATGCGTGCCGTATTTTACGGGAAAAAGAAAGCGGTTCCGTTTTCCGGGGCGGCCGGCCTGATCTGTGCCGAGCCGGTAAGCTTTTACCCGCCAGGCATCTCCGTGATTCTGCCCGGGGAACGGTTAACAGATAAAATTATTGAATGGTGTTGTCTGATGAAACAGCAGGGACTGCCTGTCAGCGGACCGGCGGACACTTCACTGCAGACAGTGAGGGTGCTGGAAGAATAACCTGTCAAACAGAGGTGCAGATTATGAAAAAAGGTTGTTTCATTACGATGGAGGGGGTAGACGGCAGCGGCAAGACTACCCAGCTGCAGCTGACGGCCCGGTACCTGCTGGACCGGGGCTATGAAGTGGTGACCACCCGGGAACCGGGCGGCACGAAGCTGGCGGAACGGATCCGTAACGTAGTGCTGGATGCGGATGCCGCTGTGAACCCGAGAACGGAAGTGCTGTTATATCTGGCAGCCCGGGCGGAGCATGTGGAAAAAGTAATCCGGCCCGCGCTGGAAGCCGGTAAAATTGTGCTGTGCGACCGCTTTGACGATTCCACCATGGTGTATCAGGGGTTTGTCCGGGGCATTGAGACGGATAAAGTGAAGGCCCTTTGTAAATTTGCCGCGGACAACGTGCAGCCGGAACTGACGATTCTGCTGGACGCCGCGCCGGAAGCCTTGTTACAGCGCCGGGCGGACCGGGGCGTGCAGGACCGTTTTGAACAGGAAGGCCTGGACTTTCAGAAAAAAGTGCGGGACGGCTTTCTGCTGCTGGCGAATGCAGAGCCGGCACGTGTTAAAAAAGTCCATGCCCTTCAGCCTGCGGAAGCAGTGCAGGCAGAGATCCGGAAAATATTAGTGGATGCGGGATTTTAAATAGAAAAGATGAGTTTATAGGTTAGGAAAAGATATGAGCAAAACATCGGGAATGATTGCGACATTCCATGCGATGAAATTCGCCGTCAGGGCGAGACTGTCTGAGGGGCGCAGCCCCGAGTTTCGAAGCCATAGGCGAATGAATCCATGGAATAGCAATCATGTACGGTTTTGCGAATTCTTTTCGCAACCTGTAAATCATATTTGCTAACAGGTGCAATATGTTTGACCAAATCGTAGGACATCAACAGAATAAAGAATTTCTGGAACGGTTCTTAAACCGGGAAGAGCGGCCTCACGCGTTGTTGTTCTACGGACCGGAGGGAATCGGCAAGTGCCTGCTGGCAAAAGAGTTTGCCAGAGCTTTCCTGTGCCTGGGTTCTCCGCAGGAGACAAAACCCTGCAACCATTGTGAATCCTGCCGTCTGCTGAACTTCGAAACCGGCAACTTTGCCCATCCGGATTATCTGTATTTTGATCCCATGACAGACGAGGAACAGGAAAAGAAAAAAACAAAAATCATTTCCGTAAACCAGATCCGCAGCCTGATTAAACAGTCTGCTTTCGGGCCTACGCTGTCAAAACATAAAATTTGCATTATCAATGAAGCGGACACGATGAACACGGAAGCGGCCAATTCACTGCTGAAGCTTTTGGAGGAACCGCCGGACAAATGGTTTTTTATTCTGGTAGCCTCTTCGGTAAGCCGCCTCCTTCCCACGATTTTATCCCGGGTGATCCAGGTGCGGTTTACGCCGCTGTCCGTGCAGGAAACAAAAAACGCGTTACTAAATAAAGAAATTCCCGAGGCCGAAGCGGACCTGCTGGCGCATCTCTCTGATGGGTCGTTAGGACAGGCGCTCCGGTTCCGGGAAGAACGGATCATGGACTTTCGCAACGCCGCATTGAAATTTGTGGCAGAGTTTCCCATGCAGGCGCCCATGACCTATCTTATGAATGAAGATTATTTTGCTGATTTTATTCCTCCGTCCGGAGGCAACGAGCAGCTGCAGCATTTTGTGGCCATGACGGTTTCACTGCTGCGTGACCTGTTGTTTGTAAAGAGCGGGCTGCCGGACCAGGTTTTTAATACAGATGCGCTTCCCCAATTGCGGAAAATCGCCGGAAAATGGGAAGCAGGACGGCTGCACCGGGCAACGGAAGCGGCGCAGGAAGCGGCGGCAGCCGCAGAGCGGCGGGCCAATGCCAAAAGCGTGCTGGACAATATGACATTTAAGATAAATACATGCTGCGAAGGGAGAATATAGCATGAAAAAAGTTGTAGGAATCCGTTTTAAGAAAACGTGTAAGATATATTATTTCGATCCGCTGGAGACAGAGCTTGTGCCGGGGGACCATGTCATCGTGGAAACGGCCCGGGGCATGGAATTCGGAACGGTGTCCATCGGCACCCGGGAGATTCCGGAGGAACAACTGAAAAATCCGCTGAAACCCATCATCCGTAAAGCTACGCCGGAAGATGAGGAAACGGTGAACCAGAACATGGTCCGGGAACGGGAGGCTTTCAACATCTGCCAGCGCCGGATCCAGCGTCACGGGCTTGAGATGAACCTGGTGGATGTAGAATTTACGTTTGATGTCAATAAAATCATTTTCTATTTTACAGCAGATGGCCGTATTGATTTCAGGGAATTGGTGAAAGACCTGGCTTCCATGTTCCGCACCCGCATCGAACTGCGGCAGATCGGGGTACGGGATGAAGCCCGGATGGTAGGGGGCATCGGCAGCTGCGGCCGGCCTCTGTGCTGCGCCAGCTGGCTGGGTGATTTTGAACCGGTGTCCATCCGTATGGCGAAGAATCAGAATCTGTCACTGAATCCCACCAAAATTTCCGGCAGCTGCGGGCGTCTGATGTGCTGTCTTAAGTATGAAGATTACCTGTATGCCAAAGAAAAGGGAAAAGGCAGCCGGCCCAAAAAGGAATATGCGGAGGCGCCCCAGGTCGGAACCATGGTGGCTACCAGCATGGGCAAGGGCAAGGTCACTACGGTGAACAAAGCCAAACATACCGCCACCGTACAGCTTTCCCGAGACAATGTGGTTACATTGGAATGGGATGAATTGATTGATGCGTCCCAGGCCATGGATGACGATTAATATTATTGTGTTGCGTTTCAGTCGTAACGCCTGCTGAAAGTAAGATTATTTTTTCATAAAACTATGAGCGTGATCAGAGAAGATTATCTGCCGGGGTGCGGATATAAAATCTATCAGGATCCGGCTGAGTTTACCTTTACGACCGATTCCGTCTTTCTGGCCCACTTCCCCCATCTGGCCAGCAAGGCAAGGGTGCTGGAATTAGGCTGCGGGACCGGGGCCGTCAGTTTTTATCTGGCAGCCCGGGGTGCGGCGGAAGTAACCGGGCTGGATGTGAATCCCCGGATGGTGGAACTGTTCAACCGCAGCGCGGAAGCGAATGGGATTGGCCCGCGCGTCCGTGCGCTGGAATGGGATATCAAAGAAATAAAAAATTTTTGTCCTACAGAATCGTTTGATCTGGTTGCTGCCAATCCGCCTTACCGCAACAGCGGCAGGGAACGGGCCATCGGCACCAGTGCCTGCCACGAAAAAACAGCCGTGCTGGAAGATTTTTTTGCGGCTGCCGGTTATGCGTTGCACAGCCGGGGACGGTTTGCCCTGGTGCAGCTGCCGGAACGGTTTATGGAATCCATGGAGCTGGCCATCAAATATAACCTGCAGCCAAAAAAACTGCAGTGGGTCCATGCTTCCATAGACAAACCGGCCTGGATCTTTTTGCTGGAAATGGTAAAAAACGGAAGCTACGGACTGGAAGTGTTGCCGCCGCTGATTATGTACAATGCAGACGGCACTCTGACAGAACAGGCGAAGAAGCAGATGGAAAAAGAATAAAATCCTTTTATTAAAAATTATTTGGAGACCTTATGCCCGGTACATTATTTTTGGTCGCGACCCCCATTGGAAATTTAGGAGACATGACGCCGCGGGCGGTGCAGGTACTGACGGACGCTGATTTAATTGCGGCGGAAGACACCCGGCGCACGTTGCAGCTGCTGAACCATTTTTCCATCAAGGGAAAGCTGATCCATTACGACGAAAACAATAAAGAGAAACAGGGACCTGTTTTACTGCAGGAACTGCTGCAGGGGAAAAACGTGGCGCTGGTAACCGACGCAGGCTTCCCGGGGATTTCCGATCCGGGGGAGGCCATGGCGCAGCTGGCTATTGAAAACGGCATTACCGTCACGCCGGTGCCGGGGGCCAATGCCTGCCTCACCGCCCTGGTTGCTTCCGGACTTCCGTCCACGCCGTTCTTTTTCGGGGCGTTTCTGCCAAAAAGCAAAAAGAACCGGAAAGAGCAGCTGGAAAAATGGAAACAGCTTCCCGCGACCGTCGTATTATATGAAGCGCCCCACCGGATCGTGGAAGTGCTGGAAGAGATTCTGGCAGTATGGGGCGACAGGCAAATGGCGTTCGGCAGAGAACTGACCAAGCTGCACGAAGAGTTCTGGCGGGGGACTATTTCCCGGGCAATATCCTGGTTAAAGGAAAATCCTCCCCGGGGCGAGTTTGTTCTGGTCATTGCCCAGACGGAAGAGAAACCGCCGGATGACGCAGACAACACAGATCCGCTGGACGCAGTGAAGGAAAGAATCGCGCAAGGCGTACCCAAAAAAGAAGCATTAAGCGAAATCGCGAAACAGTTTAAAATTCCCAAACGGGATTTATATAACCGCTTGATTCAGGAGCAGGAAAAAGAGTAAAATATAAAATATAGATAAATTTTTATGTTTGCGAAAAGTTCTGTTTGCTGAATAATCCGGTGAGCAAGAAAGAAAATATTTTTAATAAAACAGTTAACACTTCTGCAACGCAGATACCTATATTAAAAGGAAGAAGGGCATATCATGGAAAAGAAACCGTTTTTTATTACCACGCCGATTTATTATCCCAGTGAAAAGCTGCATATCGGTCACGCCTACTGCACTACGGTAGCGGATGCCATCGCCCGTTATCACCGGGCCAAAGGGGAAGATGTATTTTTCCTCACCGGCAGCGACGAGCACGGACAGAAAATCCAGCGCAAAGCGGAAGATTTGGGTATCACCCCGATTGAATATGTAGATAAAATCGTGGCCACGTTCCAGAGTCTGTGGAAACGGCTGGAGATTTCCAACGACGATTTTATCCGCACCACCCAGGAGCGCCACGAAAAAGTGGTCCAGGCTGCGATGCAGCAGATCTTTGACCAGGGAGATATTTATAAGAAAAATTATGAAGGCTGGTACTGCGTGCCCTGCGAATCCTTCTGGACCGAGCACCAGCTGGTGGACGGCAACTGCCCGGACTGCGGCCGTCCCGTAGAAAAGATGCAGGAAGAAAGCTATTTCTTCAAGATGAGCAAGTATGCCGACCGCATGCTGCAATACATCGATGAGCATCCGGATTTCATCCAGCCGGTGGCCCGCCGCAACGAGATGATTAACTTTATCAAACAGGGCCTGGAAGATCTCTGCGTAACCCGTACTTCTTTTGACTGGGGTATCAAGGCACCCTTCGATCCCAGGCATGTTGTGTATGTATGGTTCGATGCCCTGCTGAACTACATGACCGCTATCGGTTATAAAGCGGACGAAGAAATGTTCAACAAGTACTGGCCGGCGGACATTCATCTGGTGGGCAAGGAAATCGTGCGCTTCCATTCCATCATCTGGCCCATCATGCTGATGGCCATGGGCGAAGCCATTCCGAAAAAAGTATACGGCCACGGATGGCTGGTAGTAGACGGCACCAAGATGAGCAAATCCATCGGCAACGTGGTGGACCCCAACGGCCTGATTGATGAATTCGGGGCAGACGCTATCCGGTATTTCCTGTTACGGGAAATCAATCTGGGCAGTGACGGCAACTTCAGCCGTGACGCTCTCATCAACCGCATCAACGCAGACCTGGCCAACGATCTGGGCAACCTGCTGTACCGCACCGTCAGCATGGTGGAAAAATATCATGACGGTGAGCTGAAAAACTGCCCGGCCGTAGCGCAGGATGTGGATACGGATCTGGTCAAACTGGCGGAAGCTACGCTGGCTTCTTATCAGGAACATATGGATAAGCTGGAAATCAATGACGCTATCAAAGCGGTATGGGGTCTTGTGGCCAGCGCCAACAAATATATTGATGACACGGCTCCCTGGAAACTGGCCAAGGAACCGGCCGATGCCGACCGCCTGCATCTGGTGCTGTACAACCTGGCGGAAGTGCTGCGCTTTGTAGCCGTGATGATTGAGCCTTTCATCCCGGGGACCACACCGGAAATCTTAAGGCAGCTGGGACTGGAATGCAAAGAACAGAACCTGCTGGAAGATTTAAAGTGGGGCGGCATTGCCGACGGCACCAAAGTGATGAAGGGCGAACCGCTGTATCCGCGTATTGACGTGCTGCCGGACGGCCGCACCCTGATCGGCGCCACCAAAAAATACGCAGGCAAAGTGTACAATCCGGAAACCGGCAAGCATGAAGAATATCATCCGGAGCCGGCCAAGGCAGCCAATAAGAAACAAGAGAACAAGAATGATAAAAAACTTGACGCCTTAGCGGAAGCCCAGGCGAAAGCGGAAGAAGCCAAAGCGAAAGCCCTGGCGGCCAAAGAAGCGGCAGCGAAAAAAGCAACCTCCGCGGCCGATGCGGCCAGTGACGCGGTAGCGGCAGCAGGAGACGCGGCCAAAGCAGTAGGCGGCGCGGTGCTGGCGGCCGTGGCTTCTGCCAAAGCAAGGGTCAGCGCGGCGGCGGACGATGCGGTGCGCACGGCGACCGAAGTGAAGAACGCGGCGCTGGAAGCGGCCCGTGGCAGTGAAGCGCAAAAATCCGTCCCGGCAGCAGAAGGCGAAATCACCATTGACGACTTTGCCAAAATTGATTTGCGGGTTGCCAAAATCCTGTCCGCGGAACGGGTGCCGAAAACCGATAAGCTGATGAAGATCCAGGTGCAGCTGGGTGAAGAAGAACGCACCATCGTGTCCGGCATTGCCCAGTATTACACGCCGGAAGAACTGGTGGGCCGCAATGTTATCGTAATCAAGAACCTGAAGCCGACCAAGCTCCGTGGCATTATGTCATACGGCATGCTGCTGGCGGCTTCCGACGGGGAAGGGAATCTGGTGCTGGCGGACGCCCCCAACATTAAGAGCGGCAGTAAAGTGAAATAATGGATTTCTTATGTCACGTTTAGGAATAATAGATACTCACGCACACTTAGATGATAATCGCTTTGACGCAGACCGCGCCGCGGTGATGGAACGGCTGGCTAATGACATGGAAGCAGTCATCACCCAGGGCACCACGTATGAATCGTCTGTTGCTTCTGTGAAAATGGCGGAGCAGTATGATTTTGTGTATGCCGCGGTGGGCTGGCATCCGGAAGATCTGGCCGGCATCAAAGACGAAAGCTACATTGCAGAACTGGAACGGCTGGCCCGGGAGCATACAAAAGTGGTAGCCATCGGGGAAATCGGGCTGGATTATTATTGGAAGGAAAACGAGCCGAAGGAAGTGCAGCTGTTACGTTTAAAACAACAGTGTGACCTGGCGTATCAGCTGGACCTGCCGGTAGTGATCCATAACCGGGAAGCCCACGGCGACTGCCTGAACTTTTTTCAGAACGAAGTTCCCAAAGAAATGAAGGTAGTGTTCCACTGCTATTCCGGTTCCCTGGAAATGGCGAAGGAACTGTGGAAACGCGGTTACTATTTAGGTTTTGGCGGAACCTCTACCTATAAAAATAATAAGAAGGTACGGGAAGTGCTGGCGGCCTGTCCGGAAGAATTATTTGTCCTGGAGACGGACTGTCCCTATCTGGCCCCGGAGCCTTTCCGGGGGCGGCGTAACGACCCCGGCCTTACAGAGTTTGTTGCCAAAAACGCGGCCCTGGTCCGGGGCACGAGTTTTGAGCATATTGCGGAGCAGACCACGAAGAATGCCCGCACGTTGTTTAACAAAATGTTGCGTGTGTAAATAGATTTCGCAACAACTACAGTTATTAAACAATAAAAATTCAAAAGAGGGATGAGACCATGGAGGATGGCGAAAAGAAGGTTTCAGCATCTGTATTGAAAGCAATCAAAGAGCGTCGCAGTATCCGGAAATTTAAGTCAGATTCCATATCTGAAATGGACCTGCACACGATTCTGGAAGCGGGCATTGCGGCTCCTTCTTCCAAAAACCGGCAGCCCTGGCATTTTACGGTGGTACGTGGCGATGCCAAAGAAGAACTGGCGCGGGTCATGGAACGGGGCCTGAATCTGGAAGTGAAAGCCCACGAACCGTTTTTGCCGGAAAGCATGAGGTTTATCAACGGAGCCTTTACCAGCGTGAATGTGATGCGGGAAGCGCCGGTGGTTGTGATGGTGTCCAATGAACTTGGTACCGGGACAGACTTCGCTAAAAATTTATCCGTAGATGAACGGGTTGCAGAAATCTGCAACGTGCAGTCTGTAGCGGCGGCTGTTGAAAATATGCTGCTGGCTGCGCAGGAACTGGGCATCGGCAGTCTGTGGATCTGTGATATCTTCTTTGCTTACCCGGAGATTTCCGAATGGCTGGACAAGAAAAATCCGGGGCACGGCATGCTGGTGGCAGCTCTTGCTTTCGGTTACGCGGACGAAGCGCCGAAAGCCCGGACCCGGAAGAGTCTCCATGATGTGGCGACATTTTTAAAATGAGGTATGTTCGTCGAAATAAAAACGAACCGTATTGTGAGCAATTATAATTATTCATAAAGTGTCTGTTTATGCGGAACGGACCAATGCCCCGTTTACAAAGTGGCGTAAGTGTCCAAAAGATACCTGCGTGCTTGAACCGGGGTGTTTTTTTAGAGAAAGGTCTTTACGTCAATGTTCTGGCTGCTGTTTCCTTATGAATATGTTGACAGTGTGTTTTCAATCGATTATCAAAAATTAGTGCAAAAAGGCTATAAGGGAATCATATTCGATATCGATATGACGCTGGTTCCCCATGGGGCCGATTCCACAAAAGAGATCAATGCACTGTTTAAAACGGTTCATGAACTGGGTTTAAAAACACTTTTGTTAACGAATAACAGCGAGGAAAGAGTCAGGCGTTTTACTAAAAATATCGATACTCTCTACCTGTGCGATGCCAATAAACCGGAACCGGAAGGCTTTTTGAAAGCGGTAGAAATGATGGAAATAAAAAAAGAAGAAACAGTTTACATCGGGGACCAGATTTTTATCGATATTTACGGCGCCAATAAATGCGGAATCGCCAATATACTTGTTCATTATGTGACGGCTGAGGCAGAAACAAAAATCGGAATCAGGCGGAATTTGGAAAAAATAATTCTTAAACTTTACAGAATAACGAAAGTTTATCAGCACAGACTGGGAGATATTCAGAAGACGGAGGCTGTTTAAAGATGCTTTTTTGTGAAATCCATCCCGTTTGTTATGAAATTTCTTTGAAAAAAGAAATTTGTAAACGGCATATCAGGGATTTGTTAAGCAAGGAAAAGTTTGCCAAAACAATCAACGATACATTGTTGCCTAACGTGGTTGCCAGTTATAGCTGCAATTTAATAAAAAGAGGCAAAGGCGTTGACTTGCGGCTTCAGGAAAACAAGGCGGTCAACATCCGGTTAGCCTGCCGGAAAATTGACGGGATTATGATTTATCCTGATGAAATATTTTCGTTTTGGCATACGGTTGGCAAAACTACCAAGGCAAAAGGATACAAAGACGGACGTGTCATCATCCATAATAAGCTGATTCCCGGACTGGGCGGAGGCCTTTGCAATCTGGGAAATACCATACATTACATGATCCTGCACAGTCCTCTGGAAGTAGTTGAATTCCATCATCATTCCGATGCGCTGGCTCCGGAAGAAGGCAAAAGGGTTCCCTTCAGTACGGGCACTTCCATCAGCTATAATTACATCGATTACCGTTTCAAAAACAACACAGACCAGAATATCCAGCTCCATGTCTGGTGTGATGATGAAAAATTGCATGCCGAGTTACGGAGTGAAAAGGAATTTCCCTGGAAATATTCCCTTGTGGAGGAAGACCATCATTTTCAAAAAGAAAATGATAAGTATTTCAGGGTATCTAAAATTTTCAGGGAAGTTACGGACCGTTCAACGGGTGAAGTGCTCAATAAAGAACTCATTTTAGATAATCATTCTGAAGTTATGTATGATTATGACCTGATCCCGAAAGATCTGATTATGGACAGGTAGTGGAAGAAAGGATTTAATTATGGGAAACGCGCCGGAACTGATTGTCATGCTTACTCATAATGACCTCACTGTTACTGACGCCTGTGAAATCTTTGACCAGTGTAAAGAATCCAAAGCAAAATTCTGGGGATTCAAAGAAGAGCCGCTGCCTCTGGAGCAAATGCAAAAATTATTTGCGTATATGAAGGACTGCGGGAAAACCACGTTTCTGGAAGTGGTTTCTTATAGTGAAAAAGAATGCCTGGAAGGCGCCCGGAAAGCGGTTGCATGCAACTGTGATTTTCTTATGGGCACCACATTTTTTGATTCCGTGAATGATTTTTGCAGGGTAAACCATCTTAACTATTTACCCTTTGTCGGCAAAATTACCGGCCGTCCCTCCGTGCTGGAAGGCACCCTGGAAGAGATGATAAACGAAGCCAATGCCTATATTGCAAAGGGCGTTTACGGTATTGACCTGTTGGGATACAGATATACAGGCGACGCTGCCCTTCTTAACAGGGAATTTGTTAAAAACATGAAAGTTCCGGTCTGCATTGCCGGCAGCGTAAACAGTTATGAACGGTTACAGGAGATAAAAGCTGTCTCGCCCTGGGCCTTTACCATTGGCGGGGCGTTTTTTGAGAATAAATTTGACGGAACGATGAAAGAACAGATTGATAAAGTATATAATTTTATGAAAGAATAACCCATTTCACAGGTAACGTTACGGTTCCCTTTACAGAAACAGTGAAGAAACAATGCGGCTTCTGCAGGGGGAACTGTTTTTTATTTAGCAGACTGGTTTTTGTATAAAAATTGTAAAACATGTTACTTTTTTAATTGCCAATCTCCGTTGTATACACAAAACACGAAAAAACATTGACACTATTTTTTGTATTTTATATAATTTCAAGCAAATAGTTACAAAAATAAAAGCAAATCCTTTGCAAATGTACAGCAGGATAGGACGAAAAGCAAATTGTAGCTATAAAAGGGCAAGGAGGGGAAATCATGAAATTCACAAAAAAAATGTCCAGCGTATTAGTAGCAGGTATTCTGTTGGCGGCGATGACTGCAGGCTGCGGCGGTGGCGGCGGCGACAAAAAAGCGGCGGATAACAAAGGGGCGGAAGCCCTGATCGGCGCGAACTATGAATTGACCGGCAACGTAGCAAGCTACGGCCAGTCAGCACTGTCCGGCTGCAAAATGGCGGTTGACGAGATTAACAAGGCCGGCGGCGTAAACGGCAAAAAACTGCGTATCGTGGAAGCCGATAACAAATCGGAACCTTCTGAATCCGGCAATGCGGCTACGAAACTGGTTACCCAGAACAAACTGATCGGCTTCGTCGGACCGGCTACTACCGGCTGCACCATGGCTGCTGAACCTATCGTTACATCCAACAAACTGCCTTCCGTAGCGCCGACGGCCACTGCGGACGCAGTCACGTTTGACGCCAAAACAGGCAAAGTACGTCAGTTTATTTTCCGCGCCTGCTTCATCGACCCGTTCCAGGGCAAAGTAATGGCAGCCTTCGCCCAGGACAAGCTGAAAGTTAAGAGCGTTGCGATCTACCGCGACAACTCCAGCGATTATTCCAAGGGCCTGGCTGACGCGTTTAAACAGAACTTCAAAGGCAAGATTGTTGCGGAAGAAGCGTATCTGGCAAAAGACATGGACTTCAAAGCCGGCCTGACCAAGATCAAAGCCACCAATCCGGAAGCGATCTACGTACCCGGTTACTATGAAGAAGTCGGCAAGATCGTAAAACAGGCCCGTGAAATCGGCCTGGAAGTTCCCATGATGGGCGGCGACGGCTGGGACAGCCCGAAGCTGATCGAAATCGCCGGCAAAGCCGCGCTGAACAAGACCTATTACAGCAGCGCGTACAGCGCGGATGATACCGATCCTTCCACCCAGAAGTTCATCAAAGCCTTCAAAGAAAAATATCAGAAAGATCCGGATTTCTTCTCCATGATGGGCTACAACACCGTTCTGATCCTGGCTGACGCTTACAAGCGCGCCGGCAGCGAAGACGGCGTCAAGATCGCCGAAGCCATGGCCAAGACGAAAGACCTGCCGGTTGCTGGCGGCAAGCTGAGCTTCGATGAGAAGCACAACCCGATCGTTCCGGCTCTGGTCATTGAAGTAAAAGACGGCAAACCGACCTTTGTTGACAAGATTTCCTTCTGATTTAAAAAGGATTTGCCCGGATAATTTCGTGTGAGTTAATTCCGTAATACCGGACAGGCAAAAGTTTTATAAGGCGTTTCAAAAAAATGAGGACTGCAGCAGATTTTGCTGCAGTCCTTTTAATTTTGCTTTGGCCCGGACAAATCTGCTGCAGAGGTGGTGTTTGCATGGGTACTAATTATAAAACTTTCTGTGAAAAATTAAATCATTTGTTGTTGCAATATGATTCCTTCCCAATATGTTGTGTGACAGTCCGCAGAAGCAGGCATGGGACAAGGGTTGCGGGTTTGCGCCGGCTCTCTTTTTATGATAAAATTATACATTATTGGAGGAATATATATGAATAAGAAGAAAGAAATAAAAAACAGAACGATGCTGAAACTGGTGCAGGGGCTTACAGGCGCCGTGTTTGCCGTAAGTGCTTTTATGCTGCCTGTAACCGGGTTTGCGGAAGAAACGGCGGCGCCGCAGAAATATGTGATGCCTCAGGAGCAGGTGTATCTGGATCCCAGCCAGGTGGAAGCGGCCAAAAAGCAGCGGGAAGCGGACGCGTTTTACAATGACCGGCCCCAGGCTAAAAATGTGGAAATTGTAACCGGTGACAGGGTCATTGCGGATGTAAAAGTTATAGAAAAAGATGAAACAGCGTCTGCACCGGAAACGGAAAAGAAAAAGGGCGCTGCGCAAGAGGAAACTGTAACCACCTCCAATCCTGAAAAAGAAAACGTAGTAAAAGCTGAGAATAAGTCAGAAATAAAGAAAGCAGAGACAAAGGGGAACGTAACCGTTCAGCCTGAGAATAGTCCGGCAGAAAAACCTGCACTAACTGAGGCAAAAGACGTAAAAGCAGAGCAGCCTGTAACAGTTCAGCCTAAAGAAGCAGAAAAAGATAAAACGGAAACGCCGGAAATGGCAAAAGAAAACGCAGCCAAACCGGAAAACGCTGCCGGCATAACTGCGACCGAAAATACTACCGGTAATGCTGCCGGGAATAAAACTGCAGCTTCGCAGCCGCAGGAAGCTTCCAAACAGAAACCGGTCCGCCTGCACCGCTTTGGCGTGGCCAGAGAGTTTGCGACCCATCAGGCTACGGTTGGCGATGTTTTGAAAGACATGAAGATCAACATGGAAGGCCGCACGGTCTATCCGCCGCCGGAAACAAAAATTACCGACGGAATGGTAATCCACGTGCTGGCACGGAAGTCGTTCCTTTCCAGGGAAGAGGTGGAGGTGCCTTTCGGCACCCAGTTCATCGATGATCCGGAACTGGCCTTTGGCGATAAAAAAGTGGAAAAAGAAGGCGTGAAAGGAAAAGACCTGGTGATTTTCGAAAACATCACCCGCGCCGGTCACGAGCAGAAAATCGAACTGGACCGCCGGCGCATCGCAGAACCGGTTAACGCTGTGGTGCGGCAGGGTGTGGCCCAGTCTATCCTGACACCCAATGGGTATGTGAAATATAAGAAAGTCCTTTACGGTGAGGCAACGGCATACACCTGGGGCGGCGGCGCTTCCGGTCATACTTCGGTGGGACTGTGGCCCAAGCGCGGCATCGTGGCGGTTGATCCCCGGGTGATCCCGTATTACACCAAGCTGTACATTCCCGGCTACGGCATGGCCATAGCGGGAGACACGGGCGGCGCGATTGTGGGAACCCGCATCGACCTGTTCATGGACTCGCTGCATGAATGTTACCAGTGGGGACGCCGGGACGTGGAGATTTACATTTTGGAATAAACCGCAGACATTGTCCAAGGAGCTCATTTTGTTAAAAGAAGTCATCATAGTTGAAGGAAAAATGGATACGGTGGCGGTGAAACGGGCGCTGGAGTGTGATACTATTGAGACGGGCGGTTTTGCCTTGCGCCCGCAAACTCTGAAGCAGATTGAAGCAGCGTACAAGAAGCGCGGCATCATCATCCTGACCGATCCGGACGGATCCGGGGAACGGATCCGCAAGTTTCTGACAGAGCGTTTTCCCGATGCGGGACAGGCATTTGTACCCAAAAAAGACGCCCGGGTACCCGATGACGTAGGTATCGAGCAGGCAAAACCGGAAGCGATTATACTGGCCCTGAGCAAGGTGCATCACCACGAATACAATCCGGAACCGGTGTTTGACGTGGCGGACCTGCGGGATAACGGATTGTCCGGCAGCCCGGAGGCCAGCCGTAAACGGGATCTGCTGGGAGCGGAATTAGGTATCGGATACGGAACAGCGAAAACGTTTCTGCGCCGGCTGAACACCTACGGGGTTACCCGGGAAGCGTTTGTAACTGCTTTGAAGAAAGTAGAAGAGGAACTACGCGAAGAAGCCTGAACAGGTTTTAACCATATACAGTTTGCGGTCAATGGGAATTTGAAACGGGGGACGCATGGAAGACATTCAGCCCATTATTGCCAGGCGGGAAGTAACGGCACGTATCCTGCAGGCATTTCATTTAAAAGCAGATAAAAATCTGGGACAGAATTTTCTAGTGGAAGAATCGGTGGTCAGCCGGATTGCCAAAGCGGCGGAGCTGACTCCGGAAGACACGGTGCTGGAAATCGGTCCCGGCATCGGTACCCTGACCCAGGCGCTGGCAATGACCGGCGCATCGGTTGTGTCCGTGGAATTGGACAAACGGCTGATTCCGGTGCTGCAGGAAACGGTCGGTGCCTATAAAAACGTCCGCATCGTGCAGGGCGATATTTTAAAAGTCAGTATTCCGGAAATCATCGCGTCCGTTAAGGAAGACAGCAAAGATGTTGAAGCGGCTGTATCAGTTGCCGGCAATACGGAACCGGATCAAAATAAAGCCGCGTTGACGGACACCGCGATTCCCTTTAAAGTCTGCGCGAATCTTCCGTATTACATTACTACCCCCATCATCATGTACCTGCTGGAGCAGCAACTTCCGTTGGAACGGCTGGTGGTGATGGTGCAGAAGGAAGTGGCGGAGCGGATGACCGCCGGGCCGGGCGGCCGTGAGTACGGCGCCATCTCCGTGGCGATGCAGTATTACACGGAACCGAAAATCGCCTTTATCGTGAAGGCCGGCTCGTTTTTACCGGCGCCCAAGGTGGACAGCGCCGTGCTGGTATGTAAAAAAAGAAGCAAACCTCCGGTGGAAGTGCCGGACGAAAAAACTTTCTTCAAAGTAGTGGCGGCGGCTTTTTCCGTGCGCCGCAAAATGCTGAACAACAGCCTGAAAAATATGGGCGGACTGACCGGGGAACAGGTGAAAGCCTGGCTGGACCGGGCCGGTATCGATGGCAGGCGCCGGGCGGAAACACTGAGCCTGGAAGAATTTGCCATGCTGGCAAGAACGTGGGAAAAGAATTAAAAAGATTTCAGAGACAATAGAGGGGATTAGACGATGGCAGCCAAAAAACCGGTAATCGCAATGATGTACGATTTTGACAAGACCCTGTGCACCACGGACATGCAGGCGTACACATTTATTCCGAATCTGGGCATGTCCGCGGATGAATTCTGGGCAAAGGCGTCCAAACTGGCGGAAGATAAAAAGATGGACCGCATCCTGGCCTACATGTATCTCATGCTGGACGAGGCCCACTTCCATAGAATCTCCATCCGCCGCGACGATTTTGTGGCCCTGGGAAAAGACCTGAAACTGTATCCCGGCGTGGAAGAATGGTTCTGCCGCATCAACCAGTTTGGCAAAGAGCAGGGCGTCACCATCAAACACTACATTATATCTTCCGGCCTGCGGGAAATTATTGAGGGCTCCTCTGTTTACAAAGAATTTGACGATGTGTTTGCCGGGGAATTCCTGTATAATGAAAACAATGTTGCCTGCTGGCCGAAGAACGTGGTGAACTATACCACCAAGACCCAGTTTCTGTTCCGTATCAATAAAGGCGTGCTGGACATTTCCAATGACGACGACCTGAACCGTTACACGCCGGAGGAAGACCGGCCCGTTCCCTTCCGCAACATGATCTACATCGGCGACGGACTGACAGACGTGCCCTGCATGAAGCTGGTAAAAGTGAACGGGGGATGTTCCATCGCAGTGTACCAGCCGGGCAAGCGGGATAAGGTGGAAGACCTGATTCAGGACAAGCGTGTGGACTTCATTATGCCGGCCAATTACAGCGAAAATTCCACCCTGGATAAAGTCACAAAAGACATCATCCGGCAGATGGCCAGTGTGGAAAAGGTGAAAGCCCACACGAAAACACAGCTGGCGGCGATAAAGAAATAAAGAGTAACTTCTGTTCCAAAAAGCGTTATCCAGCGGGCATTGGGAACGAAGCATTTCCGGAGCGTTATCATGAAAACCATAAAAGTCGTGGCTGCGGTAATCTGCGATTCACCGGATAAAAAACAAAAAATCTTTGCCACAGCCAGAGGTTACGGGGAATTTAAAGGCCAGTGGGAATTCCCGGGGGGCAAGGTGGAACCGGGTGAAACATCACAGCAGGCTCTTGTGAGGGAAATTCAGGAAGAACTGGCAACAAAGATTCGTGTAGGAAATCTGATTACAACCATAGAATATGATTATCCCGCGTTTCATTTATCCATGGACTGCTTCTGGTGTGAAGTGGAGGAAGGCGAGCTGAAACTGTTAGAGGCGGAAGACGCGCGATGGCTGACGAAAGACAAGCTCAACAGTGTGAAATGGCTGCCGGCGGATGTGAATTTGATTGCGGAAATTGAAAAATCAATGGAATGATCCGGAGGATATATAATGGCGGAAATAACCTGTCCCAATTGTCATAAAACATTTACGATAAGTGAAGAAGAATACAAATCGATCCGTGCGCAGCTGCGCGACCAGGAGTTTGTTGCGGCACTGCACGAACGGGAGCAGGCTTTCGAGCAAAGTTTGCGGGACGCAGTCAGGCTTGCCAAAACAGAAGCCGACGCGGAAGCCCAGCGCAAAATCGCAGAGAAAGAAGCAAGGATTGCGGCGTTGGCAACGCAAATTGAGGCGGCAGAAGCGGCAAAAAATTCTGCCCTGAATGAAATTACTGCACAGAAAGAAGCAGAGATTTCCAGACTGCAGGGTCAGATTGGCAACAAAGAAAGTGAGTTTAAGTTAAAACTGCAGGAAGAAGTTGCGGAAAAAGAGAATGAGATTATTTCACTGAAAGCTCAACTTGAAACGAAATCTTCGGAACAGGAACTTGCGGTTAAAAATGCAGTTGCGCAAAAAGAAGCTGAAATCGCAAGACTGAATGCGCAGATTGAAGCGAATAAAACGGAGCAGGAACTGGCAGTGCAGAGTGCGGTTTCCGAAAAAACCGGTGAGCTCAATAAAAAAGTCCTTGAGATTGAAAAACTGAAAGGCCAGTTAGACAATAAGGAAAAAGAAGCGGAACTGGCGCAGAACAATCTGAAGGCAAGCTACGAGCAGCAATTGAAATTAAAAGACGAGCAGATCGGGCAGCTGAAAGATTTTAAGGCAAAGCAGTCTACCAAGATGGTCGGCGAGAGCCTGGAAGTGTTCTGCAAAAATGAATTTGACAGGATCCGGGCCATCGGCTTCCAGAACGCGACGTTTGAAAAGGACAACAAAGTCAGTGAGACGGGCAGCAAAGGAGATTTTATTTTCCGGGAAACCGAAGATGACGTGGAATTTATTTCCATCATGTTCGAAATGAAAAATGAAATGGATACCACTGCCACCAAACACAAAAACGAAGACTTTTTCAAAGAGCTGGACAAGGACCGCAAGGAAAAGAAATGCGAATATGCTGTTCTGGTGACACTGCTGGAACCGGAAAACGACCTGTATAACAATGGCATCGTGGACGTGTCACATAAATATGAAAAGATGTACGTGGTGCGGCCCCAGTTTTTTATCCCCATCATCACCCTGCTGCGGAACGCGGCGCGGAATTCGCTGAAGTATCAGAAAGAACTGGTGACGGTTCGGAACCAGAATATCGACATTACGAACTTTGAAACAAAGCTGAACGAGTTCAAAGATAAATTTGACCGTGACTGCAGGCTGGCGGATAAAAATTTTGAAGACGCCATCAGCGATATTGACAAAACCATTAAAAATCTGGAAAAGATTAAAAAAGAACTGCAGCTGACTGTCAGCCACCTGAAGCTTGCCGACAATAAATTGCAGGACATTACAATTAAAAAACTGGTAAAAGGCAATCCCACCATGGCTGCCAAATTCGAGGAACTGAAAGCGAAACCGCAGGGTGAGGAGCAACCGTAATATTTGTGAAATAACAAGTCAAAGAAATGTAAAGCTGCCGGAGCAACTCATCCGGCAGTTTTTATTATTTCATCAGGAAAAATGAGATGTTTATCCGGCACTGCATAAATTTTTTCGCAGAAAGCGGGTAAAACCGTAAAAACTATACAAAAAATGAGTACAAAATATAAAAAATATACAATAAACCGGAAATAGACTTTGCTAATATTGTATTTACAGTTATAATAGACGCAAAGGATTCAAAAGAGCGTTTATTGTAACGGCGCTCCGGACATTTCCTTTCAGGTATCATGGAAATAAAAGGGGGATAGTTATCATGTTAAAGTCTAACTTTCAAAAGGGTATGTTCACCGTTCTGGTGGGTATCGTACTCTGGTTCCTGCCGGTACCGGCGGGTCTGAAGCCGGCTGCCTGGCATATGTTCGCAATCTTTGTTGCGACCATTATCGGCTTTATCCTTCATCCCATTCCGATCGGCGGCGTAGCGCTGATTGCGGTAGGTCTCACCGGGTTCCTGAAAGTACTGAAACCGGCCGAAGCCCTGTCCGGCTTCGGTAATGCAACAATCTGGCTGATCGTTGGCGCGTACATGTTTGCCAAAGGCTTCATCAAAACCGGTCTGGGCCGCCGTATTGCTTATGTCATCATGTCACAGATTGCCACAAGCTCTTTGAAACTTGGTTACTCCCTGGCTATCACCGACTTTATCGTTTCGCCGGCGACCCCGTCCAATACGGCCCGCGGCGGCGGCATCCTGTATCCTATCGTGCGGTCCCTCTGCACCGCGTTCCAGTCGGAACCGGATGACGGCACCCGCAAGAGAATCGGTAACTACCTGATGCTTTCCACCTTTGAATGTGACTGCATCACTTCATCTCTGTTCCTGACCTCCGTGGCGCCGAACCTGCTGGTAGCGAAGCTGGCCAAAGACGTGACCGGGCTGGATATCACCTGGGGCACTTACGCGCTGGCCACCATCCTCCCCGGCATTATCGCCCTGATCATCACCCCGTACCTGGTTTATAAATTAGCTACCCCGGAACTGACCCAGACACCGGAAGCTCCGCAGCTGGCCAAAGACGAACTGCAGAAGATGGGTCCCATGAGCGGCGCGGAAACCACCGTGCTGATCGCGTTCCTGGCAGCGCTTGCCATGTGGGCTACCACCTCCTTCACCGGCCTGAACGCTACCATGATCGCCCTGGTCTGCATCGGCTTCATGCTGGTGCGCGGCGCGCTGGAATGGAATGATATCATCACCGAAAAAGGCGCGTGGGATACGCTGGTATGGATGGGCGGTCTGATGAGTCTGGCCACCGGCCTGGCAAAACTGGGCTTCGTAAAATGGATTGCAACGGGCATCTCCGGCAGCCTGAAGGGGATCGACCCCATGACCACCCTGCTCATTCTGTGTCTCATCAATATGTATGTGCATTACGCATTCGCGTCCCTGTCCGCACACGTCAGCGCAGTATATGCTGCGTTCCTGGCCGTGGCCGTGGCTGCAGGCGCTCCCCCGATGCTTTCCGCTATCGCCCTGGGCGTTGAAACCGGTATCATGGGTTGCCTGACCCATTACGCCACCGGCCCGGCTCCCATTTACTTCGGCTCCGGTTATATTACCCAGCCGGAATGGTGGAAAGTTGGTTTCATCTGCTCTATTCTGTTCCTGATCTGCTTCCTGGGTATTGGCCCGATGTGGTGGAAGATGGTTGGTCTCTGGTAAGAAATTCAGACTGGCTGTATCGTGACACAGGCGCAGCCTGGTACCAGTTAAAAAGTTTAGAAAGTCTGAAAGTTATAGTATAAGAAGAGCGGCTCCGTTCCGGGGCCGCTTTTTATATAAAAAAGCAGTAGATTATTTTCGGATTCGCCTGTATAATAGTGGTAACTATTTTTAACCTAACGTAATCTGGAGGGGAAACAATGAAGACAAGAAACGGATTGTTTGCAGACGTCGCCGAGTCGGAGTGGAATGACTGGCGCTGGCAGGTCATTCACCGGGCCACTACCGTAAAGGACCTGGAGGACTACGGCATTGTCCTGACTGAAGAAGAGCGCAACGGGATCGAAGCGACCCTGGGGCGGCTCAGAATGGCGGTGACCCCTTATTATCTTTCGCTGATTGATCTTGACAATCCCTACGACCCTGTCAGGAAACAGGCGATTCCCACTGCGAATGAATTGAATTTCGCGCCCTATGAAGATGCGGATCCCCTGGCCGAAGATGAGTTCAGCCCCGTTCCCGGCGTGACCCACCGTTATCCGGACAGAGTCCTGCTCCTGGTTACGGACCAGTGCTCCATGTACTGCCGTCACTGCACCAGAAGAAGATTCGCGGGACAGCATGACCAGAACGTTCCCATGGAACAGATCATGCGGGGAATTGAATACATCAGAAATAATGAACATATCCGTGACGTGCTCATTTCCGGCGGCGACGCGCTGATGCTCAGCGATGCGGTGCTGGAAAAAGTCATGTCGGAATTACGGGCCATCGAACACGTGGAGATCATCCGTTTCGGCACCCGGACGCCGGTGGTCTGCCCCCAGCGGATTACGCCGGAACTGTGCAACATGATCAAAAAATATCACCCGGTGTGGTGCAACACCCACTTTAACCATCCCAACGAACTGACTGACGAAGCGCGGCAGGCCTGCGCCCGTCTTGCCGACGCCGGTATCCCCCTGGGGAACCAGAGCGTGCTGCTGGCCGGCGTGAACGACTGCGTGCATGTTATGAAAGAACTCGTCAACGCCCTGGTGCGCGCCCGTGTCCGTCCGTACTATATTTATAATTGTGATCCGAGCCTCGGCCTGAGCCATTTCCGGACTCCGGTTTCCAAAGGGATCGAAATCATGGAAGCGCTCCGCGGCCATACCTCCGGCTTCTGCATTCCGACCTTTGTGGTGGATGCCCCCGGCGGCGGCGGAAAAACACCGGTTATGCCGAACTACCTGATTTCCCAGACGCCGCGGAAAGTGATCCTGCGAAATTACGAAGGCGTGATCACGACCTACACGGAACCGGAAAATTACAAGAACGAATGCCACTGCCCGGTATGCGAAGGGAAGAAGAAACCGCTGAACCCGCTGACCGGCGTGGCGGAACTTGCGTCAGGCGTTGAACAGAAACACCTGGATCCTGACAGGATGCTGCGCAGGGAACGCAAAGAGAGTTGGAGTAAAAAATAGAAAACTAAAAAAATCTCCGTCAGTAATGGCGGAGATTTTTTTGCTTGTTTCTCATTCTTGGAGACAGGGTTTGTTTTGCGTTGAGTTTATAAATATATAACTCCACAATCCTCTGTTTTGCTTGAAACATTTTTATGTAAATGGTATTATTTAATTGTTGAAGAGCAACACGTTCCGACAGTTAATGATACCGGCGGGTCCAGACCGGACCACGTCAGAAAAGAGGGATAAAATGAAATACGTAGAAATTAAGGCCATCGAAATTAATTCCATGGATGATGACGTGCTGCAGGACAGTATCATCTTTGGCGTGGACGAAACCATCACAAAACCGGAAGAAGTGCCTTCCGTATTACGTAAGATCCTGAAAAAATACTACAACATTGCGTCCTTCGGCCAGGAAGTCAACAAAGATCCGATCCTCTTCGGCAAGGAGATGGACGAAATCGAAGAAAAGTATCTGAACGAATACGGAATTTACACCCTTGACATCCAGGAAATCAAAGTCAACTGGGAAAACGGCATGCCAATCTGAAACGGGTAAGCGTTTTTGAAAGAGTAATCATACTTTCGGACCATTTCCGCGTGTCCGGGCCTGGTACATAGTAACAATTTAATGTTTGTTTGCGCTGACAGCCGTAGATTTTTCTGCGGCTGTTTTGTTATAATTAAAGAAAGGCAAAGAGTGACAGATAAGGACAGGTTAACTGGTAAAAGGGCATTACGGAAACCGTGCCACGGCGCGGGGTAAAGGTTATGGAGCCAGGAGGAATCGACATGACAAAAGAAGAGTTCCGGAGTTACTTGAAAAATTTACCGTTGGAAACCATAGAAACGATCATTGAAGCGGCGTTTTATTCCACCACATTGAACCGGTTTGGCGTATATAAAATGGAAAAGTTTGACGAGGTGCTGTGTGACGATGGCTGCCTTGCGGTGGCAAAAGCCGTGCTGAACAGCCCGGGTTTTGATCCGGAGGCCTATTATTTTGCCCCGTATTACGATTATAACGGACCGAGACCTTCGCTGGCCAGGATTGAAACCCTGACAAAAGAAGGCTATTCAGCCAAACTGACAGAACAGATGGACGAGATTGTGGATGAAATGATTTATTCCGCCAGCGAGATTGTATATGACCTGGAAGTTGACCAGCCTGAACTTGCGGATAAATTCTACGAATATGTAAAGAGCAATATTTAAAATAAAAGAGAAATACTAAAGAGCGGTTCCCAAAAGAATAGTAAAGACAGCTGCCATAGAGCGAAACAAAAAGAGATACCAAAGAGAAATAACAAAGAGCGATATCAAAGAGCAATACCGGACATTTTTGAGGCTGCCGCCACAGGTATGCGGTGAAAAGGAGAGAGTATCATGACGGACCACATGAAAAAAATCAACAGCTCCTTTACAGATCAGGCGAAGGCGTTTGAAAACGCCAACATGAATTTTTCCAAAAAAGAGTATCTGGACTACACCATGAAAGCCATTGGCGCAGCCAAGACGGACCTTGTCCTGGAACCGGCCGCGGGGACCTGTGTCTGCGGCAGAACGCTGGCGCCCATGGTACAGAAAGTGACCTGCCTGGACGCAACGCCCGCCATGCTGGACGTGGGGATCCAAAGCGCGAAGGAAGCGGGCCTCGGCAACATGGAGTTCATCCTTGGCCTCATTGAAGACCTTCCCTTTCCGGACGCGTCCTTTGATATCGTAATGACACGTCTCTCCTTCCATCATTTTCAGGAAATGGAAAAACCGTTTTCGGAGATGAACCGGGTTCTGAAACCGGGAGGCAAACTGGTAATCATCGATATGGAAGCGGCGGAAGAAAGCGTAAGGGAAACGGAGGACGGGATCGAACGGCTTCGGGATTGTTCCCATGTCCGGAACAGAAGCCGGCAGGAATTTGTTTCGTTATATAATGCTGCGGGCTACACGATATGGAAAGAAGAAAGCACAAAGATTCCCGTACGGCTTTCCGCATGGATGGAACTGACGAAAACGCCGGAAGCAGTCCAAAATGACATAGTGCAGATGATGGAACGCGACATCGCGGGCGATTTCCCCACGGGGTTTCATCCCTGCCGGAAAGACGGGGAAATCTGGTTTGACCAGCGGTGGCTGATGCTGATCGGCGTAAAACCGTAAAACGGAAAAGCATGAAACGGATAATCTTTAAAAAGAAAAGCCAGAAAATGGAAAGGCCATAAACCGAAAAACCACGAAACAGAAAAGATGTTTCCCTTGCGGAAGACTTAAATAAATTATTATTAAACAAGGAGGGTTACCCATGAAAAAGTTTCTGGCTGTTTTATTACTTTCTTTAGTCGTATCCTCCTCCGCCTGGGCGGGCGGAATAGAAACAACCACCCTTTTCGACAGGAAATCGAATCCGGACACGTCCATACTCGTCGGGGCGGACGCGGAACAGAAAGCCAGATATTTTCCTGACGGAAAGATGAGCGGGAACGTGCTGGCGTTTCTTGTGAAGATAAAAGGCCACGAGATCCTGTTTGACGCCGGCCTGCCGGACGGTCATATCGCGGAAGAACTGAAGAAAAACGGCCTGGCCGCCGGCGATGTTAAGACCATTCTGCTGACCCATCTGCACCGGGACCATTACGGCGGACTGGTGGACGCGGACGGCAAAGCAGCTTTCCCGAACGCGGAAGTGTATGTCAGCCGGGCAGAGCGCGCCTACTGGGTAGATGAAAAGAAGGATCCGAATGTGATTCGTGCCCTTGAGCAGTACGCCGGCCGGGTCCAGGTGTTCGAGCCCGGCGATAAGGTGATGCCGGGGGTGAAGGCGCTGGACACCAGCGGGCACACGCCGGGCCATGTTTCCTTTTTACTGAAAAGCGGCAAGGATAAGCTGCTGATGATCGGCGACCTTATCCACTTCTCCCGCATCCAGCTGCCGCTTCCCGAAGTCGCGGTGAAATATGATGTGGACCCGGCCAAGGCCGTACAGGCCCGCAAACGGATCTTTGACTATGCCTGCGAAAAGCGTATTCCCATGGCCGGCATGCACGTTCCCTTCCCGGGGATGCTTAACCTGAAGAAAGCCGGCGCAGGATATGAGGAATATTGATTTGTCACGGTTCACAAAACTTGAAACGCGCTGCGGCGCAGTATAATGCGTTACAGCGCAGAAAGAAGGGTTCTGAATGTTACTGAATGATGTGTTCCAGAAACATCCCGCAGAGAAAACAGCATTCATTTTCAAGGATCAGTTTACGACCTACGGTGAATTCCGGAAAAAAGTGCTGGACTGGGCAGTATTTTTACAATCCCGGGGGGTGAAGCGGGGCGACCGGGTCGGGCTTTTCAGTAAAAATTCCCCGGACTTTGTGGCGGCGTATTTTGCCATTGTCAAAGCCGGCGGCATCGTAGTGCCTTTCAATTTCCAGCTGATTGCGCCGGAGGTGGCGTATATCGTCCAGGACACGGGGATGGAAATCCTGATCACCCGGTCGAAGCTGGATATCGGGCAGGCCCTGCAGGACCTGGGCTGGGAAAAGGAATTAAAGCAGATCACCTTTGACGAGATGGCGGCGCCGCCGGGCGCGAAACTCATCGAATACGATATGAAGGAATCGGATCCCGCCGTTATCATTTATACCTCCGGCACTACCGGGCGGCCCAAAGGGGCGATGCTGAGCCAGGGGAACGTGGTGCACAATACGGAGGATTTCATGGCCATCATCCCGGTCAGCGAAAACGACGTGGGTCTGTGCGTGCTGCCCATGTATCACGGCTTCGGCTGGAACTGTTCGATCGTGATGAACCTGTACCTGGGCGCGACCATGGTGGTGCAGGAGACGTACCAGTTCAGCGAGTCCATGAACCTGATCAAAAAATATAAGATCAACTCCATGTTCGGCGTGCCGACTATGTACCAGATGTTCGTGAAAGGGGCGCAGGCGGAAGACCTGGCGCACTTCAGCTACTTTATCAGCGGCGGCGCCGCCCTGTCCCGCAACCTGTACGATACTTTCGCGGAAAAATTCGGCCAGCATGTGCATGAAGGCTACGGTTTGTCGGAAGCGTCGCCGGTGGTGACCTGCAGCCGCAGGAACAAAACGAAACAGGGCTCCATCGGGGAACCGCTTCCCAACGTTACGGTGAAGCTGGTGGACGAAAACTTCAACGAGGTCCCGGTGGGCGAAGTGGGAGAACTCTGCGTGCAGGGGCATAACCTTATGATCGGTTACTGGAACCGCCCGAAAGAAACGGCCTACGCGCTGCGCGACGGCTGGCTGCATACGGAAGACCTTGCGTACCGGGACGAGGACGGGATGCTCTTCATCGTGGACCGGCTGAAAGACATGATCATCAGCAGCGGCGAAAATGTCTATCCCCGTGAGGTGGAAGAAGCGCTGATGACCCATCCGGACGTAAAAGAGGCGGCAGTCATCGGCATTCCGGACAAGCTGCGCGGGCAGGCGATCTGCGCCTACATTGTGCCGGAAGACGGCGGCATAAGAGACAAGCGGATGATCCGTAAATATCTGCTCTCCCGGATCGCCGCCTATAAAGTTCCCAAGGAATATATTTTCTGCGAGCAGCTGCCCCGGAACAATACGGGCAAAGTTTTGAAAAAGGTGTTGCGCCAGCAGGCGGTGGAAGATCTGATCAACCGGAAATGATTTTTGACGCTGACGACGGCGCTGTGTTTTTTGTTTGAGCCTGCCTGAAGTGTGAGCGAAAGGAAGGGCGGTAAGCATGATCATTGACGGAAATGAAAAAGAACGGGCCGCGATGGAACAGTTCCACAAGGGCAACCGTGAAGAGGGACTGCGGCTGCAGGAAGAGTTTGCCGCCGCGTTCCGGGAGGAATATAAAAATAAGGATCACTGTCCGTGTAAAAAAGTTTGCCTGTACCACGGGAACTGCAAAGAGTGCGTGGCAATCCACCGGGCGCATCAGGAACATGTTCCGAACTGCATGCGGCCGATGCTCAACGCGAAAATAAAAATTTTGTCCGGGCTGACGGAACACACTGTTGCCAACGAAATTGAGCCGCCGCGTGAAAACCTCAGGAAAGAATAGCGGCAGACAGAACCGTGCGTTAGTCGGGAAAAGTTACTTACGCGTAATAAAATTTTGCGGGTTTGGTGAATCCGTTTTGCAGACTGGCATCAGAGGCCGGAGTAATGAGGTGGATACCGATGGCGGGAAATAACCAGAAGCTGAAACTGTTGTACCTCATAAAAATATTTACAGAAGATACGGATGACCAGCACGCCCTTACCCTTCCCCGGATTGTAGAAAAACTGGGCGCCTACGGGATAAGCGCGGAGCGGAAGACGCTGTATCAGGATTTCGAGCTGCTGCGTGATTTCGGTTTTGATATCATCGGCCAGCAGGCCCGGCGGAATTTTTATTACCATATGGGCAACCGCAGGTTTGAGCTGCCCGAACTGAAACTGCTGGTGGACTCCGTGCAGTCGGCCAAATTCATCACGGATAAAAAATCCAACGCGCTGATAAAAAAACTGGAAGGCATGGTGAGCAAGTACGAGGCCCGGAAACTCCAGCGGCAGGTCATCATTTCCGGACGCATCAAGGCCATGAACGAAAGCATCTACTATAATGTAGACAAGCTGCACGAGGCCATCGGGACAGACCGCCAGATCCGGTTCAAATATTTCCGGTGGAACATAAATAAGGAAATGGAACTGCGCAAGGACGGCGCCTGGTATCAGGTCAGCCCCTGGGCGCTGATGTGGGACGACGAGAACTACTATCTGGTAGGTTACGACGCGGAAGACGGGAAGATCAAGCACTACCGCGTGGACAAAATGTGGCGGATCTCCGTGGCGGACAGGAAGCGGGAAGGCAAGGAACAGTTCAAAGCCTTCAACATGCCCCGGTACACGAAGAGCCTGTTCGGCATGTTCGGAGGCGAAGAGGTTAAAGTTACGCTGGAAGCGGAAAACGGCATGGTGGGGATCCTGCTGGACCGCTTCGGCAAGGACATTCCCATAAAAGCTGTAGACGCGGAACATTTCCGCACGTCTGTAGTGGTAGCGGTGAGCAGCCAGTTCCTGGGCTGGATCATGGCGCTGGGAGACGGCGTGAAAATTATCGGGCCGGACAAAGTCGTGGCCCGGATGAAAGAAGAAATCAGGCTGATAAGCAAAATGTATGACGACTGAAGCGGGAAGAGGAAACCGGCCTGATAAGCCGAATACATAAAGATTAAAGCGGGAAAAGGAAACCGGTCTGATAAGTCGAATATATGAAGACTAAAGATTGAAAAGGAAGCCGGCCAGTAATTAATTGTCAGTGAATAATCAGTTGATGAACAGCTAACAGGTTATGAAAGATTTATTCGGTTATGCCCGGGTGATCGCCATCGGCGACGTCCACGGCATGTATGAAAAGTTAACAGCGCTGATGGAAAAAATCAAATTTGACCCGGAAGAAGACCTGCTGGTTTTCCTTGGGGACTATATCGACCGCGGTCCGGATTCTGTCAAATGCCTGCAGTATGTGTATGACCTGCAGTACCGGAACCCGGATTCCGTCATCTGCCTGATGGGGAATCACGAGGTGATGCTTTCTTCCTACCTTATAGAGAAGCGGGGCATCTATAATACCCTGATCGGCGATTACTCGGAGTCCTGGCTGGAGAACGGAGGCTTCCAGACGCTGCAGCAACTGAAGGAAACAGACGCAAAGAAACGGGAAGAACTGCTGGCATGGGTTACGGATCTTCCGGTTAAGTACCAGTATCAGGAGTTTTTCTTCTGCCACGCCGGCATTGACCCGGACGTGCCGCTGTCCGTGCAGAATGAATACGATATGCTCTGGCGGCGCCGTAAGTGGTGGGAACAGTATAAGGGCGCGGAAACCATCGTGGCCGGGCACACGCCCATACAGAAGATAAAAAAGGGGACGAGAAGCGTGAAGCCGCTGTTTTTGCCGAACCGCGTCATCATGTGTGATACCGGCGCGTACATGGCCGGCGGGAAACTGAGCGGCGTGGACGTGCTGAGCCGAAAAGTCTGGCAGACTTAAATATTTTTTAAATGAGAGGGTTTAAAAATGAGTAAGGTAACAATTTACGGGAGTCTTCTTTGTCCGGATACGCAGGAAGCGTTGAAACTTCTTGATGAAAAGAAAATAGGGTATGACTTTAAAAACATTTCCGGCGAGCTGGCGGACCTGAAAGCATTTTTGCAGATCCGTGATACGGATGAAAAGTTTAACGCTGTACGTCAAAGGGGCGGCATCGGGATTCCGTGCTTCGTACTGGGAGAAGGGAAAATATCTTTAGATGTAAAAGATGTGTTGTAAAACCAAATGCATGAAGTTGCGGCATTGTAATCGTGTTAGTAAGATTTACGACAAATAATTAAAATCATATCAGACCGGAGATTTCTTTCACAGCGCCTGCGAGTGCAGGCGCTTTTTTCGTCTGCATGCTGTTTTTCTTTTCGTTCAAAAATATATTTATGGTTAAAATTGTAATCAAAAACATAGTTAAGATTCTCTTTTCGCCCGTGCGAGAGAGGACTTTTGGACAGATAATTTTTTATAATAAAGGTGGAAGACCAAATGGAGAGGGATAATCTGGTAATAGAAAATATATTTTAAAGAACTATTAGAATAAAATTTTTGTTAACTATAATCAATAAAACAAATAAATTATATAAATTTATAATTAAGTATTGACAACACCGCCGACAATAAATTATAATAATTACGGAAAACGTTGAAGTGATTCAGTAAGTTGTGACAGGAGGCAGATAACCATGAAACTGGCAGAAGCGTTGCAGGAACGGTCGGACATCAACAAACGAATCAGCGAGCTGAGGCGCAGGCTGGAGAACTGCCTGCTGGTGCAGGAAGGGGAAGAGCCGGCAGAAGATCCGATGGACCTGCTGAACAAGCTGGATTCCTCAACGGAACGGCTGGAAACGTTGGTAGCATCCATCAACGAAACAAACTGCAATACAAGGGTAGACGGAATGACTCTTACGGAATTGATTGCAAGAAAGGATGCTTTAACACTCAGACATTCTGCGTATAAAGAACTGGTTTATAGCGCAGGAAACAACACATACAGGGCCAGAGGAACGGAAATCAAAGTGAAAGCCGTCATCAAAGCGGCAGAGTTGCAAAAAACAGTAGACAGCCTGGCGAAAGAGATCCGGAAGCTTGACAATAAATTACAGGAAACCAACTGGAAAACGGAACTGGTGGAGAAATAAAGGAGTTGTGTCCCGGAAGGGTGTTGTTACATAACAATTGAACAGACGGTAACCTTACAGGGGGCGTATCAGGCGGCAACTGCCGAAGTTGCAAGCGCAATATTTGCCATATCTCGCACCGGGCCATGCGTTTACTAATTCATCGTTACCGGCCCAATCGCGTACGAGCGTACCGTAATCGTGATCATTCATTACCGGATATGAACTGTAAGGCGAGGGTGGTGTAAGGGGAATTTCACTGAAATAATTTCATTCCGGTACATCAGCATTGACACCGGAGAACCGCGTTGGCGAAGAGAATCAGTACGTTAGGGCAAACGGAGGTGTTGCCGATGAATTCCAAAGTTGACCTGCACATGCATTCCAGGGCTTCGGACGGTTCGGACTGGATCCCCGGCCTGCTGCGGAAAATTCAGAAACTGGGGATCCGGACCTTCGCGCTGACCGATCACGATACGGTCAAAGGCGTGCAGCGGATGGAAAAAATAGTCCCTGACGGCATACGCTTCATCAGAGGGATAGAGCTCTCCTGTAAAACGGAAGTGGCAAAGTGCCATATCCTCGGTTACAACTATGACCTGAAACAAAAAGAGTTCCTGGACTTTGTGGCGGAAGCCTACGGGGTCCGGATCAACAAAACCCATAACCGCCTGCGCTATATGGAAGAGGAGTTCGGTTTTCAGTTTACCGCTGAGGAAAAAGAAGCGCAGCTGAAAAACCCCGGCAAGTTGCAGCTGAAACTGTTGCTGGAAAAGAAACTGCGGCAGCTGCATCCCGGCGCGGAACCGGTGGATATCTTCGTGACCTACTTCAAAAACCTGCCCAGCGGCAGGGTGGACGCGGCCCGCGCCATCCGGGCAATCAAAAATGCCGGGGGGATTGCTGTCTGGGCGCATCCGCTGGGAGGCACGGGGGAAAAACGCCTGACCAAGGAACAGTTTGCCGCCCAGCTGCGGACGCTGAAAGAAGCAGGGATCGCAGGACTGGAATGCTACTATTCCGAATACACGGCGGAGGAATCGGAAATGCTGCGGCAGGCAGCGATGGAACAGGGGCTGCGGATCAGCGGCGGCAGCGACTACCACGGCAGGAATAAAAAGCACCTGCACCTGGGGATGCTGAATAAGGATGACGCAATAATAACAGAAGATAAACTGAGTGTGCTTAAGCTGCTGGGATAACAGCAGCTTGCATTGCTGACATCAACAGTTTCTGATGTCCGGCAATGATTTTGGAGGACGCTATGGGCGTGAGTTTTATTATTGGTGACGTTACAACCCTGCAGGCGGATGCGGTTGTCAACGTCATTAATTATGAGATGGAAGACGGCGGCAGCGTGAATCATGTCATTCATGCAGCGGCAGGACCTGAATTAAAAGAGTACTGCGAAACGACAGACCGTTGTCCTGTAAGCGGAGCGAAGCTGACGCCCGCTTTCAATCTGCCTGCCCGCTATATTATTCACACCGTGGCCCCACTGTGGCGGGATGGCAGAGAACAGGAAGAAAAATGGCTGGCAGCCAGCTATCTGCGTTCTCTGGAATTAGCGGCGAAATACAACTGCCGGAAGGTTGCGATTCCTGTATTTTCTGCCGGCTATTCCGGTTTTCCGTCCGGGAAAGCGCTTCAGATTGCCTATGATACATGCCGGTATTGCCTTACAGAAAAAAATATTACGGCGGATATCCTTCTTGTGCTTTATGCCCGGGATACAGGCTGTAACATACAGGCTGAAAGTGCTGCAGCTATGTTCTACACGGTGGCGGAGTATGTAAAGTCGCATCATCAGCTTGAAGAAGACAGAATAAGAATGCTGCGGCTTGCGGAAGGCGCGAAACCCTATTTCCCGGAAGAAGCGCAACGTATCCGGAAAATTATGATGCCTGACGGCGCCACGATGATCGTTGTGCCGCAAGGTGCCAGGGTACAGTACTCTGTGCGCTCCGTGCGTCCTGAGGAGAAGGACCTGCCGGATAAGAAAGATTTTGTTCCTGAAGACCCCTTCACGAAGACGCTGTTGCGTTACATGGACGCAAAAGGAATGACAGCGCCCATGGTTTACAGTGACGCAGGCTATGACCGGAAACTGTTTTCCAAAATCCAGAGCGATCCGGAGTATCATCCCAGAAAATATACGGTGGTACGTTTTGCCCTGGCGCTGAAACTGAACCCGGAAGAAACAGAAGACCTGTTGAACGCTGCGGGTTTTGCCCTGTCGCGCAGCATGCTTGTCGATCTTGTCATCGCATATTGCATCGAGAACAATATGCGATCGGTATGGGAAGTGAACAGCATTTTAGAAAACTGGGGGCTGGAAACCATCTGAAAATGTCGCCATCATGGCAATCACGGTCAAAGCCACAAGATACGATTTTGAACGAAAGAGTAAATGAATAAAGTCAGTAGTCAGGAAACACCCCGGCATTACGTCGGGGTATTTTTTGCGTTAAGAGGCTTTTCTTTTCCTAAACTCAGTGCTATAATAATAGCGAACAATTGTTCAATTTATTATACAGGGAGGTTATTTATGGAAAAAGATACAGAAGTAATACCGTTGGAAGATGGCGATATCAAACGCAGGATATTTACGATCCGGGGGAGACAGGTGATGCTGGACAGTGATTTGGCAGAACTGTACGGGTATGAAGTAAAGAACCTGAACCGTCAGGTTAAGAGGAATGCAAGACGATTCCCGGAAGATTTTATGTTTAAGCTTACACGAGATGAAGTGGATAGTCTCGTGAAGTGCCAAATTGTCACTTCACGAATATCTCGTATGTTCCAGGGACAGTCTGGCGGTCGTAGAAAATTGCCTAATGTCTTTACAGAACAGGGTATTTATATGCTGGCTACCGTTTTGAAAGGTGAATTAGCAGAAACGCAAAGCATTTTTATTATGCGGGCTTTCCGGGAAATGCGGCACTTCGTCGCCAACAACGCCGCTCTGTTTGACCGGATCAGCAAAGTGGAACTGAAGCAGCTGGAAACGGACAAAAAGTTTGACCAGCTTTTTGAGTATATTGGCGAACACACAGAAACAAACCAGAAACTCTTTTTTGATGGACAAATTTATGATGCGTTCAGCCTGCTTATAGAGTTGATACAGAAAGCAGATCAGGAAATTATCCTGATAGACGGATATGTGGATGTGAGTACGCTGAACGTATTAGCGAAGAAAAAGTCCGGTGTGGCCGTGACAATTTATACATTCAAAAAGACAAAACTGACAGTACAGGACGTTGCTGTCTTTAATGCGCAGTACCCACAGCTGGAAGTAAAATACACCAGTGTTTTTCATGACCGGTTTCTGATTTTGGACGGGAAGACCGTTTATCATATCGGAGCGTCGCTAAAGGATGCGGGGAAGAAATGCTTTGCGGTTTCGCTGATGAAAGATGCAGGGCCTGAACTGATGAAAAAACTGGCGCAATGCAAGTAGAGTTATAACCTGAGGTTTCAGTTTGGAATTTCACCAGCGATGAGGTGAGCTTGGCCCGGGAAACCATCTGAAAATGTCGCCATCATGGCGACCACGACCATGAATAAATGTGCTATAGTGATAATGCAAGCGGGAACAAATGTTACGCAAAACAGTCCTTCACGGCAGTCCCTGCATTGGAAGCAGGCTTACCGGACTGTGAAGGACTATATTTGACTACATTTCGGGGAGGGATTCCAATGAAAAAGTTGTTTATGGCCGTGTTGACGTTTATCCTGGTAAGCTTTTCCGCAGTGGGGCTTGCGGCAAGGTTTGACACCTGCGCGTTGCTGATTGCAGACGCGGATATGAAAACAGAAGACTATATGAATAAAGTCAGCGACTGTTTAAAAGAAAGCCCGAACGTTGTATTTGGAACAAAGATCCAAACCAAATATCAGGAGTACTGGTTTGAAAAAGGCGAACTTGAGGAAGGCAAAATTACGCCGCAGGTTTTATTTGAGTTCAGAAAGTTCAGCGGCTACGATAAATGCCTGTATCTCATTACCGAGAAAACCATAGAAAAAACCAGGCAGCGCATAGGCTGGGGTTCTTACGATAAAACCAGGGCTTCCGTTAATATCAAAGGCTTTCTGGTCGGGCAGGACGCCAGCGGCGCCGATAAAATCCTGAAGATGATCAATGTAACACAAAACGCAGATTCTGACACGAGTGATTTACGTGCCAAACGGGCCGCTTTTGAAAAAGCGATGAAAGAACTGGCAAAACAGTTTAACCAGTATCTGAAGAGCGGGAAATAAAAAGCTGAGAGTTATAACCCGTGGCATAATCTTGTTACGTGAACGATTTACACAGCACATAAATTCATGTAATGTATATTTCAGAACATTTCATGAGTTGACAAAATATAAAAAGCAGAGTTATAATTGCTCTCAGAGATTACGGATATGATTAATTTTCAAACTACATATCCGTTAACATAACTATTAATCTGAACGGAAAGGAGGACTACTAAATGAAAGCGTTGCGCTTATTTATTCCAAAACCGAATAGCATTCAATGCAATCGACATTCATATCTTTTGGGTATGCATGATGATGGAAGTTTGGTTGTCCTGCCGGAAGTTCGGATGGTAAAAGGACGATTGCGTGGCTGTCAGTGTATGTAGTCATGCTGTATCCTGTGCCGGCCACACGGTGTTTTGCCGTGTCGTGGCGGTTGCAGTGCAGCGGACCGGGAATCTGCCGTCAGCAGTCTGGTCGCACAATCCGTATAACTATATAAACGCAAGGACAACAGAACTTCTGAATTCCTGCAGACGCAGGAGTCGGAAGTTTTTTTGTTGCCCGTATAAACCGTAACAGATTTGAAAAAGAGATTTTGCCGCAGAATTTCTGTATGCCGCATGAACGCTGGGATGCAGAGAATCAGCAAGTCCGTACTTATGGACATGGTTTGATTTACAATTATAGCAGGGAAGTCAATACCAGCTTTAAATGAAAAACTTATTGCAACAAGCTTGAAAATGAGGACGACTGAGCATGGACTATATAAAAAATGTAAAACAGTTATTTACAGAAACACCCCCACAGTGGGATAAAATTTCATGCATTTTGAATGAGCAGCACTTTACAAAAGAAGAACTGGCAGACATTGCGATACATATAGTTAATAATTGCTTTTGCGAGTATAAGGAAGCAACAGAGTACCGGGGACTGGAAAGCGTAGATATCAAAACTACAAATAGTTATTATTTGGTTGAGTCCTTAAAGATATTGTTGCAGTGTGGTCTGGATCCCAATGTCAGCGTACATGGGGATAATGCTATATGGTACACTCAGTATGTTGATATTCCAAATGTTGCGGCATCAGCTATGCGCCTGCTTCTGGAACATGGTGGTAATCCGAATATTACTGTGGATGACGACCCTGAAAGGCTGTTTGAAGATATTGATGATAAAGTGTTTGAAGACGCGTATGTATACGGATTTGAATATGTTGTTCAGTGCTGGCTGGTCCTGTTAGCATTTGGTGGGCAATCGAAATATAACGTAAACCCGATTAAAATGATGGATGGCTATAAAATTGATATCTTTAAAGATTTTGAAAACTACGATTATGTATTTGGTTCGGTATATGAGGAAGAGGATAAGCGAAACCGTTTTGCTATGCTGATCTTTGATAAACGAACAAGAATGGTAGTTGCTCACAGTTGAATATGACGTCTGGTGAGGATATATGAGGAAGTGAATTTATGAGAAGACTTGATAATGCAAAGACATATAACTGTCCATTGCGATTCGCAATAATAGAATGTGAGGCCGGTTGGACTCATATGGTTTGTGATTTTAATGGGACTGTATTGAAGTTTTGTATTAGTTGTGAGTTGGGCAATCAACCTGGCGCTCTCATACAGGCCGCATACTCATTTAATACATACGAAGATAATTACGATGGCATCCGTACCATTGAAGTTGAGAGAGAGGATGGCATCCCGGATTTAGAAGGGAATTGCTGGGATTTTGTTGTGGTTCGCACATTTTTCACATGGGAAGAAGAACCTCAATCGGCCAAGTGGCGGATTGTCTTGAATCCTCAAGATTATGGCCCGGAAAATTTCCCCTTGGAAATTACGATAGACAGATGGGATATTGACGTGACAAAGCAATATAAGTTTACTGTCATGTATCGTGATTTGTGTTATGCCATTGCCAAGTGTTTTACGGATGTTTTAAAAGAGCACGGCTTTATGGGATATCATTACGGTACCTACACCGATGATATCAACATTAGGGAATTGTTGATTATCAAGGCTTATGCTTTGGGTATTCTCAGCAATCTTACTTCGATAGATAAGGTTCCGGAATACAGATACGATTTTACGTATGAAGAAGAGCTGCAGCTTTTAATGATGGAAATGTAAGGAGTAAAAAAATGGAAATAAAAGGAAAATTTGGAACTGCAATTTGCTATGCAAATGTAATTGATATTGGGGCAGTGGAGCAGATTCGGCGGATGCTGGACTGCCAGTTTATGGAAAACAGCAAAGTCCGGATCATGCCGGACGTTCATGTAGGGACGGGTTGCACGATTGGTACCACCATGACCATCGTGGATAAAATTGTTCCTAACCTGGTTGGTGTAGATATTGGCTGCGGCATGCTGACCACCCATATCAAGGATAAGGATATTGATTTTGAAAAACTGGATGCCGCGGCACATGCAGTTCCTTCTGGATTTAATGTGTGGGAAGAGAAGCAGAAAGATTTTGACCTGACCCGGTTCCGTTGCTATGAACGGCTGAGACACAAAACATATTTGGGGATGAGCCTGGGAACGCTGGGCGGAGGGAATCACTTCATTGAAATGGATCGGGGCTCTGACGGGGAACTGTATCTGATTATTCACACCGGGAGCCGGAATCTGGGATTACAGGTTGCAAACTATTACCAGAAGATGGCCATTGATTTAAACCATGGCAAGGATGAATATCCGGAAAAATCGGCAGAGATCATTCGCACACTGAAAGCAGAAGGACGTCAGAGAGAGATACAGGCAGCTTTGAAACAGCTGAAATTGGAAAGAAAAGACAAAGACGTTCCGGATGACCTTTGCTACCTGTATGGCAAGTACATGGATGATTACCTGCATGATATCGTCCTGTGCCAGCAGTTTGCGAACGAGAACCGGAACATGATTGCGCAGAAAATCATTGAAATGTGCGGCTTTACTGTGGTTGATCAGTTTACCACCATCCACAACTACATCAATGTGGATGAAATGATTCTGCGGAAAGGAGCCATTGCGGCTCCCAAAGGAGAACGGGTCCTGATTCCGATGAACATGAGAGATGGGTGCATTCTGGGAATCGGTAAGAGCAATCCGGAATGGAACAAATCCGCGCCTCACGGTGCCGGTCGGCTGATGTCCCGGAGAGAAGCGTTTCACAATCTTAACATGGAAGAATACAAAAAAGCCATGGAAGGAATCTATTCCACGACCGTGGTGGAAGAAACGCTGGACGAAGCACCGATGGCATACAAGAGCGTGGATGATATTCTTGCCACGTTAAAAGAAACGGTAGATGTAGTAGATATTTTAAAACCGATTTACAATTTTAAAGCTGCAGAGAAATAACAATTACTTACTTGGAGGTTGATAATATGCCGGCCATGATCATTATGATGGGTATTCAGGGCAGTGGAAAAAGCACTTTCTGCGCTAAGAATTTTCCAGAATACACACGAATTAATCTGGATACGTTGCGTACACGGAAAAAAGAAAAGGATGCTCTCTGGCTGGCAATCAACCGAAAAGAAAATATCATCATCGATAATACAAATCCAACTGCGAGTGACAGGAAGAAATACATTGAAGCAGGAAAAGCCTCACAGTATAGGATTATAGGATATTTCATGCAATCAAGGCTTCAGGAGTGCATTGAGCGAAATGATTCGCGGCAGGGAAAAGAAAAGATTCCTTCCATAGCGATTGCATGTACATCAAACAAATTGGAAATGCCGGGTTATGAAGAAGGTTTCGACGAGTTGTATTTTGTTAAGATAACCGATGCGGGCTTTTTCGTTTCAAAGTGGAGGGAATAAATTTGAAAGAAATTAACGAGAGAATAAAAACTGCAGAGAAAAAATTAGTTGCAGCTTTGAAGAAAAGAGTTAGTTCTATCGATTCTGATTACAATACATACATCAATGTGGATATATGGTGTAATGGATGCGTATTGGGTCGGCTGCATCGTATTAATGAGAATATAAGAGACGTTAATGCTTGGGCGTGGGCCATGGTTTGCAGTGTAGGGGAAGAAATAGTTCCTTTTCTTGGTGGAATATGGCGAATGCTAGATCATTTTGAATCACACGCTATGTCCTTCCAATTAACAGAAGAGGTGTTCAATATCATTTCATCTTTGCAACAAATCAATCCAAAGATCACTGCTGGAACCGTGTTTGAACAACTGTACGTAAAATCAAAGAAAGCCTATCAAATGCTACGTTACATTAATGCTATTTATGCCGGATGGGAAGAATACAAACATCCAACCTTCATTACACAGCAGATAAAAGATGCATTAGAAGCAGGGGAAATAAGTTCCGATTTGCCTGCAGGTGTAGACAAAATAGAGTTTTCTTTGCAGAAGTTTTCCTATGGTCCTGCCTGCGAACCCTGTGATGTAGCTTCAATATTTGTTAATGGGAGAAGTTTCAGAATGATTATCGAGGAAGCTGAATTACCGAGTGCAGCAAGAAACGGTAAACCAGAAGAAGCAGGGGGTTACGCATGGCTGACAGTAGGCGAGTTACTTGAGGAACTGAGGGAATTGCGTGATTTGAATGACGAGAATTACATTGAACCAAGAATTATGGATTGTGGTTGCGGATGTTCAGAATGCTGGCCGTTATATGTGAAGATTAAGGAAACGGATTTGGTCTGGCTTTTATAATCCATGGAGGACTGATCAGGAAACGACAATTATTCCTTGGGATTATTCCGGGATGCGGGAATACTGCTTTGATAAAAAGCAATATTATGATGAAATTGAAAAACTGAGAAAATGGCATAAAGAAGAACAATATTCGTGAAAAGGAACGATGAAATCATGAATTTCAAGGGTGTGTAATACAGTGATATCCGAAATGATACTGTTGTTAAAACAGGGACGAATCTGGAGCTCAATAACCCCTAAAAACACCCTTCCATTTTTCCAACTATATAATAGGAAGAAAACTTAAAATTTTGCTTGCGTTTTTGGGTGCAGTATGCTATAATAAACATGTAAAAAAGATTGAAGAAAAAACCTGACAGCGATCCAAAAACAGAAACCCCAATAGACCATAGAGAGTGCGCGAGAGACAAGCTCAGTGACCGTACAGCAACCTGGCCGGAACGGTTAAGGTGCTAATGCTTGTATGATGGGATGTTGAGAATGCAGCCCATCGTTCCGATGGGCTTTTATTTTTACACACAGCCCGTCGTTGTTACGGGCTTTTTCTTTGGCCCCGCGAACTTGTCGAAGCAATGATTCAGTAAGAGGAGGATCCATTATGAGCAAGAATGCAAACGTGACGAAAGACATGAATGAAAATCAGGAAAGCAAAGAACAGAAAATGATTCCCGCAACATTTGTTCTGTACTGTGATTACCCGGGCTGTGAATTCAGGGAAGAGATGGAAGACCCGGAGATTGACTGCGACGGGGAAGACGATTATGAATTCTCGATTGATGATGTGTTATACGACTTACAGGACAAAATCAGTGACACGTTGTACAGCGAACTGAATTATAACGAACTTTTAGGCGTCCATTACACGGAAGACGACGTAGCCGCACAGGGGCATTTCTGGTACGGCGAGGTGCGGACGTCGGAATTCGGGGATGCCGATCTGCCCCTGAACGAAGATGTCAAAGTGTATCTGGACTGCATCGCGGAAGACGGAACGGTTCTGGAGACACATGAAATCGATATCGAAAATTTTATCAGTCTGGACAGTATAAAAGAGACCTTGATGGAATGCGGTCTCTTTGACTCGACGGACGAATATATTGAATGTTCGCTGGATAAGTTTGTAAAAGAAACCGGTTGGCACATCGGGTTGCTGAAAGGTTCGGAACGGATCGAAGACGTCACCCAGTGGCCTGCCCCGAACCGAAGGGGAAGCTGGATTGATGAAGACGGCACCGAAATGTACCCGTGCCTGTGGTATGGATACAACGACGGCAGCCTGCTGAGCGGAGAAGAGGACAGGATATGGAATATCGATAACGGACTGGATTTCTGGTTCAGCGACAATCCGGAACGGTATCTTGTAGAGTATGACTATGACGGTCATGCCGGTTGTTTTGGAGGAATGATTCCCGATATTGAAGAGATTCGCAAAAAATGCCCCATTTTATTGGAAGAGAACGACACAGAAGAAAGCATCGACGCGAAGGTGCAGGCATATTGTAAAAAGCAATACAGGAAAGCACATAAGAAAATGAAAGAAGCAGTTACAAAACCAAAAGCGTAATGACAAATTAAAAATAAACCCTGCCAGCCCACATCACGGCCGGGCTGGCAGAATTAAAGAATTCATAAGAGACCCAATTGACCATAAAGAGTGCGCGAGAGACAAGCTCGGTGACCGCACAGCAACCTGGCCGGACGGCTAAGGTGCTAAAGCTTGTATGATGGGACGTTGAGAATGCAGCCCATCATTCCGATGGGCTTTTGTTTTTACATACAGCCCGTCACTGTGATGGGCTTTTTCTTTTACCCGTATAAGAGAAAGGGGTGAAATTTTATTATAAAAGAGGGCAAGTTGAAACCCAGGGCCAAAAGTTCTGAGCGAATGAAAAAATAATTCCACTGACGCAGCTGACTGCACAACAAATGAAACTAAAATTAATAAATGTTAGGGGGCAATTTATAATGACGAAGAATAAAACGGACGAACAAACAGCTTTAAACAATGAAAAAGAGTTTTCCCTGAATGAATACCGGAATTCCATGCCGTACTGGCAAAGAGTCAGCTATTCCTTCAACTCATTGAGATGGATCGTTATGCAGCAGGAGAAGGACGGTACATATGCCAGGATGACAGAAGAGTATCATAAAGAAACGGATCCTGAAGAGAAAAAGCGCATTGGCATGGCGAGGGAAGAATACTGGCAGAATAAGACGGATCTGGAACATGAATTACGAGGTTATGAACTTGAAAAATCAACGATCCAGAGCAGAATCGACGGAGTAAAACACGAGCTGTGGATAAATGAACAACTCACAAAGGGAATCCCGGCAAAACACATCTTGCGCTGCGAGTACCCCGGGCTGGAGTTAAGGGAAGAAATTGACCCTTCGGAAATCGACTGTTCCTATAAAGATGACTATGACTTCTATCAAGACGCGTTAACCGATTATGTTTCAGACTACATACCTAACTGGATGTCCGACCATGGCATTGGTTTTGAAAAGTTCTTGGACATGGACGGCTATTTCGAAATAGATAAAGTGCCTGCAAGCGGACACTTCTGGTACGGTGAGATCCGCACGGAGGTTTTTGGAAACGGAGGTCTGCCCCTTAATGAAAATATAAAATTTTATGTGGATGATGTCAGGAAAGACGGGAAGATTCTTGATACCAGAGAACTGAAAATCGAGGACTGCTATAATTTGGAAAGCCAGAAGGAATACTTAATGGAGTGCGGATTCTTTGACTACACGGACGAATATATTGAAGCTTCGCTGGATAAATTTGTGGAAGAAACCGGCTGGCACATCGGGTTGCGGAAAGGCTCGGAACGGATCGAAGACGTCACCCGGTGGCCTGCCCCGGACAGAAGTGGGAGCTGGATTGACGAGGACGGCACCGAAATGTATCCGTGCCTGTGGTACGGCTACAACGACGGCAGCCTGTTGGGCGGAGAAGAGGACAGGATATGGAATATCGATAACGGACTTGATTTCTGGTTCAGCGACGATCCGGAAAGTTATCTTGTTGAGTATGACTATGACGGTCATGCAGGTTGTTACGGCGGAAGTATTCCAGATATTGAAGAGATACGCAAAAAGTGCCCCATTTTACTGGAAGAGAACGACACAGAGGAAAGCATCGACGCAAAGGTGCAGGCCTATTGCAAAAAGCAGTATAAGAAAGCGCATAAGGAAATGAAAGAAGCAGTTACAAAACCGGAAGAGCAATGACTAATTGAAAAACCCTGCCGGCCCACGTCAAGGCCGGGCTGGCAGGAATTAAAGAATTCATAAGAGACCCCCATAAAGAGTGCGCGAGAGACAAGCTCTGTGACCGCACAGCAACCTGGCCGGACCGGTTAAGGTGCTAAAGCTTGTATGATGGGATGTTGAGAATGCAGCCCATCATTCCGATGGGCTTTTGTTTTTACATACAGCCCGTCACAATGATGGGCTTTTTCTTTTGCCCGGTAATGAAGGAAAGGGGTGGAATTCTGAAACATGCATAAACAGGGACGCGCAGCATCCCTCCAAGTCCGTACAACGGGACAGGAAAAATTATATAATATAAATAGGTAGAAAACCAAGTTGAAAAGGAGAAATAAACATGGAAAACATCGATAAGCACGAAAAAAAATTCGAAGAAAATCCTGAAGAAGACCGCAAAGAAAAATTCGATGAAGATGATTACGAAGCCCGGAGAGCTATGAAGGATTATTCCTGCCCGCCGGATACCTGCCTGATCAGGCTGAACCTGAATCCCGCGAAAACTGTGCCGGAAAAACACACGACGGCTCTGTGTTTTGCCAATAGGCTGGCGGAAGGGTGCGCCCTAGATGATTATATGACCGCGTTCCTGTCCGTGATCTTTGCTACCTCCCGGCTGGGTTACAGGAAAACACCGGGACAGTACCGGTTGCCCGGCGGGAACTATTACGTGAAAACGATTCTGAGGAAAACAGAACCTGATGAGTACGGTCTGGTCTACAAGGAGGAGCTGGGGATTGAATTCAGTCAGGCAGGGGATTATGTGATTGGGCGCATCCACTATACCATGCGGCTCATGACAGATACGAAGGACGGGGGTGAGTTCTGGACAGAACCGGCTCCCATTCCGGCAAAAGACGTGTGGCGGATTTTCATCACATCCACCATGAAGCTTAATACGGAACGGGCCGTTACCCGCACCGGCGACCCTTCGGATTGCATTATGACCGACAGTGTAGAAAAATTATCCGACTGGCTGAAAATGAACGGCACAGAGCTCCCGCAGGATATATTTACAAAGCCGGTGCCGGTCTACCGCACAACCAATAAAGGGTATTACGTCTTCCGGATTGAACGTCCTTTCGATCCGCGGTACGTATTCGAATTCGAAAAAAAGTTTGTCAGGTACGAACGGGTAAGTTCCTGGGACAGTATCTTTTTCTTCAATTCCGTAACGTTGGAAACGGTGGAGGTCTGTGACAGCGGGGAACTACGGCTGGCGGTTATCCCCGAGACTCTGCACGCCGTTGTCAGGTTCTTTGAAGACCGCAAGTGGAAGCTTCGGGACATGACCTGCAGCCAGAAGGACCGTCTGGCGCTGGAGGGGTACCACCGGTTTATGGAAGGCCTGGTGATATATAAAGTCAGGACGAATATACTCAACCCCGCCGGAGATTATGCAGCGGACAAGGGAAAGCAGAGCGATGCGTTCCGTTTAGAATTTGTGTTGTCCGATGCGAAGCAGAAGAAAAGGATGCCGGCCTTCCGGTACGGTTTCACACTGGGGCAAAAGCCGGCTGATCAGGAACTGGAAGGCCTCTGGCTGGCGCTTAACCGCTGGCAGCGGAAAGTCGCCAGAGTACCGGTGGCAAAGGATAAAGAGGAAAGGCAGGAGTATCTGGCAGACTATGTCAGCCGCTTTGAAAAAGCTCTGCAGTATGCGGGCGTATCCACAAAGGAGAAGAAAAAGGAAGGAAGCAAACCGATGGCGCAGATTATTATTCCGTCAACCGAATTCCCGTCTAATGTACGGGCCCGTGTTGACTCGCTGAGTGATCCGGAGGTCCGGAAACGCAGGAAGGCGTGGATGGACGAGAAGGACCCGGAGCTGAAGGAACGGAAAGAACAGGAGATGTGGGCCTACCTGAATATGCTCGGGAAAAAACTGGAAGCGGAGGACGAGGAAATGAGGACCATGGGGCCGAAATCCCTGAACCAGCCGCTGTTCCGTGACATAGCACTGGCGGTTACGGGAGAGATGGTAAAGTACAGCGTGATCCGGAAACCGGAACTGACCTATTTATATAATGAACCGGGAATTCTGGACAGGCTGTTCCGACAGCATATTGCCGACCCGAAAATAATAGAATTGAAGCAGAAGCCAAATGATCTGTATCTTATCATAATCGGGATGCATGCTTTCGGGGCGGGCATCTATGCGACCTGCATGCAGAATGATTTTAAGCATTTTGCGGATGAGTTTACCCCTGACGATGTGGAAAAGATATTCACCGCTTTTCACGAAGACGACGCATACAAGCTTGGGCTTGAGAGATTAAAAATCCCGCTGGATTCCAATAACAAAAGAGTGCTGGACGGCGTAATCTTAGCGGGCATGAGAGCCGCGAAAGCTTCGGCGGGTTCCGGAGTGTTCGACCACAAAAATATCCATACTTATATGCAGGTCCTCTTTAACGCCGGCAACACGGTAGTGACGCGCGGGAAATGAGATGACAAAGAGAAAGGAGCAAAACAAAATGGCATTAGATTTAACACAGAAAACAGAACCCCCGAAACCGTTTACCGGCGCGCGGATTATTATCGGGTTCAAGCCACCGAAAAACTGGCGGTTGAATTTGATATTACAGAAGGATCCGGAATTTCAAAAACTTTTAGACGCCTGGGACAAGGAAACCGATTCAGAGATGAAAGAACTGCTGCGCCTGGAGTTGATAGAATACGAGGATAAGGTCAGGAAAGACCATAACCTGCCGGAGGAAGGGTAGAAAGCAAAGCCTGGAACCCTTAAAAGGACTAATTAAAAAGAAAGCATTTATAACGAGGAGGATTTATCATGCGCAAACTATTTACATCCGAATCCGTTACGGAAGGTCACCCGGATAAAATTGCAGACCAGATTTCCGATGCGGTGCTGGATGCGATTTTAGCGCAAGACCCCAACGGCAGGGTGGCCTGCGAAACCGTGGTGGCCACAGGCCTGATCCATATCGTGGGCGAAATCTCCACCACCGCTTCCGTTGATATTCCCAAAATCGCCCGGGACACGGTCCTGGGCATCGGTTACGACCGTACGGAATACGGCTTTGACGGTTCCGCCTGCAAGGTTCTTGTTACCATTGACGAACAGTCGCCCGATATCGCAAGAGGGATAGATATTCCATGGAAAAATAACGGATAAGATATAGATATAAAAAAAGAATGGAGGGGAGAGCTTATGAGGAAGGCGTATATTTTCTTCGGACACAAACGACCGAAACACTTAGAAGAGAATTTGGCTGGGCAACAGGATCCGACACTGCAGGCAATGATATGGGAATGGTACAGAGAAAAAGATCCGGAAAGAAAGGCCCGGAAATGGAAGGACGCAATGGATTATTGGGCCAGACGTCGAATAGAACTGGGTTTCACGGAACCGGAGGAATAACGCAGAATATGGAAGAGAATAAAAATATGAAAACCCTGTTCGAAAGGAGTAACCGGTATGAAAGGCTGAACAAAGTGATTGCGAAGGTGACCGACCCGAAGCTAAAAAGCAGTCTTATCAAAACACGGGATGAGTATTAGAACAGGATACAGAAACTGAATAAACCAAATTTTACGGATGAAGATTACTATCAGATAAAGCAGGAGCATGAGCGCATGGATGACTTTATCAGTAAGATGGAATAACTGATGGAAAGGAGCAAAACAAAATGGCATTAGATTTAACACAGAAAACAGAACCCACAAAACCTTTTACCGGCGCGCGGATCTTTTTCGGAGTCAGACCGCCGAAAAACTGGCGGCTGAACTCCATATTACAGAAAGATCCGGAGTATCAGAAACTGAGAAGTGCATGGGACGATGAGACGGATCCGGAAATTAAAGAGCAGCTGCGCCTGAAACTGGGAAAATACAAGGCGAAGGTCAGGAAAGAACATAACCTGCCGGAGGAAGGATAGTCCTAAAACGTAAAAAACCTGCCAATCCGGGCGCGCCGGGAGTTCATGTACGACAGGGCATACCGTAACTGCCGGCCGGTCCCGGACCTGTATTGCATTCACTCGGAATCGAAACTGGAGGAAATCCGCAATGTCGTCCCGCAGGCGACCACTTTTTTTCAAAATCCGGTAAAATATAATAGGAAAGAAAAAATGCAGAAAGGGGTCAGCACGATGAGTCAAAGCCACAGTTCAGAACAGCAAAAACCGGAAAAAACAAAACAGCCCGGACCGGCCAAAGCGAGCAGGAAGATTCCCATCAGCGAGGAGGAATTCCTGCGCAAAATTGAAAAAATGTACAGCGAGTATGCCATCGAAGACATCCGTTGTCACATGAAATCGGACTTCCGGTATAACTCCTTCTGGGTGTTTGAGGAAATGAAATCCGCTGCGCGGTACGTGGATTACATCACCCAAAAAATCCGGACGCTACAAAGAGAAAACATCGTGATCAAAACCGGGATGATGTACATCCGCGGCACGGGGCAGCCTTGCCTGGTATTGCGGCAGCCCGGCACGGAACCGGTCTGCCTGATCGCGGAACGTTCCCCGAAGGGGCTGATCGCAAGAATGGATATGATGCCCGCCGGTTTTTACAAACTGGTCCCCGGTCCGGAGGAACAGGATACACGATACGGCGAAAACGGAGCCTCGTGAAACGGAAGAGTAACGGGGAAAAAATGATGAAACCCGGATCGGACGCGCAGGCCGGAACCTGCGCGTTTCTGCACATTGATTATAATTTATATAAAAAGGCAGCCCCGGAATCCGGCTTTCCTTACAGCCATGATTTATTTTCCGCGGCTGTTTTGTTATAATTTTCAGAAGGAGGGATATTTCTCCTTTAAAGCAAACGTTTAATGAAGTAATAACCGGATACAATACCGGGGAATAATCAGGCAGGGGGGCAGGCCATGTTAAAATCCGAAAAGCGTGAATCACAGAAGTTCAAAAAGCGTTACGGGCCCCGGCGTCACAAACTGCTGGGGATCAGCAAGTGGGCGCGGAAGCAGAAAGAGTTACAGGAAAGAAAGGCGGCGGAGAAGGAGGGGCCGGAATGAACAGCCGGCAGAATCCCGCTGTTGAGTGCTTTAAATCGTCATTTATCTCAATATATGTTATTAATTTTTAATGTTTCGTTTATAATATACAATATAAAACAGATACCCGTTGAAATATTTTTATAAAAGGGGGACGTAGTATGCCGATCTACAAAAAGGATCTTACAAAAGAAATGGTTGTAAAAGCCATGCAGTGCAAAACTCCGGAGGAACTGATGGAAATGGCGAAATCCGGGGGCTTTACCATTACCAGGGAAGAAGCCGAATCGTATATGGCGGAACTGGCGGACGTAGAGCTGGACGGCGAACAACTGAAGAGTATCGCCGGAGGATATTGCTGGCACCACTGCGATGGCTATAGTTGTGAATGGGATTATGAATATATTTAATTATGCGGGAGTCATTTAAAAAATAAAAATCAGGTTTTTCTTCAACAGCCGCGGAATTTATTTTCCGCGGCTGTTTATATTGTTTAAAATGAATACCGGTGGTAAAATTTAATGAGATGGAATAAATGTATAAAACGCAGGTTATCTCAAATGATTAATTCATAATTGAACGAATCTTTATTTTTGTGTACCGGCCAATCTGCCCGGCGCCTTTTCCGTATCCGGCGCGGCAGGCAGAGAAGCCGGCTGAAGAACTCGGAGGATGGTTCATAACATGGAACAGGAAACCCTGGAAGTTTCTCCGGCCCGTGTGGCACAGGCCCTCGCAGCGGATTATTTCTGCATTTATTATGTAAATACAAAAAACAATAAGTTTATTGAATACAGCGCGTCGGAAGAATACAGAGCGCTGGGCCTTCCGCGCAGCGGGGAGGATTTTATCGGTTTTTCACGGGAGCGTTTTGAGGCAATCATACATCCGGAAGACCAGGAGCGGTTCCTGGATGGATTCGTAAAGGAAAAAATCATTTCGGAGCTTGACGCCCACGGCATTTACACGCTTACCTTCCGCATGATGTTTAACGGAGTCCCCACATACGTCCACCTGAAGGTCACGCGCATGATTGAAAAGGAAGGAAGCCATATCGTAATCGGCATCAGCAGCGTGGATGAGCAGATGAAAGCTATGGAAGCCTTTGAAACGGCGCACCATGCCAGCATCACCTTCGGGCGCGTGGCCACGGCGCTGGCCGGGGATTATTTCAGTATCTACGTGGTGGATCTGGATACGGATCGTTTTGTCGAGTACTCTGCCTCAAAAGAATTCGACACGCTGGGAGTAGAAAAAACCGGTGAAGATTTTTTCAATGTAAGCCGGCGGAATATGTCGCGGCTGATATACGAAGACGACCGGGAACGCTTCATGGGCACGTTTTACAGGGAAAAGGTCATGTCCATCCTGGAGCGTGACAAAATTTTTACCATGAAATACCGGCTGGTGTTTGGCGATACCCCGGTCTGGGTCAGCATGAAAGCCACGTTGCTGGAGGACAAAGACGGGCGGCATCTGATCATCGGGACAAACAATATCGAAGCGCAGATGGAACGCGAAGAGGAGTACCAGCGGCGCGTCAGGGAAGCGCGCACCAGCGCCAGGAATGATTTTCTTGCCAATATGTCCCATGACATCCGCACGCCGATGAATGCCATCGTGGGGTATACGAACATTGCCAAAACCAATAAGCACAAACCGGACACGGTTGCAGACGCGCTGGATAAGATCGGCTCGTCCAGCCACTATCTGCTGTCCCTGATCAATGATATTCTGGATATTTCCAAGATTGAGAGCGGCAAAATGCAGATTAGCTGCGGTCCCTGCGATCTGGCCGCGCTGTTCCGGCGTATTGAGGATATTACCGCATTGCAGGCTAAGAAGAAATCCCTTGTCATCAACTACAGCCATGACAACATCCGTCACTATCAGGTTAACACTGACGAGCTTCGCATTGAGCAGATAATCATTAACATTGTCAGTAATGCGATTAAGTATACGCCGCCGGGCAAGACGGTGGACCTGATCGCGGAAGAGGTTCCCTCGCCGGGCGGGAAGAACAAATACCGTTTTATCGTCAGGGATACGGGGATCGGGATCAAAGAGGAGTACCTGCCGTACATCTTTGAGAGTTTTACCCGCGAGGAAAGATCGACGGTGAACCGCATCCAGGGAACCGGTCTGGGACTTGCGATTACCGCGAAGATTGTGGAGATGATGGGGGGAACGATCTCCGTTAAGAGCAAACTGGGAGAAGGCTCTGAGTTCACTGTGGAATTAGAACTGGATCCTTTGGAAACGGACAGCCCGGTCATCGCCGTCAACAGCGAAAGCGCAGACCTGGCAGGCTGCAGGATCCTTCTTGTGGAAGATAACGCTATCAACGCGGAAATTGCCAGGATGATTCTTGAACAGTACGGGGCCGGGGTGCAGCAGGCTGAAAACGGTGAAACCGGCCTGAAGGCCGTACAGGAAAAGGACCCCGGTTATTATGACGCGGTTCTGATGGATATCCAGATGCCGGTCATGAACGGATTTGAAGCGACAAAAGCGATCCGCGCCCTGGGCGGGGCCTACGCAACCGAACTGCCGATCATTGCCATGAGCGCAAACGCCTATGACGAAGATGTCCGGGACTGTCTTGCAGCAGGGATGAACGGGCATATCGCGAAACCGTTTAACCCGGATGAGCTGCTGCGGATTCTGCGCAGATATATCAGCGGAGACTGAACTGCGGCATGCAGGCGTATTTAAATTTCAGTTCTGCGCAGTAAATGACCCAACAGCCGTGGAAACTTCCGCGGCTTATTTATTATAATACTTTGGAAAAACATCATGATCAATCATAAAGTTTCTGATTTAAACACAAATTTTATGCCTGATTATGGTATTATTATATAAAGAAGAACTGTCTCTGCTTTTTAACTGTCTCTGCATTTTAATTTAAGTTTAATTTAAGTTGCAAAAAACTTTTGAAGGATTTTAACCGGAAACACTGTTATAAAAAATTACCTGAAAACAGGGAAAAATGGTTAGCAAAGGAAGATGTGGATCATGAGACTAAGCACCTATGAAATCATCCTGCCGCTGATGGGTACGGATGAAAAACCGGTTGAGGGGTACGCGCTGCTGGTGAACGGTCTGTACGGCGCCATGGACGTAGTGCCGGAGGAAGACGCGGACAGGCTGCAGGCGGGAAATTTTGCCGGATTGTCCGCCGCGCTGCGGGAACGGCTTATGCTGCGCGGACACATTACCCGCAAAGACGAAGCGGGCGAACTGGCGGACCTGAAACTTTTTTCACGTATCTTCAAGACCGTTCAGGGCCGCAGCGGCGTGGGACTGGTCATCATGCCCACCTACGACTGCAATTTCCGCTGCCCGTACTGCTTTGAACAGCACCGGCTGAAGAAAGGACAGGACTGGCTCGATAACACCATAAGCGATGAGATGATCGAAGCCGTCTTCGACGCGCTGAAGGACTACAGGGCGCGGGGTTACGCGGTGAACAACTGCTCGTTCTACGGGGGGGAACCGTTCCTGGCAAAGAACATCGGCGTGGTAAAAAAGATTGCCGGCAAATGCAGGGAAATGGGGCTGACCATGGGCGCCATCACCAACGGGTACGATCTGGAAGCCTATCTGGACTTCATGGAGGAATACAAGCTGGAAAGCATACAGGTGACGGTGGACGGCACGGCGGAGCTGAATGACCGCCGGCGTCTCCACAAGGACGGCCTGCCCACCTACGACCGCATCCTGCGCAATGTGGAACTGGCGCTGCAGCGGGGTGTGACGGTGCGCCTGCGGGTGAACGTGGGCAAAGAGAACCTGCACGGGATGAAGGACCTGATCGATGACCTGAAGGCCCGGGGCTTTATCGCGAAAGAAGAAGAACGGGCCGGAGAAGAAGCGGAACTCAGGAAAACCGACCCCAAAGCGAAGACGAAGCGGGGCGTGTTCAGCTATTACTTTAAGGCGACCAGCGATGACGCGCATCCCGAAAAGAATATCAGCGAGCAGGATACCATTAACGAAATGATGAAGATCGGCTTCACGGCAGAGGAAGCAGTTGCCCGCCAGAGCCAGTACAGCATAATCTGGAACCGGATGAAGAATCTCTTCAAGAAGGAAAGTTATCCGGATTTCTCCCCGTCGTATTGCGGTGCCGAGACGGGAATGCTGGTGGTGGACCCCTTCGGGAAAATCTATACCTGCTGGGACGTCGTAGGGAAAGACGACCAGGTGACGGGTTATGTCCAGCCCGGTATGAGCCGGTTCTTATGGAACTTCAACAAGGCAAAGTGGCGTACCCGCACCGTGGACCTGATGAAAGCCTGCCAGACCTGCCCCCACGCCTTTATCTGCCGGGGCGGCTGCGCTTCCCGCTCCAGCAACGCGCATGGCGACTATTTCCGGGAGTTCTGCGGCGAGGTCAGGGAGATTTTTGCTTTCACGGCGTCCCGTCTGGCCGGTCAGGAGTGGGAAAAACGCTGCGCCGCCGCTGCCGCGGGGGAAGCATGCACGGATGCCTGCCCGGGCGAACTGACGCTGTCCCTGGCTGGGCCCGCCTCGCGGTTTACAGAGGCGGAACGGGAGACGATTATGTCCTCAACCAGCCAGAAGGAAGTGTTTGATATCGTAAAAGCGACCGCCTTTTTCCCGGAACCGGAGGAAGCGGGAAAATAAAAATAATGAATTCAGGGGGGATTACATTATGCCGGTAAACAAAAAAGAACTCACAAAAGATATGGTTATGAAAGCGATGAAATGCAAGTCCGTCGAGGAATTGACGGAACTGGCAAAAACCGAAGGTTTTGACATCACGAAGGAAGAAGCGGAAGCTTATTTTGCGGAGCTTGCCGACGTAGAGCTGGACGGCGACATGCTGAAGAGTGTGGCCGGCGGTCATGACTACTTTTGCTGGCACTGCCCGACGGACTTCGAATGTACTAAAAACAAATAGTTCTGCTCTGATGAAAGAAGGACTGGAGCATCGTAAAACCATGCCACGGAACGTATGTAAATCGTGAGTTTTCTTCAACAGCCGTAGATTTTTCTGCGGCTGTTTTGTTATAATCAAGTAAATCAAAGTAAACTGTACTATTTGTAATTTAACAGGATAATTGATATGACCAAGGTAACTCTCTGTCCTTTGAAATCGGACGACCGTGAACAGTTCATTCGTGATAACCAGGAAGCTTTTAACTATGGAGCCCTTGAAGAATTCGGCCGCCGGGACGATCATTTTGAAAAAGAGAATGAAATTATTTCCCGCGAGACGATAGAGAATTGTATCGTCAAAGGGGAAGCCTATCGTATTATGGCTGGCGATAAAAAAGCCGGCGGCGTTGTTATCAAAGTTAATGGCGAACGGGGCAGCCTGGAATTGTTATTTGTTTCCCCGAAGGAACATAGCAAAGGCATAGGTTTTGCTGCGTGGCACGCGGTGGAAAAACTCCATCCGGAAGTTAAAGTCTGGGAAACGTCCACTCCGTATTTTGAAAAAAGGAATATCCATTTCTATGTCAACCGCTGCGGATTTCATATTGTAGAGTTTTTCAACAGGTATCATCCTGACCCGGGGGATCCGGATGCGGGCAATGAACTGGACGATCAGTTCCCGGACGGGATGTTCCGTTTTGAAAAAATAGTGAAGTAAATTGCAGTTTTGTTCAACAGCCGTAGATTTTTCTGCGGCTGTTTTGTTATAATTAAGTAAATCAGTGTTAATCGTACAAATCGGGATTTTTCGAGCAGAGTAATTAACAGGAGTACAGATATGTTTCATGAAGAGCTG
>JAFQZL010000001.1 GCA_017405945.1 Acidaminococcaceae bacterium
CAGAGTTGCTGAAACAGCAGTAATAAAAAAGAAAACGCAGAACGCTGATAAAAAACAAAAATAAAACGTAAATCCCAAACGAAAATAAAAACAAAAAACTCCGTTGCCCTTACCGGGTAACGGAGTTGCTTTTTATATGGCAGCGCCAATGGGAATTGAACCCATGATTTCGCCTTGAGAGGGCGACGTCTTGACCTCTTGACCATGGCGCCGTGAGATTACGTAACTATTATACTACAAATCTGCCGGAAGTGAAAAGCACGTCAGCAAAATTTTTCAGATAAAAAAATGGCTCCGGGACTAGGGCTCGAACCCAGACAAGAAGATCCAGAATCTCCTGTGCTACCATTACACCATCCCGGAGTGAGTACTTGTTTATAATAGCGCAATAGTTAGAAAATGTCAATAGTTTTTTTGCGGATATAAAAATAAATCCCTTTACCGTACAGCCAGTATCACGATTTTTTCGTTGTCCGGTACATCAGCCAGTTCGATTTCCAATACGGCAAAAACCTGTTCAGGGCTGGCAAGGCCGGAAAGGTCAAGCTGCTTTTCCCCGTAATACGCGTATAAGCCCGGCAGCTGGCCGCCTGTTGTGCCGAACTCTGTCGTGTCTTCCAGCAGTAACCGGAGATTGCCGCGCAGGTTGTCCCTGGAAGTGACAACCGCTCCCAGCCCTTCCCGCCGGAGGCAAACGATACCGTTACGGTCCAGCACGCGGACCTTGTGTTTCTGTACAGGAAAAAGGCCGCAGAGTTTTTCCGTGTACGGCCCGTCGAAAATGTGCCACTTGCCGGCAGCGGCTGCCTCGGTTACATTTTCTTCCGGAGACTCCATGGACCGGGCGGCAATGGAACGTAATTCCCCCGCATCCGGCGCTTTGCCGGCACGTTCGTTTTTGCGGAGTTCCGTGGCGCCCATGGCAACAGCCCGGAGGGTGCTGGTCTTTTTATCGATTTCAAAGGAAATCTCAACCGTGGCTTCCCTGGCGCCGGCCCGCAAAACCTGTTCCATGGCAGTGTGGCGGATGGAACGGATGTCATCTTCGGTGGGATTGATCACCGTGCGTTCCACAACCTCCCGCACCATGGCCATCGCTACCCCGATAGTTGAAATGATGGGCGCGTTCTTCACGATTTTCCAGCGCAGGTTCAGATAGTTTCCCAGATACGGAACGATCACGCCGGCGCTTCCGCCTCCCCCTGCCAGGCAGAGGACGGACGGGGAAAGTTCGTATTCTTTTATGAGGCCGCTGACCAGTTTGCCGATTTTTTTGGCTGCCAGGTCCATGGCTGTTTTAGCCGCTTCCTCCGCCGTGCAGCCAATCGCGTTTCCCAACGCCTGCCAGGCGATCCGGGCGCTTTCCCGGTCACCTGCCGCATAGTCCCCTGCCGGGACACTGTCTGCCAGATTGGCGGCGCCGGCCAGTGTCAGGGAAACGCGTTTTCCGTCTGCGCCTTCCACGATTGCATACACTTCGTCGTCCTCAGCGCAGGGAGCCACCAGTTTCAGTGCAGGCCGTTCCGGTTTTCCGGAAAAAACTTCATAGGCCAGGCCGGCGATATGCGCGCTGCGGGGTCCCACGTCTGTGATTTTTCCGTTTTCAATCCGGATCATGCTGCCGCCTGCCACACCCAGGGTGCGTACATCCAGAGAGGAAAGATAAGTTTTATGGCCGCCCACTTCGCCGTACCGCACCATGACGCGGCCGTCCTTTACTACAGAGATATCCGTCGAAGTTCCTCCGGATTCCAGAAAAATGCCGTCCGAAAGCCGTTCGTACATCAATACGCCGGCAACGCCGGCGGCCAGCCCCGACAGCATGGTCAGAATCGGGCGGCGCCGTACTTCGTCCACGTTCATTACGCCGCCGTCACAGCGCATGATCATCAGGGGGGCGGGAATGCCGGAACGTTTTACACAGGCTTCGGTCAAGTCGGCGGTTTCCATCATTCTGGGAATCAGGCTGCCGTTGATGACGGCAGTGCGGGTACGCACCCGGAGCCCATAGAGTTTGGAAACCTCATGGCCGCCCGTTGCGTAAAGTCCTTTTTCCCGCGCCAGTTTCATCACGTATTGTTCATTGTCCGGATCGTCCACGCTGTAAGGTTCCGTTGCCACGATGACTCCGGCGCCGGCGTCTTTCAGCTTTTCAATCGCTGATGAAATTTCCTGCCGGGCTGCCGCCGCGTCCGCGGTTTTTACAAATGCGTGAAGGGTTTTCAACTCTTTTCCCCTGGCCAGGGGAATATTGCCCGTATTACTGATCTGTTTTGCCCGCGCCGCTTCCAGTCCGCTGCCCATGGCAAGGATGCCGGCCGTGGCCACATCGCCTTCCAGCAATGCGTTGGTGGCCTGTGTCGTCCCATGGGCGATAAAAACCACTTCTTCCGGTTTGATGTGGTTGCGGCGCAGGAGGTTCTGCAAAACCGTGATGATCCCTTCCGCCACGCCTTCTGCGGAAGCGTGGGTGGTGGGCAGTTTTTCCCGGGCGATGATTTCGCCGGTTTCGTTATCAATAGCCACGGCATCGGTGAAGGTTCCGCCCACGTCGATGCCGATCCGTATCTTTCTCATGTGTTGCTGCCTCCTTTACTGCGTCAACCAGACATAAGCCAGCATCAGGAGGCACATAACCCAGGCATAGGGAAGGATCCGTTTCAGGATGATACCCGTATCCACGCCGGTATAACCGCCGATCCAGGTATTGTGGGAATTCGTCGGATCGGCCAGCCCCTGCAGGTAACCGACGGCAATGAACATGCCGCACAACGCGAGGGGCGGAATAAAACTCAGCCCGGTCAGGATCGCCGCAATGCCGGCTCCCATACCGTACATGTTGAGAGGTCCGCGATAGAGGGCTGCCGGGGCGAATACGGCAAAGAACAGAAGCAGTCCGTTCAGGCCCGAAGGCAGAATGGAGCCGATGAGAGGCTGCAGGATGGCAATGGACGCGGGATGTATGGAGGCCGCAATCAGCATGCCGATGCCGATAAACAGGAACAGCACCCCGGCCACATCCCGGATGCCTTCCACGAAAGCGCCTGTCAGTGTATTGACGGTTTTTCCGGGACACACGGTCAGCGTGGCATACAGCGATGCCGTGATGAAACCGAACAATGCCGCTGCCACCGGGTCGATCTGATTCATCAGGGGGAGACCGAAACCGTGGGTCAGCCGGAGGATCACGATGACTGCCAGAGGAAAAATGGGGGCGATCAGCGCAGCGCCCGGCAGTTCTTTCTTTTTCCGGATCAAACTGCCGGGATGGCTGGTGAAGATGCCTGCCAGCGCCTGCGCCAGACTTACGGGCAGTGAAAGAATTCCTGACAGGATTTCCTTAATTGCAGTCAGCAGCGTGTTTTTTCCGCCATTCCCGGAAGAAATATTTTTAATAATATAGAAGCAGGTAACCAGAGCGGCGATGGAAACGCCCGGCAGATAATACTGCAGGGCCGCTTCGCTGCCGAAGATGCCGATATACGTGCCGTACCCCGCAATGTTGGCCATACCTCCCGTGCAGATGGCCAGCAGGAAAAGCGCCGCGGCGTCGACAGGCGGAATACCCACGCCGGTCATAAGGGGAAGGGTGATGGAACCGACCATGATGACAGGGCCCAGGCCGCTCATGCCGGAAAAAACAAAAACTGTGGCCGCTGTCAGCAGGAAGGCGATGGAAACGGGCTGATCCCCGGACAGTTCAGCCGCCTTTTTGATAATAGCGTCAGAGATTCCGGTTTTCTGAATCACCCGGGCAAACATGGCGCCGAAAATCACGAGGGCGATGGGGGAAGCGAGACGGAGCGCCCCGCCCAGCAGCACATCGTTGAGCCAGGCGACAAAGGGCATCCCGGCCACAAACGCGATCCAGGCAGCCAGCAAAGGCAGTGCCAGCAGCGTGGGCAATAACCGCATTACCATCAGCATGGCGAAAATCAGGAAGCCTGCCAATAATATAATTCCTGTAAAAGTCATAATGTCAGTCTTTCATAAATGAGCAATAAATAGTGTAAAAAAGTGTAAAAAGTCGTTAATACAGTAACTTGTCTTGCAGGAAACGCCTGCAAAATCATTGTAGCGTATTTTATCCGGCAAGACAAGATGATGGATGAGGCAGGGATTGTGTTTTGTATTATCCGGATTCAGCACGTGCTTTTCACAAATAGTTCACATTTTTTATAAAAAAACGCTGATTTTGCGGAAAACAGGAAAAAATCCCCTCAAATGTGAAATATTGTTCACAATTTTTACTGAAAAATGCTTTTCTTTTTTGTAACAGACCCGTAAACTAACACTTGTGCCGAGCGAAACGCAGCACAAAATGATTAAAAACAATAAAAGGAAGGTAGTAAAAACTATGCAGGATTGGAATTTTGAAGAAAAGTATGAAATCATTGAAACGTTGCTGAAAGAGATTGATCAGGGGAGGAAAAATTTTCAAAGTGATTCCGCTGATGATGAATTGTTAGCGCCTATATTCTACATGTACGACGTAATGGAGAAGAATACTTTGTTTATCCGGGACGAATGCCGCAATTCCATAGAACCCGCTGTTAACAAATTCTACGCGCCTCGGGATAAAAATGGAGGAAAGTTCACAGAAAAAGAAATAGAAAAAGAACTTAAAGAATTCTTCAGGATCGGGTACGAACAGGATTGTCTGGATGCCATGTTTATGATGAACAATGAACTGATGGAAGCATTATTCAAACTGCTTTTTCCGGAGGACGAGTGGGATTCGGAGATCATTAAAGGATATTATATCGGGCCTGATGTGGATTTTGATAAAATGCCCCGGCTCCCTTCTGTTTTGAAAGTTTCCGATTTTGCAAGCACAGTAAATCGACTTGACTGGCTGGTTGATCATTATCACGATGATGAGAATGCAAAACTGTACCTGAAAGCCAGACAGGACGTGCGAAAGAAATATAAAGAGAAATTAAAAGTGAAAAAAAGGAAACGGTAAGTACAAGAAGCACGTGGATTTGTTCATGGGGTTTGTGGTATGATAGATAGCAGAACAGAATCTGATTGGAGATCATACCATGCATCAGTATTTATTTCATATAGGTGACTTCCCCATACGCATGTACGGGCTGATGCTCACCCTGGCGATTTTCCTGGCCACCGGCACGGCGTATTTTCTGGCGCGGCAGGACGGACGCTGGCATGAGCACGTGCTGGATATCGGCATTTACGGCGGTTTTGCCGGACTGATCGGCGGCCGCCTGTGGGATGTTTTTTTCTTTGACTGGAGCTATTACCAGGACCACCTTCTGGAGATTCCGTTTGTGTGGCAGGGCGGTATGGCTGTGCAGGGAGGCATGCTGGGTGGACTGGTTACCGGCATCATCTACTGCAAGCTGCATAAGATCGACTGGCTGGCGCTGGCGGATATCGTCTGTCCGGCCATGATTTTAGGGCAGGCGGTGGGGCGCATGGCCAACCTGCTGAACGGTGACGCGTTTGGCGCGCCCACCGGTGGCGACTTCGGTATTATTTATCCCGAGGGGACGCTGGCCCGGGCAACCTACGGGACCCAGCCTTTATGGCCTGCGGAAGTGTGGGAAGGTCAGCTGGACGTGGTGGTCTTCGCGCTGCTTTTGGTGTTCCGCGCGTTTCCCCATGCCAAAGGGCAGGCCCTGTGTCTGTACGGTTTCCTGTATTCGCTGGAACGTTTCTGTCTGGAATTTTTGCGGGGCGACTACGCGGAGCCCTGGCTCCTCGGTCTTACCAGCGCCCAGGCGACCAGTTCCGGTTTCATGCTGGTGTGCATCGGCTTTTTCCTGTACTTCGGCTATCTGGCGAAACAGGATCCGGAACGGGTGATGCTGCCGGGCAGCGCCGTGGACCGGACCGGTGGGGAGGCCGGGACAACGGCAGGAATGGCAACGGAAGAAGAAAAACGTAAACAGGGCAAGAACGCAAAGAAAAGGTAAGCGGCTGCATAACTAAGCAACTGCATAATGGTAATCGCATAATAACTTCAAATTGCGCAAAGGAAAAGGGCTGAACAAAATGCAGTGTAAAACTTCATTTTGTTACAGCCCTTTAGTTTCTATATGTTATATGCGGGAATTGTTATATGCGGGAAAAAGGCAACTGTTTCCATCACCACTTAGGCGGGAAGTAGCGGCGTTGCAGTTTGTTCTCGGCCGATTTGATGACCCAGCCCCGGCCCGGAACGACTTCCAGGTTGGCAATGCCTTTGAAAATCTGTTCGATGTTGGTTTCCGGAGTGGAATCTTTCGCAGTCAGGGTGTACTCGACGGCGGTCATGTCAGGTCCGTCGGCCACGTTCACCGCATCCGTGATCACGCTGCTCACCGTGGTGGTGAATCCCTTACAGAAGGTGCCGAAATCGCCGAAGGCGTTTTTATAACCGTCGCCTAAAAAACTCCAGGCCCGTCTCATTTCTTTGTTGGAGATGCACTCATGGTAATCCATCAGGACCGCCCGGGCGGTTTCCCGGGAACCCAGTACCTGGCGGCTCAGCTGTTTGCCGGTGCCGCTGTCTATCCTCCAGGAACCGTTTATCCGTTTCAGAATGGCGGAACATTCAAAAGTCTGCACCACAATCTGCCGGTCGTTTTCCCAGTCTTCCGCTTTCAGCAGGTAAAACATCTCCAAGGAATCAGGGTCCCGCTGCAGCATGCGGAAACGGCTGGGGCGGCTGGAGATGGTTGTCCGGTAACCCTGCGCAAAACTTTCGTAGCTTCTGAACGCATTTTTATAATCTTCGGTCAGTATGTCCCAGGCCAGCCCCGGCTCGCCGTCGGTAATTTTATGGTGGAAATATTCCACCGTTTCGGCGGGGTTCATCCCCGGAGGGAAGGTGTGGGATCTGGGCAGGCCGCCGTAAGGATTAGCCGCTGCGGTGAGGGTGAACGTTAACGCAAGGACGGTTGTCAGAACGAATAAAAATAATCTTTTCATGTTACCTCCTTTTAAAATACAGTCTTTTCTTTAAAGGCTGTTCCCCATACGGTATCTTTCAGTACGGCGCCTTTCATTTCCGCGTTGTCCAGCATGGCGTTTTCGAACACGGCTTCCGTAAAATCCCCGTTGGTCAGAGTGGCTTTCCCCAGTTTGGCACTGGTGAAATTCGCGCGCTGCGCCTTGATGCCGTGGGCGTGGACCTCATACAGGTTGGCCCCGGCAAAAAGGCTGTCCGACAGATCGGCTTCATACATCCAGCAGTAGGACAGGTTGGCAAATGTAAAATCGCTTCGGCGCAGATCCGCTTTGTCGAATGTGGATTCCTGAAAACTTCCGGTGTAGGCCGTAACGCCGGACAGTTTTGCGCCGCGGAAGTCGGCGCGGTAAAAATTGCCGGCGGACAGGTCCGCGTTTGTCATATCCGTATGACCGAAATAGGCATACGGCGCTTCGGCGTCTTTAAAACTGGCGCCGGACAACCGGGCTTCGGAAAAGACGGTCCGCTTCAGTTTGCAGCCCTGCAGGCTGGCTTTGTCCAGGATGGTCCGTTCCAGCCGGGCTCCCGTCAGGTTTGCGTTCTCCAGGTTGGCCCCGGTCAGGTCCAGCCCCGTCAGATCGGCGCCGCTCAGGTTGGCGTGGCTCAGGTCCGCATGGGGACAGTTTTGTCCGCCGGTTACGGCGGCCAGGTCAGCGCTGCTGAAGGCTTCCGCTGCAGGCTGGACTGCAAAACCTGCCAGGAGTGAAATGATTATGCCGGAGTAAAAAAATTCAGACTGTTTCATATATGCCTTTCATAAAAACATGCTTTGATTGTACAGGCAACAATCGGCATTCGCACCCGTGTCATTGCCTGCCAAAATATGTTCTCCCAGCGAAACGATCATTACGTTTCACTGATCTCCTTAACAAACTCGGCCGGATCGTCGGGAAGCGTTTCCCAGATTTTCCAGGGAACGCAGCCGGCAAAATCTTCCGGCTTAAACTCGCTGCCGGTCAGGACGATGATGCAGCGGGCCCCGATGGCGGCGGCGCACCGGGCATCGCTGGGGGTATCGCCGATGACGATGATCTGGGAAGTGTCTTTCACCAGTCCGTCCACCAGCAGGCGGTTGTATAAAATCCGGGACAGTTCGTTGCGGTCTTCCGCCAGATCGCCGTACGCGCCGTGCTGGAAGTCAAAATACTGCGCGATGCCGTATTCCATTACTTTGTCCCGGGCCGCGTTGGTGGTGTTGCCCGTTAACAGCAGGCTGGCAACTTCCGGCGCGTTTTCCTTCAGATACTGCAGCGTCTTTTCCACGTTGGGCATCAGCCGGCCTTTATGCAGTTTCAGGTGCTGCTTCAGATACATTTCGTATTTCAGGCTCAGCGAGGCGGCCCAGCCGCTGGTGCAGTGGCCCTTGATATCCGTTACGATCTCTTTGATGATGGATGAATCCGTACAGCCGGCCAGCGTATGTTTGAACACATAGGGTTCTTTTCTGTAAAAATAATCGCAGGTGGCTTCCTGCAGCGCGTCATAGCCTGCGCGGTTGGTCAGCAGCAGGGTTCCGTCGATATCCCAGGCCAGGTATAGCATGAATGTCCCTCCGGTTAGAATACTGATTACGATATAATTTTACTCTATCGGTTTGTATTATGCAAATAAAATACTTACATACGGACGGGCAAAATGATATAATTTAAATGAAATTACGGTGCAGTTGATCTTGCTGTTTTATGGCTTCAAAGAAAGATATTGATCAAAGGCGGACCGGAAAGAGGTGGCGCATATGAAATTTGTCAAGCTTTATGAATTGAAGATTTTTACTGCGGAAGACGTGCTGTGCGGGGATGAGCCCTTTTACAAGGCGGTGTTTAAAGAAGCGAGACGTCTCGGTCTGGGGGGCGGTACCCTGATCCGGGCCGACGCGGGCTTCGGAAGGCAGGTCCGGGGCAACGACGGCCGGGCGGTGCCTGTCTTTTTCAGCGGGAAATATAATCTACCGCTGATTATTGAAATTGTAGATACAAAGGAAAAACTGGCGACGCTCTATCCCTTTCTGGAAAAAAACGGGGAGAAACATTTCATGGCAGTCATTGTGCCGCTGACGGCGCTGTACACGAAATATATGGAAGAAAACGGCGCGAAGCTCGGCAGGCCGCCATTGCCTTTAATGGACGAACCGGACTGCTGAGGGGACGAAGTGTGAAATGTTCCGGAGGCCCCTGCGATTTCTTGCAAACCGGGAACGCATAGTATATAATTAGCTGGGTACAGGCTGTGATGATTTTTTTCAGATGAAGTTATGTGTTGGAGGTTTTAATTATGGCAGATGAAAAAATCACGGTAATCGACGATAAGGACAGGGAGGAAGAAGCCCTTTCCCTGTGCAAATGGGCGGCGGCCCGCGCCGGCGTAATTGTGGTGGTTCCGGGGCTCGGCACACTTTCCACGATCGCCAATGATATTTATATGATCATGAAGATCGGCTCGGTTTATGAAGAAAAGATTACGGAAAAAGCGGCGGTGAGCCTGCTGGGTTCCATGGGCACGGTATTTGCCGGCGGCAAGCTGGCGACGCTGATTCCCTTTGCCCCCCTGCAGATCCCCCTGGCCGTCGGCATGACCTATGGCCTGGGCCGGGTCGTTATGGAATGGATCAAGGCCGGCAAGCCGAAAGACCTGAGCGCTTTCAAGAAAGTATATGACGACGCGGTGAAATACGCGAAGGACAACATCGACATCTTTAAGAACGATCCGGACAAGGACAAGCCGCTGGGCGACGAAACGAAGAAGTTTGATGTGTAAATAAGCAGTTGCGGAAGAAACAAGTAACTGCAGAAAAAATCAGTAATTACTGAAAAATTAGTAACTGCTGAAGAAATAGTAATTGCTGAAAAAATAAATAATTGTAGAAATACAGTGTTTGGAGGTTTTCTGATTTGAATTTCGAGATATTCCTGTTTTTACTGTTCATGTCATTTGTCAGCTTTGCCGTAGGCGTTATCGTCTGGGTGGCAATCATGCGTTTCTTTGGCCGGGGGTCCCGGAATGCGAGGATACTGAGTTATATCCTGATTCCCATTTTCGCCCTGGGCTATAATTTCCTGGTGCTTACGGCGGGGAAATGGCGGTATCTGGTCGGTTTTATCCCCATTGCGCTGATCATCGGTTACGCGCTGTACTACCGGTTCGGGAATCACGGTACCTACATCGAGCCCCAGGCAAAACCGGAAACGGATTTCCAGCGGAGGGAAAGCTCCAAGTCCAGACGCATCCGTGAGGCGCGGGAAAAACGGGCGGCGGAACGTGAACTGCGGAGACACGGCAAACCGAAACAGAAAATTCACAGCGCCGCAGAAGAAGAGCAGGAGTAGAAGATCCTTTCAGGCAGATTCTTTCAGGCGGCTCTGCCTGATACACAGAAATTATGAAAGAAGGGATGAGCATGTTTAAGAAAATCGTAGTTCCCGTTGACGGTTCGGAAAGCGCCTGGCGCGCGTTGGAGCAGGCCTGCGCCCTGGCAGAAAAGTTTGAGGGCGAGCTGCTGGTGCTGACGGTAATCCAGCCCTATAATAATGCTGCGTTGCTGGCGGTTCCCCTGGACCACAATATTATCAGCCAGAGTAACGCGGATCTGGAAGAAGTAGGGAAAGAGATACTGGCCCGGGCCAGGGAAAAAGTGACAGGGACCGGTTTTGCCGGCGCTGCCGACTACAGGATTGAACTGGGGCATCCTTCCGAACGCATCCTGACCATTTCCAAAGCGGAGAAGGCGGATGCCATCGTGCTGGGCAGCCGCGGACTTTCCGGCCTGGCTGAATTCTTCCTGGGCAGCGTAAGTACTAAAATCTCCCAGTATTCCAACATTCCGGTACTGATTGTAAAATAGCTGTTGGGTTGTGGCGATACAGCCGCTGCAACGGACAGTTACCGGCAAAAAGTTTCTGATAAAACAGTTATTGGCAAAACAACATAAAAAAGGCAGCTCCCGTTTCCGGGAACTGCCTTTTCGTTTTGTCATTCCGATTCAGAACATATGCTTTTTCCACAGCCAGTAGCCGGCCAGCAGGCTGACCACGCAGGCGAGTCCGAACACGATGTAGAAACCGTGGGAAAACTCTGCGAAAGGTACCGGCACGTTCATGCCCCACAAGCCGGAGATAAACGTGGGGATGGCCAGGATGATGGTGACCGAAGCCAGGAACCGCATCACCAGGTTCAGGTTGTTGCTGATGATGGAGGCGAACACTTCCATCATGCTCTGCACGATGTGGCTGTACATCTCGACCATTTCAATGGCCTGCTTGTATTCTACGATAACATCGTCCAGCAGGTCTTCGTCCTCTTCGTACATCTTGATCAGCTGCTGTGTCTGGGCGGTGGTGCGCAGCCGCAGCAGTTTTTCCGTCACCATGTAATTGCTGCGCAGGGACGTGGTGAAATAGGTCAGGGATTTCTGCAGGTCCAGCATGCTGAACAGCTTGGAATTTTCCATGGCCTGACGCAGATGCGCTTCCAAATCGTCCGTCCTGCGGATGATGTTGCGGATATATTTCAGATACAACGTAGCCGATTTATACAGGATCTGGAACAGGAACCGGGTCTTCTTGTAGGTGCTGAACATTTTGTATGTTCTGGCGTTAAAGCCGGACGTGACCGCGTTGCTTTCCAGACAGACGGTAACGATGAAATCTTTTGTGACAATGATGCCCAACGGCATGGTGTCATAATCTTTATTGCTGCGGAAAAAAGGAATGTCGATGACGACCAGAAGCTGTTCCTCGTCGATCTCCGTACGGGCTTTTTCTTCCCGGTCCAGGGCGGCTGTCAGAAAGTCTCTGGAAATATGGGCGGCTTCGGCGATTTCATCGATTTCTTCCGTAGAAGGGGAGACGATATCGATCCAGCAGCCTTTTTCCAAGTCTTCGATGTCGAATTCATCAACGCCGGTGTTGGAGCTTTTCAGAATTTTATACATGGCCGGTTCCTCCTTTCCTGCGTGATTTCATGATTCGCCATTACTAAATGCACATCCGGTTTTCTCCGGTTGGGGAACTTTTGCTCCGGAACGCGCAGTGTTATTAATAGCAAATCATAAAAACACTTTCCCTTATAACTAACTTATTATATACGAAAATGAAAAAAAATACTACCCCCTGTTGCAGGCGCAAATAAAAAACTCCTGTTCCCGGAGAACAGGAGTTGTTTTTCTGGTGATCCATCCGCGACTCGAACGCGGGACACCCTGATTAAAAGTCAGGTGCTCTACCGACTGAGCTAATGGACCGTTAAAATCTGGCTGGGGTGGCAGGGCTCGAACCTACGCATACAGGAGTCAAAGTCCTGTGCCTTACCGACTTGGCTACACCCCAAAATGAAAAAATTGGGGTGGGTAACAGGATTTGAACCTGCGCGTAACGGAGCCACAATCCGCCGTGTTAACCGCTTCACCATACCCACCATATAAGCGTCGCTTAATGACGGAAATTATTATAACACAGGCGAATTTACCTGTCAACCATGAATCTTTTTAAAATAATTTTCCGTCCAGGCTTTTGCCGTGGGGGTCACGGCCAGTCCTCCTTCCGCTGTTTCCCGGAGCCCGCCGGGCAGGGAACGTCCCACCTTGTCCATGGCGTCGATCGCCTCATCCGCCGGGATGAAACTGCCCACGCCGGCCAGCGCCAGCTCCGCCGCCAGCAGGCACTGCACCACGCTGCCCGCGTTGCGTTTGATGCAGGGGACTTCCACCAGCCCCGCCACCGGATCGCAGACCAGTCCCAGCATATTTTTAAAAACGATGGAAACCGCGTCGCCGATCTGTTTCCCGTTTCCCCCGAAAACATAGACCACCGCCCCCGCGGCCATGGCCGCGCCGCTGCCGCATTCCGCCTGGCAGCCTCCGGTCGCGCCGGCGATGGATGCCCGGTTGGCAATCACTTCGCCGATCACGCCGGCCACCAGAAGAGCTTCCACCAGTTTCTTTCTGGGCACGCCGCAGTTTTCTTTCAGTGACAGCAGCACCCCCGGCAAAATCCCGCTGGCTCCCGCGGTAGGCGCCGCCACGATGCGCCCCATGGCCGCATTGGCCTCCGCCGCGGCCAGGGCGTACATAACGGCCGTTCCCGCAACAGGCCCTAACAGATCCTGTTTCTTTTTGTCCGCAGCCGCCGTAATATATTCCTTTAACTTTTTGGCGGAACCGCCGGTCAGCCCGCTGTTGGATTTCACGCCTGTCATGCCGTAGGCAACAGCCTCTTCCATGACCTGCAGCATGCTTTCCGTTTTTTTCAGAACAGCGGCTTTGTCTGTTTCCACCTGGGCCGCGCTTCTCTCCAGTAAATAGTCTGTCAAGGGAAGCTGTTTCGTTTCCGCCTCACTGACCAGCCGGGCCCACGACAATTTATCTTTCTTCATGGATCATTCCTCCGCGTCACGATACTTTATCCACAAACCGTACCAGCTTTACCGGCCCCAGTTCTTCCAGATGACGGATCACGTCCGCCGGAACCGGCTGGTCGCACTCGATGACCATGGTGGCCGTTTCCCCTTTGCCTTCGCGGAACACCCGCATGGAGGCAATATTGATCATTTTCTTTGCCAGAATCGTGCTTACCAGCGCAATGACGCCCGGCTCGTCCCGGTGGGGCACAAACAGCGCGGGCAGCACGCCCCTTAATTCTACCGGGTAGCCGTCCACATTCGTCACCATGATCTGCCCGCCGCCGATGGACGCCCCGATGATTTCGCAGGCATTGCCCTTTGCCCCGGTCAGCCGGAACTGGACGGAGTTCGGATGGGCCATCGAGCCAAGGTCACCCGGCGTAAATGAAAACTCCATACCGGCTTCCTCCGCCAGGCGCAACGCGTCGGGAATGCGCGCGTCATCGGGCTGCCATCCCATCAGGCCGGCAATCAGGGCCCGGTCCGTCCCGTGTCCTTTATAAGTATGGGCAAAAGAACCGTGCAGTAAGATTTCCGCCTTCCGGGGCCGTTCCCCCAGGATCCCCGCTGCCAGAAGCCCCAGCCGGCAGGCGCCCGCCGTATGCGAACTGCTGGGCCCGATCATGACGGGGCCTATGATATCAAAAATGTTCATACTCTCTTTCTCCCTCCATCATGTGATGCAAAACGACAGAATATATGAACCGGATGCCGGTCGTGAGACGCGGCTTACTCAACCGGGCGCGACTCGATATTAATGATCATATGCAGGTCTTTGCCGGATTCGTAACTGTCGATCATGGCATTGACAACAGCAAGGACGTTCCTCATTCTTTTTTCACTGAGTCCGTCCAGTCGTTTAATGGCTTCTTCCAGTTCCGGTTTGCCCTTTGCGATGGTGACCGTTACCGTATCGTCCGGTTCGTCCGGGCCTATGGTTATGATCTGTAATCCCATCAGTTCAGCCGGCGTGGTATCCAGCGCGGCGGCAAAAGCGGCGATCTTTGCCTGGGGGATATCGTTTTCGCCGGATTCAATTTTGGCGATGGTTGACGTGGATTTATAGCCCAGTTTTTTCGCCAGCTCCTGCTGCGTCATGTTTAACGCGACACGTCTCGCCCTGATATTTTCATGCAGCTCCAACATTGACAGGGCCTCCCTCCTTAAGGAAATACTTCGGGCCTTCTTAACGTTATCATACCATGTTTGTTATTTAAAATCAATAAAATAATATTTTTTAAAAACTACTTGACTTTAAATCAACAATGGACTATAATCAAAAAAGTTGATTAAAAATCAAAATTGAAGGAGGAATATTAAGAAAAGTGTCGAATAATAGAGGCGTTGATATTTTCTTGCCTTTTAAGTGATTTAAAATCACAGAAGGAGCGCAACAAAAAAAGGGGCGTAGCAGAAAAATGAGAGCGTAACAGAAAAACGTTTCAGAAGATCAATGAACAAATCCTGAGACAAATAGTAAGGGGGGAACTATGGTATCCAGGAAAAAGTTTAAGCCGGTGACGCTGCGGGATATGATCCCGTACCTGCGCAATGTAAAGCAGCGGAATGAAGAAACGGTGGCAGCCTGTCCGGTCTGCGAGGCGGGCGAAAGCGACGGGCACCATCTGTATGTCAGGGAGTCCGGCGGGAAACTGCTGGCGTACTGCCAGAGATGTAACGCGAAGCTGCCGGAGATTCTCAAAGCGCTGGACATCAGACCGGAATTTATTGAAGAAGAAAAGCCGGCGAAAGAAGAAAAGCCGGTTAAAACAGGAAAACCGGTCAAAGAGGAAAAGCCGCAAAATACAGAAGCAAAACCGGGACTGATCAAACATGTGAAGTCGGAAGTCATGGAAGAGTACGACCATGTGTATAAAAATCCGGACGGCACTACGGCTTACTGCAAACACCGGGTCAAGTATGCCGACGGCAGCAAAATCTTCCGGTTCCGCCATGTGGACGGACACGGGAAAACCGTTTTCAAAAAACCGGAAGGCTGCAACAATCTGTATAACCTGGACCTGCTGGAACGGGCTGACGCAGACACCTGTCTTTATATTGTGGAAGGGGAAAAGTGCGCGGACGCCATGGTACAGCACGGCTTCCTGGCTACCACCTGCAACGCCGGCGCCCGGAAGAACGTGAAGCTGTCCCCGACGGATCTGCGTTATCTGAACAAATTCAGCGAGATCGTGCTGATCCCGGACAACGACGACAAGGGCGCGGACTACGCGAAAGCCTGGCCGGTGCCGGTGGAAGTGCTGGACCTGACGGAAATCTGGCCGGACTGTCCCGCAAAGGGAGACGTGGCGGATTATTTCGCCCGGGGCGGCGACCCGGAGAAACTGTCCGTCAGCGTGGATTACAGCCACGTAACCAAAAAAGAAATGATCGGGATGCGGTTTTATGAATCCCTTTACGCCATCAAAAACGAAAACCGCCGGCAGTACGCGGTGTCCGTGGCGGAACAGCGGGCCCGGGAACTGAATATTGCCCGCCAGTTCAGCAAAGGCTGGCAGACATTTCTGCGCAGCAGGGCAAAAGCGGAAGCCGTCACTGTTAACCGGACGGATTTCCCGGACCAGCCCCTTGCGCTGGATGCCGGGGACTGGATCGCCGACGGGGACGGGGTGAAACGGATGGTGCAGGACCGGAACGGGAACCTGAAGGAAGAGTACGCCTCCCGCCTGCCGGTGCTGCCCCTGGAAATTTTACGGAATACGGAGGAAGGCACGGAAAAGATCCGGCTCGGCTTTTATAAATACGGCAGGTGGAACAACATTCTGGTTCCCCGTTCCTCCGCAGCCAGCAGTGTGAAGATCGTGGAGCTGGCGGATATGGGGCTGGATGTAACCAGCGAAAACGCCAGGCTGCTGGTGAAATACCTGGCGGATGTAACCTCTTTAAATATGGATGCGATTCCGGTGATGAAGTCCTGCCGCCATATGGGCTGGGCGGGGGAAAGTTTCCTGCCCTATACGGATGGAATCAGGCTGGACAGCGAGGCCCAGTACAAGGACCTGATCGCTTCCGTCAGCAGCCGGGGCGATCTGCAGGCCTGGATCGACTTCACCGCGGAGCTGCGCAAGAACACCGTGCTGCGGCTGCTCATGGGCGCATCCTTCGCCAGCCCGCTGATTGAAAAAGTGAACGCGCTGCCCTTCGTATTCCATCTGTGGGGCGGCACCGGCACCGGCAAGACGGCGGGCGTCATGGCGGCGGCCAGCATCTGGGGCGACCCGCGTCCCGGCAGACTGGTGCGCACTGTGAACATGACCGTCAACAGCATGATGCAGATGGCCTCCGTGCTGCGGAACCTGCCCTTTTTCGGCGATGAACTGCAGACCGTCAAAAGCCGGTACGAAAATTACGACAACCTGATCATGCAGGTAACGGAAGGCATCAACCGGGGCCGCATGACCGATACGGTCCTGCAGCAGCAGATGACGTGGCAGAACGCCTTCCTGTTCACCGGGGAGGAACCCTGTACGCAGACCCTGTCCGGCGGCGGCGTGAAGAACCGCGTCATTGAGGTCGAATGCACGGACAACGTGCTGGAGAACGGCAACAGCGTGGTGAATTTCATCAATAATAATTACGGGCTGGCCGGGCCGGAGTACATCCGGCTGCTGGGAGGATATCCGGTCCGGGAACTGTTTGAAAAGAAAATGAAAAACATCCTGGACGCGACCGGGACTTCCGAAAAGCAGGCGATGGCCATGGCCCTGATCATGACGGCGGACAGGCTGGCCGGGTGGGCGTTCTATCCGGAGGAGGAAGCGCTTACGGCAGAAGACGTGAAGCCGTTCCTGAAAGTACAGACCGACATTGACGTGGCGAAGCGGGCGTACCGGGAGATCATGGGCGTCATCCTGGAACACGAAGTGAACTTTAAGCCGGACATGAACGCCATGCGCTGGGGCCGGATGGGTTCCACCTTCGTGGAAATCAACAAGACCGTGCTGGTGCGCGAGCTGCGGAACATCGGCTTCCATTTTGACGCTGTGAAAAAGCAGTGGGCGGAACAGGGGTATCTGCTGAAAAATGCAAGCAATAAGTATGCCAGCCATATGCAAATTGATGGTGAAAAAGGTTATTATGTCTGCCTGAAATACGATCCGGCTGCCTGACAGTTGCAAAATGTAGGATTGTAGGAGAAAGGTAGGAGTTTAAAATGCGTCAGCCATGCAGCTTTGAAACAAAATTCCTACATTCCTACCTTTTTACAGAAAGAATATAAAAATGTGCAATGAGCAATAACGTAAATGCGGAAATTAAATAATTATATAGTTCCGCTGTCTTTCAGAAAAAAGGTAGGAACGTAGGAATAAAAGCACAGCCCCGCATGGTTACTGATTCTTAACTCCTACATAACTCCTACATAACTCCTGCATAATCAAAAATGAAGCAGGGAGACAACGCAGAAGCGCGGGTTGCATATGAGTTCACTACGCAACGCACGTAAAAATCAAAAATTATGTGATTAAAATCACGTTTTTATTAAAAAATATGTGATTTTTCGTTGACGCACCATTTTCCATGCACTATAATTGAACTGTAAGTGAAACGGTTTTGTTTAACATGGGACAGAGGAGGCGGAACAAATTGAAACGTACAATCATGAAGGATTTACTTGCCTGGAAAAGTTCCAAACGCAGGAAGCCGTTAGTGTTACGCGGTGCGAGGCAGGTTGGGAAAACCTGGGTGCTGGAAGAATTCGGCAGGACATTTAAAGACGGATTCGTGCGGTTCAATTTTGATAAGAACCCGGAATTTGCGCAGTTCTTCCAGACAACAAAAGAGGTGCGGCGCATTCTGCAAAACCTTGCCATGGCAAGCGGGCAGCGGATTACAAAGGATACGCTCATCATTTTTGATGAGATTCAGGCATGTGAAGATGCGTTGAACAGCCTGAAATATTTTAAGGAAGACGCGCCGGAGTATTTTGTTGCCAGCGCCGGTTCCCTGTTGGGTTTGCAGCTAAGCGGCGGCTTTCCCGTGGGCCAGGTTGATTTTCTGGAAATGGGGCCGATGACGTTTACTGAATTCCTGGTGGCCGACGGGGCGGAGAATTTCGCAGAGTTTCTTGCGGCTGTGGATGAATTTGCGCCGTTGCCGGATGCGTTTTTTACGCCGCTGGCAGAAAAACTGAAACACTATTTTATAACGGGCGGAATGCCGGAATCCGTTTTGGTCTGGACAGAGGACAAGGATCCCAGAGAGGTAGACAACGTCCTGTCCGGTATTGTTTCTTCCTATGAAAGCGATTTTGGCAAACATGCTCCGGCAGAAGATGTGCCTAAAATCCGTTACATCTGGCAGTCGTTGCCTTCGCAGCTGGCAAGGGAAAACAAAAAGTTTCTGTATAGCGTTGTAAAACCGGGAGCCCGGGCCCGGGAGTATGAGAATGCACTGAACTGGCTGCGGGATGCGGATATAATCAGCAAAGTCTGCCGCGTTAGCAGGCCGGGCCTGCCTTTGTCCGCCTGCGACGATCTGAGCGCATTTAAAATTTATGCTGTTGATGTGGGAATCCTCCGCTGCCTTTCCCATCTGCCGGTCACTGCGTTTGCGGAGAATAACCGCCTGTTTACGGAATTTAAAGGCGCATTGACGGAAAATTATGTGCACCAGTCGCTGAAGCGCAGCTTTGCGGTTGCGCCCCGGTATTGGGCTGACGCTGCCCACGAAGTTGATTTTGTGGCGCAGCGTGAGAATGATATCATTCCGATAGAAGCAAAAGCAGGGGAGAGCGTGACGGCGACGAGCCTGAAGCGGTATGCAAAGAATTATGGGGAACAAACGCCGCTGATGGTGCGTCTTTCCATGAAGAACCTCAGCTATGACGGAAAACTTTTAAACGTTCCCCTGTTTATGGCCGATGAACTGAACCGGCTGATCGGGCTGGTTTTGTCTTAACCTGATAACCGCCACGGATCGGCTGCAGTTCATAATAGTGATACATCCGATACATAATAATGAAGAAAAGAAAATGGAAATCAGAAGAAAATCCGCTCATGAATTTGCGTGCGGAAATAATATACAATATAATGAAAATGAGGTATTCTAACCATAATTATCAGTTACCATTAATTATCATTTACCGTTTTTCAGATGACGCGAGGCAGAACGATGACGAAGTACCGGGCAACGCGAAACAATAAACGATGTGTTTTTTATATTTACATGCCGGACTGTGTTGCGTAACAGGGCCGGGCGGTTAAAGAAGCGGATGTTATATTAATTTTTATAAAAGTCAGGCACAGGAGGAAACGTGAAATGAGTACAAAAAGAACTAACAAAAAAATGCTGGCGGCGCGGGTGCTGTGCACGTTATTGCTGGGCACGTATCTTGTAGGAGGATACGGTGAACCGGTAGCGTGGGGGGCAAGTGCGACTAATGCGAGCGTTAATGTCTCAGAAGTTACAAGCAGTAATGCGTCCTCTGCCTGGGGCAAGGGTACAGAAGCCTCCGGTGACGGTTCCACGGCGTTTGGTTTTGCAACAATAGCCCGCGGTGACATGTCCACGGCGTTCGGGGATCAAACAAGGGCCACAGGTGTAGGCTCCACGGCGTTCGGTTGGGCGAACACGGCCAGCGGCAATTATTCCACGGCGTTTGGTTTTGCAACAATAGCCCGCGGTGACGGTTCCACGGCGTTTGGTTTTGCAACAATAGCCCTCGGTGACAACTCCACGGCGTTCGGCGAAAGTACAACGGCCAGCGTCGATTATTCCACGGCATTCGGGAAAAACACACAGGCGGGGCAACTGCTTTACGGTTCAGAAGAAGTCGAGGCTTCCATTATCAGCTATGATGATAGCGGAACTCAAAAATTTATGATTGTGAATGCCAATGATTATAAAACGAAGTTAAAAGACGGCTTTACTTCTTACCTGCAAGCTTATAATGACAGCAGTCTGAAAAAATCGGGTGCTCATGCCACGGCGTGGGGCGCCGGTACAAAAGCGACCGGCGGTAATTCCACAGCATTCGGCAATGGCGCTATCGCCAGCGGTACCCGTTCCACAGCATTCAGTTGGTTCACGTTAGCCAGTGGTGACGGCTCCACAGCGTTTGGGTATGAATCAACAGCCAGCGGCGATAATTCCACGGCGTTTGGCTGGAAAACAACTGCCAGTGGCGAAGATTCTACGGCGTTTGGTGTTGAAACAGTAGCCAGCGGTGAAGGCGCTACGGCCTGGGGCGGTTCTGCATTTTTTGATTGGAAAGGCGGCACAGCCAGCGGCGCTGCTTCCACGGCGTTTGGGATTTTTACAGAAGCCAGCGGCCAGGTATCCACGGCGTTTGGAGCTTTGACAAAGGCCGATGGCTTAGCTGCCACGGCGTTTGGTATTGAAACAGAAGCCAGTGGTCGTGGTTCCACGGCTTGGGGCAACAAGTCCGTTGCCGGCGGCGATTATTCCACGGCGTTCGGTGATTCGTCCCAGGCGCTGGCGGAAAACTCCCTGGCAGCTTTGGGCGGCATTGTAGAAAAGGATGCGACAAACGGTATCGCAATCGGTAAAGGTTCCACCGTATCTACGCCCAACGGCATCGCCATCGGTACGGGGCTGAAAGTATCCGGAAAAAACAGTGGCGCCTTCGGCGATCCCGGTGAAGTAAGCGGCAGCAACAGCTATGCATTCGGTAACAACAATACAGTTTCCGGTGACAATACCTTCGTATTGGGCAACAATATAAGTACCGGTGCAAAAAATGCGGTTGTACTGGGCAACGGTTCCGAAGGCGTGGATAACGCGGTATCCGTAGGCGCGAAGGGCAAAGAACGGCAGATTAAAAACGTGGCGCCCGGCACGGACGACAGCGACGCCACCACGGTAAAACAGGTTAAAGAGATGATCGAAGCCGGAGGCGGCGGCGCGGATTTAGCGCCGGTTTATCGCCGCATCAACGATGTGGACAGCAAGGTGAATAAAATCGGCGCCGGCGCGGCGGCATTGGCGGCGCTGCATCCGATGGACACGGACGGCAAGTTCAGCATGGCGGCGGGCTTCGGCAATTACCGGGATGCCAACGCCATGGCGTTAGGCCTGTTCTACCGTCCCAACGACCAGGTGATGTTCAGCATGGGCGGCAGTCTGGGCAACGGAGAAAACATGATCAACGCCGGCGTTTCCTTTGCGCTGGATAAAGGCGTGAGCACCAGTAAGGCTGCCATGGCAAGAACCATTAAGGCGCAGGGCGAAAAGATCAGCGAACAGGACGCAAAGATTCAGACGCTGGAAGCGGAAAACGCCAAACTGGCGGAACGGCTGGCTGCCATCGAAGCGAAGCTTGCAAAATAAAATCCAGTTACCCGTATAATATTAATATCTTTTAATACGCAAAGCCGCGTGCCGGAAGTTTCAAATCCGGCGCGCGGTTCTTCTGTTACGCCTGCTTAATGCGGGCGTTTTTTGTTTTCGCGCTAACTGTGACATGCTGGGACTGTTCCGTAAATCTTCATAGAAAATATTAGCAAGTTATGCTACAATAATCAGAGCCTTGCCAGCATGGATATGCTGCACCGGGGAATGACATACAATGAGCTGCGCAAGTCGTATGTGATTTTTATCTGTACTTTTGATCCGTTTGGGAAAGGTCTGCCGGTTTATCATTTCACATACCGCTGTATAGAGAACAACGCTTTGGAGATGCAGGATTTGACGGAGAATATTTTTCTGAATGCCAGGGCTGCGGACAAGGCAGACGATAAAGAGTTGTCAGCGTTTCTATCGTATGTTAACGGAAATAAACCGGAAAGTGAGTTCACCCGGACCGTGGACAGGGAAACGGCGCGGGTGAAGGATGACGAAATATGGAGGGCGCGGGTTATGACATGGGAAATGGACCAGAAAATAATGGAGAAGCGCTTTTTTCAACAAGGTGAAAAAAGTGGTGAACAGAAAAAAGCTCTTGAAATTGCCAAATCTTTATTAAAAGATGGAATGTCTGTAGAAAAGATTGCCAGGATAACGAATCTGCCTGTGGAAGAAGTGGCAGCGTTGGGGTGATTCTTTTCGTATAAAATGTATTAGAGTATAAAATATAGACTGCGCGGTTCTTCCGTTGCGCCTGCTTAACGCGGGCGTTTTTTATATTTTTTCACACCAGCGCGAGGTGTAAGGGGTTCGCAACATGAGGAACGAGAACAAATATACATGAATGCGAAAACTGTTGAAGAAGGACAAAAAGGATAGTATAATTAGGTATCGCAAATGTAAGAAACCAAAAAAGTAATCAGCATAGCCATGAGAGTAAAAAGCTGACGATACATTAGAAAATGTTTTGCGGGCGTGGCGGAATTGGCAGACGCACCAGACTTAGGATCTGGCGGTTTATCCATGCAGGTTCAAGTCCTGTCGCCCGCACCAATTTATAGAACTATATAGCCGGAACCGCAAGGAACCGGCTTTTTTACAAGATTGCTTCTAAAAACTGTGAGGCAGTCGTTTACAACAGATGTCGGCAAGAAAGCAGCCGTTTTTACAGGAAGGGCGGACCATGCAGATTCACGGTATTCCGGTCAATCTAAAATTGAATAGTACGGTCCTGATGATCGCTTCGTTTGTTATCAGCGTCCTGGCGGGTCTTATCCTTAACCTCGCGGGCGCCGGGCGCGGCGTGTATGTGATGCTGTATTCGGCGGGCATGGCCTACCTGAAGCTGTTGTTCCTGCTGGCGCTTCCCATCGTTTTTCTGAATCTTGTTTCCGGCGTGATGCAGCGGCTGCAGCTGCGGTCTGACGGTTCGTCGCCTGCACGGTTATGGTTTTTCCACAGCATTGCGGTGGTTGGCGCCGCGGTCCTTGGTCTGGTGGCGGGAGGCATTGCCGGGTCTGCACAGATCCCGGCCGTTTTTGCCGGTTTTTCCGATTTCGGCCTGCGCTGGCTCCGGCCCGTTGTGCCATGGGCGCTGCTGCTGTCGGTGCTGACCGGTGCCGCTACGGCGAAAATCGGACCGGAGGGCGAAGAAGCCCGCAGGCTGTTCCGTTCCCTGGCGGAAGTGTTTGCTTATGCGGGAACTCTGTTGCTGCGTTTGCTGCCTTTGGGTCTGTTTTTCCTGCTTTGCCCCATGATCGGGATCCGGGGGCTGGCCGTTCTGTGGCCCGGTGTGAAACTGGTCCTGGTGACGGCTTTCTGCTGTGCGGCTTATGGAACGTTGGTTTACGGATACCAGTTGCGTCACTGCGGCAAAGACTGCCCGGCGCATTTCCTGCGCAACTTCAAACCGGTTCTGCTGCAGGCCTTTACCGCCTGTTCTTCAGGTTCCGGGGAAGGGGAGGCACTCCACAGTCTGCAGCGCATGGGGATTGCAGGAGAAGCGGGCCGGACGGCCTGGCGCTGCGGAAAACTGCTGGGCAAAACGGGCACGGTGCTGTATCTGGGAATTGCCTGTATGCTGGCGGCGCGTTACGTTGGCATGCCGGTATCCGCGCTTCCGGGCGTCGGTTTCTTTGTCTGGATCCTGCTGTTCTCGCTGGCGGGGATGAAGCATCGGGGCAGCGGGCTGTACTGCGTGCTGTTTCTTCTTTTTATGCTGGGGCTGCCGCTGCGTGCCGCGGTTCCTCTGCTGATGTTCGAGTGGCTGCTGGACGGCTGCCGTTCGGCGCTCAATTCGGTTGCGGCGGGCACGGGAGCGTATCTCGCGGACAAGCTTGGCTGGATGAAATAAAACGCGCCTTTGCGGACAGGGCTTACCTGTTTGCAGAGGCGCTTTTTGTTTTGTTGTTTTTTACTGTTGCATCTTTCTCACAACCCGTTGCGGACAGGAACCGGATCAACAGGGAGTTGGACAGACTGGATCAGATTTTTTCCAGCCGGTCTCCGATCTGCCGGAACCGGAAATCCTTTTTGGCGTTCCAGAAATGCGCGTTGACCGTGCCGCCGCTTGCCAGCAGGTCTTTCAGTTCGACGCTGTCCAGCAGGTTGACGCGGACGGCCAGTGCAATGAGAGCGTCCAAATCTATGCCTTCCAGGTCGGCAGCGTTGACGACGCGGTCCGATCTGCTTTCGGTGCCGTTGTGGTCTGTGCAGTCCAGGGAAACGGTTCTTCCTTCCGCATAATTGGCCACATCGGCCAGCAGACGTTTTGTGGAATCCTGCTGGTAATAGCGGGGCGTTTTGTTCAGGGTCACTTTAAAATCTTCTCCGGGCCGGTACAGTACCTGCAGCGGTTTTCCACCGTACGGGTTTGCGTAGGTCAGCAGCGTTTCCGTTTTGCTTTCGGTAACTTCCGCTTCCGCATGAAGCAGGTCCTGCAGTTTTTCATTCAGCAAGGTAAGTAAAATATTCAAAGACATCACCTTCTTTCGATAATATTATATCACATCATTTATAATTGGTAAGAATACAAAATACAACAAGTTTTACATTGCGGAAGAGGCGTTGATACGATATAATAAAGTGAATAATATTATAATGGCTCATTATGATATTAGATACAAATATCAGAACAGAAACAGTAGTATTCAGTTCAATGAAAAGGGGAATCTATCTATGGCTATCATGAAAACGATGGACGGCAACGAGGCCGCCGCTTATGCATCCTATGCTTTTATTGACGCAGCCTGCATTTATCCCATCACTCCGTCTTCTCCCATGGCGGAACACGTGGATGAATGGGCTTCCGCAGGCAAAAAGAATCTGTTCGGACAGACGGTAAAACTGTTGGAGATGCAGTCTGAAGCCGGCGCTGCAGGCGCGGTACACGGCTCGCTGCAGGCAGGCGCCCTGACGGCTACCTACACAGCTTCCCAGGGTCTGCTGCTGATGATTCCTAATATGTATAAAATTTCCGGCGAACTGCTGCCGGCCGTGTTTAACGTTTCGGCCCGTGCGCTGGCAACCAGCACCCTGAGCATCTTCGGCGATCATCAGGACGTAATGGCCTGCCGTCAGACCGGTTTCGCCATGCTGGCGGAAGGCAGCGTGCAGGAAGTTATGGACCTCACCGGCGTAGCCCATTTGGCCGCCATCAAAGGCCGCGTTCCTTTCCTGAATTTCTTTGACGGCTTCCGTACATCCCACGAAATTCAGAAGATTGAAGTGTTCGATTACAAAGATTATGCGGACATGCTGGACTGGGATGAAGTAAAAGCGTTCCGGCAGCGTGGCCTGAACCCGGACGCCCCGGTAATGCGCGGCACGGCCCAGAACCCGGATACTTATTTCCAAAGCCGCGAAGCCGTTAACAAATATTATGAAGCGGTTCCGGAAATCGTGGAAGAATACATGGCAAAGGTCAGCAAGATCACCGGCCGCGAATATCATCTGTTCAATTACTACGGCCCGAAGGACGCGGACCAGCTGGTCGTGGTCATGGGCTCCGGCCAGGATACCGCCGTCAAGACCGCGGAACTGGTCAATGCGGCAGAAGGCGCAAAGATCGGCGTGCTGGCTGTACATCTGTACCGTCCGTTCTCCGTGAAACATTTCCTGGCCGCGGTTCCGAAAACCGTGAAAAAGGTTGCGGTGCTGGACCGCACCAAAGAGCCGGGCAGCCTGGGCGAACCGCTGTATCAGGATGTCTGCAGCGCGTTCTATCAGAGCGACATGAAACCGGTCATCGTGGGCGGCCGTTTCGGTCTGGGTTCCAAAGAATTCACGCCTACCGAAATGTACGCGGTCATTGAAAACCTGCGCCAGGATAAACCGAAGAACGGCTTTACCGTTGGCATCAACGACGACGTGAACAACACCTCCCTGCCCTGCACCAAGATCCTGAACGCCACCCCGAAGGGAACCAAGGGCTGCAAGTTCTGGGGCCTGGGTTCCGACGGCACCGTAGGCGCCAACAAGAGCGCCATCAAGATTATCGGTGACCATACCGATATGTATGCGCAGGGTTATTTCGCTTACGATTCCAAGAAATCCGGCGGCATTACCGTATCCCATCTGCGTTTCGGCAAAGAGCCCATCATGGAACCGTATCTGATCAAAGACGCCGACTATGTGGCCGTTCACAATCAGTCTTACGTTTACAAATATGACATTATGTCCGGCCTGAAAGAGGGCGGCAACTTCCTGCTGAACTGCAGCTGGACGCCGGAAGAGCTGGATGAGAAACTGCCGGCTGCCGTAAAACAGTACATCGCGAAGAAGAAAGTTAATTTCTATATCATTGACGCCGTGAAGATTGCCCAGTCCATCGGCCTGGGCGGACGCATCAACATGATCATGCAGTCCGCGTTCTTTAAACTGGCGGATATCATTCCGCTGGCCGACGCGGTGAAATATCTGAAAGACGCCGTGGAAGAATCCTATGGCAAAAAGGGACAAAACGTTGTGGATATGAACAATGCGGCCATCGACAAAGGCATCGAAGCCATTGTAAAAGTTGATGTTCCCGCTGCCTGGGCTGACGCCAAAGACAAAGTGGAAACCAAGAAGACCGGCAATGCGTTCGTTGATGATATCCTGATTCCTGTAAACCGTCAGGAAGGCGACAAACTGCCTGTCAGCACGATGGCCCGTCACGCCGACGGCACCTTCCCGGTTGGCACTTCCGCTTACGAAAAACGCGGCATCGCCATCAACGTGCCGGAATGGGATGTGGCAAAATGCATCCAGTGTAACCAGTGCGCGTTCGTCTGCCCGCACGCTGCCATCCGTCCGGTGCTGCTGAACGACGCGGAAGCGGAGAAGATCGGCTACCCGTCCAAACCGGCCATGGGCGTAAAAGACGGCAGCAAGTTTGCCATCGTGGTTTCCCCGTACGACTGCCAGGGCTGCGGCAACTGCGCCCAGATCTGCCCGGCGCCCGGCAAAGCGCTGTTCATGAAACCGCTGGATACCCAGCTTGACAAAGCGCCTGCCTGGGATTATGCAATGAAGGAAGTTTCGGAAAAACCGAATCCCATGAAGAAGAATACGGTGAAAGGCTCCCAGTTCGAGCAGCCGCTGCTGGAGTTCTCCGGCGCCTGCTCCGGCTGCGGCGAAACGCCGTACGTGAAACTGGTGACACAGCTGTTTGGCGACCGCATGATGCAGGCCAATGCTACCGGCTGTTCCTCCATCTGGGGCGCTTCTTCCCCGTCCATGCCCTATACCGTGAACAAGAAAGGCCACGGTCCGGCCTGGGGCAACTCCCTGTTTGAAGATAACGCGGAATATGGTTTAGGTATGTTCCTGGGCGTGGAACAGTCCCGGGACCGCGTGGAAGAACTGATCGATGCGGCGCTGGCTGCAGGCAAAGGCTCTGCGGATCTGCAGGCTGCCATGAAAGACTGGAAAGAAAACAAGAATGTCAGCGAAGGCACCCGGGAACGGGCGGACAAACTGGCGGAACTGCTGGCGAAAGAAGCAGGCGCGGACGCGGCGCTGCAGGAAATCCTTGACCTGAAGCAGTTCTTTATCAAACGCAGCCACTGGATCATCGGCGGCGACGGCTGGTCTTATGACATCGGCTACGGCGGACTGGATCATGTGCTGGCCAGCGGCAAGAACGTAAATGTTCTGGTTCTGGATACGGAAGTTTATTCCAACACCGGCGGCCAGTCCTCCAAGGCGACCCCGACCGCTGCCATTGCGCAGTTCGCTGCCAGCGGCAAGCGCACCAAGAAAAAAGACCTGGGCATGATGGCCATCAGCTACGGCTACGTGTATGTGGCGCAGGTTTCCATGGGCTATGACAAGAACCAGCTGGTGAAGGCGCTGACGGAAGCGGAAGCGTACGACGGCCCGTCCCTGATCATCGCGTACTGCCCCTGCATCAACCACGGTCTGAAAGCCGGCATGGGCTGCAGCCAGCTGGAAGAAAAACGCGCCGTTGCCTGCGGTTACTGGGCGACCTACCGTTACAATCCGGAACTGAAGGCCCAGGGCAAGAATCCGTTCATCCTGGATTCCAAAGAACCTACCGAAAGCTTCCGTGACTACCTGCTGGGCGAAGTGCGTTTCGCTTCCCTGCAGAAAGTCCGTCCGCAGCTGGCTGAAGAGCTGTACCAGAAGACCGAAGCGGATGCCATGGAACGGATCGCCAACTATAAGAAAATGGCAGGAAAAGAATAAAGTTAAATCAGGAAACACTGGCTGACGAGGCGGAGAGGAACAGAAAGCGTTTCCGTAGTTTCCGTACATTAAAATCAGCCGGAGAACCTCCGGCTGATTTTTTGGCTGCTTGTGATGAGCAGGTTTGCCTTATATTTTTTGAGAACGATAGCTGAGTCAAACGGGAAGAGAAGAAGACAGTGATACATTTATGATAGTACATCTTTTTGCTTTTTTAGGCGGCGTAGGACTTTTCTTATACGGTATGGAACTGTTGGGCGGCGGTCTCCAGCAGGCTGCCGGCGCCCGGCTCCAGAAGGTGCTGCAGTCCCTGACGGGCGTGCCGGTAATGGGCGTGCTTCTGGGCGCGCTGGTAGCGGCGACCCTGCAGTCTTCCGCGGCAACCACCGTGATGTCGGTAGGCCTGGTCAACGCCGGTGTGATGACGCTAAAGCAGGCGTTCAGCGTGGTCATGGGGGCCAATATCGGGACGACCTTTACGGCCCAGCTGATTGCGTTCAAGCTGACCGATTATTTTACGGTTATGATATTTGTCGGGGCCATGACCCGCGTCCTTGCCAAACGCAAGAAGGGCCAGTTCATCGGCCAGATCCTGCTGGGCTTCGGCCTGCTGATGCTGGGTATGAAGGTGCTCAGCGCCGCGGCGTCCCCCCTGCGCAGCAGTCCGGTGTTTGTAGAGTTCGTTTCCCGTTTTGCCGATAACCCGGCGCTGGGGGTTATCGTGGGTATCATCTTTACCATTATGGTCCAGTCCAGCGCGGCTACGGTCGGCATTCTGATGGCCATGGCCGGCCAGGGCCTGCTTCCGCTGGAAGGGGCTATCCCGGTGTTGCTGGGCGATAATATCGGCACCTGCCTGACGGCCATCGTGGCGGCTTCCCGGAGCAACACTTCGGCCAAGCAGGTGGCCCTGTCCCATGTGCTGTTCAACTCCTTCGGCTGCGTGATTTTCCTTGCGTTTCTGCCTTTGTTTGTCAAAGTCGTGCTGGCGATTTCCCCCACAGGGGATATTGCCCGGCAGATCGCCAACTCCCACAGCGCCTTTAACGTGCTGAACACCCTGATCTTCCTGCCGCTGATCACACCCTTTACCCATCTCATTGAAAAACTGCTGCCGGATAAGGGCGATAAGATTTCCGTAAAGCCGCTGTACCTGAATGACGCGATGCTGGCAACCCCGTCCATCGCTATCGTGCTGGCGGAAAAAGAAGTGATCCGCATGGGGGAAGTGGCCCGGAAGAATATGCACGCGGCGGTGGAGTCCCTTGTGAAATACGATCCTGCCAAGGTGCAGTACGTGCTGGAACATGAACCGATCGTGGATAAGCTGAATGAAGAGATTACGAAGTACCTGACCCATATTTCCGAAAAAGGACTGGGCAGTTCCCTGTCTGCCAAGCAC
>JAFQZL010000013.1 GCA_017405945.1 Acidaminococcaceae bacterium
ATGACCTGCAGCGCCTGCTCCAGCCGCGTAGAAAAAGCGGTGAGCAAGCTGGAGGGAATTGGAAAAGCCAGCGTGAACCTGCTGACCAATTCCATGCAGGTGGAATATGACGAAACGAAATTAAACGAAGAGAAGATTGTTCAGGCTGTAGTGGATGCAGGCTACGGCGCCGAACGGGTGGAAACGGGCCGCAGCGGTAAAACGAAGAATGATTCAATCGTCGGCGCGGCAGCAGGCAGAGGCGACGGGACGGCAAGTAATGGTATTATTGCGCCCGGCAGCGGCCAAGCAGTCGATTCTTCTGCAAAAGCTAAAAAACCGGAAGAAAATCCGGCGGTGAAAGCAGCGAGGGAAGCTATTGCGGAAATGCATCACCGGCTTATGTGGTCGCTGGTATTTTTAATTCCGGTGCTGATTCTTTCCATGACACCTATGTTTGCAAAATTTTTCGGCTTTGCGGTTCCGGATATTTTGCAGAATTATTTTTACGGAACCAATAATGCAATCTGGCTGGCTTTTACGGAATTTATCCTGGTACTGCCTATTCTGATTATCAATAAAAAGTTTTTTATCAGCGGATTCAAGAGCCTGGCCATGGGCGGTCCCAACATGGATACGCTGGTGGCGGTAGGGTCCGGGGCAGCGCTGCTTTATGGTATTTTTGCCATCTACCGTATCGGCTGGGGCCTGGGCCACGGCGATGCGGCGCTGGTGGATTTGTACCGCATGAACCTGTATTTTGAATCGGCTGGTATGATTGTCACCCTGATTACTTTCGGCAAATGGCTGGAAGCCCGTTCTAAAGGCCGCACCTCCAGCGCCATTGAAAAACTGATGGACCTGGCGCCGAAACAGGCTGCGGTCATCCGGAACGGCGCGGAAGTTGTCATTCCGGCGGAAGAGCTGGTGGAAGGCGATGAAATCGTGGTGCGCCCCGGCGAAAGCATTCCGGCAGACGGGGTGATCATCAGCGGCACTACCAGCGTGGACGAAGCGGCCATTACCGGGGAGAGCATCCCGGTGGAAAAACAGCCGGGAGATAAAGTTATCAGCGCCACCATCAATAAAACCGGGTTTATTCATTTTACAGCCCAACGGGTAGGGGAAGACAGCACAATCAGCCAGATTATCCGGCTGGTGGACGAAGCCAGCAGCAGCAAGGCCCCCATTGCCCGCATGGCGGATAAAATAGCCGGTGTGTTTGTACCGGTGGTCATGCTTATTGCGCTGGCAACCTGCATTTTCTGGCTGCTGTGGGGCGAAAGTTTTGAATTCGCCTTCAGCTGTGCCATCAGTGTACTTGTCATCAGCTGCCCCTGTGCGCTGGGCCTTGCCACACCGGTAGCAATTATGGTGGGAACCGGCAAAGGCGCGGAGAACGGGATCCTGATCAAATCCGGGGAAGCACTGGAGACGGCGCATGGCCTGGATACGGTAGTGCTGGATAAGACGGGGACCATTACGGAAGGCAGGCCCCGGGTCACCGATGTAATTCTGCTTCGCGGCGCCGCCGATGAAACGAATCCGGATTTTGCGGCGCTGCTTACCGCGGCGGCAGGACTGGAGCATGGCAGCAGTCATCCCCTGGCAGGCGCGGTGATGGAATATACAGCGGAAAAGCAGATTGCCATCCCGAAGATGGATAATTTTGTTACGCTTTTCGGCAAAGGTGTCCAGGCGGAACAAAACGGAAGCACGTTTTACGCAGGCAATGTGACGCTGATGGAAGAGGCGGGCATTGATGTTGCGGCGGTATCCGGCGAACTGGACAAGCTGGCAGATGCAGGCAAGACCCCGCTGCTGTTTGCAAAAGATAAAGAACTGCTGGGCATCATTGCCGTGGCGGACAGGGAGAAGGAAACCAGCTGGCAGGCCATCGCGGAATTTAAAAAACTGGGCATCAATGTGGTAATGCTGACTGGTGACAACCAGCGGACAGCGGAAGCCATTCAGAAACGGATGGACATTCCCCGGGTCATTGCTGGTGTGCTGCCGGAAGGAAAAGAAAAAGTCATTGCCGGTCTGCAGGCAGAAGGCCATAAGGTGGCAATGATTGGGGACGGTATCAACGACGCGCCGGCTCTGGCACGGGCGGATGTGGGCATCGCCATCGGCGCCGGCACGGACGTGGCCATTGAAAGCGCGGACATCGTACTGATGAAAAGTGATTTGCTGGATGCGGTAGATGCGGTTCGCCTCAGTAAAGATGTCATCAAAAAAATAAAAGAAGGTCTGTTCTGGGCCTTCTTCTATAACGTGGTCTGTATTCCGGTGGCAGCGGGCGCGCTGGTGCACTGGGGCATCCATCTCAACCCCATGTTCGGGGCGGCGGCCATGAGCCTGAGTTCCGTTTCGGTGGTGACTAACGCGTTGCGGCTGAAAGGCTTTAAACCGACTGCGGCGGTGAAGAGCGAAACGGCAACGGAAACCGGAGCTGTGCAGTTGCAGAGTCTGGGTATGGTACCGGTGAATGCCGGTAAAGATAATAAAAATATAAGTATTACAGGAGGTTCAATTATGGAAAAAGTATTAAAAGTGGAAGGAATGACCTGTGCACATTGCCAGAAACACGTGACTAACGCGCTGGCGAAACTGGAGGGCGTAACTGCGGTAGAAGTAAGTCTGGAAGCTAAAACCGCTACGGTGAAGGCTGACCGCGACATTCCGGTGGCTGAATTTGAAAAGGCGATTACCGATGCAGGGTATGAACTCGTGAAGTAAAATTTGCTTTTGTAACCACTTTTGAAAAAAGGCTTCGCAAAAACGTTCCGTTTGCTATTTCACGGACTTGTTCGCCTGTGGCTTCGAAACTCGGGGCTTTGCCCCTCAGACAGTCTCGCCACGACGGCGAATTTCATCCCGTGAAATAACGCAAAGGTTCACTAAGTTTTGCTTCAGCCTTTTTTTACAAGCAGATAGTTAACATTATTATTTCCAGATAAAAAACCTGATGCGAAAAAGCATCAGGTTTTTTAATGTTCATAACAATTAACTTTATTATTTTGTAAAAGATTTCCCATGCACTATTTGTTGATAACCGTCCGGATCGGTATCGCCTTCGGTATTAATCAGCAGGATTACCGAATCCGCGTTGATACGAAACAGGTTACGAAGCGTTTCATCCTGCAGGATCCGGTTGACGAGACCGTAGGTTACAGCCCCGGATTCTCCGGCGACAATCGCTTTGTCTCTGCCAATGGGATTTGCATAGGCACGCATGCCTTCTTCCGTGATGATATCATCACAGGCACAGAAGAAAGCTGCTTTGTCACGGATAGCGGGCCAGGTCACCCGGCAGGGCGTTCCGCAGTTCAGACCGGCCATAATGGTTGAAGGGTTTCCCTCTAAAGTGTGAACCAGTCCGTCACCGGCTTTCACAGATTGATAGATGCAGGCTGCTTCCACAGGTTCAACAATTGTGAAAATGGGAGGTTTTTCGCGGTAGCAGGATTGAAGAAACTCCATAACACCGCCGGCCATGGCTCCGACACCTGCCTGCAGAAAAACGTGGGTTGGAATAATCTGTCCTAACTGTTCTACGGTTTCTGCCGCCAGGGTCAGGTAGCCGTCGATAATCCATTCCGGATACTGTTCATAACCGTCCCACGCAGTGTCCTGAATCAGTATCCAGTCATTTTTAAGCGCCAGGTTCCAGGAATGTTCCACCGCCTGATCATAATTAAAATCTGTAATCTCCGCAGTGGCATTGCCGGCTTTTTCAATGGCAACGCGCCGCGTTTCCACGGAACCTTTTGGCATAAATACAGTGGCGCTGCAGCCGAACAGCTTTGCGGCCCAGGAAACACCCTTGCCGTGATTGCCGTCCGTGGCTGTGACAAAATGGATTTTGGCGCATTGCTTCCGGACGTTGTCTTTCCGGAAGTAACGGTAATCAACAGTTTTGTAATCCAACCCCAGCCTTTCGCAGAGGATGCGGAACATGGCGTAGCTTCCGCCGAGGCCTTTAAAAGCATTTAAACCGAAACGGTGCGACTCATCCTTGCAGTATATGTCTGAAATTCCAGTGGCAGTGGCTAACTCCTTCAACGCAACCAAAGGGGCAGGCGCATAACCGGGCAGGTTTTTGTGAAAACGGATCGCGTCTGCGGCCACGGCTTTGTCAAAACGTACATATTGGGTTGCTTGGGTTAAACTCTTATTTTTCAGGATGCGGAAATCTTTGAACCGGTATTCCATAAGAATCATTCTCCGCGATTGCTTCAGTGGTCATTCAGTGGTTAAATAAAGCTGAAACTTCTTATGCTTACTGTATAATAATTAGAGCAAACCACCCGGTACTTCTAGCGGGTCGGGGCCGTAATCGTTGGGGCCGTCCGTCCCTTTGAAGAACAGAAGGTAGATACCCAAAACAAGGTTTACTAACGGAATAAACACGCCGACGCACCACCAGGCCGGTCGGTTCAGATCGTGCAGACGCCGGATTATGAGCATGAAGCTGGGGATCAAGGCAGCAATCGAAATAATAGTTCCCAGCATGGCAATTGCGCTGCTGTTCATTGAAACGGCGACCATGGTGATTAAATTTGTAATGATTGAAACGGCTGCCCCAAGCGCAAGGGCACGGAAGAAGTAACGCTTGCGGTTCAGGCGGTTGTCGTAACGCAGGAACATGGACTGCAGGTCTTTGTCCGGTTCGTATTTGGGGCCTGTTCCGCCCCGGGCAAATTCTTCTTTGTGGATGTAATCAGTATGTGGAAAGGCCTGTTCGGCTTCCTGTCGCAGAGAAGAATGCGAAGGCCCGTTGTCTTTTGGCGCTTCTTCATGAAAAGGCTGAGGGTCCGGGGGTGTCTGCTCCCGGGGCGGTACGAAAGCATCCTGTGGTTTTTCAGGAACCGGGTCCGGATGAATTGCTCCCAGCGTGGCAGCTGTTGCGGCACCTGCAGCACAGGTTGTCGCGGAAGAAGTGTCGGGAATTGCAGATGTTATGGAAGGGTCACCGGCCGGGGTATTTGCCGGAGATGTATTTGCGGAGGCATTTTCTGGGAATGAATTGGGCGTGGTCGCGGCTGCCGGCGCTGTCGCTTCAGTCTGTTTTATCGGTGCTCCGCAGTTCGGACAGAACTTGTTTTCGCTTTTTAAGGGTGAACCGCAGTTTTCACAAAAATTAGCCATGATTGTTTCCTCCTCGGTTATAGTTTATGTAACTTGATTAGTTAGTAAAGTACTCCCCGATGTTTGAAAATCTCTCAATTACATTCTATACTATCGGGCAGATATCTGTAAATGCAGTCTGTAAAAAATAATAAGGCATATGCGGATGCAATTTCCCGGGAAATATTGTAAAATGAAACCTTCGATTTGGTGAGAAAGCTATTGACAAAGGATGCTTTTTTCCGTATAATATCGCTTGTAAAGCTTTTGGGGGCGTAGCTCAGCTGGGAGAGCGCTTGAATGGCATTCAAGAGGTCAGGGGTTCGATCCCCCTCGTCTCCACCAAATGAAAAAATAACAGCCATACAGGTTTTCGGACTTGTATGGCTGTTTTATTATTGTCCGGTTTTAAAATGGACAGTAAATAGACAGTTATGGTTTCTCCCTTTATTTTTGATTTTGCAGAGGTTATGTAGAAAGTGAAGATTCAGCAATCATGCGGGGTTTCGCATTTATTTCTACGTTTCTACCTTTTTTCTACCTTTTCTACGTTTCGTCAAATTTCAGGCTGCAGGCAATTTGCCACTGCAGGTTGGCGTGGCTTTCTTGAAATTTGAAAATCATACTTTTTTTACAAAAAACCGGCGTAAACATAGCGTATGGAACAGGATATGATATACTATAAATTATAAGAAAGTTTTTTGATTAATGGTTAATAATATGGAAAGGAACCGGGTCTATGTTTAAAATCGCATTTTACGGAAAGGGCGGTATCGGAAAATCAACGACGGCATCCAATGTTTCTGCTGCGTTAAGCGAGACAGGAGTGAAGGTGTGCCAGATTGGCTGCGATCCGAAAAACGATTCCACCCGCCTGTTGCTGGGCGGAATCTGCAAAAGAACCGTTCTGGACGCGGTAAGAAGCTCGGACGATGGCAGCGTTACCCTGGAAGAAGTCGTACATTATGGCTATAATCATATAAAATGCATCGAAGCCGGTGGTCCGGAACCCGGTGTCGGTTGTGCCGGCAGAGGTATTATCGTTGCCCTGGAGCGTTTAAATGCATTACATGCAAATGAAGACGATGAACTGATTTTGTACGATGTATTGGGAGATGTGGTCTGCGGCGGTTTTGCGGTGCCAATCCGGGAGGGATACGCTGAAGTTATTTATATTGTGACTTCCGGAGAGATGATGTCGCTGTACGCCGCAAATAACATTGCAAAAGGCATCAAACGGTTTGCGCAACGTGGAAAAGTGCGTCTGGGCGGACTGATTGGCAACAGCCGGAATACCCCAAAGGAAAAAGAACTGCTGGAAGCGTTTGCAAAGAAACTGAATACCAGGCTGATTGCGTTTATTCCCCGGGACCAGATAGTACAGAAAGCAGAAATCCGGCGGCAGACTGTAATTCAGTATGCGCCGGATTCCTGTCAGGCACAGGCATACCGTGAATTGGCAAAAAAAATTCTTGATAATAAGGAACTGTCAATTCCCACGACCATGACGTTTGAAGAACTGGAATCATTTATGGCGGAGATGGGCGTGGAAGATAATATATAAAAACGGTTTACTATTTTCTGAAGCAATGCATCTGAGTTGTTACAAGTATCGTTTATGTCCGTTCTTTCCCAACAGTCTCTTTATGCAGTTTTTCCCTTTGGGCAGTATCCGTAAAATTTTTCAGTTTGCAATACACGATACGGCGGACGGAGGCGTCAATGTCCGCCAGGGAAAGCTTTCCGTCTTTTACGGCCTGCAGCGTGCTGCGGTAAATACGCTGCTGAACTTCCGGATCATGGCAGCTCAGCAGTATGTCCGTTCCGGCCTGAATGGCAACGATACCGATTTCTTCCGGCTTATATCCTTCGCTGACGGCGCCCATGTCCAGGTCGTCGGTGATGACGATGCCCTGATAACCCAGCTGGCTCCGAAGCATTTGTTTCAGGATGACTGGCGAAAGGCTGGCAGGTTTTGCATCAAAGGCAGGGTAGCGGATATGGCCGGCCATCACCATGAACTGATGGTGAGGGTATTGGTCGATGATGTGCCGGAAAGGCAGCAGGTCTTCCTGTAAAATAGTCTGCCGGGGCACATTCACTACCGATTTTTCGGTATGGGGATCGGTTTCACTGCGGCCCATGCCCGGGAAATGTTTGATGGTAAACAGAACGCCGCTGTCCCGTAAGCCGCGGCAGGCCAGCTCACCAAAAGATGTGACCTGTTGCGGTGTAGTTCCGTAGGTGCGGCCGTGCATACGGCTGCTGATATCAAGCACAGGGGCAAAGTCAAGGTTGAAGCCCAGTTCCCGGATATCGTTCCCGGTCTTGTTCGCATGCGTATATGCTTCTTCCGGTTTGCCTTTGCTGATTTCCGTTGGTGCAGGCGCTGTGTAGGCCTGTTGCTTCATCCGGGTCACCAGTCCCCCTTCCTGATCTACCGAAAGGAACAGGGGAAGGCTGTAAGAGTTCAGCGCCAGGTTCTGCAGGGAGGAGTTTAAGGTTTTGACCTGTTCCCGGGTTTCCATGTTCCGGTCAAACAGAATTACGCCGCCCACGTGCATGGAAGCAAGATTGCTTTTTGTGTTTTCGGTAAGTGTCGTCCCGTGGATGCCCACGAACATCATCTGGCCGATTTTTTCTTCCAGAGTCATTTTGTTCGTGACAGAATCTGCCAGCTGCCAGAGTCCCTTTTCCGTGGCCCAGGTGTCCGCGGAAGACCCTGCAGTCCGGTTCGTTCCCTTTTCAGCAGCGCTGCAGCCGAAGAACAGGAACAGTATACATAATAACGTAGCGCAAAGAGTTAGCTGCTTTTTCATAGTACGCGTCAATCTCCGAATCTATTGTAGTTGTTCTTATTATATCATATTATATATCATTGCGCGGTGCTTGCCAAAAATGGTATGATATAAAAAAGCTGTGACGCAGAACGGGAAATATTTTTTTAGATCAACTGTCAGTTGTGGAGGTATTGGCTATGAAACTCCGGACTTATTATCTCCTGTCGTGGTTAAGCGGGCTATTGACGCTGATATTTTCCGTTGGGGGAGCTTTGGCGTTTGTAACTTATCTCAGCAGTCCTACCACCGTGGACGGCATTGTCCGCAAAGGGCATATGAGTATTATGGAATTTGTTCTGCCGCTGTTTCTGATTGGTCTCGTCTGTTTTGTCCTTTATCTTTGCGCTTCCCTGTTCTGTGTTTTCCGCAGGCTGAAGACACAGGAGCACAGGTTTCTGCACTTTCTGCTGAATCTTGTTTTATACCTGGTTACCGCGGCGGGTACGGTTCCGTTAATGATACTTCTTTTCAGTTAGTAAATTGACTTTTACACAGATTTTTACTATAATTTATGGAGTATAGTGGACAGTATAGGAAACAGACCCAGTGGTAACTTTCTTAAGTTTTTCTATAAAGTTGAGTTACAGGCTTTGGCGATGCCGGGAAGGATGGGCATTATGGGTGAGAAGTTTAAGACCTTTATTTCCTGCACAAAAGAAGATAATTTGAAGCTGCTTGCGTTTGTAATTGTTCTGCTTGCCATCATTGCGTTTTTTGGCTGGTAATGTCAATGTGTCTTTTTTGTTAAATATGGGTTTTTACTGTACTATATGTTGTGATTTTATGTTATAATGAATCAACAATGATAATTTGTTCCATGTAAGTTGTATTATATAATTTTTGAATCTGGCAAAACGTTTATTACCCGTGGAAGGTATTTCCGGTAAACCGAGTTTTGAAAAACATAAATTTTGACTGCAAAGGTGTGATTTGATGAAAAAATCAAAGCCTAATATTTTTGTATATATGTTAGCCTATCTTGCGATCCTGATGCGCTGGATGCGCCGGAGCACGCTGGGCAAAGTAGTGACGGCGGGTCTTTTGATCGTTCTTGTCAGCGGTACGTATAACCACCTGAGCGCGGCTCCTTTTTTTGCGGATAACGCCCAGCCCAAACTGACGGAAACGGAAAAGGTTGAGCAAAAAGGAAAAGAAGAGATTGCGAAGAAGGCGGAAGTACAGAAGAAAGAAGTAGAAGAGGCCAAGGTTGCTTCACAGCCTGTAACGAGCCATACCTACAGCCTGGTTATAACGAAAAGCGCGTACCGGATATCCCTGTTAGACAACGGGACTCCGATCAAGGAATATAACTGTGCGGTAGGCCGTAACCCGGGCCAGAAAACAAAGACCGGTGACGCAAGGACGCCGGTTGGCACCTTCAAAGTTGAATCCATCAATCCTTCTTCCGACTGGGTTTCCGATGAAGATGGAAAAGGCGCCTACGGGCCCTGGTTCATCACCCTGGATACCCGGGAACTGAGCAAGGGCGAATGGAACGGTATCGGTATTTCCGGTACAAATAAACCGGAAGGCCTGGGAAGAGCCTCTTCAGCAGGCAGTGTACGGGTACGGAACAGCGATATCGAAGAGATAAAAAAATTTGTGAAGGTCGGCACAGTCGTCACGATCAAAGAGTGATAAGCAGTCAAAGAGTTATTCCTCAAAGAAGTGCTTGCGGAATAGCTCTTTCTTTTTATAAAAAACCGTATTGTATTTAGGGGACCTGCGGGAATTGACAGTGACCCGGAAAGCGAGTTTGCCATGAAAACAAATCGGAAACTGACAAATATTACGGCAGTACTGATGGCTGTATTGATGGTGCTTTGTGCTATGGCCATAACGGGCTGTACCGGAGAAGATAACCCGAAAGAAAAGTCTGAGATTACAGAAACGAAGAAGACGCCGGAGCAGTTGGCAGCAGAAAAGAAAGCCAAAGAAGAAGCCGAACAAAAAGCCAGGGAAGAAGCGGAGAAGAAAGCGAAAGAAGCTGAAGAGAAGGCTAAAAAAGCGGCGGAAGAAAAAGCGAAACAGGAACAGGCGTTGATTAAACAGAATGCGGACCAGAAAAAGTATCATATATTTATCAAGAAGAGCGCTTTCACGCTGTACCTGCTTGATGATAAAAACAATGTGATTAAAGCGTACGACTGCACCCTTGGGAAAAATCCGGGGCAGAAACAGAAGCGTGGCGACATGAAGACCCCGACCGGAACGTTCCTGGTGGACGAGATCTGCGATGCCTCCGGCTGGACCCACGATTTCGGCGACGGCAAAGGCGAGATTAAGGGCGCCTATGGTCCCTGGTTCATCAGTCTCGATACGGATGCAATGAGCAAAGGCGCCTGGGGCGGTATCGGTATTCATGGCACCCACAAACCCAATGTAATGCGCACCCGCGATTCGGAAGGCTGCATCCGTTTGCAGAACCGGAATGTTGAGGAACTGAAACAGTATGTGCGGGTGGGCACGAAAGTTGTAATCGAAGAATAGATTCTTCAGGCGAGGGGATTGAAGCACTTTGAAAAAGATAAATCTGGCAGTGTACCTGTTTTCACTGGGACATTTTGCCGTAGACTGGAGTCAGGGAGCGATACCTGCTCTGTTGCCGTATTTTATACAGCATTATGATTTGTCGTATCAGGCGGCAGGCGCCCTGGTTTTTGCCAATGTAATGATTGCTTCTGTCCTGCAGCCCATATTCGGTTATTACTCCGACCGCATTTCCCGGCCTTGGTTTATTCCGCTGGGTCCTTTGTTCAGCGGTATCGCCATATCGTTGATGGGTTTTTGCACTTCCTATTGGGCTATTTTTGCGGCGGCGACGCTGTGCGGGATCGGCAGCGCGATTTTTCATCCGGAAGCGGCGCTGATGGTCAACCGCATTGCCGCGAAAGCAAAAGGACAGGCATTGGGGACTTTTGCCGTAGGGGGCAACGCCGGGTTTGCGGTGGGCCCGGTAGCGGCAGGTTTTTGCGCGTATAAGTTGGGAATACACACGTTGTTGCTTTTCGTTGTGGTCAACGCAGTGCTGGCCGCCATGATTCTGGCAAAGATGCCATCGGTCCTGCAGCAGGTTTCCTTTCAAAAAGAGGAAGAAAAAGAGAAACATGCCGCAAAACCGGAAAAGAATAACTGGCCTGCGTTTGCCAAACTGTCGGTTACAATTCTGGCCCGTTCCATAGGGTTTACGATGAGCAATACGTTCATCCCCATTTACTGGATGACCGTGCTGCACACCTCCGCGACGCAGGGGACTACCGCATTATCGTTCCTGTTTACGCTGGGCGCCTGCATAACCTATACAGGCGGCCTGATTTCCGACAGGTTCGGTTATCTTAAGATTATCCGGGCGGCATTTTTGTGCATGGTTCCCACGTATTTTATTCTGACGCACACGACGAATGTCTGGCTTGCTACCGTATTATTGATTCCTGCGGCCGTTTCCGTGTTTATGCCATACAGCCCGATTGTTGTATTAGGGCAGTCCTATCTGGCAAAAAATGCCGGTTTCGCTTCCGGCGTAACACTGGGGCTGTCGACCACCTTAGGCGGAATCTTTGCGCCGCTGGTAGGGCGCGCGGCGGATACCTGGGGGCTGGTGACGGCGCTGCAGATTTTCTGGATTGCCGGAATTGCCGGTCTGATTGCAGCATTTTTGCTTCCGGAATCGGAAAAGGAATAAGAAAGCAGGATATAAAAAGAAAGAGGATTTCGTAATGGAGCAAGTGAAAGAAAACATTGTGGTTGTAACACCGGATAATTTTCAGACGGAAGTGCTGGAGTGTGAAAAACCGGTTCTGGTAACCTTTTATGCGAATTGGGACCAGCCTTGCCGCATGCAGCAGCCGGCGCTGGATTCCATCGCGGACAGGCATCCTGAAATTAAGGTGTGCAAACTGGATGTTGAAGAGCATGCTGCTTTTGCGCAGCAGTTTGGTATTATGATGATTCCCACGACGATCGCTTTTAAAAATGGGAAAAGGGTTAAACGGGCCAGCGGCCTGCGCCTGGAGCATGTTTTACTGAGCATGGTAGAGTAAACGAAAAGGACTTAGTGTAAAGAAAAGAGGGAATGAAAATGGCAGTAACCGTAGTTAACAAAGAAAATTTCAAAAATGAAGTATTAAAAGCAGATAAACCGGTGCTGGTTGACTTTTGGGCGACCTGGTGCGGTCCCTGCCGCATGATGGCTCCCGTAGTGGAAACGATTGCGGAAGAACATCCGGAGTTAAAAGTTTGCAAAGTGGATATCGACGAAAATCCGGAACTGGCGCAGCTTTTCAACGTTATGAGCATTCCGACGCTGGCTGCCTTTAAAGACGGTCAGCTGACGGGAACCGCGATTGGCTATCAGCCGAAGGAAAATGTACTGAAACTGTTTGCGTGAGGAAACATGATGGATATTATTATTATCGGCAGCGGCCCGGCAGGTGTTTCCGCTGCGTTGTACGCAAAACGCGCCGGCGCGGATGTAACGGTGATCACCCGGGGCAGCGGGGCGCTGGCAAAGGCGGAGAAAATTGAAAATTATTATGGCCTAGCCGAGCCTGTAACGGGTGCGGAACTGGAAGCAAACGGTATTGCCGGGGCGAAGCGGCTTGGCGTGAGCTTTATCGAAGATGAAGTGGTGGGCCTTGCCATGAATGAAGATTTTACCGGGCTTGTCGTACAGACGCCGGGCCGTGCCTGCGAAGCGAAAGCGGTAGTGCTGACAGCGGGAAGCACACGGCTGGCGCCGAAGATTCCGGGACTGAAGGAATTAGAGGGCAAAGGTGTAAGTTACTGCGCTATCTGCGATGCGTTTTTCTATCGTCAAAAAACCGTGGCGGTTCTGGGGGAAGGGGACTACGCCCTGCATGAAGCGGAAATTTTGCTGCCCCATGCCGGTAAGGTGATGCTGTTCACCAACGGAAAAGAGCCTGCGGTGAAAATACCGGATACCATTGAAGTACATAAGGAAAAAATCATTGCCGTGGAAGCGGAAAATGCGAATGGGATGGAACGCGTAAGCGGACTGCGAACGGAAGACGGTGCCGTTACTCCGGTGCAGGGCCTGTTTGTTGCGCTGGGTACTGCAGGTAGCGTCGACCTGGCCCGTAAAATCGGAGCGGCTACGGATAACAACCGTATTGTTGTTGACGGAGAGATGGCAACCAACGTACCCGGGCTCTATGCGGCCGGCGACTGCACCGGCGGCCTGCTGCAGGTGGTAAAGGCTGCTTATGAAGGCGCAGTGGCAGGGCTGGCGGCGGCAAAATATGTAAGGAGCCGGAAATAATTTTAATATGCAGTAAATTAAAAAACCGCTTGTAACATGAAGTTAACCATGTCACAGGCGGTTAGATTTTTTACGCCATATTATAGTTTGCGTTTACATAGTTCTTAATCCGTTCCAGCCGTTGCCCGGTGGCGGGATGGCTGGATAAGATGCGGGTGGCGAAACTCATCTGGGATTCTCCCTGGCTGATAAGCAGAAGACCGTTGTACAGTTCTGCGCCCAACCCGATTTTACAGGCGTACAGATCTGCTTCGTATTCGTCCTGCCGGGAACTGAACATAGTGATAAGATGCAGGGGCAGCTGCATCAGGAACTGGAACAGCCAGATTTGTATGAGGAAGAACCAGGAAATGATGGCGGTAATCCAGCCGATGACGGGGATGAAACTGATGATCTGAAGGGCCAGTGTGATGAAGCTGTAGATCCGTACGACCAGATTTCCGAATGAACTCATGGTACTCGTCAACAGGGCGGTGTTGGTGTCCCGGTTTTGGATATGCCCCATTTCATGGGCCAGGATACCGGCAATTTCATTTACCCTCAAATTCGTTAACAGCGGAAGCGTGACCGCAATATTATTGCTGCCCACTGCGAAAGCGTTCAGCATTTTTGCGTTACAGATGTACAAATTATAATCATCCACATCGAGCCCGGCCTTCCGGCAGACAATGGACATGGCCTGCTTCAGCTGTTCCCCGGCGACTCCTGTGGGGGCCTGGCAGTTCATGGACCAGCAGAGATAACGCTGCATAAGCCGGGTACGGTACAGCAGGCAGGGAATCAGCAGGGTCAGGGCAGATAAAACGATAATTATATTTGTTTCCGTGAAGGGGATACTAAAATAGTTCATTCCTTCCTGCAGCCACTGCCAGCGGACAGGGTTGAACAGTTCTACCAGTCCCCAGAAAGTGGAAACGATCAGGAAATTCACTATAAACGTCAGGCTGAGGACAATAATATCCCGAAGCAGGTTATATAACATACAGGCTCCTTTTTCTAACATATCTGGCTAATATATTTGCTTATTTTAAATTATACTACAGAACAATCAGTTTTCAAAAATATATTAAAGATGAACCTGATAGCAGTTGTGATAATTACGGTTCTGATATATAATGTAACCATCTTTTCTGATACTGGAAAAGAGCCTGGTAATGATTACATAGAACGGTAATGATTAATTTCAGCACATACAAGACGCAACAACGCTGCAGTGTTGGAACTATTGTAAAAGAATGGAGAGTTTTTTATGGAAGAAACTGTGAATATCCATGCGTCTGAAAAAGAATGCAATACGACGCCGGCCATGACTCATGTGGAAGCGAATCAGGAGGGTTACCGCTGGGTGGCGATTACGGCCATGCTGTTTGCCATCGGTATCATTCTGCATACGGTAAGTCCTAATGTGGGGGGCGTTACTCCCAACTGGACCATCGCCATGTATTCCATTGTCATCAACCTGACCCGGCCGCCTTTGAAACGGGCCATCGGCATTGGCTTTGTGGCCGGCCTGACATTGATTCCATCGTCCAAGTCGGCGTTCCCGCTGGGGAACATTGCAAGTGAACTGAGCGGGGCGACTACCTGCTGCCTGCTGGTGAAAGCTTTTGTGGCCTGCCATATGGGAGACTGGCGGCTTACCCCCTTTATCACCGGCTTTGCTTCTACCTTTGTATCCGGCGGCGTGTTCACTTTTATTTTAAAATTAGTGCTGGGCCTGCCGCTGAAGGTATGGATTTTTGCCATGCTGCCGGTTGTGGCGGTAGTCGGTGTGCTTAACGGCCTGATTACATTCGGTCTGTTCCGTCCTGTGAAGAAACTGTTTTACGCGCAGGAAGGGGGCGAAGATAAATGAATTCCATGATTTCCGTTTCCAACTTTTATTTTAACTATCTCCGCTCTGACCTTGTGCTGAAAAATGTAAATATAGAAATTGAAAAAGGTTCTTTTACTGTCATCATCGGCCCCAGCGGCGCGGGAAAGACCACGTTGTGCAAAGCCATGACGGGTATCGTTCCTTTTTATTCCGGCGGCGATTATGCCGGTGAAATCAGAGTGCTGGGTGAATCGACAAAAGGGAAAAAAGTTTCCGACCTGGCCATGAAGGTGGGACTGATGCTGGAAGATTACGAAAGTCAACTGGTTTCCCTTACAGCTGGGGAAGAAGTAGCTTTCAGCCTGCTGAATCACGGTTTCCCGCCGGAGGAAGCGGAAGAACGCACCCGCCTGGCGCTGGAAGATGTAGGCCTGCCGGGGCGGGAAAGTTATCAGCTGGACGAACTGTCAGGCGGACAACGTCAGCGCCTGGCACTGGCATCGCTGTTGGCAGTGCATCCGGAAATCATCGTGCTGGACGAACCGGTCAGCGCCATGGATCCCGACGGGGGCGAGAGCCTGTATAAGTTATTGGACAAAATCCACAAAGAACATGGCACCACATTCATTGTAGTGGAACACCGGCTTGAGTTTGTGCTGCCTTATATGACGGACCTGATTGCCGTGAAAAACGGTGAAATTGCGGCGCAGGGGCATTGTGAGGACGTGGTGCCCCAAATTTATGAAGACGAAGAACTGCGGCCGCTGCTGCCGGATCTGTGGCAGGTCAGAAGCAATCTGGAAAAGAAGACCATGCATCAGTTTAAGTTGTGGAGATCTGCCGATGAAGCAGTGAAAGAATTGCAGTCAAAAGGTTTTGGAAGAGGGGTGAGGGCATGATTGAAGCAAAAGAGATCAACTTCGCCTATCGCCGCGGCATTCCGGTGCTGTTCGATATCAACTGCAAAATCGAAGATGGGGAATTCGTAGCGCTGCTGGGGCACAACGGCAGTGGTAAAACCACCCTGTCCCGCCTGTTTATGGCGTTGGATCATCCCCGCAGCGGACAGATTCTTGTGGATGGGGAAGATATTATCAATTATGAACCGGCCGACCTGGCGGATAAAGTCGGATATGTGTTCCAAAATCCGGATTTGCAGATTCTGGCGGATACGGTATATGAAGAAGTTGCCTACGGTCCCCGGGTCAAGAAGCTGCCGGAAGAAAACATCAAAACAAATGTGAAAGCAGCATTGCAGGCCATGGGACTGAAAGAACTGGAAGCAAAATATCCCCGTATCCTTTCCTTCGGACAGAAGCGGCGGCTGGGAGTGGCGGCAGCTTTGGCGCTGAATCCCCGTATGCTGATCCTGGACGAGATCACTAACGGCCAGGACGCGGCGGAACAGGCGGCTATGATGGAATACCTGAAAGCATTAAATGAAGAAAAAGGAACGACCATCATCCTCATCACCCATGATATGAACGTGGTGCGGAAATATGCCAGAAGGGCTATTGTCCTGACAGACGGTCGTCTGGTGTTCAGCGGCACGCCGGAAGAACTGTTCGAGGGAAATCAGCCGGTGGAACACTGGGGCCTGCGCCGTCCTACTGTTTCCGCACTCGCTTCCCGCCTGGGGGTTTCTGCCGCGTCCTGTGAAGAATTCTGCGAGGAAATCCGGAAAGGAGGCGCTGCTTTATGAAACTGAACGCCTTTACCTGGATTATCGTAACGCTGGCGGTTACAGCCTGGGTATTTATTCTGCCGCTGGAAGCCGTAGCGACGATTCTTGTGTTACAGTTAGTGCTTCTGTTGTATTTCAAACGCAGCAAGACCATGCTGGCGGCTATTGGCGGGTTAGCTGTGTTTACCGGCATGATGGTCCTCCTGCAGCTGTTATTTGGCTCGCCGCTTGACGTTTCCCTGTTCGGCGGTCTGCGTATGCTGGTCATGACCCTTGCCTTTTTGTGCATGCTGGCGACAACGCGTATCCAGAGCATTGCCAAAGCGTTAGTGGACCGATTCCATCTGCCGGTGGAATATGCGTTCATGCTGACGGCAGCCCTGCGTTTTGTCCCGAACTTTCTGGAGGACAGTTCCATTACCCTGGACGCCCAGTCCTGCCGGGGGTATTCCAACCGGGGCAATGCGCTGAAACGTCTGTTATCCTACGTGGTGGTGATCCGTCCCCTGGTCATGCGCGCTGTGGCCAAATCGGAAACCCTGGCTCTTTCAATGGAGTTGCGGGGCTTTGGGGCCAACACATATAAAAATATGCCCAAGGAAGAGCTCACGCTGACTGATTTCGTGGTATTAGTAATTGTTGTGGTATTGAGTACTTATCCGTTCTGGAAGAAGTTCTTGCCGGTATAAAAAGTGGAGAGAAATGAGCATTATGACGGAAAAACTGTTTGAAAGAGATTCCAATTTAAAAACCTGCGAAGCGACGGTGCTGGAATGCGAACAGGCGCCCCAGGGGTTTGCGGTAGTGCTGGACAAGACGGTGCTGTTCCCGGAAGGGGGCGGACAGCTCAGTGACACGGGTACGATTAACGGAGCTGCGGTGAAGCATGTGCGGGAAACGAAGGAAAAAATTATCCATGAGTGCGCAGCTGAGTTCCCGGTGGGCAGCAAGGTTACGGTGCAGGTGAACTGGACGGACCGGCTGGACCACATGCAGCAGCATTGTGGGGAGCACATCCTTTCCTATGCGTTCTTCAAACTGTTTGGTGCCAATAATGTAGGATTCCACATGAACGAGCGCCTGGTGACGATTGACCTGGATAAAGAAGTAACCCTGGAAGAAGCCTTTCAAGCGGAAGACCTGGCTAACCGGCATATCTGGGAAGACCGTCCCGTAACGGTTTCCTATCTGCCCCATACGGAACTGGAGCATCTTCCCATGCGGAAGAAGAATGAGAAACTGACCGGTATCCTGCGGGTGGTGGCAGTACAGGACGGGGATGTCTGCACCTGCTGCGGCACCCATCCCACATCAACCGGCGTGGTAGGGCTGGTCAAAATAACGAAGATTGAAAAGCATAAGGGCGGGACCCGGGTGGAGTTTCTCTGCGGGCGCTGGGCGTTGGAAGATACCCGGAAAAAGATGCGGTATATCCAGGAAGCCGCGAATATGCTGAGCACGAAAGAAGAAAAAGTCTGTGAAGGAATTGAACGGCTGGAAGATGAGATTTCGGAACTGAAGGAAAAGCTGCGGGCTGCCGTAAAGCAGATTCAGGAATCGGAAGTTTCAACAATTTTGGAAGAAGCCCCGGTCAATTCCGCAGGATGCAAAATCGCAGCCGCGGTCAAGGACGGATACGAGCCGAAAGACGCAAAAACGTTGTTCGGGAAGCTGACGGATGTTCCCAACACGGTGGTGGCAGTGATATATCACAACGGGGAACGCGTCAATTACATGTTTGGCCTGGGAGACGGCGCAGCAGGTGACTGCAAAGCCATCATTGCCAGAGCCAATGAGATTTTCGGCGGCAGAGGCGGCGGCAAAAAAGAATCCGCACAGGGCGGCGCGCCTTATGCGGATGATTGGAAAGAGAACGCGGAGAAGCTGCTTGCTGAGTTGAAAACAAAATAAAACATAAAGAACCGATGATTGTTCATTTGCGCATCCGACTGCAGCGCAAATCCGTTTAATCAGTGTTTCCAAAATAAAAAGTCCGGAACGTTTTCCTGTCTTGACAGGCAACGATTCCGGACTTTTGTATTTTCTTTTTATTCTTTTCCCATTTTCGCTTTGGCAAATTCGTAAACGATAGGCAGTACGGATACGATGATAATGCCTAACGCCACGTGGGAGAAGTTTTCTTTTACGAAAGGAATGTTGCCGAAGAAATACCCGGCACCGGTGAACAGACCCACCCAGACCAGACCGCCGATTACATTGTAGCGGAGAAAGGTACTGTAATGCATGGTGCCGATGCCCGCCACAAAAGGAGCGAAAGTGCGGACGATGGGGACGAAACGGCAGAGGAAAATGGCTTTGTGGCCATGCTTTTCATAAAACTTCTGCGCCTTTTCCACATGTTCCGGCTTGATCAGGCGGTTGTGGCTTTCCAGCAGTTTCTTACCAAATTTTTCCCCAATCCAGTAATTACTGGTATCACCTAAAATCGCAGCCACCAGGCAAATCGTAAATAAGGTTCCGAAATGCAGGCTGTTGGCGGTAGCGGACAGGGCGCCGCAGGCAAAGAGCAGGGAATCGCCCGGAAGAAAAGGTGTAACAACCAATCCCGTTTCGCAGAAAATAATCATAAACAGGATAAAATAAATCAGGGAACCGTAAGAGGCCATGACCAGGGGAATGTATTTGTCGAAATGCATAATGTATTCGCTGAAATAATAGGGAATCTGGCTGATGTCCATAAAAAGAAAAACCTCCATAAATAATTGCTTGATTTTAATGTCATTGTATTCTATCATATTTTGCCAAAGAATGATATAATTATTTATTATTTATGTTAGTTCGCGCTGTTTAGGTTTTGACTTTACATTTTCTGTTGAAACGAAAGCAGAAAACAAGTGCAAACAGTATTGGAGGTTACAATGAGCGAAATATTGTGCTGGTGTGGCAGCGGCAAGCCTTATGAAGATTGCCATAAAGAGATAGAAGACGAGATTCGTATGCATCAGTTAGCGGGGGAAGAGGTGCCTACCCGCCAGATGATCAAGACGCCGGAACAGATTGCCGGAATCCGGGAAGCGTGCAAATTAAATACCGCTGTGCTGGACGAGGTGGCGAAGCATATCAGAAAAGGAATGACGACGGAAGAAATCGACCGGATTGTGTATGATTTCACGGTTGCCCATGGGGGCATCCCGGCACCACTCAATTTCTGCGGTTTTCCCAAAAGCGTGTGCACGTCCATAAACGACGTGGTGTGTCACGGCATTCCTTCGGAAAAAGTGGCGCTGCGCTCCGGTGATATCGTAAATATCGATGTTTCTACGATTTTGAATAATTATTACGGCGATGCTTCCCGCATGTTTGAAATCGGGCGCGTGGACAAAAAAGCCAAAGACCTGGTGGCGATTACCAAAGAGTGTCTGAAGCGGGGTGTGGCGGCGGTTAAGCCCTGGGGACATCTGGGAGATGTAGGCGCGGCGGTTTCCCAGCTGGCGCACAAACACGGCTACAGTGTGGTGGAAGAGTTCGGCGGCCACGGCGTGGGCGTAGAGTTTCATGAGGATCCCTTTGTTGCCCATGTGGGGAGAAAAGGAACGGGTATGCTGCTGGTACCCGGCATGATTTTCACCATTGAACCCATGATCAATACCGGCAGGAAAAATATTTTTATTGACGAAAAAGATGAATGGACAGTGTACACGGAAGACGGCAGCCTCTCCGCCCAATGGGAGTATACGGTGCTGGTGACGGATACCGGTGTGGAAATACTGTCGTGGTAAAACCTAAGGGACGAGGTCCGGCATGAAACATATAATGCCGGACCATTTATTCTTTAAAACTGTTTTTTCTTGATATTGGTTGACTTCATATTTAAGATATGATTAAATTATTGTAACAATTCAAAATAATTCTCACAATTAATGAGCGATTTATATTTTTTTAACCCGAAATGCATTATTATAAGGAAAATCTGATTAATTATTCTTGTTTTATTATAACGGGAGGGGAAATATATGATTATTGACCGCGTAGACATTTACAATGTGCATAACCCGTTTAATCACCCCTTTGAAACCAGTTTTACGAAATTTGTGAACAGGGATGCCCTGCTGGTAAAGGTCTATTCGGAAGGTCTGGTGGGCTGGGGCGAATGTAAGGCTTTTTATGGTCCTTTCTATAATCCGGAAGATAACGGGACTGTACTGCATGTATTAAGCAAAATTATTATTCCGCGTCTGCTGCATACGGAAGTGGGCGGACCGGAAGACTTTATGAGTAAATTCAAATTCATTATCGGAAACCGCCTGGCGAAGGCGGCGATCGAGAATGCGCTCTGGGAGATCCTTTCCCAGCGTACGGGCAAATCGATCAAGACGCTGCTGGGCGGTACGCAAAAAGAAATCAAGGTCGGTGTTTCCCTGGGGATTGAAAAAGATATCAGTACCCTGTTCAGGATGATTGAAAAGTATCTTAAACAGGGTTATCACCGGACTAAAATAAAAATCCATCCCGGGCAGGATGTTGAGGTAATCAAAGCGATCCGGAAAGAGTTCGGCGATATCACGTTAACGGTAGATGCCAATTCCGCATATACACTGAAAGATATTGACGTGTTCAAAGCGATGGACGAATACGGGCTGCAGTATATCGAACAGCCCCTGGGTGAGGATGATATTGTGGATCATGCTACGCTGCAGGCCGCTATTGAAACACCTATCTGTCTGGATGAAAGCATTGTTTCGTACGAATCGGCGGCGGCTGCGATTAAACTGGGCAGTTGCAAGGTCATCAATATCAAATCGAGCCGCTGCGGAGGTATGTGGGAAGGCAAACGCATCCACGACCTGTGCGTGGAGCATAACATCCCCTTGTGGTGTGGCGGTATGACGGAACTGGGTATCGGCCGGGCGCAGAACGTTTCCTTTGCCAGCCTCCCTGGCTTTACGGAACTGGCCCACGACGTGGCGGCGGCCAACCGGTATTTTGAAAAGGATATTACCCGTCCCATGGTGGATATTACGGATCGCTGCACGATCATCGTGCCTGATGAAACCAACGGCGTTAAATACGAAGTAGACGAGGAAGCTATCGACGCTATGTCAGTGGCTCACTGGATCTACAAATAAGTATTTACAGATAAACATCAAAACAGCATCAAGTGATAAGAAAAATCGAAAACGGAGAAGTTACAAACGTTTTTTTGAGAAGCTCACACTCTCGTAAAAATAAATGTGTTTCTGATCGTTTTACCGGTTTTTTATAAAGGGGTTGGTGAAAACCGGCGTTTGAAAAGGAAGGCAGGCGTCCGGGCTTGTATAAAAAGAACTGTCTGAAACAATTGATTAGTAAGAGAGAGGTATCGGTTAATTAAAAAGGGGGAATTATTGTGGATTTAAAACAAGCTATTAACAGTCCGGGCCTATGGATTGCTTCATCGCTGATGATCATTGTGATCCTGACCCAGTGTGCCATTTATTTAAGGGCAGCTATTAAAGAAGCTGACAATCTGGGCATTGCTCCCGAAAGATGGAAAGCGGGCTTCCGTTCTGCCTGCCTGACCTCCATCGGGCCGTCCCTGTCGCCTGTTATTATCATGATGGCGCTGATCGCCGTATTGGGTACGCCTACCACCTGGATGCGTATGAACGATATCGGCGCAGCCCGTACCGAACTGGCTATGGTTACCCTGGCAGCCGGCGTGGCAGGCGTGGATCCGCAGAATCCGGCGGCTTTCGGCCTGAAAGGTTTTTCCTACGCTCTGTGGGGCATGGCGCTGAACAATCTGGGCTGGATGTTCTTTACATTGATTCTGACCCATCGCATGAGTGATGTAGTCGCTAAACTGAATACCAAATATGACCCGGCCTGGATCAAATATCTGACCGCCGGTGCCACCATCGGTCTGTTTGCGTTCCTGCTGTCACCCCGTCTGGTTATGCCCTTCAAGGCCAGCAACTGGTGTGCGGCGGTAGTTTCTGCGATAGTCATGATGATCGTTTCCAAAGTATTCGCGAATCAACAGCGCCTGCAGGAATTGGCGCTGGGAATTTCAATGATTGCGGGCATGTATGTGACCGTGGTCATTTTCGGTTAATGGAAAGGAGTGATCGGAATGACGAATCCTGAAGCTTACAGACAAAAATGTATTAAAATCGGTCTTGTTTCCGTAACGGCGGCAATCATTGCCAACTTTTGCCCCGCCATTTATTTCTATATTACCTACGGAGTTATGCCTCCGTTCAGCGACCTGATCAAACTTTGGACAGTTGCAGCCTTTACGTTCGGCGTGTCCTGGTTTATCCAGCCCACTACCTTCTTCAGCCTTATGGGTGTCAGCGGCACCTATATCGGCTGGGTTACCGGCAACTGCGCGGATATCCGCTGTCCGGCCATCACCATGGCCCAGAAGGTAGCCGGCTATGAAGCAGGCACCCCGGAAGGCGACGTTATGGCGACCATGGGTATCACCGCATCTACGTTTACTTCCATCTGCATCATCACGTTCTTTGCCGTTGCGGGCGGAGAGCTGATCAACCAGCTGCCTCCTTTCATTAAAGCCGGTTTCAAATATATCCTTCCGGCAGTGTTCGGCGCTGTATATACCCAGTTGTGTACCAAGCACCTGAAGGTAGGTTTCCTGACCATCATCCTGGCTGTTATCCTGACCTATCTGTTCAAGACGGCCAAAGTTCCCAACTGGATCTTGAATATCGCCATCATCCTGGGTGGTGTCCTGATTGCACGTATTGATTTCAAGAGCAAACAGAAGAAAGCCTGACGAAAAAGCAAAGTTTTGATCTGGCAATGTATGTAAACAGAAGTATCAAAGAAATGCGGAAATGTCCGCAAAACAGAACCGAAAGACAATTTATGACAGAAAGGGGTAAAAACTGTATGGATTTTAAAGAAAAAGCATTTGCATGGGTTGACGCGAATAAAGACGGTATTGTCGATCTCTGGAGACAGATGGTATCTATTGATTCCGGCATCGGTGTGAAAGAAGGCGGCATGGAAATCGGCAACCTGTGCGCCGGCATTCTGGAAGAACTGGGATTTACAATCCGCCGGTACCATTTTGAAAAATGCGGCGATACCATTATCGGCGAACGCGGCGATCTTTCCAAACCCTATACCCTGTTAATGGGTCATATCGACACGGTATTCTATGAGGGCGAGGTCGCCAAACGGCCCTTCACTATTAAAGACGGCAAGGCATACGGTCCCGGCGTGCTGGATATGAAAGGCGGCGACTGCATCGCTCTCTCCGCACTGCGCGCCCTGAAAGATGCCGGCTATGATTTCCCCTGCAAGGTGATTTTTGTAGCGGACGAAGAACCGGCCCACATTTTTTCCAACAATCCGGAAGTTATCATGAAAGAAGCAAAAGGCGCCAAGTATTGCTTCAACTTTGAAACCGGTTTTCCCGACCATGACATTACCGTACAGCGCAAAGGATGCTGGCGCTTCTTCGTGGAAACCTTCGGACGCGGCTGCCATGTTGGCAACGATCCGGAAAACGGTCGCAGCGCGATCCTGGAAATGGCCCATAAGATCATCGAGATCGAGAAACTGACCGACTTCTCCAAAAACTACAATATCAACGTAGGCACCATCGAAGGCGGTACGGTAGCCAATGCGGCGCCTGCACACTGCAAAGTGGAATGCGATTTCCGTTATATCAACGAAGCCGATTTGGTTGAAATGCGTGAAAAGGTAAAGAAGATCGTAGAAACCGTTTACGTAAAAGACGTAACCACCACCATGTCCGAGAGTTGCGGCTTTGCAGCCATGGAACGGCTGCCCGGCAACATGGAATTGCTGAAGGTTGCCCAGGAAGTGGCGCGGGAAAACGGCTGGCCGATTCCCGGACCGAAACTGTGCGGCGGCGCTTCCGACGCGGCCTATACCTGCAAAGTTGGTGTACCGTCCCTGTGCTCCATCGGCGTAGAAGGCCGCCGGAACCATACAGTGGAAGAATGGGCGGATGTTGACAGCATGTTCGCAAGAACCAAATTGATTGCTGCATTAATTTTGAAACTGACAAAATAAGTCTGGAAAATGAGGGAGAAACACTATGAAAATTAAAAAAGTCGTCCTCCGTGAACTGGAATTAAAACATAAGGTTGGCTTCCGTACCAGTTTTGGCGTAAGCACGGTTAAAAATTTCTCCGTAATTGAAGTACATGATTCCGACGGCAACGTCGGCTATGGCGAATGCTCGCCTTTCTTCCGTCCCTGGTACAATGAAGAAACCACCGGCGGCGCTATTATTATTCTGAAAAACTTCCTGATTCCCGAATTATTTAATTTCGGAGAATTTAAAACTCCGGAAGATTTCTGGTTCCATACGGGCTGGATCCGCCGGAACCGGATGGCCCGTTCCGCCGTGGACTGCGCCCTGTGGGAACTGTATTCCAAACAGCAGGGCCTGCCTGAATGGAAAGCCCTGGGCGGCGTAAAGACGGAAGTAGAAGCCGGCATTTCCCTGGGCATTGAAAAGACACCGGACGATCTGTGCCGCAAGGTAGAAGAATCCCTGAAAAAAGGATATCACCGGGTAAAATGCAAAATCGGGCCCGGCCATGATATCCAGTATCTGTCTGCCGTACGCAAACAGTTTGGCGATATCATGCTGATGGCTGACGCCAACTCCGCGTACACGCTGGACGATATTCCGGTATTCAAGGAAATCGATGACCTGCACCTGCTGATGATTGAGCAGCCGCTGGCAGATAACGATATCGTTGACCACCGCCACCTGCAGGCAGCCATCAAAACCCCGATCTGCCTGGACGAAAGCATCGACTCCTTGGAAGACGCCCGCCGTGCCATTGAGCTTGGCAGCTGCCGCATCATCAATATCAAAGTCGCCCGGGTCGGCGGCCTGACGGAAGCGCGCCGGATCCAGAAATATGCCGGTGAGCGTAATGTGTTCTCCTGGAGTGGCGGCATGCTGGACGCCGGGATTGCCCGTATGCACAATATCGCCGTGGCAACGCTGCCGTATTATGTATATCCCAATGACATCCCCAACAGCGACCGTTACTATGCGGAAGATATCGTATCGCCTTCCACGTTCGTGGACGAAAACGGCAAGATTCAGGTTCCGCAGGAAGTGGGAACCGGCTTCAAACCTAACATGGAAGTGATTGAAAAGGCCACCGTTAACAAGTGGGAATTTGACGGGGCTCCGCAAGTAGAAGAAAAGTAATATAAAAAAGTCTGTAACGGGTTCCCGGATCGTTTTGCTGCGGTTCAGGAGCCCGTTCTTTTTGTGAAACGGAAAACAGATGAAAATCTTTGGACACTTGTGCTTCCCGGATGTATACATGTATACATTTGCAGCACCTCTTGATTTTTTGAAGTAAATTGTTTAAAATCGTCTTATATAAAAAATGAAAATTGAGTGGATGAAACATGCGGAAGAATGCAGGGCCAAAAGGTCAGGCATGCCGAAGGAGTAGCACTCTCAGGCGTTCCGGTGAACACGAAACCGCATGCGGACACAACTCTGGAGATACTCATTCAATTGAGAGCCGAAGGTGCAAGGGCGCAGCCCCAATCTCTCAGGCAAAAGGACAGGGTCGGGAACAGGCGGTAATTCCGCTTGCGCAGTAATACGTTATATAAAGTGTTACATACAATGATATTGACCGGCCTGGAGGGAATGGATTTCCGGAGGCCGGTTTTAATTTACGGTTTCAGTATCAGGAGGTCCAAATGGGGGAATTCAGGATCCGGGGTGATACAGGATAATACAGCAGTAACCCCGAGGTAGGCGCTACGCCAGATCTGGCAGTGACCGGTATGAGGTCCGGTAATTATAAAAAGGAAGAAGGAATTTTTATGGATTGGAAAGCTATTAATGCAACTGTAGACGCAATAGACAGTTTTGTTTGGGGTCCGGCGATGCTGGTCCTGCTGGTAGGTACCGGCATATACCTGACTTTTAAGCTGAATTTCCGTACCTGGAGGAACCTGCCCTACGCCCTGAAGAGCGTGCTGGGCAAAGATGCCCGCACCACGAAACGCGGGCACGGCGATGTTTCCCCGTTTTCAACCCTGATGACGGCGCTGGCCGCTACCATCGGTACCGGCAACATCGTCGGCGTGGCTACGGCCATGTTCTCCGGCGGCCCCGGCGCTCTGGTCTGGATGTGGATCTCCGCCTGCTTCGGTCTCACCAGCAAGTTCGCAGAATGTATGCTGGCGGTTAAATACCGTGAAGTAAACTCCAAAGGTGAAATGGCCGGCGGCCCTATGTTTACCATGAAGAATGCCCTGAAAAATAAATCCCTGGGTAAAACTCTCGGTTTCCTGTTTGCCCTGTTCACAGTGCTGGCCTCCTTCGGTATCGGCAATCTGACCCAGGCGAACTCCATTTCTTCTGCCCTGGAGCAGACTTTTGAAATTCCTATTGCGGTAACCGGTGTCGGCCTGACAATTCTGTCTCTGATTATTATCTTAGGCGGCATCCAGACCATTGCCAAGGTTTCTTCCGTGCTGGTTCCTTCTATGGCAGTTCTGTATGTAATTGCCGGTCTGGCCGGTATTTTGGGTAATCTCAGCGCCATTCCCCACGGTCTGTACCAGATTTTTGTTATGGCCTTCAGTCCGGATGCTGTAGGCGGTGGCGTACTGGGCACGATTACCGTCAGCGTTATGAATGCGGTCCGCTTCGGCGTAGCGCGCGGCTGCTTCTCCAACGAAGCCGGCATGGGCTCCGCAGCTATTACTGCAGCGGCGGCTCATACAGACGATCCTGTCCGCCAGGGTTACATCAATATGACCGGTACGTTCTTTGACACCATTGTTGTCTGCTCCATCACCGGTCTGGTCATCGCTTCCTCCGGCGTATTGGGCGCCACGGCTGCCGATGGCACCCCGCTGAAAGGTATCGCCCTTACCATCGCCGCATTTGAACGGTTCGTAGGCCCTGCAGGCGCATATATCGTTTCCATCGGCATCCTGCTGTTTGCGTACTCCACGATTCTCGGTTGGGAATATCACGGTGAGAAAGCATTCGAATATCTGGTAGGCGATCATAAATTAAACATCATCTACCGCGTGCTGTTCTCCCTGACCGCTTATATAGGCGCAACCCAGACCCTGGAGCTGGTGTGGAACCTGGCCGACATTTTCAACGCCCTGATGGCGATCCCCAACTTAATCTGTATGATTATGCTGGCTGACGTTCTGAAGTCCGAAGCGGAACGGTTCCAACCGATCCTGGAAGCGGAAGAAGCAGCTAAGGCTGCTGCGGAAGACTGATTAATTCCGGATTCAGGCAAATTTTTATTAAATGCAAGGAGGAGACAGAGGCTTTGGCTTCTGTCTCTTTTTTATATTTTGTACGCGTTATGTTTATGGTATAATGTTTTAGCACCCGGCTATTCCGAATTAAGATCAGGTAAACAGTACGCTAAAGGAGTATGAGTGTCCATGAATCATAAGGCGTCTTCTTTTTTGGTTGCGCAAGGGGCGATGATCGCAGCGGCATATGTGGTGCTGACAGTTGCTTTTGCACCGCTTTCCTTTAAGGAAATCCAGGTCAGGATATCAGAATCCCTGACAATACTGCCCGTGTTCACTCCGGCAGCGGTTCCGGGACTTGCTGTCGGGTGCCTGCTTGCTAATATTTTAGGAGGAGCGGTGCTTGCTGACATTATATTCGGTTCACTGGCCACATTGATCGGGGCGGCGGGGACCAGGATGTTGCGTGACAGAAACCCTTTTCTGGCTGTTATCCCCCCGATTGTCGCCAATATGCTTATTGTTCCCTTCGTGCTTCGTTATGCCTATGGCGTACCGTTGCCAATCCCACTGCTGATGGGGACCATTGGCATCGGGGAAACGGTATCCTGCGGAATTTTGGGATTACTGCTTTATAAAGCTTTGTACGCGCATCGAAAGAGCATTTTCAAAGAATAAATAATCATAAACTTTTGGGTTTTATAGATTTTGGAGGACTGATGGATACTCTTGCAAACCTGAATCCGCAGCAGCAGGCTGCGGTGGAACATATAAACGGGGCCATGCTGATTCTGGCGGGGGCCGGCAGCGGCAAGACCAAGGTGCTGACCTGCCGCATTGCCCACCTTCTGGAACTGGGTGTATCGCCTTATAAAATTCTGGCGATTACCTTTACCAACAAAGCAGCCAAAGAGATGCGTGACCGGGTGGACGCCATGGTGGGACCTGCGGCGAAAGATGTGTGGCTGTATACATTCCACGCTTTCTGCGCCCGTTTCCTGCGCCGGGAGATTGAAGTGCTGGGAACCCACAAAAGCAATTTCGCCATTTACGATGCGGCGGATCAGAAGAATTTATTGAAATCCATCCTGAAGGACATGAACCTGGATGAAAAACGGTTTCCGCCGGCAGCGTTACAGAATGCGATATCCAATGCCAAGAACCAGATGCAGAATGCGTCGGCTTTTGCGAAACTGGCGGGTGATTTCTTTGAACAGAAGGCAGCAGAGGTTTACGAATTATACGAGAAACGGCTGCTGGCCAACAATGCCATGGACTTTGACGATCTGCTGATGCTGACGGTAAAGATACTGGCGGAGTTCCCGGAGGTGCGTGAAAAATATCAGCAGCGTTTCAGCTATATCATGATTGACGAATACCAGGATACCAACCGGACCCAGTACCTGCTGACCCGCTATCTGGTGGGGGATGAGGGCAACCTGTGCGTAGTGGGCGATGCGGACCAGAGTATCTATGGCTGGCGCGGCGCGGACATCCGCAACATCCTGGATTTTGAAAAGGACTATCCCAAAGCAAAACTTCTGAAGCTGGAACAGAATTACCGTTCTACTACCGTAATATTGGACGCGGCCAATGCGGTGATTGAAAACAATACGGGACGCAAGCCGAAAAAGTTGTGGACCAAAAACGCAGCGGATGCAGCCATCACCTATTACAATGCCATGGACGAGCGAGACGAGGCCCGATTCGTGGTGGAACAGGCTCAGATGCTGATTCGCAGCGGGAAATTTACTTACGGGGATATGGCGGTCCTGTACCGCACCAACACCCAGTCCCGTGTGTTTGAAGAGATGCTGATCAAAAGCGGCATCAGTTACAGTATGGTAGGCGGGGTGAAATTTTATGACCGGAAAGAAATCCGGGACGTGATGGCCTACCTGAAGCTGCTGTACAATCCTTATGATATGCTGAGCTTGCTGCGTGTTATTAATGTACCCAAACGGGGTATCGGGCAGACCACCGTCAATAAGCTGCAGGATCATGCCAATGCGCAGGGCATTTCCCTGTTCGAGGTCATTACCAACGCGGCGGCGGTGTCGGGGTTAAGCCCTCGTTTCATTGCCAAACTGGAAGAAATGAGCGGCGTTTTGTTTGATCTGATGGCAGAGGTGGACACGGTTCCGGTGGAACAGTTAATTGATGATGTGATGCACAAAACAGGTTATCTGGAAGAACTGCATGCAGAGCAGACGCCCCAGTCCGAGAGCCGGGCGGAAAACCTGAAGGAACTGATTAGCGTGGCCCGGGATTTTCTGAAGGATGAAGGGGAAGATAAAACACTGGCCCGTTTCCTGGAGCACGTAGCGCTGGTTTCCGACATTGACGATGCCCGGCTGGATAACGATAAATTTACGTTGATGACGCTTCATTCTGCCAAAGGCCTGGAGTTCCCGGTGGTGTTTCTGGCCGGGATGGAAGAAGGACTGTTCCCCCATTCCCGCAGCCTTATGGACGATGAACAGATGGAAGAGGAACGACGGCTGTGTTATGTGGGCATCACCCGCGCCAAGCAGATTCTGTACCTGACCGGCGCGAAGACCCGTACTATCTACGGGCGCACGAATTATTCCGTTCCCTCCCGGTTTCTGGAAGAAATTCCGGAAAAGCTGGTGCGTGAGTATCATCGTCCATCGCTGGTAAGTACGGGTTATCGCAATACGGACGGATATAAAAGCCGGGGTTACGGACAGGGCGGCTATTCAGACAGTGATTTTGGCGGTTCCCGTCAGAGTGGGCGAAGCGGTTATGGGCAGTCTGGTTATAATCGCAATAGCTATTCCTATGATGATGAAGGCGGTCCCATCATTGGCGGAGGCCATGGTAAGCGAACAGTTCCTGACAGCCGGGTGAGTGCGTCTCTTAGTGAACGTTTTAAAGAAGAAAGCAAAAAGACAAGCGGTCTGTTCAGTAAAATCCATACGGATTTTGTGCCGGAAAAACCGGCGGATGCTGCAACGGACTTTGCAATCGGCGACCGCGTCAGCCACAAGAAATGGGGCGAGGGGACCGTTGTCAGCGTGAAAAACTCACCGGACGGGCAGGAAGTAAAGGTCGCGTTTGCCGGTGGGGGAATCCGCAGCCTGCTGACAAAATACGCTATGCTGAAGAAGCTTTAACAGACGTCGAGAGGTAGCTTATATGGAAGAAAAAGAAACGGTACAGTATCAGGCTGCTGTATTGAAAAACGGCGAAACAAAAGAAGCACTGTTGCGGGAAGCGGATGGACTGCGCATGCAGATCCGACACCACGAATACCAGTACTATGTGCTGGACGCTCCGGAGATCAGCGACGCGGAATATGACGCGCTGACCAACCGGCTCCGTTCCATCGAAGCGCTGTATCCGGACGAAGTGCCGCCGGATTCTCCCACACGGCGCCCCGGCGGGTACGTAGCGCCGGGCTTCACCCAGGTGAAACACATGGTGCCCATGCTGAGTCTGGGCAATGTGTATAACGCGGAGGAAATGGGGGATTTCGACCAGCGGGTACGGAACGCCTTGCCTGCCGGTACCGAAGTCAGTTATGTGCTGGAACCGAAGATTGACGGGCTGGCCTGCAGCCTTATCTATGAAAACGGCTGGCTGGTACGGGCTGCGACCCGGGGCGACGGGGAAGTGGGCGAAAACGTAACGACAAATGTACGTACCATAAAAAGCATTCCCCAACGCCTGCGTATCCCCGCAGGGGAAGAAGTGCCGGAACTGCTTGATGTGCGGGGCGAAGTATATATGTCCCGGGAAGCGTTCCTGCGTCTGAACGAAGAACGGGTGGAAGCTGGGGAAGCGGAATTCGCCAATCCCCGGAATGCGGCGGCGGGCAGTCTGCGGCAGCTGGATCCTGCAGTTACGGCGCGGCGTTCCCTCAGCTTTTTTGCCTATTACCTGAAAGGGCCGGAGGAACCGGAAACCCAGGAAGAGTGCCTGCGAGATCTGGAGAAATACGGTTTTACCACACCGGAATACTGGTGTGTGGCACATACAAATGAAGAAATACTACAGTTCATTGAAGAACATGACAAACGCCGCCGTGAACTGGCTTATGATACAGATGGTGCAGTGGCGAAGGTCAACGCGGTTTGGCAGCAGAAGCTGCTGGGAGCCACGGGAAAAGATCCCCGCTGGGCCATAGCCTATAAATATCCGCCAGAACAGGCCCGGACGAAATTGGAAGATATTGTAATCCAGGTGGGGCGCACGGGCGTGCTGACGCCGGCTGCGGTACTGACCCCCGTAAAGTTATCCGGCAGTACTGTAAGCCGAGCTACTCTTCACAATGAAGATTTTATTCTGGAAAAGGATATCCGTATCGGTGACACGGTCATCATAAACAAAGCGGCGGAAATCATACCCGAGGTGCTTTCCGTTGTAAAAGAATTGCGACCGGAATCAGCGGTGCCGTTTGTCATGCCGAAGGAGTGCCCGGAATGCGGCTGGGCGGTGGCACGCAAAGAAGGGGAAGCGGCCTATCGCTGTACGAATCCCCATTGTCCTGCGCTGGGCCGGGAAGGCCTGATTCATTTTGCGTCCCGGGACGCTATGGATATTGAAGGCTGCGGCCCCGCGGTAATCAACCAGCTTTTGGATGCTGGATTGGTGAAAACGCCGGCAGACTTGTATGAACTGAAAGAAGAACAGCTCCTGACGCTGGACCGGATGGGGAAAAAATCGGCGGACAATTTGTTGAAAGCCATTGAAAAAAGCAAGCAGCAGGGACTGGACAAACTGCTTTTTGCGCTGGGGATACGTCACATCGGCGCTAAAGGGGGCCGGCTGCTGGCCCTGCAGTATAAAAACATGGACGCATTGATGATGGCCTCTGCGGAAGAACTGGCTGCTATCAAAGACATTGGCGCCGTGATTGCGGAAAGCGTGGTGACCTGGTTTGCCAATCCGCTGAACCGGGAACTGGTTGACCGTCTGAAAAAGGCCGGGCTGAATATGGAGATGCAAGCCCAGGTCATGAATGAAAGCCATCCCTTTTACGGCAAGACGCTGGTATTCACCGGTACGATGCCCACCCTGGACCGGGCTACGGCCCAAACCATGGCCCAGGATGTCGGGGCTAAGGTCAGCGGCAGCGTGAGCAAAAAAACAGATTTTGTGATTGCCGGCGCCGAAGCGGGGAGCAAGTTGGAAAAGGCCCGTTCTTTAGGCGTTACAGTGATTGATGAAACGGGATTTTTGCGGATGCTGGGAAGCGGCACGGGGAATTCTGACGAAGAGACAAAAGGGGCAGGCGCCGCTCCGGCATCAGAAGAAGGGAACCTGTTCGCAGGCTGGGAGGAAAAACAGTTGTGAAGAAGGTTTGTAAATGGACATTTGTCTGTCTGATTGTTTTACTGGTAGTTGCCGGCTGTGGGTTTCTGAAAGCGATAACAGGGGACCCCTTTGCAGGGGACTGGATTGGTATCGTTAAAATTCCGGGGATGGGTAAGTCAGTTCTTCGGGTCAAAATCGAACCGGAAGATTCCGATCGGTATCAGGTTCATGCCACAGCGGAGAATTATCAGCAGAAACGGGAAGAAGAAGACAAAAATCAGTCTGAAAAACGGTTTGTCTGGCAGACAGGGGCAGAGATGCGTTTTAACGGACAATTGGAAAGTGATACGCTTCATTTAAACAGGATGATGCAGCTGAGCCTCAGGCTGAGTAAGATTACCGGAACCCTGCGTTTCCCGGATGGAACGGAGATCCATAAGGATACAGGCAAAGAATATCCGGTGTTGAAAGAGGAGCTCCGAAAGATGACAGAAGCGGAACATCCCGGCGCTAAGTTTGAAGACATGAAGAAATGAGTTATAATATTTGTAAGTGTCTTTTCCATATATATAAATTGTGATATAATATTATGTACGTTTTTTCAGGCACAAGGGAACGCTGTTTCGCAACAGGTATGTGTTTGCAGGGAAACCGGCGTTAGTCGGTTCTTTGCCAAAATGGCGTTTCCTTAAAGCTTAATGAATAACAGGATGGTGAAAATATGAAAGTAACGGAAAAAGATGTGAAATACATCGCGGCGCTTTCCCGCCTGGAGATTTCCGAGGCGGAAATGCCTAAGTTCACAGAGCAGTTCAACCAGATCCTCAATTATGCGGATATCCTGCAGAAGGTGGATACCACCGGTATCGAACCCACTTTCAGCATTCTGCCTCTGTACAATGTGCTGCGGGAAGATGTGCCGCAGGAAGGCGTGGCTCATGAAGATGCGCTGAAAAACGCGCCGGCGGTACATAATGACGGATTCAAAGTTCCGCGTGTAATCGAGTAAGGAGGCAAGGACTGTGAAGTTATACGAAAGCACCGTTCATGAACTGCATGAACAACTGCAGAATAAACAGCTCAGCTCCGTTGAGCTGACCAAAGCGGTGTACGACCGCATCGATGAAGTGGAAGAAAAAATCGGCGCTTATGTGACACTGGACAAAGAAAACGCCCTGGCCCAGGCGGCCAAAGTGGATGCCATGATTGCCGCGGGTGAAACCATCAAACCGCTGGCCGGTATTCCGGGCGCCATCAAAGATAATATCAGTACCAAAGGGCTGCGCACTACCTGCTCGTCCCATATCCTGGATAATTTTATTCCGGTGTACGATGCCCATGTAATCGCCAATCTGCGCAAAGACGAAACCATTTTCCTGGGCAAGACCAACATGGACGAATTCGCCATGGGTTCCACTACGGAAACTTCTTATATGAAAAAGACCCATAACGCCTGGAACCTGGACTGCGTGCCGGGCGGTTCTTCCGGCGGCAGTGCAGCGGCTATTGCAGCCGGCGAAGCCATCTGGTCCCTGGGTTCCGATACCGGCGGATCCATCCGTCAGCCGGCATCCTTCAACGGTGTGGTCGGTATTAAGCCGACCTACGGGCGTGTTTCCCGTTACGGCTGTGTCGCGTTTGCTTCCTCTCTGGATCAGATTGGACCCATCACCCGCGACGTGACCGACGCGGCCATCGTATTGAACACCATCTGCGGCGTGGATGCCCATGACTCCACCTCCCTTCCTGTGGATGTGCCTGATTTCACAAAAGCCCTGCGGCAGGATGTAAAAGGCCTGCGCATCGGCCTGCCGAAAGAATATTTTGGTGAAGGTATCGATGCCAAAGTCAAAGAACAGATTATGCTTGCCGTGGAAAAATACAAAGAGCTGGGCGCGGAAATCGTGGAAGTTTCCCTGCCCCATACGGAATATGCCGTAATCACGTATTACATCATTGCCCCGGCAGAAGCATCTGCTAATCTGGCCCGTTATGACGGCGTGCGTTACGGCTATCGCAACAAAGAGGCCAAGAGCGCGCCGGAAATGACGAAACTGAGCCGTACGGAAGGCTTTGGCAGCGAAGTAAAACGCCGCATCATGCTGGGCACGTATGTGCTGAGCTCCGGTTATTATGATGCGTATTATAAGAAAGCCATGCAGGTTCGTACCCTGATTCGTAAAGACTTTGACGAAGCGTTCCGGAAAGTGGACGTGCTGCTGACGCCTACTTCTCCGGTGGTAGCCTATCCCATGGATGGCAAAATCGCTATGGATCCCCTGGCAATCTACATGCTGGACGTAACCACGATTCCGGTGAACATGGCCGGTCTGCCTGGTATTTCCATTCCCTGCGGCTTTACGGACGGGATGCCGGTTGGCCTGCAGCTGATCGGCAAGGCGCTGGACGAAGAAACCCTGCTGCGGGCGGCTTACACTTTTGAGCAGGCGACAGATTTTCATAAAGCGGCAGCGCCTTTGGGAGGTAACAAATAATGAAAAATTATATTACTGTCATCGGTCTGGAAGTCCATGCCGAACTGAAAACAAAAACCAAAGCATTCTGCTCCTGCTCCACGGAATTCGGTGCGGAACCCAATACTCATGTCTGCCCGGTCTGCCTGGGTATGCCCGGCGCGCTGCCGGTGCTGAACAAACGGGTGGTTGAATTTGCGATCCGTGCCGGTCTGGCCCTGAACTGCGACATTCAGAAATTCAATAAGATGGACCGTAAGAATTACTTCTATCCCGACCTGGCGAAGAATTACCAGATTTCCCAGTGGGACGAACCTATCTGCCTGGGCGGTCACATCGATATCCGTGTCAACGGTGAGAAAAAACGCATCGGCATTACCCGTATCCATATGGAAGAAGATGCAGGCAAGCTGGTGCATAGCGGCCTGACCATCAGCACGTCTGATTATTCTGCAGTTGATTATAATCGCGCCGGCGTACCCCTGATTGAAATTGTATCCGAGCCGGATATGCGCAGCGCTGCGGAAGCCCGTGCGTATATGGAACAGCTGAAAGCCATTCTGGAATACACGGACGTCTGCGACTGCAAAATGCAGGAAGGCAGTCTCCGCTGCGATGCCAATATTTCCGTTATGCCGGAAGGCACTACGGAATTCGGCACCCGCGCCGAAATCAAGAACCTGAACTCCTTCCGTGCACTGGAACGGGCTATCGAATATGAAGTGGAACGCCAGATCGAAATCGTTGAAGATGGCGGACACGTAGTGCAGGAAACCCGTACCTGGGACGACGCTAACGGCGTGACCCTGTCCATGCGTTCTAAGGAAGAAGCCCACGACTACCGTTACTTCCCGGAACCGGACCTGGTGCCGGTCAATCTGGATCAGGCCTGGATCGACGAGATTAAGGCGACCTTGCCGGAACTGCCCTCTGCCCGTAAGGAACGGCTGCTGGCGGAAGATGTTCCGGAAGACAACGCGGATATCATCGTGGCCAGCAAAAAGGTGGCGGATTATTTTGACGCAGGTACCAAAGCCACGAAGAACCTGAAAGCCCTGTCCAACTGGCTGATCGGAGATGTCGCCGGCTATCTGAACGCGGAAGGTATTGAAATCGACGATCCGGAATTCAGGATTACACCGGATCATCTGGGTGAGTTGGTGAACCTGATTGATAAAGGTGTGCTGTCCAGCAAACTGGCCAAGCAGGTCTTTGCGGAGATGCTGAAAGAGAACGAGGCACCGGAAGCACTGGTGAAGAAGCTGGGGCTGGAACAGGTCAGCGACGCAGGCGAACTGGGTAAATTGGTAGACGAAGTAATTGCTGCCAATCCTCAGTCCATTGCGGACTTCAAGGCCGGCAAGAAAAAGGCCCTCGGCTTCCTGGTGGGACAAATCATGAAAGCTACCCACGGAAAAGCAAATCCGGGCATGGTCAACAAGATGCTGATGGAAAAACTGCAATAAAAATCATCTGAATTTAGTAATAACAGCATTTCTGTAGTTGGTTACGGACACAGGCGCGGTTTGCAAATTTAATGCAGACTGCGCTGTTTTTTTGACAGGGGGATTTGAGCATTGACCGGTGTATCACACAGCATTGTCACATTCGCAACGTTGTTTGTGGCGACACATAACGTATTCATTTCCGGAAGCGCGATGCTCGGCAGCCTGTTCCCTGACAAGTCGGAGGGATTGTTCTGGCAGTCCTCCCATCGTTCCTATTCTCACTGGTTCGTGCTGTATGTGGCTGCGCTGGCGTTATTCTGGACGCCGGAGGTGCTTTCTGTAACGGGAATACAGATGTGGCAAACGGGAATCCTGCATATGAGCCGCATGTTTTTGTTCTGGTTCTCCGCCGGGGCACTGCTCCATATACTGGAAGATGCAATCTGCGGGCCGGTTCCGTTTCTGTATCCGGATAAACGGATAACGGTGCTGCCCCGTCTGTTTAAGACAGGTTCTGTTGGGGAATGTCTCTTCGTTATAGCATATTGCGCGATTCTGTATCTGGCTGCAGGGAAATGGTAAGTCAGATAGCGGACAGCGGAGCAGGGAGCAGCAGTGAAAACGAAAAGGGAAACAGGCTTGGCGGAAAAGAGTTAAGGGGGAAACAAGTATGAGAGATATTGACGATCAGGAATGGAAAGTGTATGTAACAAAATGCACAACCGGGGAATGGCCGGTTCCACCCGGTTTTGTCAGTGACAAGAATAACTGGCTGTGCCGTGCTATTGTAGGCCGGGTGCTGTACTTTATTAAGGATGTGGAAGGTGCCCTGACGGTGTTAAGCACCTTCATCAACGATGTAGAGCCAGATTTGAACGATCATCCGGATCAGGGGATGTGCGAAGCGGAGCATTTTGTACTGAGCCTGCGTGATATTTCGGAAATCATCTGGAAGCTGACAAAAAACGGCGACGCATCTCTGCAGTATCTGGACAGGGCGTTTAAAATCTGCCGGAAATTTCCTTACCGTTTTCATACGGAAGCTCGCGGTGATATCTGGTACCGGCGGCTGAACGTTCTGGCGGAAAGCGGAAAATTGGAACAAGCTGTCGCTGATGCTGAAGAGATGGTGAAAAATGAAAAACTGGAGTCCCATGCGCCGCAGCCCATCATCCCCGACCCACTGTACGATACGGTAAATCCGTATATTTTCTACAGCCTTCGTTTTCTGGCGGAGCAGAAGCATAAAGAAGGAAAATCGGCAGAAGCCTGTGCCCTGTTTGCGGAAGCCTACAACTATTTCCCGCTGTCGGCGGCAGGCATCCGTGACGTGAACAAGGCGAAGGGAACAAAAGAAGTGGAAGAACAGTACAAAGCCTGGATTTTCTGTACGACTTACCAATATTTGCCTTGGGAGAAACAGCCGATTGTGAAGTTACGGGACTGAGATGATTCGGGATTATGAAAGATAAAATTATTGAAATTTTACAGGGCCTGATGGCTTGCGCTTCGGTTACCAATACAGAAAAAGAGATTGCTGCGGAACAATGGATGCTGGATTTTTTCCGGAAGCAGCCATATTTTAAGAAATATCCGGAATTATGCGGTTCGTTCCCGGTTCCGGGGGACGTGTTGAACCGCAGTGTTGTCTGGGCACTGGTGATACCATCGGGCGTTTGCGAAAAATTGAAGAACGAAAATTTGCCGGCAGTAGTTTTCATGGGGCATCACGATGTAGTTTCTGCAGACGTTTATGGTGAGGCAGCTCCGTGGGCATTTGATCTGGATGAAATCGCCTCCCATTTGAACGCAGAAACACTTTCTGCAGAAGCCTATACGGACCTGCTTTCCGGAGAGTGGCTGTTTGGCAGGGGAAGCTGCGATATGCTGGGAGGAACTGCCGTTCAGATGGCGTTGCTTGCGGAACAGGCTGAAGCCGCATTGCACAATGCAGGGGAAACGAATGAAGGACAGGGCGCGCTGCTGTTTATTTCCGTACCTGACGAAGAATCGTTTTCTGTTGGTATGCGGGGTTCCCTGCCGTTGCTGGAACAACTGAAAGACCGGTATCATTTGGATTACTGTTTAGCGGTTTGTTCGGAGCCTAATCAGAAACTGCCCGACGGAAAGACGCAAGTAGTTTATTCCGGCAGTATCGGCAAGTTGCTGCCGGTTATACTGGTGCAGGGCAAACTGGTACAGGTAGGGAGTTACCGGGAAGGTGTCAATCCGGTAGGTATCCTGTCCCGTATTGTAGCGGCGACTGAAGGTGATGAGACCTTTGCGGAAACCTGCGGAAATGAAGTTTCGGTACCGCCGGCGTGGATGTATACCCGGGATTTGAAAGAGGGGTATGATTTTTCGCTTCCGAAACGTGCGGCAGGGTATTGCAACGTACTCACGTTCCGGAAAACCCCTGCCCAGGTGATGGCCTATTTCCTGGGGAAGATTAAAGGGGCTGTAGCGGACACGGGCCATTCAGTTACAGTGATGACGTGGGTGACCTTATGGCAACAGGCAAAGCAGCACAGCGGCTTTAAAGAATTCTGGAAGGAAACGGAACGGAAGAAAAAAATGCTGTTGCAGAAAGAACATAAAACATTTCCCGAGGTTACCTTGTGGATGATGCAGCAGACGCTGGATTTCCTGAACTTTGATAAACCGGTGGTTTTATTTGGCTTTGCCCCGCCGTATTATCCCTCGGTACGTAGTGAAGATATGAGAAGCGCTGAAAGATTTGAAATTTATAAAAAAGCCTTGTCTGCTTTGCAGGATATGGAAATGAAAACCTATTTCCCGGGAGTGTCTGACTGTAGTTATTGCGGGCTTTCCGATAACGCGCAAAGCCCTGTGTACCAGGCTAATACGCCGTTGTGGGGAACGGATTACCGGTTTGATATGGAGGCGCTGGCGAGACTACGGATTCCGTTCTTTTTATTTGGTCCCTGGGGTAAGGATTTGCATCAGATTGGGGAACGGGTCAACCGGCACAGCCTGACGGAAGAATATCCGGGGGTTTTACGCAAACTGCTGCAATGCGTATGGTTATCGGAATAAAAAAGTGTTATAATTTATAATAAAGTAAAATATTGAGGGGGAAACGTATGTATAACAAAGTTGACGTTAAATTTATAGCCGGCTTGCAGGCCATTGTTGGCAAAGAGAATGTGTATTCGGACCCGGACACACTGGACCAGTACAAAACAGACGAAGAAACTGATCCTGCCAAATTCCATACGCCGGAAGCGGTAGTGGCCCCTGGTTCCACGGAAGAAGTGGCGGCTGTCGTGAAACTTGCCAATGAATCAAATATTCCCATTACGGTGCGCAGTGCCGGAACCAGCCTGGCCGACGGCGCTATCGCAGTGCGTGGGGGTATCATCCTGTTGATGGGGCGCATGAACCGCATCCTGGAAGTGAACACGGAAGGGTTGTATATGGTTGCGGAAGCCGGGGCTCTGGTAAAAGAATGTCAGGCTGCGGCGAAAAAACATAACCTGGTGTATGCGGGAGACCCCAGCAGCGCGGAAACCTGCCAGATCGGCGGAAACCTGGCGACCAATGCAGGCGGCATGAAGGCAATCCGCTACGGTGTAACACGGGACCAGGTGTACGGTATGACAGTAGTTTCTCCTATGGGCGAAATCATGCATGTGGGTGCCTGCCTGAAGAAGAAGACGACTGGTTATGCGCTGGAGCAGCTGATTATGGGATCGGAAGGGACCCTGGGCATCATTACGGAGGTTACCCTGAAATTGCAACCCCTGCCGCCGTACCGGTTTGACGTACTTGCTATGTTCGATACTGTGGAAAAGGCTGCCCGTCTGGTTCCCACTGTAATTAAAGCGGGCCTGAATCCTACCAGCATCGAGTTTATGGACAACAGTTTTGTCCGCAGCAGCACGGCGTTCTGTGAAATCGATGTGCCGCATCGGGACATTGCCAACTTTGTATATGTAACGGTGGAAACCTTTGATGAAAACCAGCTTGACACCGGGTTGGAAAAATTAAGCGAACTCTGCGAGGAAGCCGGAGCCCTGGAAGTACTGGAAGCGGACGACCGGTTGTGGAGCCTGCGCCGTAACTGCCAGGAGTCGCTGCGGATTTTGTCCGACGTGACCATTACAGACGATTTCGTGGTTCCGGTGCATAAGGTGGCGGAAACCATCGAGCATGTGAAAGCCATGGGAGACCATTATCCCTTTGAAGTCATGGTGCTGGGCCATGCCGGGGACGGCAATTTGCACGTCTGCATGTGCCGCAAGGATCTGACGGAAGAAGAATGGAATGAGAACGTGGAGAAATTCCACAGGGAAGCTTATCCTTACGTCTACAGTCTGGGCGGGAGGTTATCCGGCGAGCATGGCATCGGCGCCAAGAAACTGCATTACATGGAAGAGTACACGGAACCGGCCGAACTGGAATACATGCGCATGATCAAGCGGGCCGTGGATCCGAAGAATATCCTGAATCCCGGAAAGATTTTTAATGTATAAATTTAGTTTTATCTGCAAAATTTAAGTTTTTGGCGTTTAGTCTGTGATGCGACGGAGAAAAGGAACGCCGGTAAAGGAGAGTTTGTATGGCAAAGTATAATCCTGTTACCCCTGAGTTGCTGGAAGAACTGAAAAAAGTGGTTGGCGTTGCCAATGTAAAAACCGATGCGGAAACGCTGGACCGTTTTAAAACGGACGAAGAGACGGATCCCCGACTGATGCATTTGCCGGAAGTTGTGGTCTGGGTCAACAGCACGGAAGAAGTTGCGGCAGTCATGAAACTGGCCAACCAATTCGTGGTTCCGGTAACGCCCCGCAGCGCAGGTACCAGCGTTTCCGACGGTGCGATTCCCGTTTTGGGCGGTATCGTGCTGAACATGGAAAAAATGAACAAGATTATTGAAATCAACGAAGACGCCATGTATGCTGTAGCCGAAGCAGGCGCACGCACTATCGACATCCAGATGGCCGCCAAAGCAAAAGGTCTGCTGTACGCAGGCGACCCCTGCAGTGCGGAAAGCTGCCTCATCGGCGGCAATATCGCTACCAACGCAGGCGGTAACAAAGCAGTACGTTATGGTACTACCCGGAATCAGGTGTTTTCCGTAGAAGTAGTAACGCCTACCGGTGAAATTACAACGCTGGGATCCCGCCTGAAAAAGTGCAGCACCGGGTATTGCCTGGAACAGTTGGTCATGGGTTCGGAAGGCACGTTGGGCATTATTTGCAAAGCGACCCTGAAACTGTTGCCGCTGCCTCCCTATAAAGTGGATGTGGCTGCAGTGTATGACGATCTGGATAAGGCCGTCACCCTGGTGCCGAATCTGGTAAAGGCCGGACTGGAGCCAACCAGCGTGGAATTCATGGACAGCAACTTCCTGAAGAGTTCCTGTGAATACAGTGAGATTAAGCTGCCCCATTGTGATGAGGGCGTGTGTTACCTCATCGTCAGCATGGAAACCTTCAATGAAGACGAAGTGGACGCCAAAATGGAAAAACTGGCGGAAATCTGTGAAGAATCCGGCGCCATTGATGTGCTGGAAGCAGATGACCGTGTCTGGACCGTGCGGCGCAACTGCCTGGAGTCCACCCGTTCCCTCAGCAAGATTGCCCAGTCCGATGATTTGGTTGTTCCTGTTGACCAGATTGCCAATTGCATCAAGCGCCTGACAGAAGAAGCGAAGAAATACGATTTCACCATGTTCTGTCTGGCCCACGCCGGCGACGGCAACCTGCACTTCCAGCATATGAAGGGTGATATGAGTGACGAGGCCTGGGAAGAACAGCAGCACGCTTTCCATGAAACAGCTTATTCCTACGTGTACAGTCTGGGCGGCCGTATTTCCGGCGAGCACGGCATCGGCGCGAAGAAGGTTTATGCGATGGAAAAATACACCGATCCGGTGGAGCTGGCTATGATGAAAGCCATAAAAAAAGCCCTGGATCCGCTTGATATCCTGAATCCGGGCAAAGTGATGAATGTATATTGATAAAGGAGTATCTGCAAATGTTTTCCAGAGTAATGCTGGCCTTGGACCTGTCAGAACTTACCACCCGTATATTGGATGTGTTTTACAGCGTCTGCCTTGATCCGGAAACGGAAGTGTACCTGCTTCACGTTGTTAAAAAGGCAGAGAATTTTGCCAAGTCTTCTGCTTATTACAAAAAGACGTACAGCCGTTTAAACGGGCTGGCGCAGGACATCCAAAAAGCCGGATACGATAAAGTGGAAATCCTGTGGGAAAGCAATCCGGATGTGCTGCACGGCGTCCAGAAGGCCGTCGACCAGTATGATATCAACCTGTTGTTCATGGCTTCACACGGTAAAGGCATCTGGGCCAGTACGTTCAGGGGAAGCAATACCTTTAACGCGGTACGGGCCATAGATATCCCAACCCTTGTGGTGAAAGGGGATTACAAGTGCAGCGATTATCTGCAGCGTATCCTGTTACCAACGGATTTCTCCCGGAAGTCCCTGATTGCCCTGAACTTTATCCGCAACCTGCGGGAAAACGTAGGGGAGGTCATCTTTGTGCATGTTATTGAAGGCGTACGGGGCGACGACGAACTGCTGGAAAACAAAGAGATGGCAGAGGATATGCTTAAGGAACTTTGCAACGAGATGCAGGACTTCGGTATACAGTCACGCTACGTGATTGCAGACGGAGGCGCTGCGTCCCGGGAAATCTGCAAGCTGGCGGAAGAGGAAAACTGCAGCCTTGTTATCACGGGGAAAACCGGGGCAGGGCCTATCAAAGGATTGCTGATGGGGAGCACGGCCCAGAATATTTTGTTGAATTGCGGCCGTACTCTCTGGGTAATGCCGGACGAAGAAAGCGAAGACTAAAAAACGCTTGACAAAAAAAGCTAATATCCGTATAATATTTTACGTGGCTGACCTTCAGCCACGTATTTACAATTAAAAAGCTTTATTTCCTACAACCGGAGAGATGACCGAGCGGTTGAAGGTGCACGCCTGGAAAGCGTGTGTACGGGAAACCGTACCGAGGGTTCGAATCCCTCTCTCTCCGCCATTTGAAAATGAGTGCCGCATTGCGGCTTTTTTCTTCTGAATTGAAGAACAATAATGGTTTTTCTGTAAGGCTGTAGCGGCAGGTCCTGCGCGATGGAGGCCTGTGAACCGTGTCAGGTCCGGAAGGAAGCAGCACTAAGCGGATCCCTTCATGCGCCGCGGGGGTGCCTGCCCTGCGGTCTTACAGGAAAACCGGTTAAGAGCAATCCGTTAAGGATTGCTCTTTTCTTATCCGTTTAAACTAAGTTACCCTTAAATCTGCAACATCTGACATCGGGTTGTTAAAACCGATAATTTGAAAATTTTTCACATTTGAGTCTTGCGTTTATTTAAAAGTGTGCTATAATTCAATTCGTTGTTCTGCTGAAGTCCCGTGTTAAAAAGTAGTCTTGGCAACTGCAGGAAGCCAGGGCTGTTCTTTTTTTGCCAGGGAGACGCTGGTTACATGGGTTTGTTCGTCAGGCGGATGAATCAGCGTGTCTTTGTGTACTGGCATGGTGCCACGACAGCAGAATGCGGAAAACAAAAAAGGAAGGAAAAGAATGTATGAAAAAATTGTTTGATGCAACTGCAAGAATGAATGAAATTAAGAAAAGAAAGCTGACTGTAGCCAGGAGACTGCAGTTTCTGGAAGAAAAAATGGCGGAAGTACCGGTAGAAAGACAGGAGTCTTACAGCGATTTTGTGAAAAAATCTGTGACGCGTCTGTGCTACGGCGCAACCGCCCAGGAAATCTGGCACGACTGGCAGTGGCGGTCAGTTGGTCTGCCGGCATACTTTAAAAACGTAGCGCTGGCGGCGGGCAGATAAACTGCCTGGCGGTCAAATGTATTTGTAACGTGTATTAGCGCCGCAAATTAAAGAAATCCTAAAAAGATTGCAAATTCGGAGTTGTAAAGAATAAGGCCTGGCTCTTCTTCTTTGCAACTTTATTTTTTCCCGGAGATTTCATATTTAATTCATTGTTATTTTAGCTGATTTTTACTATAATAATAGAGTAAAATTTATTATACTCCCGGGAACAGGAAAGGATGTGCGAAATGGCTTACCAAACTTTATATCTGCGCTGGCGTCCGTCCGGTTTTGATACGCTGGTGGGGCAGGTACCGGTCAAGCAGGCGCTGATGAATGCGCTGTCCAGCGGCCGTATTGCGCACGCCTATCTGTTTACCGGCCCCCGGGGCACCGGCAAGACAACCACGGCCCGTATCTTTGCCAAGGCACTGAACTGTCAGAACGGTCCTACGGACCATCCCTGCGGCGAATGCCTGAACTGCCGCCAGATCACGGATGGCAGTGCGATGGACGTGCAGGAACTGGACGCTGCTTCCAACCGGGGCGTGGACGATATTAAAAATCTGAACAAGAATGCGGACTTTGCGCCGGTGAACTGCCGGTACAAAGTATATATCATCGACGAAGCCCACATGCTGACTACAGAGGCCTGCAACGCGCTGCTGAAAACCCTGGAAGAGCCTCCGGAGCATGTGGTTTTCATCCTAGCCACGACGGAACCGCAGAAGATTTTGCCGACCATACATTCCCGTTGTCAGCGTTTTGATTTCCATCCGATTACCCGGGAGGAAATTGTGACGCATCTGCAAAAGGTTGCGGAAGGCAGTGACATTAAAGCGGACAAAGAAGCGCTGGAACTGATTGCAGCCGCTTCCGAGGGCGGTATGCGGGACGCGCTGAGTCTGCTGGAGCAATGCGGCGTGATGGCGGAAACCGTGACTGCTGAAACGGTCCGCTCCGTACGGGGTATTATTGGCAGGGAGATTCTCCGGGAACTGGTCCGCGCGGTGGGGCAGAGGGAAGTTGCTTCTGCCCTTACAATTTTTGATAAGCTGCTGATGCAGGGCAAGGATATCAGTCAGATCCTGATCGAATTGTCCGGTTACATGCGGGCTTTGCTGCTATATAGGGCAACACCGGAGTATCAGCCCATATACGTGACGGATACCGCAGAAGAGCTGGAAAAGCTGGCTTCATTTTATACAGGGGAACGGATTCTGGCGGCTCAGGAAATTATCCATCAGGCCATGAATGAACTGCGCTTTACCGCCCGGGGGCGGATTACCGCTGAAATGTGCCTGTATGATCTGTGCCGGGAGGATAACCGGACACTTAAGGCACTGGCTGCCCGCATCAACCGGCTGGAGCAGGAAATGGCTGCATTAAAAGCCGGCGGACTTACGGTGGCGGTTTCGCAGGAACCGGCTGCTGTAGCAGCATCGGTAGAAGCCGCAAAGCCAAAACCGGATGAACCGGTTGCACGTGATATACCGCAAAAACAGGAGCCGGCGGCCGGCGTTAAGGAAGAAACGCAACAACAGTCCGCGGCAACTGCAGACAGGGAGAAAAAGGAAGATACAGCAGTACAAAGGAAACCGGTTGCTACTGTTCCTCCGGTACAAAGCAATCCACTTGAAACCCCTGCGGTTTCTCTGCAAAATGCTGCAACGTCAGGAAACAGTTCAGAATCTTCCGATGGAAGCTATACTGCCTATGGCAGTGATTGGGCAACAGGGGATGAGTACTGGACCCGGGCTATGGAAATATTGAAAGCGGAACGGAAAAATTCAATTGCGTCCTGCGCTTCCCACGGCTCTGTGCTGGCTTATGAGAATCAGACCCTGATCGTTGGATTCAAGATGAAGTTTTTGTGTGAGCGCCTGCAGAAGCCGGATTACCGGGAAGTGGTGGAGGAAATCCTGCTGCGGGTGGCGCGGGTACCCGTCCGGCTGCAATGCGTGACGGATACGGGCGGGAAAACCGGAGGTTATACACCGGCAGGAAAAACGCCGGGACCGGCTTCCAAGGCAAAAACTTTACCGGCGGCGGATTCTGTGAAGCCTGTACCGAAACAGCAGGAACCGGCAACAGCTGACCCGGAACAAAATGTATCCGCAAGTACAAAAAAAGCCATGGAGATGTTCAAGGCAACGTTGCACAAGGTATAGGTCTTCAGGTTCAACATAAAAAAAACATAAATACAAATTATAGTTACTATTACAGGAGGACAGAAATATGAAAGGAATGAAATTCCCCGGCATGGGTGGTATGGGTAATATGCAGGGCATGCTGCAGAAAGTACAGAAGATGCAGGCAGAGATGCAGAAAGTACAGGCGGAGCTGCAGGCCCGTACTTTTGAAAGTACGGCTGGCGGCGGTGCGGTTAAGGTTACCGTAACCGGCAAGAAAGAACTTACCGGTGTGGTGATCGATCCCCAGGTCGTGGATCCGGAAGATGTAGAAATGCTGCAGGACCTGATCCTGGCTGCTGTTAACGAAGCTCTTCATCAGGTAGATACGGTTACGGAAGCAGAAATGAACAAAGTGACCGGCGGTCTCAAGATTCCGGGAATGTAATATGGCTGGCATGATAAAACCGCTGAACAGTGTGTATGACCAGTTCCGGCGTCTTCCCGGGCTTGGTAATAAATCAGCTCTCCGTCTGGCGTACCACATCATCGATATGCCGGAAGAAGATGTGCGCCGTCTGGCGGAAGCGTTGCTGCAGGCGAAACGGGACATCCGTTTCTGCAGGGAATGCTTTAACCTGACGGACAGCGACGAATGTGAGATCTGCAGGGATGAAAAGCGTGACCACAGTACGATCTGTGTGGTAGAACAGCCCCAGGATGCCATGGCTATGGAACGGAGCCGTGGCTACACAGGCGTTTACCATGTGCTGCACGGGTGCCTGTCCCCGTTGGATGGCATCGGGCCGGAAGAACTCCGGATTAAGGAATTGCTGTCCCGGCTTGGCAGCGGGGATGTGAAAGAAGTAATCCTTGCCACCAACAGCAATGTGGAAGGAGAAGCAACAGCGGCTTATCTGGCGCAGTTACTGCGGCATCAGCCTGTGGTTGTGAGTCGTATCGCCCGGGGTCTGCCCATGGGAGGAGACCTGGAATATGCAGATGAAGTGACACTTGCCAAGGCCCTGGAAAACCGGACCCGCATCACGGGATGAAAGTGGTTTTGTGAAGGGGCAGAGAAGGGTGATTATGGTGAAATCAGTGTTTCCCTGAGATAGTTAGTGTTTTATGAACTAGATTTATGAATTAAAAAACAGGAGGAGAGCATGGAAATTTTAGCTTCACTTGGCTCATTGGCGGTAGGCGTAATCATATTGTATATCATTGTCAAACTGTTGTCGCTTCCCTTCAAACTGGTATGGAACGGGATCATCGGGGCCATTATGCTGTGGCTGGCGAACCTGCTGGGCGGCGCACTGTTTGGCGTGACGATCAAAATTACCATTATTAAGGCCCTGATTGCCGGATTCTTTGGCATCCCCGGAGCGGCGGCAGTCATTTTGTGGGATTTGTTTGTAAAATAAACAGGTATTGATAATGAAAAAGTTGCATGCAATCGCTGCATGGATTCAACAGGAGACCAGTGCCCGCCGGCCCCGTCTCGACAAGACGGGGGTAGTGATGCGGACGGCGTCGGTTCTCCTGTTGTTGCTTCCCGGCCGGAAAGGCCCGGAGCTTCTGTTTGAGGTCCGGTCCTCCAGATTAGGGTGGCAGCCAGGCGATATTTGTTTCCCGGGCGGCCGCAGGGAAAACAGTGACCGGAATTTTGCGGCGGCGGCGGTACGGGAAGCTTCCGAGGAACTGGGCATCCCATACGGGAATATCCGGCTTTGCGGTACGCTGGACTTTTTTGCGGCCCATAACGGTTTTATGGTGTATCCTTTTGTGGGTATCTGGAATCCGGCGGACGGTATCTTATCCGGTGACGCCGTGCATAAAACATGGAATTATAACAAAGATGAAGTCGCGGAACTGTTCACGGTTCCGCTTTCCTGGTTCCTGAAAAACAAGCCCCGTATCGGTACGGCCCACATTCAGGTCACCCGCAAGGATGATTTTCCCTTTGAACTTGTACCCCATCTGGATCCCCACAAGGATTTCCATCAGGAGTATGAAATTTACTTTTACCAGTATGGGGATAAGGTGATATGGGGTATGACCGCGGCTATTTTACACAGCTTCCTTGACAGATTCGGAAAGGGGTTAGCAGACTTTGCGTAAAATTTTTTTTCTTATTATATTATTGATTGTGGGATTCCTGAGCGATTTCTCCCTGTTCGACAGCCTCGAACGGCTGGATCTGCTTTCCGGCAAAAAGAATATTGTGGTGATGGGCTGCGATGTCCGCAAGGGCGATGCAGGGCGCAGCGATACCCTGTTTGTCGTCATGCTGGATAAAAGCAAAAAAAATGCGGCCCTGCTCTCTGTCCCCCGGGACACCCGGGTAAAGATCAAAGGCCATGGCTGGGATAAAATCAACGCTGCCTTTGCCTACGGCGGCCAGAAACTTACCCGGGAGACTGTACAGGACTTTCTGGGGATCAAGCTCAATAACTATGTCCTTGTGGATTTCCAGGGATTTAAAGGGCTGGTAGATGCTGTGGGCGGCGTGGATATCAATGTGGAAAAGCGCATGTATTATTACGATCCATATGACGGTTTTGAAATCGATTTGAGACCCGGAATGCAGCATATGGATGGAAAAACTGCCATGCAGTATGTCCGTTACCGTGATGAGGAAGGCGATATCGGACGTATCCGCAGACAGCAGAAATTTTTGATGGCGTTGTACAAGCATATAGCATCAAAGAATATCATTGCTAAAATACCCGGCGTTTCCAAACAGGTCATGTCCATGGTCAAGACGGATCTTTCTCTGAAGGAAATGGTGGAACTGGGCAATGTAATGCGTGACATGGTGGAAAAGGATGGTCTGAAGATGTCCATGGTTCCGGGCGAACCGGAATATATTGACGGCATCAGTTACTGGATCCCGGATATTCCGAAGATGCGTCAGAAGATGGCGGATATGCAGGGCGTTAAAATATCAGAAAAATTTAATGAGAATACCAAAAAGCTGGAGCAGGAGTATAAAAATTCCGCGAAATAATAAAAGGAATTTTACATGTCCGCATATTGTGAACATTTGTAATAAAAAAAGCTCTAAAGTTTTTTCGAAGAAGTACTTTTTCTGAATTCTAAACCAGTAGTGCAAACCTTGAGGATTATGGCTTGAAGTATCCTTTCTTTTGTGATATAGTATAAATACAATCAAACAGCCCCTCATTTGGCCCTTCTCGCAAGGGCTTTTTTTTCGCGCAAAATTTGAACGTTAAGAGACTAACGGCGGGCAAAGCTTCGCAAAAACGTCAACGATAGCTATTCCATGGACTTATTCGCCTGTGGCTTCAAAACTCGGTGCTTCGCACCTCAAACAGTTGAAGCCACGGGCATCTCATTTCATCTCATGGAATGACGCAATCGTTTCCTGTGTTTTGCTTAGGCCTTGCCCGCCGCTAGTCTTTTTAACGTTTTCTATTTGTTCTTGTTTTCCGGTACTTTCTTTAAAGAAAGCCCGATTCGTCCCCGGGCTTCGTCGATGCTGATGATCATCACGTCTACGATGTCCCCGGTGGAAACAATATCCAGCGGATGTTTGAAACGCCGGTTGGACAGTTCGGAGCGGTGGATCAGCCCGTTGACTTTCAGGCCGATATCCACGAAGCAGCCGAAGTCCACTACATTGCGGATCGTTCCTTTCACGATGGAACCAATCTGCAGTTCGCTGAGTTTGGTAACATTTTTCCGGCTCAGGGGCGCAGGGGAATCTTCCCGGGGATCCCGGCCCGGTTTGGCCAGGGCCTGGAGGATATCGGTAACGGTGGGAAGACCTGCCTGGAGGTGTTCCGCAATCCGTTTCGGATCGGCTTTGGCGGCGGCTAATTGTACGGCAGGGCTGCCGCTGTTTTCTTTTTTGCAGCCCAGTTCTGCCAGAATTTTTTCCGTCAGTTCGTAGCTTTCCGGATGAACCGGGGTGTTGTCCAGCGGATTGCTGCCGTTGGCGATACGCAGGAACCCGGCGCACTGGGTAAAGGCGGCCGGACCTAAACGGGGTACCTTTAACAACTCTTTGCGGTTGCGGAAGCGTCCGTTTTCATTGCGGTAGGCAATAATATTTTTGGCTACGGTGCTGCTGACACCCGCTACATAACTTAACAGAGCCGGGGATGCGGTATTCAGTTCCACGCCTACGTGGTTTACGCAGCTTTCCACTACATCGCCCAGGGCGTTGCCCAGTTCTTTCTGGTTTACATCATGCTGGTACTGGCCTACGCCGATGGCTTTCGGTTCAATCTTGACCAGTTCGGCCAGGGGATCCTGGATGCGGCGGGCGATGGATACAGCGCCCCGCAGGGACACGTTCAGGTCGGGCAATTCTTCTTTGGCAAGCGGGGATGCGGAATATACGGATGCGCCCGCTTCGCTGACGATCAGATACGACAGATTCAGCTTGTGCTTTTCTATCATTTTGGCCGTGAATTCTTCCGTTTCGAAAGAAGCTGTCCCATTGCCAATGGTGACGAGGGTAACACCGAACTCCTTAACCAGTTTTACAAAACGCGCTTCCGCATCGTCCTGCTGGCGCTGGCTGCCGATGATATAAAGGGTATCGGTGGCCAGGACCTTACCCTGGGGATCGATGACTGCCGTCTTGCAGCCGGTACGGTACCCGGGGTCCAGACCGATAACAGTATGGCCTGCGATAGGCTGCTGCAACAGAAGCTGCCGCAGGTTGACAGAGAACACGTTGATAGCCTGCTTTTCCGCTTTCTCTGTCAGTTCATTGCGGATTTCCCGTTCAATGGAAGGGAAGATCAGCCGTTTGTAAGCATCGGCGCAGGCTTCGGCATACATTTCGGAAAACCGGTTTCCGTTTTTGATTTTCAGGAAACGGTGCAGTTCCGCCAGCATGTTTTCTTCCGGATAATTTAATGAGAGCTTCAGATATTTCAGCTTTTCACCCCGGTTCAGGGCCAGCGTGCGGTGGGGCGGCAGCAATCGGACCGGCTCACTGTACTCTTTGTACATAAGGAAATCCTTGCCGGTGACCTCATCGGTTGCAAGGACGGAGGAAATCTGTGCGTTCTGCCACAATACACGGCGGACCAGGGCGCGTACATCGGCCCGGTCGGAAATGGTTTCCGCTACGATATCCTGGGCGCCTTTCCAGGCGTCGCTTTCCGTTTCCACGCCTTTTTCTGCATTGATAAAAGGGGTTGCCAGTTCGGACAGGCTTTTCGGCGTATCGGCCTGTAGAACAATATAACCGGCAAGGGGTTCCAGCCCTTTTTCCCGGGCAATCTGGGCCCGGGTGCGTTTTTTGGGGCGGTAGGGGAGATACAGATCTTCCAGTACCTGCATCTTTTCTGCCGCCATGATCTGCTGTTCCAGTTCCGGCGTCAGCTTTTCCTGTTCCCGGATGGAGTTTAAAATTTCTTCCCGGCGCGTGTCCAGATTACGCAGATACTGGGCCCGGGCCTCCAGGTTACGGATCTGTTCTTCATCCAGTGAACCGGTAGCTTCTTTCCGGTACCGGGCGATAAAAGGAACAGTGTTGCCGTCGTCCAGCAATTGCAGCGCGGCCTCCGCCTGGGCCGGCCGTATATTCAATTCTTTGGCTAATAATGATACGATTTTTTCCATGTAATGCAAGGCCTTTCTGATAACAATTAAGGCGGCACGGACTGTGCCTCCCGGAGCAGACAGGTATACCGCCCGCGTTCCGGAAAAAACTGTTGGAAGCAGACGCTTCCTGTCTATTATAGCACTTGTCAAAGGGAAAAAGATACGATAAAATTATTTTTAAAGAACAAACGATTTTTCAGGAGGAACCGGTATACCCATGATTGAACAATATATAGAACATACCCTGCTGAAACCGGAAGCAACGACGGCGGATATTATCAGATTATGTCAGGAAGCCCGTGAACATAACTTCCTGGGTGTTTGTATCAATCCCTGTTTCGTGCCGCTGGCGAAACATCTGCTGGCGGGAACGGCGGTAAAAGTCGTGACCGTCATAGGGTTCCCTTTAGGCTGCGATGAGCCGGAGGTGAAAGCAGAGGAGACCCGTCGCGCGGTGCAGAACGGCGCTGACGAAATCGATATGGTCATCAACGTGGGTGCGTTGAAGGGCCGGGACAACGCTTATGTGGTGGAAGATATCCGCCAGGTGGTAACTGCGGCAGGGGAAGCACCTGTCAAAGTTATTATCGAAGCGTGCCTGTTAAATGAAGAAGAAAAAATCCGTGCCTGCAGGATGATTGCCCGGGCTGGGGCTGCGTTTGTAAAAACGAGCACCGGGTTTAACAAGGGCGGCGCGACGGTGGAAGATGTGGCTCTGTTGTCCGGGGAAGCAAAAAATCTCGGACTGCGGGTAAAGGCTGCGGGGGGAATCCGGGATTATGCGACGGCCAAAGCCATGCTGAAAGCCGGTGCGGAACGGTTAGGATGCAGCGCCGGGGTCGGGCTTGTGGAAGAAGAGGCCCAGGCATGAGTGGTTTCCAGGTGGCGGTGCTGGCCAGCGGCAGCAAGGGAAACGCGACGGTAATGCGCTGCGAATCCGGTATGGTGCTGATCGATGCGGGAATATCCTGTCGCCGAATCGTGCAGGGAATGCAGAAACTGGGGCTCCGTCCCGAAAATCTTGACGGGGTGTTCATCACCCATGAACACATCGACCATGTGAAAGGGCTGGAGACTTTTACCAGAAAGTACCCGGTTCCCATCTATGCCAGTGCCGGAACCTGGCGGGGGATTAAGCAGACCTTGCCGCGCCTTGACCTGGAGTTATGCAACCGGCATATCTTTGCGCCCCAGACGGAACTAACGCTGGGCGGTCTGCAGGTGCGCAGCTTTTCTGTATCTCACGATGCACATGAGCCTGCCGGGTATTCGTTCCGGTGCAAAGACCGTAAATTCGCCTATGTGACTGATACGGGTTACATCAGCGATCTGGTAAAACGGGAACTGGATGGTGCAGAGGTCCTGGTTCTGGAAACCAACCACGATCCGTTTATGCTGAAAAACGGACGCTATCCGCCCCCGTTGCAGAAACGCATTTTGGGAACCCGGGGGCATTTGGCCAACGAAACGGCAGGACATCTGCTGGCAGAACTGGCAACATTGCCAAAACAGGTATTTCTGGCGCACCTGAGCCAGGAGAATAATACGCCGGGTCTGGCAGAATCTACAGTACGCAGTATTGTGATGCGAAAGATTCCCCGGATAAACATTCAGTTCTATGTCACTTCGCAGGACGAAGTAGTAAAAAACAGAGAATGGGAGGACTACCATGAGCAAAACATTTTTGAATAAGGCAGGCAAATTAACCTTCAGCTTATTGCTGGCGATGAGCATGCTGTTCAGCGGCTGCGGCGGCGACAGCGGTAAGGCTGCCGCTCCGGATGCCAATAAAAAACCGGCGGCTCCGGCTACGGAACAGGCGGCTCAGAAGAACGCTGAAAAGAAAGCGGAAGAAATTGACAAGAAAATGTCCGGCGCAAGGAATACACCCATCGTACAGGCTGCGAAAAAGGTTGGGCCTACGGTCGTGGGTATTACCAACAAAGCGTATGTACGGGACTTTTTCAACCGGGTGCAGCTGGCGGAACGTGGCTACGGCTCCGGTGTTATCTATGATAAATCCGGTCTGATCGTGACCAATAACCACGTGGTGGACGGCGCTTCCGAAATCATCGTGAGCCTGGCGGACGGACGCAGTGCCCAGGGTAAGGTACTTGGGACAGACGCAGCCACGGACCTGGCTGTGGTAAAAATTGATCTGGATAATCTGCCGGTTGCGGAGTTCGGTGACTCCTCCACGGTGCAGGTCGGCGAACCGGCCATTGCCATCGGCAACCCGCTGGGTATGGAATTCCGGGGCAGCGTCACGGTGGGCATCATTTCCGCCCTGAACCGTTCCGTGGAAATCGGGGAAAAGAAATTTACCCTGTTCCAGACCGACGCGGCCATCAACCCGGGTAACTCCGGCGGCGCCCTGGTGAACGCGGACGGTGAAATCATCGGTATCAACAGCGCCAAGATCGGCGTATCCAATGTAGAAGGCATGGGCTTTGCCATTCCCATCAATAATGTAAAACCCATTATCAAAGAACTGGCGGCCAAAGGCCGGGTAGCTCACCCGTATGTAGGCGCGTCCCTTATTGACAAAGACATTGCCAAACATTACGGTTTCGATATGGACCTGCATGAAGGCCTGTTCATCATGAAGCTGTCCAAAGGCGGCCCGCTGGCCCGCTCCGGCGCACGCACCGGCGATATCATCACTGAGTTTAACGGGGTGAAAGTTCATACCGTTGCCGCGTTGCGGGACGAAATTGCGAAACACCAGGTGGGCGACCAGGTGAATATCACCATTCTGCGAAACGAGACCCAGATGACGCTGGCCGTTGCCCTGCAGGAATATCCGAGAAACTAAACCAACAGGAAAACATGTAAATCTGCGGTGATTCGTACAAAAGTTACCGGGGATGCAGGTTTTGTTCAGAAATGCAAAAAGCCGCTCGTAATGGGCGGCTTTTTTAACAGGTGGGAAACCATGAAAATTACCATTGCCTGTGTAGGCAAACTGAAAGAAAAGTATCTGACGGCGGCCATGGACGAATACATGAAGCGGCTGCAGCCGTTCTGCAAACTGGAAATCATCAGCATCAATGAAGAAAAGATGCCGCAGGAACCTTCGGAAGCAGAACGGGAGCAGGTATTGGAAAAAGAAACCCGGCGGCTGCTGGCTGTGATTCCGGAACATTCCTATGTGGTGCTGCTGGACTTGCAGGGAAAACAGATTACCAGTCCGGAACTGGCGGAAAAAATGGATGCGCTGGCAGTACAGGGCATCAGCCATATTACCTTTGTCATCGGCGGCGCGTTCGGCTATACGGATGTGTTACGGAAAAAAGCGGACTTCCGCTGGTCCTTTTCCAAACTGACCTTTACCCACCAGATGATCCGCGTACTGCTGGCGGAACAAATTTACCGGGCGTTTAAGATCAGTAAAGGGGAAAAGTACCACTGGTAAACGGATTGGTATTTGTATGACGGCGTTATGCTGGCAGGGAAAAGACATCGCAAAACGCTCACGGCTTGCTATTCCATGGACTCATTCGCCTGTGGCTTCGGAACTCGGGACTTCGTCCCTCAGACAGCCTCGCCACGGCGGCAAATTTCATCTCATGGAATGACGCAACCCGTTCGAAGTTTTGCCCATGCCTTTTCCCTGCCGGAATCACATTACCGCTGCTTCCCCTTTTTTATAAAATGGTAATGCACCATACTCAATTTTAGTGTATAATGATTTTAGAAAGACTAGCTTTTTTTAAAAGTCTGAAAATAAATTCTTGACATCCGAAGGGAGGCTACCTATGAAAACCTGGAAACGTTTATTACAGACGACTTGTGTTGCGGCCCTGGTAGGCGCCACGGCTATGACTGTGACTGCTTCCGCTGCAAAAGCACCAGTGGAGAAAGCACCGGAAAAAATTCCCGTCATCCTGGACGCGGACATGGTGGACCTGTTTGATGACGGCGTGGCCTTGCTGATCCTGGCCAAGTCTCCCAAAGTCGACCTGAAAGGCGTAACGGTTGTCATCGGCAACAGCTGGGTAGAAGACGGCGTTGCCAGCACGATCCGCCATCTGGAAGGTATCGGCAGGACTGACATACCGGTTTTTGCAGGCAATAACAAACCGGCCCGGCCCGGTCGTATCGAAAACATTAAGGCGGAAAAGAAACTGTGGGGCCGCGGACACGACAGCCATCTGGGAGCGGCGGGGTATCCCCGGCCGGCTTCCTGGCAGGAAACATACCGGGAACGGTATAATAGCGAACCGACCGTTGGGCCGAAGGCGGAAGACCCCAGCGACTTTATCATCCGCACCATTAAGGAGAATCCTCATAAAGTAACGATTGTTGGTATCGGTACCGGCGGAAATATTGCCAAAGCATTGGAAAAAGATCCGTCTATTGCGCCGCTGGCGAAGGAAATCGTATATATGGCAGGGGCTTTCCTGCATGCAGGCAATGTAATGCCCACTGCGGAATTTAATGTCTGGCTGGACCCGGAAGCCGCGAAGAAGGAATATCGCGGAGCCTGGCCGAAGCAGACTTTCTTCCCGCTGGATGTATGCGAAAACGAAAGAATCAATTACAAGAACTTCCTGGATTTGGAAAAAAGGGTGAAAAATCCGGTCTTTAAACATATGTGGGAAAACCATTACCAGACCCCGCTGTTCCGGAACAATCACAAATTCGAGAACTATATCTGGGATGTTCTGGCCGCGTCTTATGTGCTGGATCCGTCCATCGTTACCGAAGAAGTGTTTATGCCGGTTGACGTAAACGATACCTATTCCCTGTCTTACGGCGAGACGCTGGCCTTTGCGGGACCGGGACCGGAAGGATCCCAAAAGGTCCACATCGTACAGAAGATCAACCGCAAGAAAGTCTGGAAAATCGTAACGGATACATTTGACAAACTGTAAAAAAGAGGATGAAGTTAAATGAACCTGTTTACCCCTGCTGAATTTACGGAGAATTATGCCCAGGCCGGCGTGAAGAAAGCATCGCTTCCGGTTGGTAAAATGTTGTTGCTGGGAGTATTGGCCGGATTTCTGATCGCCATGGGCGGCGCCACAGCCAGTACGGCATCCCATGCCATCCCCAATGCGGGTCTGGCAAAGATGGTCAGCGGTCTGCTGTTTCCCTTTGGCCTGGCCATGGTGATTCTTACCGGGGCGGAATTGTTTACCGGGAACGTGCTGATTAATATTTCCGTGTTTGAAGGGAAAGCAGGTTTCGGTTCCATGCTGCGGAACTGGTTCTGGGTGTACGCAGGTAATTTCTGCGGCGCCATTCTGGTAGCAGCGGGAATGGCTTTTTTAGGCTGCCTGAATTTATCCGGCGGCGGCTTTGCCGTTTCAACCATGAAAGTTGCTGCTGCCAAAAGTTCCCTGCCGTTTCTGACGGCGGTGGGGCTGGGCTTTTTCTGTAATGTGCTGGTGACCATTGGCGTGCTGATCAGTCTGGGCTCCAAGGATACGATTGGCCGTTTCATCGGCGCCTATATGCCGGTGGCCTTCTTTGTCATCTGTGGTTTTGAACACAGCATTGCCAATATGTATTATGTGCCCGCCGGTATTTTTGCCGCGTCGAACCCGGTGTATCAGGCGCTGGCTATGAAAGCCGGAGTCAATCTTGCCAATGTCAGCTGGGGAAGTTTCTTTATGGGAAATCTCCTGCCTGTTACCATTGGCAATATTTTAGGTGGGCTTGCTGTCAGTTTCATTTTCTGGTACTGCTACGGGAAAAAGTAATTGGAACGGAATCTGTGATGAAGTGACCTGTTTGCGGTACAGTAAATAAAACGATACTATCAGAGGGGAGATGAATGTATGTCTAACGTCTTAACTCATTATCAGTATCTCCATTCGATTCCGGAACCGGGTTTCGAAGAAGTTAAAACTTCAGCCTATCTGGCAGAGAAACTGGCAGCGGCGGGGTTTAAGGTAACCCGGAACCTTGCCGGGACCACGGGTCTTGTGGCTGAATATGACAGCGGTGTGCCGGGTCCGGTATTCGGTATCCGGGCGGATATGGACGCGCTTACCCATATCATTGACGGAAAGAAAGAATTCCGTCATACCTGCGGTCATGATGCCCACAGCTCCATGCTGCTGGCAGCGGCGGAAGAAGCGCTGGCTTCGGGAATAATAAAGAAGGGCCGTTTTAAAGCAGTGTTCCAGCCTGCGGAAGAACTGGGGGCCGGCGCCCTGAAAATTCTGGAAAGCGGAATTCTGGAAGACGTAGATTATTTGCTGGGCATGCATATCCGTCCTACGCAGGAATGTCCGGCGGGAGGCGCTATCTGTGAAATGCGTTATTCAGCGGGCTGCCAGTTCCGCGCCCGTATCAAAGGCAAACAGGCGCATGGCGCCAGGCCCCATTTGGGAATCAACCCCATTGATGCGTCTGTCTGTGCCATTGCGGCAGTAAACGCCATCCATATGGATCCGCGGGTTCCCTTTAGCGTAAAATGTACCCGTTTCCATGCGGATTCCGGTGTGTTTAATTCGGTCCCCGAATTCGCAGATATAACGTTCGATATGCGCGCACAGGATAACCCCACTATGAAAGAAATGCGGGAAAAGGTCATACGGGCTATTGAAAACGGAGCGGCGGCTGTGGGAGCTAAAGCGGAAGAATTTGAATTCTACACGGATTTCCCGGCTGCGGAAGGGTTTGAACCAGGGTTCGCGAAAGTTGTACGGGAAAGCGTCGCGGAAGTCGTGGGAGAAGAGAATATTATTCCGGCCTTTAACACGTCCGGCGGGGAAGACTTCTTCTGCTTCCCGGTAAATCTTCCGCACCTGAAGGTCGGTTTCGTCGGCCTGGGTGTGGGCGCGGAACCGGGATTGCATCATCAGGATATGCATTTCGATCCCAAATATCTGGAAAACGGGGTAAGTATCCACTGTAGAGTGATTGCAAAGATGTTGGGATAAAACTGAAAGACAGGTGACGATTGCGGAGGCGTTGCGTTTCTCCCATATAAAAGATTGCAGAGTAAAAGGGCAGCTCGTTCCGTTTGGGGAGAGCTGCCCTCTTTTATTTTCGGTAGTTATTGCTTAAATAGTATATATGGATCTGATACCCTCTTCTCATGGGTACAGCTTGGCCTGCAGGTCCAGCAGAATCTTTTCCAGGCAGTGCAGGGAAGGTTCCACGGACTTCAGTTCCAGATATTCCGCCTCGCTGTGTCCGCCTGCGCCGGTAGGACCGATGCCGTCAACTGTGGTTGCGCCTGCGCCGGCCATATGGTTTCCGTCGCTGCCGCCCCCGGCTTTGACCCATTCGGTGGAAAGACCGAATTCGCGGCTGGCGTTGTCGATAATTTCTACCAGCCCCGCTGTTTCCGGCGTGCTGGCCATGGGAGGCATGCTCGAAACAACGATAATTTCTGTTTCGATTTCTGCCACTCTGGCATGCTCCTGCAGTTTGGCAAAGGCCTCTTCCATAATGGAGATCTGGGCCTTGTCCACCACCCGCAGATCAATATCCATGAACGCATCCGCGGCTACGCTGTTGTAACCGCTGCCGCCTTTTACTACACCGGTGTTTACCGTCATGCCGGTTTCAAAGTTGGTAAGGGCGGCCAGCTGCAGGACCCAGTAAGCCATTTCGTTGATAGCGCTGCGTCCGTCCTGGGGCGCGTTGCCTGCATGGGCTGCGCGGCCTTTCAGTTTTACCTGATAATGGCACACGCCTTTGCGTTCCAGAACCCGTGCGCCGGTAGCCCTGGCCGCTTCCAGTACCAGGCAGTATTTGCTGTGGGAACCCAGTTCCTGGAACCAGGATAAGACGTGTGTGCTGCCGATCTCTTCTTCCGAGTTAAAGGCCAGGCAGACCTTCAGATCTTTCAGGCTTCCGGCGTCTTCCATAGCTTTTAAGACGTGGGTGGCCTGGAGGCAGCAACATTTCATGTCGCTGACACCGGGCCCGTAGGCGCGGTCACCTTTCACAGAGAAAGGACGTACAGCTACGGTGCCGTCAGGGAAGACGGTGTCCATATGGCAGCAAAGGGTTACGTCGTAATAAGTGTCATCCGTGTTGGTGATGACCAGCGGTTTGGCGCAGTCCGGACCGCAGTCAACCCGTTTTACCCGCCACATAGGGCCGGAAAAATCTTTTGCCAGGTAATCTGCGACTTTATCAATTCCGGCAAAATTCTGCGCGTTGCAGTCAATATTGACCAGGTACTCCAGATCTTTCATGTATTGTTCAATGTTGTATTTTGTCATGTTGCTCTCCGTTATTCACATCAGTACATAACTACCAGCAGTTTCATGACCCACATGGCCAGCAGCGCGTTTAAGACCGCAATGCCTACCATAATGCCATAGTATTTGGAATTAACTTCCGCGGTACCCAGGCAGCGGCCCAGATACTGGATCAGGGAGCCCATCAGGTAAATAGCCGGCATAAGGACGGTGATGTCTTTCGGGCTTAACACATTGGAGCCCAGCAGACCTGCCGCGGCGCCGATACCGCCGCCCATGGACATGAAAGAGGATACGAGGACGGTTATCGCTTCGCCCGGCAGTCCCCACAGGGCCATAATCGGCGCAAATACGGAACCTAAAATTTTTAACAAACCTGTTACGTTCAATGCTTTGATAATTACAAAAGCCATGATAACGTTAGGCATCATGTTGCGGATGCCGGTATCCCAGCCTTTGCGGCAGCCTTCGATAAACAAGTCAATAATGTTTTTCTTCTTTTCCTGTTCAGCCATCATGCCGCCTCCTTCGCACCGTTCTTTTTGTGTTCGTATTTGATATACATGCGCATCAGGTTGGCACCGAAGAATTTAAAAATCATGATCAGGCCAAAGGGAAGGATGATGGGGGTGACCAGCACGCTGAACAGCGCGGCACCGGATGAGAAGAAATTGGTGATAGTGCCGTCGCCGGAGAACTGGTACATGGCAAAGATGGTTTTTTCATCTTCGTTGATGATGCCTTCGTTGTACATGGCTTTGATCATGCCTGCGCCGGCATCGGTACTCTGATAGCTGGCGATCATGCCCAGACCGCAGGCACCGGGGATGCCAAGCAGGGGGCGCAGCAGCGGGGATAATAGTTTCTGTGCTGCTTTCAAACCGCCTAAGCCTTCAACAACATTGACTACGGCCAGAGCAAAAATGACAGCCGGTAACAGGGACAGCGCAAAGGCAAAGCCGTCCTGGGCACCGTTGCCGCCGGCACCGCGGAAGGTCAGCATCTTGCCGTTGGCGGCGGCAATTTTGCCGAACGTACCGTTCAAGACGGTGAAGTCACACACACTGTACCATTCTTTGCTGGTAGCCAGAATTCCGGAGAAGAAAATGATGGCGAACAGTAGCGCAACATAGCTGTACCACTTGACTTCTTCCTCCTGTTTCGGAACGGGTTTTTTCTCGTCCATAATGAGATTCCTCCTTAATCTTTATTTACCGGTATGCAGAAACAACTGAAGCAAAAATCCGCTTCTGCCTGTCGGACAATAACTGTTGTCAACAACGGTTGCCGGTTATAGTATTATACCATTGTTAGTACCGAATTAACAGTGCCCTCTGTGTTTGATTAAATATGAAGAAAGAATATGTAACTGTTGTTACAGAAACTATCTTTTTATGATAATTTTGTAAAACTTTAACAGTAACGCAAAACGAAAAAGAAAAGCTGCGCTGTGCCCTTTCGGCTATTAGCGGTTGTATGATATAATCAAATTAACAAAGCAAGGTGCAAACAAACAGTTTTACCCGTTCAGTTACAAGGAGGAAGAACAAATGATCAAGCTGCTAAAAAACGCACAGGTATACGCGCCTGCGTTCCTGGGGAAAAAAGATGTGCTGGTGGTCGGTGATAAGATCTGCCGTATAGAAGACGAAATTGCCGGTTATGAGGGTCTGCCGGATGTGGAAGTGTTTGACCTGGCCGGGAAAATGTTGCTGCCCGGTTATATCGATATGCATGTACATATCTGCGGCGGTGGCGGGGAACAGGGCTTTTCTTCCAGCGTGCCCGCTTCCTGTCTGAGCATTTTCTTTCAGAACGGTATCACCACTTGTGTAGGCCTGCTGGGAACAGACGGCATTACCCGCAGCATTGAAGCGCTGGTAGCGAAAGCGCGGGCGCTGACTGAAGAAGGCATGACTGTGTACACGCTGACCAGCAGCTATATGTATCCGCCCAAAACCCTGCTGGGGAGTGTAGAAAAAGATATCGTTATGCTCACTCCCATGATCGGCGTTAAAGTAGCCGTTTCCGACCATCGCAGTTCCAATCCGGACGGGGACGACCTGATTGCGTTAGGCGTAGAGGCTCGCCGTGCCGGTATGATCAGCGGCACCGCAGGTCTGGTGACCATGCACATGGGCAGCGGAAAAGGCCGGCTGAACCCGTTGTTCGACGCGCTGGAAAACAGCGACCTGCCACCGAAACATTTTCTTCCTACCCACATGCTGCGCTGTCCCGAACTGATTGAAGACGGCGCGCGTCTGGTCCGTATGGGCGGTTACATGGACTGCACGGCAGGATCAGATGAAAAAGAGGTTGTGAACAGTGCGAAACTGCTTTATGAACTGCTGCACATGGACGGGGTCACCACGGACCATGTGACCATGTCTTCCGATGCGTTTGGAAGCCAGCCCAAGTTCGACAGCTGCGGCGAGTGCATCGGTTATACCTATGCATCGCCCAAATATCTGCACAGGACGGTCAAACTGCTGGTGGAAATGGGTATGCCGCTGGAAGAAGTTATTAAATTGCTTACCTCCACGCCTGCAAAGATGATCGCAAAAGAGGGCATAAAGGGCTGCATTGCCCCGGGCGCGGATGCGGATCTGCTGGTCCTGGATGAGAATCTGGATATCAACAGCCTGTTTGCAAGGGGCAAGACGGCGATGCTCAACGGAAAGGTGCTTATGAAAGGCCGGTTTGAAGAATAACTCCTTCCCGACATGTTCTGCGAAGTGGTAAAGAGTTTGCTGAAGAAAGGGGTTACACTGGACGATCATCCAATCCTCTTTTTATTTCTTTACGAATTTATGATGCTTCTTTCAGGGAAATCTGGTGCTTGTGACGCTGGGTAATATTTTAAGTGGACCTGCTGTCAACTTTATCTTTTGATAGTTTCATAGGAAAAAATAGCAAAAAGTCATCCACATAATTTTGGAACCTGCAAAACATGCAGGTTCTTTTTTATGTCGCTAACGGTTTGATATGGTCAGAGTCGGAAAAGATTAATATAATAAAAATTGGATTGAAAGAAATGATCGTTGACAAAAAAAGCGATTCGAGATATTATAAGTATACATGAATAATACAAAAAGGCTTTAAAGGTGTATTCTTAAGGAATAGATGTTTAAAAAAGGAGAAAAAAGATGAATGAACAATTAGTGAAAGTTGTAGCTGCCGGCACTGCGAAATCAGATAGTGGTTATCCGTTGTACGTTGCTTTTAAAAATGCTGCTTTGCCCGTAAGAAGCATGGGTCAAACAGGGCTTGATTTGTTACGGGATGCGATTTTATCGTATCTTCATTATGCGCTGGAAATGATTCAGTATGATGAAAACAAAATAGTCGGACTATGTGTACGTTATGCGGAATATTACTATCATAGCCACACTGCCGCAGACCAAAAGAAAATAATGGAATTATTAAAAGGCCTGATTTTTGACCAGATTCAGTTACTGCCGATAGAACGGAACAGAAAGGCTTTCCTGGCGACTGAAGTATATGATAACGTTCACGAAATCATTATTGCCGGAACACAACATCGTGGTGGAATTACAGAATAAAACATACATATGGCGGTTCTTTCGAGCGGAGAAAATCCAAGAAATATTTGCATCAGGCATCAGGACTGGACATAACGAAAGTTAGATGATCCAGTCCTGTTTTTTTCCCCGAAAAGTTCAGATAAAAATTGCGAATCAGGGAAAAATTTTGTTTGATTCAAAAAAAAGGTTGACAAAACAGAAAACATAAATTATAATTCAAGTATACAAAGAGAATACAAACAAAAAACATTCAGTATTCTCTAAAAATAATCATAACACCGCAACAGTGGTGTACACATTAATGGGTTAAGCGAAAGGAGATTTTATCATGAGTAACGCAAAAAATTTTATGCTTCCGTTTTTCGTTCTGGTTTTATTGGCAATGTTTGTTGGTATGAATACTAAAATGCAGCCGGTACGAAACAGCGCTGCAGCGCAGCAGGAAACACGTGTGGAAATGGCTGTTGAATCCGCAGTGAACAGTGTCCAGGGGCTGGGGCCGGAACAGAAGCAGGTCATGCTGCAAATCATGAACACATCTTCTGAAAACTGAGCTGGCTTCTGCAGACAGCATGTCGGTCGGCAGTACGGACCGCAATGAAAAAAGGCCAGACTACATTAATTGTGTAGTTTGGCCTTTTATTTATCAGTTGCCTTGCATTAAGATATTTAACTGAAAATATCTTTACAGCAACAGATAAAGTTTTTAATTGTTTAAAAGATTTTGTACAAAGGTTACTTCGGTATTCTGGATGTGCTGCTGCATCAGTGAGCAGGCTTTTTCCAGTTCACCGGCGACCAGCAGGTCTATGATTTCGATATGTTCGCGGGCCGCTTCCAGAATACGCGCATCGGTTTCCGCTTTTTGGGAACGTATCTGCCAGGAATGATTGGTAATATAATTCATCAGGAACATGAGATGGGAATTGCCGCTCTGATCATATAAAAATGCGTGGAATTCATAATCGATACTGTTTAGGTTCTTTCTGTCGCCGGCATCTATGGATTTGAGGATTCTTTTTTTAAACTCGGCCAGTTCTGCTGTCCTGTTTTGGATATTGGCGCAGGCGATTCGCATCAGCGCCGGTTCAACAACTCTTCTGACTTTGAACAGATTGATCATTGAATCCAGTGACAAAGTACTGACGCGGGCGCCCTTTTTGGGGATCATTTCAACGAAATTCTGCCGTTCCAGACGGTTTAATGCCTCCCGGATAGGAGTGCGGCTGACTTTCAGCATCTGACACAGTTTCATTTCGTCCAATGGCGTGCCGGGCTGCAGCTCGTTGGTCAGTATTTTTCGCAGAAGTACCTGATAAACATGGTCTTTTAAGGAAGATTTACCCTCAGTCATCATTGCGTCCTCGTTTCTGTTGAATTGGGAAATTATTGATATGAATTATAAATAAGCAATAAGTTATACCTTAATTATATCGCAAAAATACATTTTGACAAGTGATTTGTATTGGCTGTGTATCCGGAGGAATATATGAAGTATTTGAAGCAATTTACTGTGATCCTTTTCTTTGCGTTTATCGGAGAGGCACTTCATTTTCTTTTGCCGCTGCAGATTCCGGCAAGTATTTATGGATTGATCGTTCTATTTCTTTTCCTTTATAATAAAATTATTTTACCGGAAGACATAAAGGAAACCGCGTTGTTTTTAATTGAAATCATGCCGCTATTCTTTATTCCGTCTGCTGCCGGACTTATGCGAATCTGGAATCTGATCGCTGCAATCTGCGTACCGCTGACAATGATTGTCGTCATTACGACCTTTGCAGTAATCGCCGTAACAGGAAAGGCCGTTCAGGTTGTAATCAATTTTGCGAAAGAAAAAAAGGATTTGCAGCAAACAGATGCGTGTTTATTTAATACTAACGTAAAATTTTATGGGAGGTAATAGCATGGAAAGCGCATTAGCGAATTCCGCTGTCTGGGGAACGCTGCTTACCCTGTCAGCTTATATGGCGGGATTATTTATGAAAAATAAATCGAAAATGACGGTCATGAATCCTTTGTGTATAGCGATCATACTCGTAATAGCTGTGTTGCTGGTATTTCATATGGATTATGAAGCATACCGTTCCAGTTCGCAATATATCACCTGTCTTTTGACGCCCGCTACTGTGTGCCTGGCCCTGCCGCTTTATGAGAGACTGGATTTGCTGAAAAGCAAATTCAACATTGTGCTGGGCGGAATACTGACAGGGGTGCTGACTTGTTTTGCTGTGGTATTGGCCTTATCGGGGTTATTTCATCTGACCCATTCCATGTATGTTACACTGTTATTAAAGTCGGTAACCATGGCTATCGGTGTAGCAGTCGTAGAACAGCTGGGCGGATATGTGCCGATTGCGGCGGCCGTTATTATTGTTACCGGGCTTTTGGGAAACATGTTTGCGGAATCGATTTTCCGTATTTGTAAAATAGAGGATCCGGTTGCCAGAGGACTGGCGCTGGGGACTGCGTCCCATGTAATCGGGACAGCGAGAGCAATGGAACTGGGGCAGACGGAAGGCGCTATCAGCAGTCTGGCGATTGTGATAACGGGACTGGTAACTGTGATTTTGGTAAATGCCTTTGCTGTTTTGTTATAAAGGATTGGAGCTGACAGAAAAATAATGTATAATAAAATCTGCGAAAGCAGATAATCTGACCTGCTTGTAATACAGCAGGTTTCTTTTTTGGCGAGGCAGTATACATGCTTATCTTAACAATAGAAAACCTTGCCCACAGTTATGGGGAACGGACGTTGTTTAAAAATGTAAATTTTAATATTGAAACCGGAGATAAAATCGGCCTCATCGGTATCAACGGCACCGGTAAATCCACGCTGCTGCGGCACATTGCGGAACTGGACGGGGGCAGGGACCCGGAAACGGGCGAGCCTGGGAAAATTATCCCCAACGGAACCTGTGTGATTGAGTATCTGCCGCAGGACCCGCCTTTTGAACCGGAAGCCACGGTGATAGAGCAGATTTTCCGGGGCGATTCCCCCATGATGAAACTGCTGCGGAGCTATGAAAGCGTGTTAGATGAAACGGCGCTGCATCCGGATGATGCGGCGGTGCAGCGGAAACTGCTGGAAGTGCAGCAACAGATGGACCAGCACTTTGCCTGGCAGCTGGAAAGCGAGGCGAAGGCTGTATTAAGCCGTCTGGGTATTACGGATTTCAATCAGAAGATGAAGACCCTGTCCGGCGGGCAGCGCAAGCGGGTGGCTCTGGCCGGCGTGCTGGTGCGTCCCTCCGATCTGCTGATCCTGGACGAACCGACGAACCACATGGATAATGAAACCGTTGCCTGGCTGGAAGTACAGTTACAGAAGCGCAAAGGCGCGCTGCTGATGGTGACCCACGACCGGTATTTCTTCGACCGCGTCATTAACCGCACGCTGGAACTGGATAACGGCACTGCCTATCTGTATACCGCCAACTACAGCGGCTTCCTGCAAAAAAGAGCGGAGCGGAGGGAACTGGAAAGCGCGGCGGCCCGTAAGCTGCAGAATATTTACCGGCGGGAGCTTGCCTGGATCAGCCGGGGCGCGGAAGCCCGCCGTACAAAAAAGAAAGACCGGGTGGAACGGTTTGCGGAAATCGAAGCGGCTGCCAAAGAAAAAGTGAACCGGCAGGAACTGGAAATCACTTCCGCAGCGACCCGCCTTGGCAAGACGGTCGTGGAACTGGAACATGTTTCCTGTTTTTATGACGGGATTGAATACATCCACGATTTCAGTTATATCCTGTTGCGGGATGACCGGGTGGGGATCATCGGTCCCAACGGCGTGGGGAAGACCACCCTGATGGATATTATTGCAGGGTGCCTGCAGCCGGACAGCGGTACGGTAACCATCGGGCAGACGGTAAAAATCGGCTATTTTTCCCAGCACAGTGAATTCCCCGACACCAGGGAACGTGTGCTGGAATACATACGGGACGCGGGGAATTATGTGCTGGCGGCAGACGGAACTTATATCAGCGCCGCCATGATGCTGGAACGGTTCCTGTTCCCGCCGGAACTGCAATGGGTTCCCATCAGCAAACTCAGCGGCGGAGAACAGCGGAGGCTGTACCTGCTGCGCGTTCTGATGGAAGCGCCGAACGTGCTGCTGCTGGACGAACCCACCAACGACCTGGATATCCCTACGCTGTCGGTACTGGAAGAGTATCTGGATACTTTTGCGGGGGCCGTGATTGCCGTGTCCCATGACCGGTACTTCCTGGACCGCTTTGCCAGACGGATCTTTGCAGTTGAATCGGGCGGCGTGCTGCGGCAGTATCCCGGCGGTTACAGCGATTATGAAAGAAGCAGGCAGCTGGAGGCGCTGGAGCAGGAAGAAAGGAAAGATCTCGGCGAAGCGCTGCAGAAGTCTCCGCTGAACAAAAAGAAAACTGCGGAGAAGGACCGGACTGCCGGTTCCGGTGACGGTGTAAATAGAGGACAGGCTGAAGCGGAAGGAATGGGCAAAGAAGAAACCAAAAACAAATCTGACGGCCTCACGTTCAGTGAAAAGGTTGAACTGGAAAAGCTGGAGGAAACCATAGCGGGAAAAGAAGCGGAAAGCAAGATGATTTCCCGGGAAATTTCCCTGGCCGGCAATGATTATGAAAAAATCACAAAACTGTCAGAACAGCTGGGCGTCATCGAAAAAGAGCTGGAAACTTTGACGGAACACTGGCTGGAACTCAGTGATAAAGAAGGATAGATATGATATATAAAAAAGAATGCAGCAAGCATTTAATTTTTCAGGCAGGGACAAGGCAGCGCAAACCCGTCAATGACTGCTATTCCATGGATTTATTCGCCTGTGGCTACGGAACTCGGGACTTCGTCCCTCAAACAGCCTTGCCACGACGGCTCATTTCATCTCATGGAATGACGCAATCGTTGCCGATGGTTTGCTTATGTCTTGTCCCTGCGGCATAATCTTATGCTTACAGGTCTTGTTTTATCTCTTTACAAATTTAGCAAGATAAAGTATAATTAACATACCAACAATAAAAGGAAGGGGTTTTCCATCGTGAAAAAATTCTGTCTTGTACTGTTTTCAGTATTAATGATGCTTCTGGTAGCGGGCTGCGGCAGCAGCGGCCCGAAAAAGATGGTCATCGGCCTGGATGACAATTTTGCTCCCATGGGGTTCCGCAACGAAAAGAATGAAATCGTCGGCTTCGACATCGATCTGGCAAGGGAAGCCTGCAAACGCGCGGGCATGGAAGTTACCTTCAAACCCATTGACTGGAGCGCCAAGGAAGCCGAACTGAACGGCAAACGCATCGACGCCATCTGGAACTGCTTCACCATCAACCCGGAACGTGAAAAAGTGATCCAGTTCTCCAAACCCTACATCAACAACTGCCAGGTTGTGGCTGTGCCGGCCGATTCCAAAATCGAAACACTGGCTGATCTGAAAGGCAAAACCGTCGGCGTGCAGGACGATTCCACCGGCAGCTATCTGCTGGACGGCAAGTATGCCGATATGCGCAAAGGCCTGAAAGAATACAAAAAGTATCCTGATTTCGCAGCAGCTTTCCTGGATGTCGACTCCAAACGCCTGGATGCGGTTGTGGTTGACGAGATCCTGGTCCGTTACTACATGAAGAAGGCTCCCGGCAAGTACAAAGTGCTGAAAGAAGATTTGGGCAAAGAAGTTGTAGGCGTTGGCTTCCGCAAGGATGATAAGGAATTTGCGGCCCGCATTGACAAGATCCTGGATGAAATGAAGAAAGACGGTACCTGCAAGAAGATTTCCATGCAGTGGTTCGGTACGGACATCACCCGCTACGAGGATAAAAAATAATCCGTCGGCAGCGGCAGGCCGGTCTGTGCTGTGTTACAGCCGTGCATGGAGAATGCGCAGGAAAAGGACAGCCGGTTATATTTACCCGGAGATAACAACAAGGCCGATGGTTTATGCCACCGGCCTTTGTTTCTATCATTTGTTTATATCTGAGGAAACACCGATGCATCCGGCCCGGCCGCACAGGCCGGCTTAAACCGGTGCTTCCGTAACTGACGGAGCGCTTTATGGACTATATTATTTCAATCATTCCCCAGATGCTGATGGGGACCGTAGATACCTTACGGCTTTTCTTTATTACCATCGTGCTGGCGATTCCGCTGGGCATCCTTCTTGCCTTCTGCAGGGTATCGTCATTTAAACTGTTGCGCGACGTGGTGGCGGCATACGTGTACGTGCTGCGGGGCACGCCCCTGATGCTGCAACTGCTGTTTGTGTATTTCGGCCTGCCCTTTATCCCGGTCATTGGCATCCGCCTGGACGATTTTCCGGCAGCGGTGCTGGCCTTCGTACTGAACTACGGGGCCTACTTCTGCGAAATTTTCCGGGCCGGTCTTCAGGCTATTCCCAAAGGGCAGTTTGAAGCGGCCAAAACGCTGGGTATGAACTATGCGCAGACTATGCGCAGGATCATCCTGCCACAGGTATTCAAAATTATCCTGCCGCCGGTAAGCAACGAGACCATTACCCTGGTAAAGGATACATCATTAATCTACGTGCTGGCCATGAACGACCTGCTGCGTACCACCCGGAACCTGGTACAGCGGGACTTCAACATCATGCCTTTCGTAGTTGCCGCGGTGTTTTATCTGGTGATGAGCATGATTCTTACTTACGGATTTAACAAACTGGAAAAACATTTTGCAAGATGGGACTGAATACATTATGCGTAAGATAGAAGCAAAGAGCATTTGCAAAAAATTTGATGACCTGGAAGTGCTGAAAAGCATTGACATGACGGTGGATGAAGGAGAAGTTGTCGCTATCATCGGACCGTCCGGCGGCGGTAAGAGCACCTTTCTCCGCTGCCTGAACAAGCTGGAGACAATCAACGGGGGAACCATAATTATTGATGGCGAGACTCTGGTGAGTACGGACGAAAATGGCAACGTGCGCTACGCTGACAATTCGTCCAGGATTGCCTGCCGGATGGGTATGGTGTTCCAGCAGTTCAATCTGTTCCCGCATATGACGGTGCTGGAAAACCTGATGGAAGCGCCGGTACACGTGCAGAAGCGGAATCCTGCGGAAGTGCAGAAGGAAGCGGAAGCGCTGCTGGAGAAAGTGGGGCTTCTGGATAAACGGGATCAGTATCCGCTGCGCCTTTCCGGCGGGCAGCAGCAGCGGGTGGCCATTGCCCGCGCCCTCTGCATGAAGCCGGACATCATGCTGTTCGACGAACCGACCTCTTCCCTTGACCCGGAACTGACCGGCGAAGTGCTGAAGACCATGCGCAACCTGGCGGAAGATCACATGACCATGGTAGTGGTGACCCACGAAATGGGGTTTGCCCGGGAAGTGGCGACGAAAGTTTTATTCATGGC
>JAFQZL010000014.1 GCA_017405945.1 Acidaminococcaceae bacterium
ACCGTATTCCAGTTTTTCGATACGACTGGCCAGACGTTGCGAATACTCCTCCGCCAGCGCCACAGTCTTATCCGCTGTCACAAAATGGTCTTCGCTTAAAAAGAGCAGTTCTTCCCTGTTATCCATGCGGTCGATACGGAAATCGGAAATTTTTTCACGGATGGCATTCCAGATGGTAATCGTGTCGTTAAGGTGTTTCTGATAGTCTTCGTCGTCCAGCCGGATAAGGTTCAGCTCTTTGCTGCCGTCCCGTAAGCCCAGCACGATTTTGTTGATCCGTTCCTCCAGCACCTGGTTCGTGAATCCGGTCATCTCCAGCTTTACAAACCGCTGGGTCCCGCCCCGCATGATCCCGGCATAATTGACCACCCGGGCCGTTCCCTGCAGGCGGCGGATATCGATCATCATCAACGCCACCAGCCCGGCCAGAATCACCAGAACTGCCACAAGAACGTAACGTTCCGCTTTTTTCATACTGTCCTGCTGCTCCGCGGATTTCAGCAGCGACAGAAGTTCGTTCATAATCAATGGCCCCCTCAATGTACCCTATGGATAATATACCGCATTCATCCTCTGTTTTCAATCCAACTTTTATAACTATATAATATCCAAAACTGCACAATAATTGCAAACTATTAACGGAAATATTTACGCTGCCGTAACCCTTCAAACAGAATAATCCCTGCTGCCATGGCCACGTTCATGGATTCCGCCTGCCCGACCATGGGAATGAACAGCCTTGTTTCCGCCGCGGCCTGCAGCTCTTCCGCCACACCATTGGCCTCGTTGCCAAAAATAAAAGCCATTTTTTTGCTGAGATCCGCTTTATACATATTTTGCGCATTCTTCAGGGCGGTAGCCGCCGGTTCGTAGCCATGGCGGTAGCACCAGGTAAGCGCTTCCTCCGGAAAAACATCCTGGATAACGGGCAAATGGAACAGCGAACCCATGGAAGCCCGCACCACTTTTGGCGAAAAAACATCTACACAACCTTCCAGCAGAATGATGCCCAACGCCCCCACCGCGTCTGCCGTACGTATAATCGTGCCCAGGTTGCCCGGGTCCTGAATACGGTCCAGAATGAGGACAGGCGCGTTGTTATCCGATGCCGTTCCCGGGCGCAGCTTCTGCAGACTGTCTTCCGGCATTTTAATGACAGCCAGCACGCCCTGGGGCGTTTTTGTATCGCTGAGTTTTGCCATTACTTTTTCATCGATACAGTAAAGGCGCACGCCCTTTTCTTCTGCTGTTTTTATGATCTCATTCAATTTGCCTTCTTCAGTCTTTATAAAAAACAGACCGGCCACATCAGCATATTGTACCGCTTCTGCCACCGCGCGCAGACCTTCCGCAAAAAAAGTCCCGGTTTCCGCGCGGTATTTTTTTTGTTTCAGGTTTGCAACATCTTTTACATGCCGGTTGTTCACGCTGGTAATAAACTCCATGATCGTTCTCCTGCACTTTTTCCGTTAGATAAATCCGGAAATACTTTTATACATTGATTATATCATACCGCAACTCTTTCACACAAAATAAAAAGAGCCTGAACAAAACTCATTCAGGCTCTTTGATTTCGTTTACGGTTATGCCAGCGCGCTTTTTGCGGTTTCAACCAGCTTTGCAAATGCAGCAGCGTCGTTGATTGCCATATCAGCCAGCACTTTGCGGTCCAGCGCAATACCGGCTTTGGTCAGGCCGCAGATGAAACGGCTGTAAGACAGACCGTTAGCGCGGGTAGCCGCGTTGATACGGGCAATCCACAGACGACGGAACTCGCGTTTTTTGGCACGGCGGTCACGGCGTGCGTACATCAGCGCTTTCATTACGGTTTCATTAGCTTTTCTGAACAACAGATGCTTTGCCCCGCGGTAACCTTTTGCCAGTTTCAGAATGTGTTTATGACGACGATGGGCAGTTACGCCAACTTTAATTCTTGCCATGATTGTTCTCCTCCTGTATCCTCAAACTCTTATGCGTACGGCAGCATTTTTGCTACGCGTTCATGATCGGTTTTGTGAACGAGACCTGCTTTACGCAGATTTCTCTTACGGGCAGGAGATTTATGTTCCAGAATGTGGCTGCGAAACGCCTTCGCGCGTTTGAATTCACCGGTACCGGTAACTTTGAAGCGTTTTGCCGCGCTTCTGCGGGTTTTCATCTTAGGCATAGTTTACATCCTCCTTCATTTACTTTTAGGCGCAACGATCATGGTCATGTTGCGTCCTTCCAATTTCGGTTTCTTTTCTACGATGGCTGCGGGACCCAGTTCCTCAGCCATTCTGACCAGCAGCGCCTCGCCCAGCTCCGGATGGCTCATTTCACGGCCACGGAACATAATCGTAACCTTGACCTTGTTGCCCTCCTCCAGGAAACGCGCCGCATTTTTAAACTTAACGCCAAAGTCATGGTCTTCAATACCGGGGCGCAGCTTTACTTCTTTAATTTCAAAGACTTTTTGTTTCTTACGGGCTTCTTTTTCCCGTTTCTGCTGCTCATAACGATATTTGCCATAGTCCAATATCTTGCACACGGGGGGACGGGCCTGCGGGGAAATTTCCACCAGGTCCAGATGACGTTCCTGGGCAATGGCATTCGCCTCGCGGCTGGACATAATGCCCAGCTGCTGTCCGTTCTCGTCAATTACGCGTACCTCGCGCCAGCGGATATCATCGTTAATGCGTAAGTCTGCCTTGCTTATAGCGGTTCACCTCCAAAACAGGATATGTAACAAAAATGAAAACGCGGGCGGAACAAAATCCACCCGCGCGAATCGCTGTATTCAACCCTGTCGAGCGTAGCCGCAAGGTGAGAAGCGGATGGCTTCTTCTTTGTTACTGAGATATGTTAGCACGTAATGTCTTCTATGTCAAGAGGGGAAAGTGTTTTTAACTAAAAATCTTCTTACGGATGCGTTCCGGTTGCCAGGTAGAACACCAGCCCGGCTATGCCGGAAGAAAACAGGAGCTTGATCGTGCCTGTCTTTTTCTTCAGCATGATATATGTCAGGATGAAAATCAGGACTGCGATTTTATCCGTCTGCATCACATCCACCGGAAGTTTTTCCTTGTTCCAGAAAGCAAGCAGCATGATATCCAGACCGGCTCTGGCAATCAGGGCGACCACGGCGGGGCGCAGGCCGTTCAGGATGCCCCGGATAGGGCCAACATTTCCATATTTGTAATACAGGTACGCCAGCAGCAGGACAATCACCACCGAAGGAAAAACGAAGCCGGCTGTAGCCGCAATGGAACCGGGAATACCCGCCACTTTGCTGCCTACAAACGTAGCGGCATTGATCCCGATGGGACCCGGCGTCATCTGGGAGATCGTAAAAATATCCACGAACTCGTTCATGGACATCCAGCCGTATTTCTCGATGACCTCGACCTGGATCAGGGGCATGGAAGCATAGCCGCCGCCTACACAGAATACACCGACCATAGCAAAGCTGATAAATAACTGCAGCAATATATCCATATTCATCAGCCCCCTTAATTATACTGGGAATCGCGCATCAGGAAAAAACCGATGACAGCGTCCACCAAAATGATATGCATAATATCAATCTTCAGGAAATAAGAAGCAATAAAAGTCCCTGCCATAATCAGAAGCGGTAATGCCAGCTTTTTCTTCATCTGTTTCACCAGCAGGCCCAGCACAACATCCAGCAGGATCGCGGTTACACCACACTGCATCCCTTTCAGGAACATGCGTACATAAGGATTGGTCGCAAACGCATCATAACAGTAGGAAACCACGGTCAGGGTAATCAGCGGCGGAAGCACGGTTGCCAGCAGTGCCGTAAAAGTTCCTAATATGCCGCCCAGACGGTATCCCATAATAATAGAGGCATTGACCGCCACTGCGCCCGGGGCGCTCTGGGCAATAGATACCAGGTCAAGAGATTCGTTTTCCTTCATCCAGCCGTATTCATCCACATATTTCGCCTTCATCAGCGGAATCAGCACAAAGCCGCCGCCCACGGTAAAGGCGCTGATAATAAAAGTGGAAATAAATAATCTGCTGTAGCTGAACGGTTTATTAAAAACCGCTTTTTCCAGCTTTTCTTCCGTAACTTTGGTCTCGTCCATAACTCCTCCGGATGCATTGACACTGTTGTTTATGTCTATTGCTTTCGCCCCCGCATATTCTTAAACCAGTAGAGGGGAAAGAATATGATCCATGCCATAAAAGTCCCGATCGCCCATAACAACGCCCGCGGATTATTATGGTTACGCGCGTCATTATGGACATAGTAGGCCAGATACAGGGATATTATGATAGCGAAAGGACTGATACCCGTTACGCCCGGCTCAAAAATAGAATCCAGCATAGTCCTGCTCTCCTTCTGATAAACTTCTGCGCCGTATCCTGTTCATTTCGAATACACCGGTACATCCGGCAGCATTCCTTTTGCAGAACGGCTGCGGGACCGGAATTTGTTTCTATCCTGCTGCAGTTTCACGATATCCACTTCAAACAACCGGTTCCAGGGGAATACCACGTCAAATTTCGTCCCTGCCGTTATATCATAATTCACCGCCAGCCGGCTGATAATACCCAGGGCCTGTTTTTTGATTTTCGGCATCATTTCATTTAAAGTGTATTTGTATGCCGGCTTTTTATTCTTTTCCAGTTCATCCGTAATAAGCCGCCGGGCATTAGACTGATAATACCAGTCGTCCAAAATACGTTCCCGCATCAGCATCAGTTGCTTTTCTTTCGCGATCCGGGGCGCCAGCATCCCCTGGGCGATTGCGAAACCGATGGTATTGTCCGCCGTATTCCATCCGTTGTAGGCAGATAATTTTTCCGTAAAGCCCCGTAACGACATTTCGTTCATAAAGCCGTTATCGCCGCCGTTGGAAAAAGCTACGTCAGCCAGTGAAATATTCGTTCCCTTTTCCAGCATTTTCCCCAGATTCACAATATAGCGTTTATTGGCCGGAGAAGCATAATACTGGTTTGAGAGACTGGTGGAGTCGTACATCGTTCCGTCCGCCGGCGTATTGATAGCCAGGATAACGTCCGCAGCATCAGGGCTGTACACAATTTTACCGCCGGCCGCAATGATCTGCTCCGGAACCGATTTCCCCAGCGGCATATCAGAATATTGCGGAATGGTTTTGGGACCTGCCCCTTCCACGTAAAGCGGGCAAATCGCCGGAGTCCGGCCGGTCAGATCGTTTACCGCCCGCGTTAACAGCAGCAGGCCCAATTGGTCCACACCGGGCAGAATCTGAAAGGATTCATCGGAAAGATATGCATTGTTCAGGGAAATTTTACGCGCTTCCATGTGGGTATGGGACAAAGGCGCGTTATCATCCTTGCCAATAGCAAAATAATCAAAACGCCCCACCCGGGTCAGCATAGCAAGTTCATGATTGATTGCCATGTTCTTATTGCGACGGTCCAGCCAGTCTTTCAGATGAGCCCTGGCCAGATTCCGTTCAAACGCGCCAACCTCAAAATCTTCCAACAGTGTTTCCGCATGCAGGTCCGACTTGTCGGAAAGCTGGGAGTAGCGGTAAATGGCAGGACCCACATTGGAATAGTAAGCCGGTTCTACGTTGCCATAGCTTTCCCGTGGTGTCCGCATCAGAGTGCTGAATCCGTAAAAACGGGTATCTTTATCCATACGCAGGTTCTGCAGCCGTTTGACCTTCGCTTCTAACTCGGGCATAGACATGGAATGCGTGCGGGATGCCACCAGACCCCCATAAATCAGGGCGTCTGTGGAAATTACGGCAGCATTTACCTTCTCAGCCCTGCTCTCCAGCCATTTCCACAGTTTCTCCGTATCGGCCGGAGCCGTACGGGTCGCCAGCAGATTTTCCGGCGGCGTATAGATTTTATAGCCTGCCGCTTCCATAACCTTCACCGGGTACGAAAAGCAGACCGGGCGGTTATCCAGAGGGATAAACAGAAGCGCCGTTCTTTCTTTCGCCAGCGCTGCCGTTCCGGAAAGCATGCATAATATGAAACCGAGCAATGTTATAAAACGCTTAAACAAATGCAGTTTGTTCATGATAATTCCCAAGATTCTCCCTTAATTGGAAAGTATAATACTCCATTTTAGTTTTGTGTTATATAATTATAACGCAAGCCCATTTAAAAGGAAAGTACACTTTCTTAATTTTTATTACATTATGATAATTTTCACGCTTGACACGTAAATTTAAAGTGCTATAATTTACGCATAAACAAAAACCTTAAAAGTAATGCGAAGGACCATGTTTTGCATACTGTCCTACAGAAAATGCCGCAATTGCTGAGAGCGGCAGCGCAAGCGTAAAACGGAACCACCTTCAAACTGCCTTGTGAAAAGTTTCTTCTGATTAGCAAGCGCCGCGTAAACTGCGTTACCGGTTCTTGAGTGGGCTGCCTGTGCGGCCAATGAGGGTGGAACCGCGATTAACCTCGTCCCTGTGTGTCGGGAACGGGGATTTTTTATTTTCCGGAAAAGTGTCTGTGATTCTTTCAGAAGATCCGTTCGGAACAGTTTTCCGGTTTTGTTTGAAATCCTGCGTTACCAATGAAGCATTCGTTATTTTAGGAGGAAAATGGAAATGTCAAATGTTAAAGTAACCTTAAAAGACGGCAGTGTCAAAGAGTTCGCTGCCGGCACCAGCTATCTGGAAATCGCCAAAAGCTTAAGTCAGAAATTAGGCAAGCAGGCATTGTTAGCCGTAGTGGACGGAGTGAACAAAGACCTCAGCGATACCGTTGAAAAAGATGCTGCCGTTGAATTTGTAACGCCCGATACCAAGGAAGGCCTGCATGCCATCCGTCATACAGCGTCCCATGTGATGGCCCAGGCCATCCAGCACCTGTTCCCTGGAGTAAAGTTCGCTATCGGTCCCGCCATCGACACCGGGTTCTATTATGACATCGACAGCGAGCATGTCTTCACGCCGGAAGACCTGACCGCCATTGAAAAGGAAATGGCAAAAATTGTAAAACAGAATCTTCCGCTGGTACGCAGCGAAGTGCCCCGCAAGGACGCTCTTTCCCGTTTTGCCGCGGAAAAGGAAATCTATAAAGTGGAGCTGATCAATGACCTGCCGGAAGATGCGGTCATCAGTCTGTACACCCAGGGCGACTTTACTGATCTGTGCGCCGGTCCCCACTGCCCCTCCACCGGTCGTGTAAAAGCCTTTAAGCTCATGAGCCTGGCCGGCGCTTACTGGCGCGGCAACGAAAAGAACAAAATGCTGCAGCGTATCTACGGCACCGCCTTCCCCAGCAAGGAAGAACTGGACGACTACCTGCACATGCTGGAAGAAGCCGAAAAGCGCGATCACCGCAAGCTGGGTAAAGAACTGGATATCTTCAGCATGCATGACGAAGGCCCCGGCTTCCCCTTCTTCCATCCCAACGGCATGCGTCTGCGCAACGCCATTCTGGAATACTGGCACCAGGTACACCGCAAATACCTGTATGAACAGGTCATGACCCCCATGATTATGAACCGGGATCTGTGGATCCGTTCCGGTCACTGGGATCATTACCGGGAAAATATGTATTTCACCAAGATTGACGACATGGATTACGCCATCAAACCTATGAACTGCCCCGGCGGGATGCTGGTCTACAATACCCGGCCCCACTCCTACAAAGAACTCCCGCTGCGTTACGCAGAACTGGGTCTGGTACACCGTCACGAACTGTCCGGCGCGCTGCACGGTCTGTTCCGTGTCCGCTGCTTCACCCAGGATGATGCCCATATTTTCATGACTCCGGAACAGATCCAGCCGGAAATCACCAACGTAATCAAACTGTTTAATGAAGTGTACTCCACATTCGGCCTGAAATACCATGCCGAGCTGTCCACCCGTCCGGAAAATTCCATGGGTGATGACGCTTCCTGGGAACTGGCGACGGAAGGCCTGCGTAAAGCGCTGGAAGCCAACCATCTGGATTACATCGTCAATGAAGGTGACGGCGCCTTCTATGGCCCGAAGATCGACTTCCACCTGCAGGATTCCATCGGTCGTACCTGGCAGTGCGGCACTATCCAGCTGGATATGCAGCTGCCGGAAAAGTTCAACTGCGAATATACAGGGGAAGACGGGCTGAAACACCGTCCGGTCATGATCCATCGCGTTGTTTACGGTTCCATCGAACGCTTCATCGGCATCCTGATCGAACACTATGCCGGTTCCTTCCCTGTCTGGATGGCACCCAATCAGGTTCGTGTAATGCCCATCACCGACAAGCAGCAGGCCTATGCCAGAGAAATCAACGACAAGCTGTTTGCCCTGGGTTACCGCACCCAGCTGGACGACCGCAATGAAAAGATCGGCAAAAAGATCCGGGAAGCCCAGGTACAGAAGGTACCTTTCATGCTGATTGTCGGCGAAAAAGAAGCAGAAACCGGTACTGTTGCAGTCCGTCAGCGCCACGGCGGCGATCTGGGCGCTATGAGTCTGGACGATTTCATCGCCCGCATGCAGAAGGATATTGACGAAAAGGTGAATGACTAAAGAATTTTGCCTGCATATATCACATGCTGTCAGGAAAAGACTTCGCAAAACCGTCCACGATTGCTATTCCATGGACTCATGTGCCTGTGGCTTCGAAACTCGGGGCTGCGCCCCTCAAACAGTCTCGCCATGACGGCACATTTCATCTCATGGAATATCGCAATCGTTCCCGATGTTTTGCTCATGTCTTTCCCTGCAGCAAGATATATAGCACGTTCATTTTTCTTACAGTAAACAACAAAACGGCGAAACGCTCTGAACCATTCAGAAACGTTCCGCCGTTTTTGTTTCCGGTGTGCAGGCAGCACACCATGTAGTGATCAGGATACCGTTCGCTTTTGGAAATACTTACAGGAAGATTACTCTTCGTCAAAATCTACATCACGGTCTGCATCAGCCACAAACCCGCCTTCCAGTATTTTCACCATGTCCGCAGCATATTGCGGATCAAGCTGTGTGCCGGCACACCGTTTCAGTTCCGCAATTACGGTACTCATATCTATACTATCCTTATACGTACGCTTGGAATTCATGGCATCCACCACATCTCCGACAGCAATCATCCGTCCATAGGTTGGTATCTTGTCACCGTTCAGATGATCCGGATAGCCCTTGCCGTCATACCGCTCATGATGATAATGAGCGCCGTCTGCCAGTCTCTGATTCTTCATTTCCGCCAAAATCTCTGCACCGCGGCTGGTGTGACTCTTTATGGTGGCATATTCCTCATCCGTAAGCTTGGTTTTTCCTTTCAGAATACTGTCCGGAATCGCTATCTTGCCGATGTCATGGAGCAGACCCGCATAGTAAAGCTCCCGCTGTTCTTCCGGATTCAGCCCTTCCATCCTGCCGATTTCCAGTGCGTACTGCGCCACCCGGCGGGAATGACCGTTGGTATATTCGTCTTTGGCGTCGATGGTATTGGAGATCGTAAGAATGGTCCGCTCCGTAAACTCTTCTTCCATCTTCCGCTTTGCTTCAGCTTCCCTCAGTTTCTTTGCCTCACGCCTCTGCATGACCAGGTAAACAGCGCCGCCTGCCAAGCCCAATGCCAAGATCGCAGCTATGATCTGGGCCCAGGTTTGTTCTGAAAGTTTCTTCTTTTTATGAAGCTTGATCGTTGCTTCGTGCCGCAGATCCCGATTGTTCTTGCTCTGGGAAATTACATGAAACGTATAATCACCGCCAGGGAGCGTGGAATAACGGGTAATGTGAGAATTCCCCCCCTCATTCAGGATAGGCTTTTTGTTATACCCTTCCAGGTAATAGTACATTTCAGACGGAGAACTTGTAAATGAAAGTATACTGAACTTGATATCCAGCTGGGCAAAATCCTGGGGAATCTCGACGTCTGCGTTGGTAGGATAATAGACAGCGCTGCCGTCAGGCCTATGGATCTGTATGCTGTCAATCACGGCATACGGGACCATATAATTTCTTCTCATGAAATTAAGGTCCAGCGCCAGCACATTGCGGGAACAGGCAAGATACACCTTCCTCTCCTCCGGAGAGTAGTAATGGCACGCATTGACAGTGAGAGTAGAGTTCAGTGTATTGTCGTACCGGGTGGACCGGTATGATTTCATCCGTTCCGTCTTTTCCACTTTGGGATCCAGCAATTCCGCGATGTCCATGCTTTGAATCATCTGGGAGGAGAAAAGAGACAGCCTGTCACCGTCAGGCACAACTTTAAACAGGTTTAAGGAATTCAGCTTGCCGGTATTGATTTTTACCGCGTCCTCATCCTGCATGAAGAATACGTAGTTTCCGTTACTGATCCACATGCCGTTGCGTTTCTGATCCCATTCCATGGAAAGGATAACGCCCAGGTTATCGCCGTTCTTAGCCAGACGCAATGCCTTGATTGTACCATCCGGCCTGATCTTATAAATGCCGTCCCCGTCACTGCCGGCGTAAAGATTGCCCGCCGGATCTTCACACAGGCACAGGATGACGCCGTTGGTCACAACATGGTGAGTCGAGCGTGAGTAGACCTTATAAATTTCGTTATCACGCATGATAACCAATCCGTTACCTGTTCCCACGGCCACATCACCGTTGCGGCAGGCCAGCAACGATCGTACTTTAATGGAGGGCAGGCCGTTCTTGTCCGTCCAGTTTTGCCAGTTTCCGTCTTTATAACGGATAAGGCCATATTTGTTATATGCAGCGATCCACAGGTTATCCTGTTTATCTTTCGCAAAGTAGCGGATACGGATGCCCTTCAGCAACTCGGTCAGCGGATTGGATATCAGCTTCTGCTGGCTGTCCATAACATACAGCCCATTATCCGCTCCCATATAGAGGTCACCGTGGAATTTGACGACCGCGTTATACACGTCTTCCGGCGCCATGGCAATGCCGGATACATCCGTAAAACGGCTGCGGGCAATGTTCAGCACACCGACACGGGAAGATGCCAGCCAGAAATTACCGTGATAGTCCTCTGTAATTCTTTCAACAGAAGAACTAAACAGACCACCTTCCGCTTCATGGAACTGCATATTCTTATCAAAGAAACCGAATCCGTTATTTGCGCAGACCATCAGTTTCATTTCATGATCCATGTACAGGGAATTGTGATTTTCAATACCTTCGGTAGGGAACTCCGTGTATTTCAGGTTTTCCGGCGAAAATCCCGATCCGACACGACTGTCAATCCGAATCACTGCCTTGCCTGAAGTTCCCAGGAACACGGTACCGCTGCTATCACAGAGTATACACTTGGGAGACTGACCCTTAAACGTATTTCCGGGAAAGTATGCCACGATTTTCGTGCCTTCCAGCAAAAAGACATTGCCATCATAGGTAACGCCCCAGATCCTGCCGTCAAGATCCGATGCCAGGGAAACTGCCATGTGATTTTTCAGGTGGGGGTCGTCAATCCAGGATAATGGTTCTTTCTGCCTTTCATCGTAAACGGCAACGCCTTCCGCGGCAGCGATAAAAATCCGGCCTTCTTTATCTTCCGCCATAGAACGCTGACCGGTAGCATGGATACTGTCGGTCCGACGGATAAGGCCGTTTTCGTAACAATAGGCGCCATCGCCGGCGGTACCGATCCATAAACGGTGTTTCGAATCCTGATACAGACAGCGGACACGTCTGATAGCATAATCGTCCACGTCTTTCATTTCCTGAAAGACCTGACCGTTAAAGCGCATCAGACCGGAATAGCTGCCAATCCACAAATAACCGTCTCTGGTCTGGAGGATCGTATTTGCTTCATCCGACAGCATCCCATTGGAAGAGTTGTACAGAGTCTGCTTGTAGGACGCGAATATGGATCGTTGACTTTCCGCACCCAACACTTTCCCTGCAATACAAAAACTCAGCAGAAAGCAGCATAGTACCATAATCCTGTAAGACAACTTAGAACGATTCATCATTATCCTTCCTCTGCAGACAACAAAAATTAAAATCTTTTTATATGCATTTTCCAAACTATATATATCCCGGGCGCCGTCACTTTTAATGACTTCTGCCACTTATAATACTATTATAATGCCATTTCCGTAAATCATTCTTCCGTTGTAATGGCATTTTCGTAAATCATTCTTCCGTATCAAAAACAGTCGCACGGTTCTCATCTGCCACAAATCCGCTATCCAGTACATAAATCATATCCGCCGCATATTGCGGATCCAGCTGGGTCCCCGCACAACGTTTCAGTTCTGCAATAACAACATCCATAGTGATGCCAGCTTTGTATACCCGCTTGGAATACATAGCATCAACTACGTCGGCAACCGCAATCATACGTCCATATGCGGGAATCGCTTCGCCGACCAGTTGTTCCGGATAGCCCTTGCCATCATACCGTTCATGATGGTAATGGGCTCCGTCCGCCAATCGCTGGTTCTTTATCTGGTTCAGGATGTTTGCACCCCTGCTGGTATGGCTTTTTATGATGCCATATTCTTCGTCCGTCAGCTTGCTGGGCTTGTTTAAAATATTATCGGGGATGGCAATCTTGCCGATGTCATGCAGCAGAGCCGCATAATACAGCTCCCTCAGCTCATCCGTTGAAAGTTTTTCCATTTTCCCGATTTCTACCGTATACTGCGCTACCCTGCGGGAATGGCCGTTCGTAGATCTGTCCTTCGCGTCAATGGTGTTTGAAATTGTCAGGATAGTACGCTCCGTAAATTCTTCTTCCAGCCTGCGTTTGGCTTCAGCCGCTTCGGCCCTTTCCTGTTCAGCCTTTGCGTGTTTGGCCTCTAACTCGGCAATATGATTTGCGGTTTCCGCTTCCTTTTTCGCCTCTGCCAGTTTCTTCTCATTTCTCTTTTTTGTAAATAAATACGTTAAATAAATCAGAATCCCGCCGCCTACCAGAACGAACAGAATCCGTGCCCATGTTTCCTCCGCCAGGGTTTTGGGTTTCCTAAATGCTGCGGACATTTCGTTTTGATACGAATTGTCGCGGTTTCTGGCCAGCACATGGAAAACATATTTTCCGCCCGGTAACGTAGAATAATGCATTTCATGGTTCTGTTTGCCTTCCACATGTATCGGCTTCGTATCATACCCTTCCAGGTAGTAATACAGGTCGCTGTTAGAACTGGCAAAAGACAGGATGCCGAAAGCAATATCCAGCTGACTGAAATCCTGAGGGATAATAATTTCCTGATTATAGGATAAGTTGGAAACCGAACCGTCCGGCATCCGGATCTGGATACTGTCAATCATCGCCCGGGGCTGGACGGCGCCCTCCCAATTCTTCAGTTCATCCAGAGTCAACACATTCCGGGAGCAGGCCAGGTACAGTTTCTGTTCTTCCGGTGCATAGAAGTGGCAGGCACCCATTGTCAAGGAAGAATCCAACGTATTTTCATATGAAATGGAACGATAGGATTTCATCTTCTCGTTCTTTTCCACCCTGGGGTCCAGAAGTTCTGCCACATCTACGCTCTGGGCAATCTGTGAAGATAACAGGTATAGCTTTTCTTCCATCAGATAATCCGCAGAAGGGGTCGCTTCCAAAAGATTGCTGACATTTAGTGTGCCGGTATCAACTTTACGTATGGCTTCATCACGCATAAGATAAATGCCCCGGCCGTTGTTGATCCATATCCCGTTCTGCCGTGTATCCCATTTCATGGAAATGACGGAGCCCAATCTGTGCCCATCGTCGGCCATGGGAATCGCCTGTATGGTATTATCCTTTTCAAGCTTATAGATGCCGTCGCCGTCGCTGCCGATAAACAGATTGCCCTGAGGATCTTCGCACAGGGACAGAATCACGCCGTTTTCAATTGCGCTGGTATCCCGGTCGTAAATCCGGTGTATTGCATTATTACGCATAATGACAAGACCATCGCCGGTTCCCACCGCAATATCCCCGTTCTTGCGCACCAGCAGTGTGCGGATCATGTTGGTAGGCATGCCTTCCGCAACGCCCCACTTCTGCCACTGCCCGTTTTTGTAACGTAACAATCCGAATTTGCGATAGGTTGCTATCCACAGATTATGATCTGCATCTTCCGCAAAATAACGCACCCGGGTACCCCGCAGCAATCTTGTCAGAGGATTACGTATCACATTATAACTGCTGTCAAGGATATGAAGACCGTTATCAGCTCCCAGATACAGGTCTCCCTGATATTTGATCACTGCGTTATACGTAACCTCCGGCAGCATCGCCATGGCAGAAATATCCGTAAACCGTGTTCTGGCAATGTGCAATGCGCCGCTGTTAGAAGAAACCAGCCAGTAGCCTCCGTAATTATCCTGCATGATCTGCTCGACAGAAGATTCGAACAGACCTCCCTCCACTTTATGGAAGACCATGTCCCGATCAAAGAATCCCAGGCCGTTGCGGGCGCAGACCAGCAGACGTCCGGCCTGGTCCTGATACAGGCAGCGATGATCTTCAATTTCCCCCGTAGTGAACGTTTTTATCCGTAAATCTTCCCCGTCAGTGTACTGATTTACATAGGTATCCAGACGAAGAATGACATTGCCTGCCGTTGTCAGATATACAATACCATCCTTGTCACAAAATACACGTTTGGGATCGAAGCCGTTGAAAAAACGTTTGTCAAAATACGCGATTACCTGTTGATCATCCAACAGGAACACATCACCGTCATAGGTTACGCCCCATATCCTGCCGATGTCTTCTGTTGCCAGAGATACAACCATATGATGCTGCAGCCGCGGATCTTCAATCCAGTGCTGGGCAATCCTGGCCTTTTCATTATACACGGCCACCCCGTTGGCAGCAGCAATATAGATTTTTCCAGCCCGATCCTCAACGATTGCCTTCTGGTTGGTGGCAGATATTTCTTCTTTTTTGCTGATAAGCCCGTTTTCGCAACAGTACAGATTCTCGTCCGCAGTGCCAATCCACAGGCGCTGACGGGAATCCTCAAACAAACAACTCACCCGGACTATCGACTGGTTGTTTTCGTCCTTCATTTGCTGGAATACCTGACCATTATAACGCATCAGCCCGGCATAACTGCCTATCCACAAATACCCGTCATGACTTTGGGCTATTGCGTTCGCCTCATCGGACAGCAAACCATTTCCGCTGTGAAACAACGTCTCTTTATAAGACGCAAACAGAGATCTGTGATGTTCCGCTTCCGCAATAACAGGAAACAGGCAAACAGAGAGCATGAGAGAAACGAAAACAATTATCCGATACAACATGCTGCGCCGAGACATCGGGGTATCCCCCTCTCAAAATCACAAACTGTTAAACAATATAAACATATTATTTATTATTATACTCTAAATCACGGTTTTTTGCCAGTTTCAATAATTTTATTTGGAGCCGCCGTACGGATGTGTTATAATATAACGAATTCTATTTTATGGTTAGGAAGGGAATATGAAAGAAGGTACAGTAAACCCAAAACAAAAACAGCCCGCTGTAATGACACCAAGGCAGAAACAGCTTGCTTTAGCTAAAAAACGTCGCCAAAACTGGCGCAAACAGGTGCAAAACCAGGTGAACAAAAAAGAAATCCCTAATCCGTGCCATTGCGGTTTCGTTGTCTTTGACCTGGAAGGGGCCGGCTTTCTGGAAGAAGATATCACAGAAATCGCCGCCATCCGGGTTTCCCCTTCTGGCGAAGTTCAGGAAATCTATCAGCAGCTGGTAAGGCCTATTACAAAATTAAACCGGCGGGTCGTCGCTATAACGGGCATCACAGAAGATATGCTGGCAGACAAGCCACGATTAGCGGATGTTTTGGACGATTTTTTTGCATTTGTAGGCGAGAGCATCGTGTTAGGCCATGATATCGGTTACAATGACATTATGAACCTCAACATGGCCTGCCGGCGGTTCCACCGTCAAAAACTATTCCTTCCTGAATTCCTGGACACAGAACGTATCGCCAAGCGCATGTTGCCTACGCAAACGGGCGGTAAATTCGGTCTGGACGCACTGATGAAGTTTTACAATCTTCAGGCAGACGGCGAACACCGGGCGCTGGCCGACTGTTATTCCGCCTGGGCGCTTTACCAGTGCCTGTTAAGGGATTATGAAAATAAAAAAGAAGAGTTGTAACAAAACTTTTAACGGTTTTTGTTACAACTCTTTTCGTTTCATTTGAAATTCATCCTGTCAGGAAAACGCAGAAGGACAATCCGTATTTCTTTTGTCCGCCCAGATCAAAACGGCTTAAATTTACTCATAACAGCTCTTGCTACGTGATACCCGTCCAGCGCCGCGCTCATAATGCCGCCTGCATAGCCGCAACCCTCGCCGCAAGGGTAAAGCCCCTCATGAGTCACGCTTTGGAAATCTGCACCGCGCATAATCCGCAACGGGGCGGAAGTACGTGTCTCTACTCCGGTCAGAACGCCCGACGGCCCGTCAAAGCCCTGAATCCTCCTGCCGAAGTATTGAATCCCCTGTTTTAAAGTGTCTGTTACATAGGCCGGAAGAACCATCTCCAGAGCACATTCCGTCACACCGGGCCGGTAACTCGGCACCGCTGCGGAAAAAGACTTTTCGGTGTGTCCGTCCGGAATTGCAGCCTTATTTTGCAATGCCATTTCTTCCAGGTATTTCTGAGCATCCCGCAATGAAGGACGGGTCCCCTGCAAAAAGCTCTGTACGCTTTGAGCAGGGGCTTTATAGTTCTTACCGCCTGCCGCAAAGGCCATTTCTTCGTATTTTCTCTGAAACGCTACACCCGCCAGCGGATCTGTCCCAAAATCATCAGGAGTAACATTAACTACCAACGCACTGTTGGCAATGCCACTGTCCCGCTGATACAGGCTCATGCCATTGACCACTACGCCGCCTTCCCCGGAAGCTGCAGCAACGACCTGCCCGCCCGGGCACATGCAGAAAGAATAAGCCACACGTTTTTTGTCTTCCGTGTGATAAACCAGCGCATAATCCGCCACACCCAGCCGCGGGTGTCCGGCAAAATCCCCATACTGCGCTTTATCAATCAACATCTGGGGATGTTCCACGCGCACACCTATGGCGAAAGATTTTGCTTCCATACCAACACCTTTGGCAGACAGTGCCTTATACGTGTCCCTGGCGCTATGACCGCAGGCCAGAATCACTGTTTCTGCCTGAAGTACCGTCCCGTTATTCAGCAACAGTCCGGTCAGCTGCTCATCTTTTACCAGAAAATCAACAGCCTGGGTCTCGCAACGAATCTCGCCGCCACAGCGTTCAATTTCCGCAACTAACCCCTTCACCATTGCCCGCAGCTTATCCGTACCCACATGGGGTTTATGTTCGGTTAAAATCTCCTGAGGAGCCCCGGCTTTAACAAATGCCTGAAGGATGTCGGTCATCACCGGATCATTGACACGGGTGGTCAGCTTGCCATCCGAAAAGGTTCCAGCCCCGCCCATACCAAACTGCACATTAGACACCGGATCAAATTTTCCGGTACGCCAGAACCGGTCAACATCCTCCATCCTTTTCTCTAATTTCCTTCCCCGTTCAAGAACCACTGGCCTGTATCCGTATTTTGCCAGTTCCAAAGCCGCGGTAAGACCGGCCGGGCCCGCGCCGATTATAACGGGGCGTTCTTTCATGGGCGTTTCCCCCAGTTGAGGGGCTTCCGGCTGTGCAGGAACAAATACGCTGACGCCCGGCTTTTTTAGTATGCTCTGGCACACCGTCTGGGGCAAATCCACTTCCGCGATTACGTGATATACCAGTCCTATATTATTCTTTCTGCGCGCATCTACTGCGCGGTGCAGCACCTGCAACTTCCGTAATACCGCCTTTCTTATGCCCAGTTTGTCCGCCACACATTCTTTTAAAGTTTTTTCTTTCAGCAGGCTCATCCGAACATCATTTACCCGCAGCTGCAAAAGCGTCATCGTTTTCCTTCTCCTGTCTGCCATTTAAAAACTTGAATTGTTTCAAGAATAATAAAAGGAAAGAGCTTTCCTCCACGCCTGTCCCGCCGGCAACGAATTAGTCTTCCTCTGCTCTTTCCTTATTATTTCAACAGCTATTCATTTGTGTTTTCCGCAGAAGTACTTTCCACTGTAAGATCAATGTCAACCGTTTGCCTGTCTGCTCTTACTCCGTCAGGCAAAATTATCTTCACCGGCACGGTCGTATTTTTAGTAATATTGTCCAACTGGACCGGTTCCAGTTCCAGTTCTTTCAGGTTATCAATCACAGACGGAGCCCCGGACACGGTAACCTTAAACGGATTGACAGTAGAACTTGTCATTTTTAACCCGTCCGGTAATGCACCTTTGTAGACAGCCTTTACCAGAACTGTCGCCGTCTGGGATCTCTTTTTAAATTTTGTGTGCACAACAACTTCTGCCGGATCAACCGTCACATCCTGCATATCCATACCGTCTTTCGCCACAGCGAGCGGTTTTTGTGTCACAGTAAAATCTTCACTCCGGCCCCCCACATCTACAGGAACAAAAATCTTGTCCAACGCTTCCAGGCGGGTAGCCGCTCCCTGAATTTTAACCTCAGACGGTGTAAGTCTGTGTTCTTCTACGATAAAATCCTTATTGGGGGAACCGATAATCTCCGCAGTGACAGGCACGATTTTATCCTTTTTCACATCAATAAACAGATTAACTGCCGGAGGGGTAACCTGCACTACGTCCCCTCTGGCAAAACGGGCGTTGATCAGGACCGTGTGTGTGCCTACGGAAAGCTTGCTCAAATTAACAAAAGCAAAAATATCACTTTCCGGCATGTTAGCCAGCGCCGTACGGGTACCCCTGACCCTTACGCTTACTTTTTCAGGAACATTAAACACAATCATGCTTTCTGTCAGATTGCGCGAAACCAGCGGAACAGCAAACTCCTTTTCTACGATGGGGTTCTGCTCGCTCATCACGTACAGCCATAAACAACAGGCAATAAGCAAACACATTAGCCGGGCAAACCATTTATCACGATTCTCAGTGTTCTTATTAATCATGATTTGCCTCCCGGTTTTACAATCTGCTTAACGTCATTTGCCTCTTTCTCATTTTTATTACGGATTTTGTCCAGCTTCTCCAGAATCATCTGTTTCAGCGTAAAATGATTGTGCCCCACAAAAGCAGACTGTAACATGTCGATAACATCTTCCCGCCGCAGGTAGCGGTAAATTTCGCCATTCCTGGTAACAGAGACCGTACCTGTTTCCTCGCTGACCACCACCACCAACGCATCCGACTGTTCGGAAATACCGATTGCTGCCCGGTGCCGTGTCCCCAGCTCCTGGCTCAGGCCTCTGGCATCCGTCAGCGGAAGCAGGCAGGATGCCGCAATGATGCGATTGCCCCGGATGATGACCGCGCCATCATGCAAAGGCGTGTCTTTTTCAAAAATATTTAACAGGAGACTATCCGTCACCAATCCGTCGATCTTAATGCCGGTTTCGATTCTTTCTTCCAGTCCGACTGCCCTTTCAAACACAATCAGGGCCCCGACCTTTCTCTGTCCCATGATGACTGCGGCATTGGCCACCGCTTCGATCATATCGTTCAGTTCTGCTTCATCCAGTTCCACCCGTTTACGGAACAGACGGCCACGGCCAATCTGCTCCAGCGCCCGGCGCAGCTCCGGCTGGAATACAACAGGTAAAGCAACCATCATCATTGTCATAGCTTTTTCCAATATCCAGTTGATGACATGCAGGTTCAGCCATTTGCTGACAATAACCAGTACCGCCAATACCATCAGTCCTTTGACCAACGCCGCAGCCCTGGTATTTTTCAGCATAATATAAATCCTGTACAGAAAAAAGGCAACAAGACCGGTATCAATTACGTCCAGGATACCTATTGTCCTTGCTAATGCCTGAAATTGTTCCAGCAACGGTTTCACCTTGTCTTTCTATAAATTAAAATCATAAAAATATCATAAACCTGTACATTTCATTATAACAAAATGTGGTAGTTTTCGCTATAAAAAACAAAACTCTTTTGCAGAAAATTTCCAAAAAACCATGAAAATCTTCATACAAAAGAGTTTTTCAGTTCTATTTAAGGAAATACTGATTAATTCGAATGCCTCCAGGTAATCTTTAAGCCTGTCTGGCTTTCCTATTCTGTTTCACTCAGACCTTTTCCAGCAGTTCCTTCAGCGTCTTTTCCTGTTCTTTCAGGATTGCTTCGTCCTTCTCCAGCTGCTTGTCGTTTTCCATATAGCTGGGCCCTCCGTAGGAAACCCGGGCGTTAACGCAGTGTTCCGGATCCAGAGCCTCCATCAGATCAGGCTCAAACAGTTTGCAGAACTGCTTATATTCATCCAATGTCATGTCCAGCAGGAATTTGTTTTCTTTAATGGCATAGGCCACGCACTGTCCCACTACCGCATGGGCCTTGCGGAACGGCAGTCCTTTCCGGACCAGATAGTCTGCCAGATCCGTAGCATTGGAAAAATCGTGAGACACCGCCCACCGCATCCGGTTAGTATTTACCGTCATGGTAGCGATCATGTCCCTGTAGACCTGAAGCGTGAACTTCACCGTGTCAATGGCATCAAACAGGCCTTCCTTGTCTTCCTGCAGATCTTTATTATACGTCAGCGGCAAGCCTTTCAATGTAGTCAGCATAGCCATCAGCTCGCCGTAAACGCGGCCCGTCTTGCCCCGCACCAGCTCGGAAATATCCGGATTTTTCTTCTGGGGCATCATGGAGGAACCGGTGGCAAAGGCGTCGTCAAGCTCCACAAAACCGAACTCCGTGCTGCTCCACAGGCACAATTCTTCAGACAGGCGGCTCATGTGCATCATCAATACAGAGGCAAAAGACAGGAAATCCAACACATAATCCCGGTCGCTGACCGCATCCATGCTGTTTGTATACACATTTTTAAAATTTAACTGCTCCGCTACATAGAACCGGTCAATGGGGAACGTGGTTCCCGCAATGGCCCCGGCTCCCAGGGGCATGATGTCCGCATCCTCCCACACGCCCAGCAGGCGGCGGAAGTCACGCTGCAGCATGTGAAAATAAGCCAGCAGGTGATGGGCGAAGGTAATAGGCTGGGCCCGTTGCAGATGGGTGTAGCCGGGCATCAGTGTCTTGTCATGCTGCTTTGCCACAGACAGGATCACTTTTTCAAACTCCAGCAGCAGTTCCGCTACCTCCACAATCTGCCGCTTCATATACATATGCATATCCAGCGCCACCTGGTCGTTGCGGCTCCGGGCCGTATGCAGTCTTGCCCCCGCATCCCCGATCCGTTCCGTCAGGCGCGCTTCCACGTTCATATGGATATCTTCCAGCGCTACGCTGAACTCAAAGTTGCCGGCTTCAATGTCCTTCAGAATATCCTGCAGTCCCGCCACGATCTTCGTTCCGTCTGCCTCCGGAATAATGCCGCATTTTACCAGCATCTTGGCATGGGCAATACTGCCCCGGATATCCTCCTGATACAAACGCTTATCATAATTAATGGACGCATTGAATGCGTCCACTAATTCGTTCGTATTCTTACTGAACCGGCCGCCCCACAATTTGGCCATTATTTTAACGTGCCTTTCTTCATCATGGCCCGTACGGCTAACGGCAGGCCGAACAGATTGATGAAACCGGTTGCGTCGCTCTGATCATATACTTCGTCTTCGCCAAAGGTTACATATTCCTTGCTGTACAGGGAATACGGGGACTTGGCGCCGGCGCTGATGATGTTGCCTTTATACAGTTTCAGACGTACCGTACCGGTAACGGTCTTCTGGGTTTCGTTAACGAAAGCTTCCAGTGCTTCCCGAAGCGCGCAGAACCATTTTCCATCATACACCAGTTCCGCATATTTGATGGCCAGGCCTTCTTTGTAATGATAGGTATCCCGGTCCAGGCACAGGTTTTCCAGTTCATTGTGGGCATAGTAGATGATGGCGCCCGCCGGGGTTTCATACACACCGCGGCTCTTCATGCCTACCAGACGGTTTTCCACGATATCGCTGATACCTACGCCATTGCGGATGCCGATGGCATTCAGGGTTTCCACCAGCTGGGCCGGGCTCATCTTTTTCCCGTTTACAGATACCGGAACGCCCTGCTCGAACTCCAGCTCGATTATTTCCGGTTTGTCCGGCGCGGTCTCCGGCGTGCAGGTTACCCGGAACATCTTCGCCTGGGGCGCATTCCACGGATCTTCCAAATCGGAACCTTCATGAGAGAGATGCCACATGTTGCGGTCCATGGAATAGTCGTCTTCATGGGATACGGGAATGGGAATGTTATGAGCTGCAGCGTAATCGATCTCCTGATCACGGGAGCGCAGTTCCCATTCACGCCAGGGCGCGATGATGGCCAGATCCGGATCCAGGGATTTTACGGTTAGTTCAAAACGTACCTGGTCATTACCCTTGCCGGTAGCGCCGTGAGCCACTGCGTCAGCCCCTTCCTTGTGGGCAATGTCCACCAGGTGCTTGGCGATCAGCGGGCGGGCAAAGGATGTGCCCAGCAGATATTTCTTTTCATATACGGCGCCGGCCTTTACGCAGGGCCATACATAATTGGCGATAAAGTCTTCCTTCAGATCCAGAATGTAGCACTTGCTGGCGCCGGATTTGATGGCCTTGTCATGCACAGGATCCAGCTCGTCGCCCTGACCCAGGTCAGCGCAGACCGCAATGATTTCGCAATTATTGTAATTCTCTTTTAACCAGGGGATGATAACGGAGGTATCCAGACCGCCGCTGTATGCTAATACAACTTTTTTGATGTTTTCCTTTTTTACTTTTGCCATTTTAACGGGCCTCCCTTGTCGTAATTGTGTTTGCCTGCACAATCCTGCCTGCCGCAGTTACTGCAGATAAAGTTTTAACATGCTTATTGTAGCACGTAATTAAAAAATTGCAAGTGTTTTTATGCAATTTTTTTCATTTTTTTTGAATAATTATAAAGCGCTTCGTTCATTACAAAGATTGCTACGGTACATTGAAATGCAGACAAAACCGTTTTCTTCCTGAATTAAAGTTCTAAGCATCAGAGTTCCGCGTCGCTCATCAGCAGCACCATAATGGCTTTCTGTGTATGCAGACGGTTTTCCGCCTGATCCCATACAAAGGACTGCGGTCCTTCCAGCACTTCTTCTGTAATTTCCTCGCCCCGGTGGGCCGGCAGGCAGTGCAGCACAATAGCCCCGGGATTGGCCGCTTTCAGCAGTTCGCTGTTGATCTGGTAATCATGGAGCGCTTTCAGACGGATTTCCCGTTCCGCTTCCTGTCCCATGCTGGTCCAGACATCCGTATATAAAACATCAGCGCCTTTGACTGCCTTGGCAATATCTTCTTCCACGGAAATTGAACACCCCGTCTGAACCGCGTCTTCCCGGGCCTGTTTCAAAACCATCGGATCCGGCTGGTAACCTTTCGGACTGGCGCATACCATATCCATGCCGACTTTGGCACAGGCGTACATCAGGGAATGGGCCATATTATTTCCGTCCCCTACATACACCAGCTTACGGCCATTCAAAGAGCCCAGCTGTTCTTCAATGGTCAACAGGTCCGTCAGGGCCTGGCAGGGATGCAGCAGGTCCGTCAGCCCATTGATTACCGGAATGGAGGCATATTCTGCCAGTTCGATAACGGAATCGTTGGAAAAGGTTCTGATCATGATTCCATCCACCATACGGGAGAGCACCCGGGCGGTATCGCGGATCGGTTCGCCGCGGCCAATCTGGGAATCTCTGTCGCTCAGATAGATAGCATGGCCACCCAGCTGATGGAAGCCCGTTTCAAAGGAAACACGGGTACGGGTGGATGCTTTGGAAAACATCATGGCCAGAGTCTTACCTCTGCAGAATTCATGAGGAACCCCCATCTTCTGCATCTTTTTCAGCTTTTTCGCCACGTCCAGAATCAGCAACACTTCCTCTGTTGATAAATCGTGGATGCACAACAAATCCTTATGCTTTAATTTCATGATAACCCCTCTCATCTGTGTGGAATTAAAGAACAGGCTGTAAAAGGCTTTCCTGTTATAATTTAGTATTTTACCATATTCTTTCACATTTTAATAGTAAAAATTTCACAAAGCGGCTTTGCCAAATGCTTTCCGGCTTGGTACAATAGTGATAACAACATGAGCAAGGAGATACCATGCGCAAGAAAAAACAAAAGAAAAGCCGTCTTCCGATGATTCTGGGACTTACCGTCGTCTTTATCCTGGTCTTCACCGGTTGGAGCGTGTTGGGCCCGCGGCCGGAAATACCAAAACCCCTAAGTCAGGCAGCTGATGACTTTAAAAAGAATCCGAAAATAAAAAATGTCATTGACCTGACAGGGAATCAGGCAAAAACCGTAACTGACAAAATCGGCGACGCAACAAAAGCCACCGGTAACGCGCTGGATGGTTCTGCACTGCCGGACAAAGCCGGGAAGCTGGCAGACTCAGTTGCCAAAGGTACCGACAAACTGGGAAAACAGGTAAAACAGGGTGGCGATACCGCTTTAGTGAAAGTTTCTACTGTATGGCATGTGGAAGAAACCATTAACTCGCTACGCTCAGATCCGGACTGGATAAGCCTCCGGAAAATCCCTGACCACACCCGGAAAGCACTGCTGGCCATCGAAGATCACGACTTTTATAAACACGGTGCCCTGGACATCACCGGGATCGCCAGGGCGGCCTTTGTCAACCTGAAAGCAGGCGAAGTGAAGCAGGGAGGCAGTACACTCACCCAGCAGATGGTCAAGAATGTTTTCCTGAGCAGCGAACAGACAATGGCCCGCAAAGCAGAAGAGGCTGTCCTGGCAACCTGGGTCGAGCGCAAATATACCAAAGACGAAGTATTGGAAATGTATTTCAACACCACTTACTTCGGCGCCGGAGCCTATGGTATCCGGGACGCGGCAAAAAAGTATTTTGGCAAAGAGCCGTCACAACTGACGCTGCCTGAAAGCGCCATGCTGGCCGCCATGCCGTACGCCCCCAGCGCATTGAATCCCTATGAAAACCCCGGCGGCTGCGCCAAACGGGTACGCCTTGTATTGAAAGAAATGCTGAAGTACGGTTATATCGGCAATACAGAACTAACAGATGCACTGGCAAAAGGCGTAACGTTGAAGAACGGCAGAACACTGCTGCTGGAATAATTATTGTTCGTAATATAATTAAGCGTGCAAGGTTTTTAATAAAATCTTGCACGCTTCTTTTTTTAATATTAAAACCTTTGCTGCTCAACTGCCGGTAATTGATACGTTTTGGTTATCTTTTACATAAAACCGCCAGAGCCAGGCCGCCGCTTCTCCCGCATAGGCCACATTGATGCGGGGTGTTGCAACAATCTGCGTATCTGCAATATTCCGGTACCGGATCAGGCGCAGCGGACTGTATGCTGCACACAGATCCAGCCCGTATTCGTTTTTGGTAATGCCTAATGCCTGACAGAGTTTCCCCGGACCGCTGCTTAAGTTTCGCAGCTGATTCGTCTGCCGTCTCTTACGCATCAGATCAAGTCCGATAACCGGCTCCAGCGCCCGGATCAGGACAGCGTTTCCTTCCCCTTCCGGACCGGTTACCACGTTAAAACAGTGATGCATTCCGTAAATGAAATACACATAGGCATACCCGCCGTCGTGGTACATGATTTCCGTGCGTTCGCTCCGGTTCCGGTATGCGTGGCAGGCTTTATCAATGGCGCCAATATATGCTTCTGTTTCAACGATCATGCCGCCGGCAATGCCGCCCGGTGTACGGTGTACCAGCAGGCAGCCTAACAGCTTGCGGGCCAGTTCCACGGTATCCTGACGAAAAAATGAATGGTTCATATATCAATGATGGAACAACCGTAAATGAGTAAAGGAAACCGCCATATTGTATTTGTCCGCGGTTTCGATCACATGGTCGTCCCGGATGGAACCGCCGGCTTCCGCCACGTACTGCACGCCGCTGCGATGGGCCCGTTCAATGTTATCGCCGAAGGGGAAGAAGGCGTCGCTGCCTAAGGCCACGCCGGTCAGCTTCGCCGCCCAGGCTTTCTTTTCTTCCCTGGTCAGCGGTTCCGGCTTTTCCGTAAAGAACAGCTGCCAGGTCTCCTCTGCCAGCACGTCTTCATAGTCATCAGAAATAAATACATCAATGGTGTTGTCCCGGTCCGGGCGGCGGATGTCTGCTTTAAAAGGCAGAGCCATGACTTTCGGATTCTGCCGCTGCCACCAGATGTCTGCCTTATTGCCTGCCAGACGGGTGCAGTGGATGCGGGACTGCTGTCCTGCGCCCACGCCGATGGTCATGCCGTCTTTTACATAGCAGACCGAATTGGACTGGGTGTATTTCAACGTAATCAGCGATACCAGAAGGTCACGGACAGCTGCGTCGGGAATATCTTTGTTCTTCGTAGGACGTTCTGCCAGCAGGTCTGCCGTAATCTTCGCGTTGTTGCGGCTCTGCTCAAAGGAAATGCCGAAGACCTGCTTGGTCTCCTGTTCCTCCGGCACATAATCCGGATCCATCTGCATCACAAGATAGGTACCTTTCCGTTTGCTTTTCAGGATTTCCAGCGCTTCTTCCGTATAACCGGGAGCAATGACACCGTCGGATACTTCCCGTTTCAGCAACAGGGCCGTTTCCTTATCACAGATATCGGACAGCGCGGCAAAGTCGCCGTAGGAAGACATGCGGTCCGCTCCCCGGGCCGCTGCGTAGGCGGAAGCAATAGGCGTCAGCTCCAGGTCGTCCACAAAGTAAATTTTTTTCAGCGTGTCGCTCAGTTCCGTGGCAATCGCCGCGCCTGCCGGGCTTACATGTTTGAAGGATGCCGCCGCCGGTAAACCGGTAGCTTCTTTTAATTCTTTTACCAGCTGCCAGCTGTTAAAGGCATCCAGCAGGTTGATGAAACCGGGACGGCCGTTCAGTACGGTAAAAGGCAGGTCCTTCCCGTCATTCATATACACTTTCGCGATTCTCTGATTGGGGTTGCAGCCATACTTCAGCGCCATTTCATTCATGTGTCGATTCCTCCTTGACGTTTTGCTTTTAAACCTGATTCACTTTTTACAAAAGACTGATTCGACAGGATTATCCGGTTAAAACTTCACTACTGTAAAAGCAAAAGCCGGCCAGTCCTGTGCTTTCGCCCAGACGGTCGGCATTCACAGTCATGCTCCATGTGGTGAATCCACTTCCGTCAGTCACATGACCTTTCTGTGTTTTATTATATCCTTTATAATCGGAACTTGTCAACGAATCCGAAACATTTTAAGACCTGCCCCTCACCCTGTCAATCATGTCCCGCACATACTCCGGTGTAATGCAGCGGGTGCATTCAAACTCCCGATCGGTGCCACGATGGCATGGACAGGCGCCGAAGTCGTCGTATTTATGCTCGAAGCGCTGGTCGTTGGCACAACTGTGACAGGTATGGAACTGCTGCACCCGGTAGGGCGTATGGAACTCCGTTCCCGGCGCAGTGAAGCCCACAATCATCACCACGGGGACGCCCGCGCCCCAGGCCAGCCAGGAAAGGCCGCTGGCCAGGCCCACAAAGAATGCCGCCCCGGAAATCAGGTCTACCCGCTCCTGCAGGGAACGGTCCCCGGTGAAATCTTCCGCGCCGTAAGGGATAGTATTGCCGAAGACTCCGTTCACCGTCACCCGTTCCCGGTCTACACAGAGTACCCGGTAGCCCAGTTCTTTCAAATAAGCAACCGTGTCCATCCAGCCCCGGGCGTTGTTCCAGTATTTGCACTGGGCCGTGGCCTGGGTGGCAATACACACATATGGTTCTTTAGGACGGGTCTCCGAAGCCTTCGCTGAAGGCAGAAGCCGCGGCCGCCGTTCCGCCGGTTCCAGGCCCAGCAGATATGCCCCGTGGGCCTGCAGACCCATCACCCGCCAGTCCACCGGCTGCAGGTTCCGGTCGTCCCAGGGGGCGAACAGCCCCACGTAATAGGTTGCATAGAGATCCGACGGCCGCGGATCCTCCGGCGTCAGAAAGTGAATGTCCGGATAGCCCGCCTGCAAAATTCCACAGTAGCGCTTATCCGTCAGCACATAAAGCTCGCAGCCGTGCTTTTCCCGGAAATCTTCCGCGCAGGGAAACCAGGCCAGCATGTCCCCCAGGGCAGCCCCGGCAAATTTCATCAGCACCTTCCTGCCTTTGGCGTCGTAGTCGTGGGCAAACAGGAGAGTTTCCTCCGGCCGGGTTGCATAGACCTCCAGACGGAAATTCACAAAATACCTCTTCGTGCTGGTGGCCATTACGTTGGAAGCCTTTGCATCGTACACCGTCAGATGACTGTCACGGTCAATGAACCGCACCCGGTAATCCCCCTCCGGTACCGACACCCTGAGGCCGTTATTAAAATCGAACCGCAGCCCCGGCACGCCCGTTTCCTGAGTGGGCGCAGCAGGCGGGTCGAACACCATATAAGGTTCTTTTCCCACGGCATTATTCCCCATTTTCTTTTCTCCTTCTTACCTTTCCCTGTTCCGGATGCAGGCCGAAGTCCGCCATCAGCCGCTGCACGGTCTGGCAGACCTGACCCGAGCTGATGAAGCGGCTACACTCAAACTCCCGCTCCGTTCCCGCATGGCGGGGGCACCAGCCGAAGTCCGCGTGGACGAATTCCTCGCTGCTGTCCGTCCAGCAACCGTTGCATACGTGGAAATTGATGACCCGGTAGGGGGTAAAAAACTCATTATAAGGCAGGGTAAAACCGGAAATCATGATTACCGGCGCGCCCGCGCCCCAGGCCAGCCAGGACAGTCCGCTGGACAGACCGATGAAGAAATCCGCATGTCCCAGATAATCCACCCGCTCCTGCAGAGGCCGGGCTCCCGTGAAATCCTCAGCCCCATAGGGGATGGTGTGCCAATGCCGTCCGTAACCGTGGCATTTCTCCTTATCAATACACAGCACCCGGTAGCCCAACGCCTTCAGATAATCTACCGTCTCGATCCAGCCCCGGGGATTGTTCCAGTATTTTGCCTGGCTGGTAGCCTGGGTTGCAATGCAGACATACGGCTCTTTGACAGGCCGTTTTTTTGACGGCGTCAGCACAGGCCGCCGCTCCATCATGTCCAGCCCCAGAATATAAGGTATGTTGAGCTGCAGCCCGGTCACGCGGAAATCCGCCGGCTGGTGGAAGCGGTCGTCCGCCGGAAAGAAGATACCCATGTAATAGGTGGCATAGCAGTCCGGCGGTGTCGTGCCGGGTTCAATAAACCGGATCCGGGGATAAGCGGGAGCAAAAAGGCCGGCAATCTCCGGACTCATAGAGCAATAAACATTGCACCGGTGCTTTTTGCGGAACTCCTCTGCGTAGGGGAACCAGGCCAGGATGTCCCCCAGCGTTCCCACGGGGTAACGGATATGCACGTTGCGGCCCGCAAGGTCAAGGTTGTGGACCAGCGCAGGAACGCCATCCTTCCAAATTTCCACCCGGAAATTGATGTAATATTTTTTTGTACTGGTGACAAGGGCGTTGCGCCCCGCCGCATCGTACACGATGGAGCTGGTGTCCAGATCCGTAAAGCGGACCCGGTATTCCCCATCGTCTGGCAGCAGTACCCTCGCCCCGTAATTGAAATCAAGCTTCACGCCCGCCAGGCCGCTGTCCAGCGTCACCGGCCCTGCGTCAAAGCTCACGTATGTTTTTCTCTTCCCCTCCGCCATAAATGAAACCTCCGTTTCCTACTTACTAATTTAACGAAAACACCGGAAAAATGCAAGAGGGCGTTCCGGCCGGCGGTCTGTTATAAATGCTGACGACTGCACGGACACGGCCGGTAGTACAGCACCCGGGCACAGATTGTATAATATGCAGGTTTTGTCTTATTTTTATTGATAAGAGACCGATTTTGCTATATAATATGGTTGGATAATAATTAAACATATGTCATATATTTGGAATTTGGAGTATTATATACTTGGGGGGAACCTTATGTGGCCTGTAAATCTTTGCCATGATTTCCGTTACGGCAAAATCATGTACAACCAGCTGGATCAATTTATCGGGAGATCGTTACGGCTTTACGGGGAATACAGCCAGGGCGAAGCGGATATTTTCGAGCAAATCGTCAAGCCGGGCCATATCGTGGTTGAAGCAGGCGCCAATATCGGCTCCCATACAATCCATCTTGCGCAGCTTGCAGGCGATCAGGGACAGGTTTGGGCGTTTGAACCGCAACGGCTCGTCTTTCAGCTTCTTGCCGGAAACGTTGCGCTTAACAGCCTCACGAACGTCCATTGCCTGCAAAAATGCCTCATCGGCAGCGGTAAGCGTACAATCCCGGTTCCCGTGCTTGATGTGAACCGGATTAACAACTGGGGCGGAGTGGAACTTGAACACTCCGCTGAGGGAGAACCGGTGGAGGCCATCACCATTGATTCCCTTGACCTTCCGGGCTGCGACTTCCTGAAAATCGACGTGGAAGGCATGGAGCTTCAGGTCCTGCAGGGCGCAGAAGAAACAATCCGGAAATATCAGCCGGTTATTTATGCCGAGGCGGACCGTGAAGATAAGAAAGACGCGCTGTTCGCATACCTCCGTTCCCATGGCTACCGCCTGTACAGCACGAGCCGCCTCTTTATAATCCGGACAATTATTTTCACAATCCCGAAAACGTATTTAAGGTAGATAAGATACTGGAAGACGGAAGTAAGCTTGCCCTGCAGATTGTTTCCTATAACGTTCTCTGCAAACCAGAAAACGCTCCTTTCAGGTTCGAAGGCTTCGAAGAAATCGAATGATCAATGTGTAACCTGTCCTGTCCGGCGCGGCAGTCCGTAATGTTTTGAACAGAGGGGTAATATAATCATGAGCCGGAAAAAGAAACTGCAGAAAAAAATAGCGGTAGCTGTATCGGTAGTGAACCTGCTGAACACGGGCGCGCCCCTGGTGCTGCCCTATGTAAACGTGGCAGGCCAGATGCCGGCCGCCGGTGGGCAGATCGTGCAATTTGCCGACACGGCCCAGTCTGTGCTTTACGGTACGGCGCACGCAGAGAACTATACCATTCCTCCTAATTCCACAGTTGCTGTAATGAACGCCGACGACACGATGAACGTCAACAGCGGCGGTACGGGCACGGTCACCACCATGAACGGCGGCGTGCAAAACGTCAATTCCGGTGGCACGGGCACGGTCGTCACTATGAGCGGCGGCAAGCAAATCATCAACAACGGCGGGACAGGCACGGTCTCCTCCATGAACGGCGGCGAACAGATTGTCAGCAGTGGCGGTACGGGAACGGTATCCTCCCTGCAAAGCGGCGGCAAACAAATTGTCTATAACGGCGGCATGGCCATAAGCACGACCATAGACAACGGCGGCACGCAATCCGTTCTGAGCGGCGGCACGGCGACGGACACGACCCTGAAAAATAAAGGCAAGCAGATTGTCAGCAGCGGTGGTGTGGCTTCCGGCGGCACGTTCAGCGGGGTGAATACCAACACTCGTGGCTATCAGGAGGTCTTTGAAGGCGGCACCGTTGTCGGCGCGATCTTTTCCGCGTTTGGTAACCAAACTGTCACCGGCGGCATGGCGCGGGATACAACTGTCTGCGGCGAAACGATCGTCAGCGGAGGATCGACCGTCACCGTCGGAGGAATCCAGGCAATCACGAACAACGGCGTTTCCCTGAACGCTACAATTAAGTCAGGCGGCACGCAGAGTGCCACGGAAGGCGGTATCCTCGCAGGCACACAGACCATTGAGGCGGGTGCCTCTGCTTCGGGTGGCACACTCAAAGAGATTACTGTGGACGGCAAAACCTTTAAAGGCGTGCAAAACGTAAATTCCGGCGGCACGGCGAATAATATCACTGTGACAGGCGGCGGCACGCAATTCGTTCTAAGTGGCGGCACAGCAAACGGCGTCACTCTTGACGGAGGCACGCTGTCCATGGCAGGCGGGGCCATAGCATCCGGCACGGTAGGAGGCCACGGCAAAGTTGTCTATGACGGCGGCAGCGGTCAGATCTCCCTTGGCGGAACCAATAACTTTTCTTCGTTTACGGTCTCCGGCGGCACGCTGGAAACGCAAAACGGTTTTCACATCAATAGCAGCGGCGGCATCACGGTGAATTCCGGCGGCACATTAATCGCCGGGGGCGCCGTGACGGTCCAAAGCAGCGGTACGCTTACCGTCAGCGGCGGCGGAACATTTTCCGCAACGAATATCAGCACGGAAAGCGGCGGGGAGATTTCCATGAGCGGCGGTGTTTTGCAGGCTGCTCAGGATATCGCCATCCATCAGGCGCTGACGAATGCTTACGGCGACGTATGCGCAGGAGGGACCCTCACGGTGGGTGCCGGCGCAACGCAGCCCGGCAGTGGCGAACAGCTTAACCTTTCTGCAGGTAAAAATATCAACGCGGACGGACAGGTCGTAAGTGCAACTAATATTTCCGCCGGCGGCGCGATTGCAGTCGGGAGCATTACCGCAGCCAGTGTTATCGCCGACGGCAGTATCAGCGCAAGCGCCAACATCAGCGCGGACGCTATTTCTGCCGGGGACACTGTCTCTGCCGGCGGAAATCTTACGGCGGGAACGCTGGCTCTGTCGGCGGTTCCTGCCAGCGGGGCAACCGTGTCCGCAGTTGGCGATGTCAATGTCACCGACCTTAACGTGAGCGACTTCAATCCGGCGCAGAATACAAACGGCTCCCTGATCAGTGCGGGGGGGACTGTTTCGGCAAAGACCGTGAATGGCAAGTCCCTGACAGCGGGCAGCACGGTAGATACGAATGTTAAACAGGCGCAGCCAAAAGCCGGCATCGATACAACCTTTGACAGTCTTTCTGTTTCACTGGCGGCAGACCAGAAAACCCTGACCTACGATGCCCATAACACGTATAAGGACATCGCGTTCAGCACCGTTCCCTGGAATACAGGGTCCGCATATTATGAGGCGGCGGCTTCGGACCGGTTTAACGATAACACGTCCATCAGCGCGGAAAAACTCCGTTTTACGTTTGCAGAGGAAAGCCAGAAGGCTTCCCTTGCCTCCGGCAGTACCATGACGCTGTTTGCCAACGCCACGGGCTTACCGGCGGGAATGACCGTTAATTACGGTTCCGGCAAGACAAGCGTTGCGCAAAGTATTGAATACAAGGCGCCCAACGGCGCAGCACTGACGGGTACCTTAACGGGTACGGCAGCCACAACGGCGGAAGCAGGTGTGGGTGCGGTAAAATACACCGCCGGCAGTATGACCCTGGACAGCGTGGACCTGGCTGGCTGGGACGGCACTGCTTCTTCCACGGTTCCGGATGGCTGGACGGCGAAGAACGGGACGGCGGTCACGGTTTATACTGACAACATGAAACACCTCCCGACAGATATACCGGCCGGCGGATCAAAGGCGATTCTTACGGCAGCCGCCGGGAACTTTTTCCTTGATAATAGTATCAGTGGCGGCAACAAGTATGGTACTAATCCGGACAGATTATTTACGGAAACCGACACACTGCAGAACGCTGTCGTCATCAAAGGTGCCCAGGACAAGGGCGTTAAAGCTGCCGATACGGGAAAGAGCCTTGTATACGCAGTGGGTATAAAAGACGTGACCGCCGTCAGCCTTGGCGCCGTAGCCTGGCAGAAGGATGCCGTGCTTTTGGATGGAAGCGACAAAGCCTATAACTATTCCGCTGTAGCTTCATTGGACGACGGCGGATTTGACGTGGCGTTTGAAGACGGCGTACCGGAAACGGTGGCAGCCGGTGATTCCATGACGCTGCTGAAGGCAAATGAAACGCTGCAGGATATGGCAGCGGTTGAAAAGCAAAAACAGTATAAGGTTACCAGGCAGTCAGGCGATTTGGCAATGTATACTGTTGACGCCATTCTTACCGGGAATCTGACTGCCAACAGCGGCAGGGTTGCCTTTACGGCAGCCGTGAACCAGGCCACGAAACTTACCTTTGAAAATGTGAACTGGCTTGACAGCGGCGCGCTGATTGACCACAAGACAACCCTGGCCAATGTTTCCTTTAATGGTGCGGTCGTGGACACGTCGAAGATTAATTTCATCAATAAACAGGGCCTAGAGGCCAATCAGCAGATGACTTTGGTTTCTGATTTCGGCGGCAAACCGGGCAAGATTACCGGCACTACGTACAAGGTTGGCACGGCGTTCGAGGGTGAAGGCGCTGCAGAGATGTCCGGCGATGACCTGATCTTTAAAACAAAGACCGGGGCAGGCCATGTATCCGATGAGACCCACCATGCCGTGATGGCCGCAGAAGCCGGCATGGCACTGCTGGCAGCCGGCAGTGAGCATGTAGGTAACGTAATGAACGGCATAGGCCTGAAGGACAATGCGGGTTCTGACGGTACATCCGTCGCAGCTTCCCTAGGCGGCGGCGTGTTCCATTACGAAACGGGCAGCCATGTGAACTCCCACACCTGGAACGCGGTGGTAGCAACAGGCGCAAAAAAGGAACTGGAAAAAGGCACCTTGCAATACGGTCTTTTCGGGGAATACGGGAAGGGCAATTACACGCTGCACGGCAAGGCAGGCCGCGGGGATGGCGACGCCCATTACGCGGGCGGCGGCCTGTTGGCCAAGTGGACGAACAAGCATAGCGTATATGCGGAAGCCAGCATCCGTCATGGCCGCATGAGCGATACCACGTCCGATATCCTGCACGATGCGGCGGGCAACGGGTACGGATATAACGTGCACACCAATTACTTCGGAGTCCACCTGGGTCTTGGCAAGGTGTTCTGGTATAATAGCGGACGCAGCCTTGATGTATACGGAAAGTATTTCTACACAAAACGCAACGGAGTAAGCTTCGAAGCAGGTACCGATTATTACGATCTGGACAGCGTGGCCAGCAGCATTCTGCGGATTGGCGCCAGGTACGGAAGCACGGATAAGAAGTGGAACTGGTATGGCGGCCTAGCTTACGAGTATGAGTTTGACGGCGAGGCCAACGGTACGGTAAACGATACGGTGATCCGTTCTGCCAGCGTGAAAGGCAGCAGCATCCGGAGCGAGATTGGTCTGCGAATGGACGCCTCGAAGGACAACCCGTGGAAAGCCGATATTGCAATCTACGGCTACGGTGGCAAGCATCGTGGCTTCGGCGGCAACGTGAGCGTGGCGTATACGTTTTGATAATGAGTTGTTTTAAAGGAAAGGAAGTCATAATCCATGTTATGTTACGTTTGTCCTCACCGCTGCGGTGTTGACCGCCCCGACAGCATCAATGATACTGACGGCATGTTCGGCTGCTGCGGCGTCGGGATTTTACCGGTAGTTTCCCGGGCAGGTGTCCATATGTGGGAAGAGCCCTGCCTCAGCGGCACGCGGGGAGCCGGTACCGTGTTCTTCACCGGTTGCAATCTGCACTGTTGTTATTGCCAGAATTACGAGATCAGCTGCCTGAATAAGGGAAAAGAAATCTCCGTGGCACGGTTAATAGAAATCTATCACGAACTGATCGCCAAAGGCGTACACAATATTGATCTGGTCACCCCTACACACTTCGCTTATTCCATCCTGCAAAGCCTGGATGAAAAGCTGCCTGTTCCCGTGGTATACAATACCAGCGGTTTTGAAGCCACGGACACGCTGCTGAAATTTGAAGGAAAGATACAGATCTGGTTGCCGGACCTGAAGTACAGCGACGATATGCTGGCACTGAAATACAGCAACGCATACGATTACTGGAACATCTCCCGGAAAGCTATTCTGGAAATGTTCCGGCAGGCCGGCCCCTACAAACTGGACGCAGACGGTATCATGCAAAGTGGCGTCATCATCCGTCACCTGGTACTGCCCGGGCATCTCGAAAATACGAAACGCGTCATTGACTGGGTGGCTCAGGCCTTTAAACCCGGAGATGTGATGTTCAGCCTCATGCACCAGTATGTACCCTGCGGCCGTGCGTCAGAATACCCGGAGTTAAACCGCAAGGTTACTATGGAAGAGTACAAAGAAGTGGAAGATTATCTCTTTGCCAGTGGCATTGAAGACGGCTTCGTGCAGGAAGAAGAATCTGCCTGCGGCGAGTTTATCCCCTGTTTTGACGGAACCGGAGTGTAATGCTCCGGTTTTTCACTTCAGAGAGCATCTTCGGAAAGTTTTGAAATGTTTGTAAAAACAGTGATTTTTCATTGACTACATTGCGATTTCTTACTATAATCAGTAGTGGTTTATATGTTACCATTCAACATATAGTTTTGGAACCATTGCAGTGCTTCTGACAGGATCATTGCCTGACCAGGTTCCTTAACAGTAAATGGAATCTCTGACCGGGGAGGATAAGCAGGAGATTCTATAGCGCCAGGCCCTGAACGGGTGACGAGGAATGGCAGTTGTCGAAAGACTCGGCGGATGCTGCCACGGCGTACAGTGCGTCGTGAAAGGGAAAGCAAAAAGCGGAATCAAAACCGTAACAGAGGTTCCCTCATCACTGATAGAAGTTACTAAATTATTAAACCGTAAAAGGACAAAAGGAGAATGAAATAATGAGAGTCGTTATTCAGGATAACTATGAAAAAATGTGCCTCTGGGCCGCCAACTATATCGCAAAACGCATCAAAGAACACAACGCCGGTCCCGAAAAGGACCGCCCGTTCGTACTGGGTCTGCCCACCGGTTCTTCCCCCATCGGCGTGTATAAGGAACTGGCCCGCATGAACAAGGCCGGGGAACTGAGTTTCGCCAACGTGGTGACCTTCAACATGGACGAATACCTAGGCCTGCCCCACGAACATGACCAGTCCTACTGGTACTTCATGCACGACAATTTCTTTAATCACCTGGTGGACATGAAGCCGGAAAACATCAACATCCTCAACGGTATGACCACCGATCCGGTGAAAGAATGCGCGGATTACGAAGCCAAGATCGCTTCATATGGCGGAATCGACCTGTTCATGGGCGGCATCGGCGTGGACGGCCACATTGCGTTCAACGAGCCCTTCACCAGCCTGGCGTCCCGTACCGGACTGCGGAACCTGACCACGGACACCCGTATCGTCAACTCCCGTTTCTTCGGCAACGATCCTGAAAAGGTTCCTTCCCAGGCTCTGTCCGTCGGCGTTGGCACCGTAACGGATTCCAAAGAAGTGCTGATCCTGATCAACGGCCACAACAAAGCCAGAGCGCTGGCGGCTACCGTAGAAGGCGGCATGTCCCACAAATGGACCTGCAGCGCCCTGCAGATGCACAACGGCGCGATCATCGCCTGTGATGAAGCGGCCTGCGGCGAACTGACCGTAGACACCTACAAGTATTTCCTGGATATCGAAAAGAAGGAGAGATTGTAATTCATGTATACCATTAACGATCTGTATGATCTGGATCATACCCTGGCTGCCGATTACCTGAAAGGCTTCACCTATCCCTGGGAAGCCCTGAAAGGCATTAAGGAACTGATCCTGAAACTGGGTCCCACCCTGGGCGATGACTATGAAGAAGTAAAGCCCCAGGTCTGGGTTCACAAAACCGCAACCGTCTTCCCCACCGCATATCTGGGTGCGCCCTGCATCATCGGGCCTAACACGGAAATCCGTCACGGCGCTTTTATCCGCGGCACCGCGTTAGTGGGCGCGGATTGCGTAGTGGGCAACTCCGTGGAACTGAAAAACGTGATTCTCTTTGATCACGTACAGACTCCCCATTACAACTACGTTGGCGACAGCATCCTTGGCTATTACAGCCACATGGGCGCCGGCAGCATCACCAGTAACGTAAAGGCAGATAAAAAACTGGTTGTCGTCCACAACGGGACGGAACAGATTGAAACCGGCATCAAGAAGTTTGGCGCCATGCTGGGGGACCACGTGGAAGTCGGCTGCAACGCGGTTATGAACCCGGGCACGGTCATCGGCCGGAACAGCAATGTCTATCCCACCTCCTGTGTGAGAGGCGTTGTACCTGCTGATTCCATCTGGAAGAACAGCGGAGAAATCATCCATAAGGGGGAAATGTAACAATGGGTAAATATTTCGGTACAGACGGCTTCCGCGGCGAAGCCAACAAAGACCTGACCTTTGAACATGCAGTAAAGATCGGCCGTTTCCTGGGCTGGTATTACGGCGCCCGGCTGGGCAAAAAAGCAAAAGTTGTCATCGGCAAAGATACCCGGCGCAGCTCGTACATGTTCGAATCCGCCCTTTGCACAGGTCTGGTGGCCTCCGGCGCGGATGCCTACATCATGCATGTGACTACCACGCCTTCCGTAGCTTACATCACCCGGGTGGATGATTTTGACTGCGGCATCATGATTTCTGCCTCCCACAACCCGTTCTATGATAACGGCATCAAACTGCTGAACAGCAACGGCGAAAAGATGGACGAAGAAACCATCCTGAAAGTTGAAGACTATATTGACGGAAAAATCGACGTTCCCATGGCGGAACGGGCTGCCATCGGCCGTACGGTGGATTATGTGGCAGGCCGCAACCGGTACATCGGCTATCTGATTTCCCTGTCCAAATTCAGCTTCAAGAATGTGAAGGTCGGTCTGGATGTAGCCAACGGCGCCTCCTGGCAGATCGCCAAAGCGGTGTTTGACGCTTTGGGCGCCAAGGTCTATGTAATCAACAACCAGCCGGACGGCTGCAACATCAATACGGACTGCGGCAGCACCCATATCGAACACCTGCAAAAGTTCGTAGTGGATAACAAGCTGGACATCGGCTTTGCCTTCGACGGCGACGCAGACCGCTGCCTGTGCGTGGATGAAAAAGGTAACGTAGTCACCGGTGACCACACCCTGTACATCTATGGCCTGTACATGAAAGAACGGGGCAAGCTGCTAAACAACAAGGTGGTCACCACCATCATGTCCAACTTCGGTCTGTACAAAGCACTGGATAAGGTCGGGATCGAATATGAAAAGACCAAAGTCGGCGATAAATACGTATATGAAAACATGGTAAATACCGGCAACCGCATCGGCGGCGAACAGTCAGGTCATACTATCTTCATTAAATACGCCACCACCGGCGACGGCATCCTCACTTCCCTGAAGCTGATGGAAGTTATGCTGGCCAAAGAAAAACCCATGAGCGAACTGGCGGCGCCTGTTGTTTTCTATCCGCAGGTACTGAAGAACGTGAAAGTAAAGAGCAAACCGGATGCCCAGAACGACCCGGACGTACAGGCAGCCGTTGCCAAAGTGGCGGAAGCCCTTGGAGACACCGGTCGCATCCTGGTACGGGAAAGCGGCACCGAACCGGTCATCCGTGTCATGGTAGAAGCGGAAAGCGACGAAGTCTGCGAGAAATATGTAGATGAAGTTATCGAAGTAATTAAAGCCAAAGGACACATTGCGTAAAGGAATCTTACAAAAATATAGAGGCTGGACGAAAGTCCAGCCTCTTTTTAATTATAAAGTTTATTGTAAATAATCTTATTCCTCATTGCCTATCTTAAACACCATGCAGTAAACAACGGGCAAAACAATCAGTGTAATCAGCGTAGCCACGGTAAGCCCGCTGGAAATGGCTATAGCCAGTCCGCGCCAGAAGGCGCTGGGAAACATGGGAATCAGCCCCAGCACGGTGGTAAGGGCTGTCAGCATAATGGGACGAAACCTCACCACCGCAGATTCTTTTACAGCTTTCAGCGGAGGCATTCCTGCTGCAAGGTGCTGGTCAATCTGGTCTACCAGCACGGTAGCGTTACGGATGACCGTGCCAATCAGGGCCAGTGCCCCTACCACCGCCATTATGCCAAGGGGTGTATTGAAGAGGAACAGTCCCAGGAAGACGCCGATAATACCCAGGGGTGCAGTACACACTACCACAAAAACTTTTTTCACGTCCATCAGCATCAGCATCAACAGCACTAGCATAATGATAAGCATAATGGGAACCGGCCCCAAAATAGAACGCAGAGAGTTGGCACTCTTTTCCGATGGACCGTCCATCTCGATGCTGACGCCTGCAGGCAGGTTCTTTCGAAGTTCTTTGGCCTGCTCCATTATCTGTTCCGTCACATCGTTTCCGGTTACGCCGTCGATGATACCGGCGTTGACCGTAATGGTGGGAAGCAGGTTTCTCCGCCAAATCATACCATCTTCTTTTTCATAACGCAGGTATGCTACCTGGTTCAGCTGCACTGCGCCTCTGGCAGTGGGTATACTCATAGCTCCAAGATCACTGATATTCTTATGGTCCCTGGGTTCCAAACGGAAGACCATGTCGATGGCCTGGTCCCCTTCATAGTACTGACCCACGGTGTAACCGCTGATTTCCGCATACAGAGCGGAAGCTACTGTCTTTCGTGTCAGTCCCATCTGCCGCAGCTTGTCATCATCCAGTTCCACCTTCACGGCAGGAGCTTTTTCCATCCAGTCATACCGCACCATGGTAACATTCTTGTTCTGCAGCATAATCTGTTTCAGCTGCCCCGCATATTCTTTTGCCTGGGTATCTGTTAATGCACGGACACGAATCATGACCGGGTATGGTGTAGGCGGACCAAGGGGAATAGATCGGGAATAGCTCTGCACATTGGGAAGCTGTTCTTCCACCATAGTTTTAATCTTCTTTTCCAGCGCCATCCTGGATTGCAGGTCTTCGGCCACTACCACCAGTTGGGCGTAATTATCACGGGGTTGCACCGGATCCAGTACCAAAACAAAACGTGGACTGCTTTTCCCAACGTATGTTGAAACACTGGCGACGCCTTTTTCTTTCATTACCAGCTGCGTCAGCTTTTTCGCTGCCTCGTCACTGGCCTGCAGGCTGGAGCCTTCCGGCAGGTTCAGCTCCACCAGCAGTTCCGGCCGCACAGATGCCGGGAAAAACTCCCGTTTCAGAAGTTTACTGAGCAGCAGCGACCCACAGAAAATGCAGACCGTAATGATAAGAACAGCAACGCGGTGCCTGAGCGCCCAATCCAGTAATTTCCTGAACACACCGTAAAACCCGCTTTCGTATTCAGGGTTTTTGTTTTCGTTCCCTTCTGTTACGCCCGTCTTTTCTTTATCATTTTTTAAATCGGGCGGCATAATCCAGGCGTGGGCCAGGGCAGGCGCTACCGTAGCCGATACCAGCCAACTGCTCATCAGGGTAACGGTGATTACGGCAAACAAACTGCCGGCATATTCCCCTACATTGGATTTGGCAAAGGCGATGGGCATAAAGCTGACGCAGGTGATCATAGTCCCGGTCAGCAACGGCCTGGCGCAACTTTCAAAGGCAAAAGAGCAGGCCCTGATCCGATCCCATCCCTCATTGATCTTGGTTTCGATCATTTCCACCACGACCACGGAATCATCCACCAGCATCCCAAGAGAAACAATTAGAGCGCCGAGGGACAGCTTATGTAAATCTATGCCCAATATGAACATGCCGGCCATGCTGCACATCAGCACCAGCGGTATGCAGGCGGAAATCACATATCCGCTCTGCCGTCCCAGGGTCATCAGACTTACCACGAGTACGATCAGGATAGCTTCGATCAGGCTTTCCATAAATTCACTGATAGAATTTTTTACCACCTGGGGCTGATTGAGCACCTGGTTGAGTTCAAAACCAAGGGGCAGGTCTTTGCGGATTTCCCTGCATTTTTTATCCAGGTTTTCTCCCAGCGTTAAGTTGTTTCCTCCGTCTACCATGGAGATTGCGATTCCTACTGCGGGCTTTCCGTTAAAATACATCTTCGGTTCCGCCGGATCCGCGTAATCACGCTTTACAGCCGCCACGTCGCCCAACCGCAGGGTGCGCCCGTTGCCGCTGATGGGAAGATTTTCTATATTCTCTACCGTATCCGGAATGCCGGTAAGGCGCAGGTACACATTGCTTTGGTCATCGTGCTTCATGGCCGCCGGGGCAACGGATGTTTCCGCCTGGATGACCGCGGCCAGCTGATCCACGCTCATACCCAGCTGGGACAGTTTGTCATTATCCAGCTGGATATAGATTTTTTCCGGCTGAACACCCAGCAGTTCCACTTTTTTTACGTCCGGCACCAACACAAACTGATCCTTGATCCGGCTGGCCACCTTCCGCATCTCCTCATAGGAAAAGCTGTCGGAGGTGATAGCATAGACGTTCCCGAACACGTCATCAAAGTGGTCGTTGAAAAACGGGCCGTATAAATCAGAAGGCAGCGTGCGCCTGCCGTCGTTCACCAGGTTCCTTACCTCCTGCCAGCGCAGCCGGGTGGTTTCCGGGGAAACGGAGTCCTTTAGGTATACGTTGACTACACAGGCCCCGGGGCGCGAGTAACTGGTAATATAGTCCACGTCCGGCACGGTCTGTATGATTTTTTCTATTTTGTCGGTAACCTGCATCTCCATCTGCTTTGCCGTAGCTCCCGGCCAGGCAGCGGATACTACCATCTGCTTGACAGTAAAATTCGGGTCTTCCTGCCGCCCCAGTATCAGATAGGAAAAAATGCCCATGATGGCAATAAGTACGGAAAAAAAGTAAACAACCTGCTTATGTTTAATCGACCATTCCGCCCAGTTTGAGTTCATTTTGTATCACTGCCTTCCAGCCGTACTTCCTGCCCTTCCGCTAACTTGTTGACGCCGCCGGTTACCACTACGTCGCCATTGGCAAGACCGCCGGCAATAATTACGTTACTGCCCTCATAGCCTGCTGTCTTTACATTCACCAGCGTCGCTTTTTTATCCCGGATGACCCATACCTGGGGCTGCTCCCCAGTCTGGTACACAGCACCGGAAGGAATTGCGATCACGTTTTCTGTACCGCTTTGCAATGTCACCCTGGCCGTCATGCCAAGCTTTACCGCTTCCGGCATGGCATCTACGGCCACTTTTACTTTATAAGTGCGTGTCACAGAATCCGCCATGGGTGCGATTTCGCTGATGTGTCCGGAAGCTATACTGTCATTCAAGGCCCAGAAGGTTATTTTAGCCGGCTGGTTGGGCCGGATCTGTCCTAACCGGTTTTCCGGAACGTAAATCTGGATTTCCCGGCTACCATCTTGTACAATGGTAACCACAGGCGTGCCGGCGCCTACTACCTGGCCTATCTCACCGGAAATGGCTGCCACTGTGCCGTCATGATCAGAAATCAGCTGAGTATATTCCATCTGGTTCCGGCTTGCGTTCCATTTCGCCCGGGCGCTTTTCAGCGTCGCATCCGCTGCGTCAAGCTGCGTCTTGTACTGATCCCGCGCCATAGCGCTGACAGCGTTCTGCTCATACAGTTTGCTGTAACGGGCGTAGTTATCTTTCGCCAGGTTGTAATTAGAAAGGGCCGCCTGATAGGCTGCCTGGTCTGCATCATAACTTTGCCGTATATCCCTGGAATCAAGTTCCATCAGCACCTGTCCGGCGCGGACTGTGTCTCCCAGATTAACAGAACGGGATACAATCTTGCCTCCTGTCTGGAAGGCAAGATTGCTTTCATACTTTCCCCGAACCTCGCCTGGATATATAACCTCACCGTCAGCAACAGTTTCTCCAACGGTCAATGTTCGCACCACCGGAACGACCTTCTCCTCCGCTGCAGGCGGCTCCAATACGGAAACAACCCGCCAGCCCACAAAAGCAATCACAGCAACAACAAACAAAGCAAAATGTGTGTTTGTCAGTTTTATTTCCTTTAGAAAGTTCATGATCTGTTCTCTCCAATCTGACGTTACAACTGTCTTTTCCTTTTATTACAATCTATCTGTTGCGAGTTAATTCAATTATTTTATTCCCAGCGGTAGCAGCCAGGCAAATCTGATTTATTGCAACCGGTCTTTTCCCGTTGAAATGGTATTCAGGTAATCAAGGTACACAGACCTCAGCTTTTCGGAATCATCTGCACCAGGAAGTCGTTTTGATTCCGATATGGCTTCGTAGCTGTAGGTCACCAGATAAAAAGCAAAAATACTGATAAGCACGAAAGCCGTGCGCCGACTATCCGTTTCTGCTTTTACGTACTGACTGTCCTTTGCCCTGTCGAAAGCTTCCGTCAACCTGTCGTAAAAAGCAATCATCTGTTGTCTGACGATATTGTTCCCTACTGCTGTTGGTGTCAGGAACTCCCGATAAATGACATGGATACTCTCCGGTTCCTTCAGGAAAACATTCTTCACCTCATCCAAAAACGCCAGAATACAGGCCAGCGGGGTCTGCCCCGGTTCTTTTAATAGTTCCGCAAGGCGAAGCAGCTTTTCTGCCTGCTGTTCCAGCACCTTCCGGTACAACTGAGCCTTACCACCGAAATGATACGAAACCAACGCGCAGTTGGCACCTGCCTCCTCGGTTATTTTCTTAACGGAAACTCCATGGTAGCCGTATTGAGCAAAAAGCCATTTGGCGGCCTGCAAAATCTTTTCAGAAGTGCCTTTGGCTGATAGCGATGCAACTGTCTTCATGTCCGGTTCCCCAATCTTCCTTTCATAATAGTCAAGAAGAATATATAATTAATTAAACGTTTAATTTATTATAACATAGATTTTACTGCAAGCAAGGGTCAATAATAAAGCGCTACAGTAAAATGTATCATACACATTTTACTGTAGCGCTTCTTGTTTTACGGTTCACTACGTAAAGCTTTGGTACACATTTTTTTATCGCCGCTGCTCAAATTCCCTTCTTTTCCAGTTCTTCCTTCAAATACTCTTCTGCCTTTTTCAGTTGCACGTCGGTGGTCGCCTTTTCCGGCAATTCGATTTCCACATCGGGTTCCACGCCCACTTTATGGATGGACCGGCCAGAAGGCGTATAATACATAGCCGTGGTCAGTTTCAGCCCCGTATCGGCCGTAATATGAAATACCGATTGCACGCAGCCTTTTCCATACGTTTTCACACCAAACAGTTTGCCGGCTTTAGTGTCCTGTACCGCGCCGGACACAATTTCTGAAGCACTTGCACTGCCATGGTCAATCAAAATCGCCAGCGGATATTTCACTTTTTCCAGTTTGGATTCGTAGATCTGTGTTTTTCCCTTTTTATCAGTAATAGAAACCACCGGGCCTTTAGGCACAATGTAGTTTGCCACTTTAACGCATTCCCCTAACAGCCCGCCGGGATTATGCCGAAGATCCAGCAGAGTCGCACGCATGCCTTCCTGTTCCAGCTTTTCATAAGTTTTTTTAAACTCCTCGCCGGTGTTTTCATTGAACATGGAAATCCGGATATAACCGATTTTGGAATCAGGCAGCATTTTTCCCGCTACCGACTTAATCTTTATATCTTCACGTACAATGTCGGCGGTAAACTGTTCTCCGTTCTTGTGTTCCAGCAACAACTTGACATTGGTTCCCTTTTTACCGCGAATAGTACTGACAACGTCCTCCAGAGAACGTCCTTTCGTATCTACATCATTCACCTTCAGGATTTTGTCTCCGGCTTCAATGCCTGCTTTCGCGCCGGGAGAACCTTCCATGGGAGACACCACTACGAACTCCTTGTTGCGTTGGCCCAATACAACTCCGATACCGCCGAACGTTCCGTCCGTCATCTCGTTCAGACGGGCAAAACTCTCCTCATTCAGATACTCGGAATACGGATCGTCCAGGCTTTCCACCAGTCCGTGCATGGCGCCCTCAAACAGCTTTTTATCTGTATACTCCCCAACATAGCCGGAATGGATACGTCCCAGCGTATAGAGGAACTGCAGCGCCCCTTGCGCATTATGGGTCACCTTCTGCAGGCCCCAGATCATACCGATGACCGTCATTGATATGGTAAGTACGACTACCAGAGGAATCACCCATATACTGACTTTTCTGTTAAACACCTGATACCCTCCACTGCAAACTACAAAATAAAGCGTAATATCAAAAAGGAGGAAGGAGGACAAGCCCCTTCCTCCTTTTAACGTCTCCGAACAGTCAGCAGCAATTCGCCGTTACAATGTTTTTCTTAATCAAGGCAGATAATTCAATGGTTCCGTCACTTCACCGTGCAGGCGAACCTCAAAGTGGCAGTGGGGACCGGTAGAATACCCGGTACTGCCTGCCAGGGCTACAACCTGACCCTGGGATACCCGCTGCCCTTCACCTACAGACAGACTGGAATTATGTCCGTAAATAGTAACCAGCCCGCCGCCATGATCAATCATAATGGCATAACCGTAACCGCCCATCCAGCCGGAGTACACAACCACCCCGGCTGCTGCCGCATGGATCGGAGTTCCGTAATCTACTGCAATATCCATGCCGGAATGATATTTCCGCGTTCCGAAAATCGGATGCACGCGCCAGCCGTAATAAGAAGTAATAGTACCGGAACAGGGCCAGACAAAAGATCCGTTCCCTCCGCCGGAGGGCATCACAGAAGCGGTTTCCATCCCCTGCAGCATCGCCTTGATATTATCGGAAATAGCAAGCATGCGGTCGTATTCTTCCTCTGACTTACGCTTTTCTTCTTCCGCTATGTACAGTTTCTGGGCACGCTGCTGCCGCATCTCTTCGGCACTGCTGCGTTTCTGTTCCAGAGCAGTTTTATCCTTTTTGATCTCGGCCATCTGGCCATCAAGTTGATCCTGCCGTGTCTTGATTTCCGCAGCCTCTTTTTCCACGATGGCAATCAGATCCAGATCGCTGCGGATGATTTTCTGCAACAGGTACATACGGGAAGCAAAATCTCCGAAGTCCTTGGCACCCAGCAGTACGTCCAGATAATTAATCTGTCCGTTCACATATATATCCCTGAGCCGCTGTCGGTAGATCAGCATCCGCCCTTCCATTTCCTCTTTCTTTTTATTCAGTTCGGCCGTATTCTTATCAATATCCTTCTGCAGCGTGTCTGCTTTCTTCTGCAATACATCGATATCCTGCTGAAGGCGGGTTAATTTACTCACGATTTCACCCAGGCTTTCTTTTGCCTCTGCGACTTTATGTTTTGCCTGGTCTTTCTTTTCTTCTGCCACCTGTACATTATGCTGGGCCTTGTCAAGTTCCCTCTGCTTTTTCTCCATTTCACTGGCTGCAAAGGCGGGAAACATGTTCAGCAGGAACAACCATACGGCGAAGAACGATGCCAATACTCTACGCGATTTCATAGGACAGCCCCCCTAAACCCGCAGGAACTTCTTAAGGGAGAGGTAGCTGCCTAATGCCCCAATCAGCGTGCCGCAGGCAAGGATGAAAATATCCGCATACAGCAGGGTTGGCCAGGACGGCAACACCGGGAAAAACGCAAAGGTCGTATGCAACCTGCCGCTGAGGCTGACATAAATCAAATCGACTACTGCACAGGCAATAATGGCACCTCCCAGCCCCAAAGTCATGCCTTCCAGCAGGAAAGGCCAGCGGATGAACCAGTCAGTGGCACCTACGTACTTCATAATAACCACTTCACGCCGCCGGGCGAACACGGTGAGGCGAATGGTATTGATAATGATAAACAGGGTGGCAAAACAAAGGAACACTATCAGCACCGCGCCCCCGATACGCATCACCTTGGTAAGCGCAAAAAGGTGTTCCACCACTTCCTGCCCGAATTTCGCTGTCTCTACCTTGGGCCAGTGTTCCACCTGGGAAACCAGCGCCTTGATCCGCTCCGGCCTGTCTACCTGGACCTCGAAAGAAAAAGGAAAAGGATTGTCCTTGCCCAGTGCTTTCAATAAAGTTGCCTGGTCACCCAGACGGTTTTTAAAGCGTTCCATGGCCATGGCCTTGGTTACTTCCGTAACCTGGACCACGCCTTCCATCTTTTTCAGTTTCTCCCGCATCTCGGCAACTTCTTCCCCGGTAGCGGTATCCTCCAGATAGACCGTCATCTCCACCTGACCTTCCAGATACTTCGCCAGGTTGTCCGTATTCAGGTACATCAGCAGGAACAGTCCCAGGACCAGAAGGGAAACGGCAACCGTGGAGACAGAAGCAAAGCTCATGATGCCGTTGCGTTTAATGGATTTTCCTGTCTCACGGATAAAATATTCTTTACTGCTCAGACTCATATCCGTATACTCCGTTCAATTCGTCACGAACGATTTCGCCGTGTTCGATTGCGATGACCCGCTTGCCCATACTGTCGACAATTTCCTTGTCATGGGTGGCCATAATGATTGTCGTGCCGGTATTATTAATCTCCTGGAAAATCTCCATGATTTCCATGCTGGTTTCCGGATCCAGGTTTCCTGTGGGTTCATCCGCAATCACCAGGCTGGGGCTGTTAACAATAGCCCGGGCAATGGCAATGCGTTGCTGTTCCCCGCCGGACAGTTCGTTTGGTTTGGAATACGCCCGGCGGCGCAGACCTACCAGGTCCAGCACATTCATTACGCGCCGTTTGATTTTGCGGTACGGCGCTTCAATAACCTGCATGGCAAAGGCAACGTTATCATACACCGTACGATCCGGCAGCAGGCGATAGTCCTGGAATATGATACCCAGCTGGCGCCGCAGGTACGGTACTTCTTTTGCAGTTAAATTCAAAATGTCCACATCGTTCAGCCGTATAGTGCCGGAAGTAGGAAGCACTTCCCGGAACAGCAGCTTGATAAATGTAGACTTGCCGGCTCCGCTGGGACCTACGATGAATACAAATTCACCCTGCTCAATTCGAACGTTAATATTTCGCAGCGCCACATTCCCGCCGGGATATGTTTTGCTGACATCTGTCATTTCCAGCACTGGTTAAACACCCTCCAAAATGTTTCAAAAAAAGTAATTCACCACTTATAATATACTACTTTTTGTGTACACCGTTTGCAAAATAATTGCAAATTATCACTTATATAACAGAACAAAAGCTTTGGACACCGTGCTTTGCGCAAGTTCCCGCATAGCCACCAGATGTTCCTCCTGCAGTTGCGGTTTGCGCCCCCACAGTCCTTCTGCCGCCCGTTCAACATTCCCGGCGTCCAGTGTTTCCACTGTTCCCACTGCCTCCGTCCCAATAGCTTTCAGGAAGCTGTCTACTTTGGGATCATAGGATATGGCCATCAGCGGCACTTTCATCACCGCGGCAAAAATCAGCGCATGCAGCCGCATACCGATCAGCAACCGGAAGCTGCCGATAACACTGAGGAATTCCTCAGTGGAATAATCCCCCTGGAGCAGGGCAACCCTGTTCCTGATTTTAGGAAGATAACTCTTCAGTAACTGGCTGTCTTTCAAATCTTTGGAAAGCTGCAAAGGTAAAATGGCAATCTGGGCATTATATTTTTCGCTAAGTTTGCCCAGCGCCTCCGCAAGCTGTTTCAGACAGCGCTGATTCTCAGGCCATTCCCGCACAGAAACGCCGATAATCGGTTTGTATGGATCCAGACCGGCATCCGCCAATATGGTTTTCCCCATTACTTTCGATTCAGGATTTAACATCAGCACCGGGTCTGCCGTAACTTCTACTTTAACAGCAGGAACGCCCATACGCGCCAGTTCCTCTGCCGAATCCCGGTCTCTCACCGTAATCACATCCACCCTGCTCACTACCAGGCGGGTCAGCAGCCGCATGAACCGGCTGCGAATCGGACCAATGCCCTGGGCGAACAGCATGACCTTCTTCCGTTTCCATTTTGCCGCCGCAATAACGGAAAGATAATAAGCAAGGCTGCGTTTGCTGGTCACATCCTGCAGCAGGCTGCCGCCGCCGCTGATAACCAGATCCGCCTCGCGGATAGCCCGCAACAGCCGCACCGCCGCAAAACGGTACAGGGATTTTACCTGATGTTTAGCTATTGTATTTCCCGGGTTTCCGGAAATCACGGTAATATCCGCCGTCGGCTCGACCGAGCGCAAAGCTGCCAGAATCGCAGTCAGCAATGCTTCGTCACCGGCGTTATTGAATCCGTAATAACCGGAAATTACGATTTTACTCATTAACAGAAAATCTCCTTAGCCATGGTATAATATATGGCATTAAAATTGAAACTGCGATAACCGCAATAATTCCGAGGGCAGAACCCAGCAGATAGCCGTCTGCCGCACGGATGTAGCTCATCATGGCCGGCGTGCGCATATGACAGAAGGTCTGCACCAAAGAACCCTGCCCGATGACGGCCCCCAGCACCAGCGCCAGTTTACACCAGTTGGGCGCCATACGGTACGCGGCCAGTACGGCCAGGAAGAAGGCCGGATGACCAATCATGAATTCTTTTTCCCGGGGGCGGGCATACATGACCTCTTCCAGGAAGAGACGCAGTTTGATCTCGATGGCGGGTACCGGCACGCCGCCGGTATGGCCGCTGCGGCCTACAAAGATGTAAGCCACGAACAGCAGCACGCCTAATATGACAAAATGTCCCAGTGTGAGACGAGTCTTACAAATCTGTACCAGTTGGGAAAACAGGTCCGCCACATTTTCCCCCGGGTTCCGGAAAATGCTGTACTGCCGTAAAAACAGCAGCAGGGTCAGCAGTACCGGCATAATAAAGGTAAGCTTTACGCCGCGGTAAATATCCGCTTCCAGCAGGAAACGCAGATCGCCCATGATGGAACCGTTCAGGGTGGCGCCGATCAGGGAAAGGGCAATGGCCAGGGCCAGCTGCCATAAAGCGGTAACGATGACGCCGACGGTTGATTTCGTATCTGTTTTAATCGTATCCCACAGGGTCAGCATCACGCTCATGGAAAGGACCGGATACAGTACCGCCGATAAAAAGGCCAGCCCCTGCCGGACCGACAGGCCGCGCCCCATGAACAGGCTGTACGCGGTAAGCAGCATGCCGAAAATCACCAGCAGGTACTGCTTCGTGCCTTTACAGGATGGCAAAACCATGCCCATATATAACGCCAGCGCCGCCCAGGCGCCCAACGCCACTACCAGCAATGCTTTCCGGTCCGGGTCATACGAACCGGCAAACCCCGGATTGCCGTTGGCGGAAGCAGGCGCAGCGTCGCCCGGCTTCTGGAACACACCGGCCACGCCGATCTTGTAGCCGCGTCCTTTCACCTGCTGCGTGATCTGACGCATATAGTCCAGATTCAGGTCAATAATATCTACGCCATTCTGCGGTTTCAGGAACAGGCGCACATAATTGACCCGGATATTCCGTTCCTCATCTGCCAGTGCCCAGCGCCGCAACGCGTCCGGCATCATCAGCTTACTGTTTTCCTGGGCATCGATGTTCAGTACGCGCACCGCGTTGTTATCCACACTGCGGAGCAGTGCGTCCAGTCCCGCAAATTTGGCAAACTGCAGCTGGGTCACATGCTCCAGCAGGCCCAGCCGGATATTCCGCTCCTGCAGTTTCTTTCCCATATACTCTATACCGGCAGGAAAACCGATTACGTCCGTACCGCAGGGAATATAGGTGGTCACCTGCACGCCGGCTTTATCGATCCGGGCAAAGAGACTGTCCACACCTTTTTGTGTATATGGCAGATAGTTTTGCGGACGTACTGCAACATAAAAGCCTTTTTCCTGTACTTCCCGCAGCTCTTTCACGGACAGGCCCAGCGGTGCCTGCATCATAGGCGTCTTGGCCCGGTAATCCGGTTCCAGCAGCAGCCGGGAGTCGCCCTTCACTTCCAGAATTTCCGGAGTCTGGCTGAACAGTTTCACCCGTTCTGTACCGTAACGCAGGAACAGGTCTTCTTTCGCCTCATTCCAGGTTTCTTCGTCCCGGCCCCGGGTCACATATACCGCGTCCGGGTCCAGATCCGGCGAAGCAAGGATCGTGTCAAAATCGCCCCGGTGCACACCAGAAGCCGCCTTTTGCAACACATCCCCCGGCATGGCGGAGATGCGTTTTTCCCTGTCCAGCCGCTCCAGCGTGGTGTCGTAGACGATCAGCGTGGTCACACCGGCGTCTTTAAACTGTTGTAACAGTTTTTCGCTGCTGTAGCCTTCCCGCTGGGCCATCATCAGAATCGCCTGATAGTCCAGGGTCTGCTCCACTGTATCGTTACGCTTCTCAATTCCTACACGGATCTGCATCAGATACAGCGCCGCACAGAACGCAATGGCGATGCACAGGACCAATATAGGGTTGTAACGTTCTTTCCAGTTCTGTAAACTCATTCTTCTTTTTCCGCATAACTGACAGCGGCGTACATCTTCCGGCATACGTCGCTGTTATTGATTATATTTGTTTTGCTGCCAGCCTTTTGGCTTCATATTCCTGACGCAGGTAAGCTTCCACAAAGGGACGCAAATCCCCGTCCATCACTCCGTCCACGTTGGAAGTTTCATAAGATGTGCGGTGATCCTTCACCATAGTATAAGGCTGGAAGACATAGGAACGAATCTGACTGCCCCATTCGATGGCCTGATAGTCCCCGGCCAGGTCGCTGATCTTGGCGTCCCGTTTTGCCTTTTCAAATGCGTACAGCTTACCGCGTAACATCTGCAGCGCTTTTTCACGGTTCTGAATCTGGCTCCGTTCGTTCTGGCACTGCACCACGATACCGGTAGGCAGGTGCGTCATGCGAACGGCCGAAGAAGTCTTGTTGACGTGCTGTCCGCCGGCGCCGCTGGCCCGGTACACATCCACACGCACTTCATCCATGTTAATTTCCACATTCACCGTATCGTCCAGTTCCGGCATTACATCCACTGCAGAGAACGATGTATGGCGGCGCGCGTTTGCGTCAAAGGGTGAAATACGTACCAGACGGTGCACACCCTTTTCACTGCGGAAAAAACCATATGCATTGTATCCGTTGATCTGCAGCGTTACGCTCTTGACTCCCGCTTCATCCCCTGCCAGATAGTCCAGCATTTCCACCTGGTAACCGTTCCGTTCCGCAAAACGGGTGAACATCCGCAACAGCATAGAGGTCCAATCCTGGGCCTCCGTTCCGCCGGCGCCTGCATGAAGGGTAAGGATAGCATTGTTGGCGTCGTACTCTTCCGACAGCAGCATCCCCAGTTCCAGATGGTGCAGACTTTCTTTGATTTTATTTAATGTTTCGTCGAGTTCTGAAATCAGGGATTCGTCCTGTTCTTCCGCTGCCATCTCCTGCAGCACTTCCAGATCTTCCAGTCCCGTTTCCAGTGTTTTATATTCATCAACTTCCGATTTTAAGCCGTCCACATCTTTGGAGATCTTTGTGGCCTTCTCCGGATTATCCCAGAAAGAAGGCTCGCCCATCAGATGTTCCAGTTCGGCAATCTTTTCCTCTTTGCCGGGGATGTCAAAGAGACCCCCTCATTTCGTCCAGTTTTTTCTTGAGAGCCATGATTTCAGGTTTATATTCTTCAAGCAACAACTTTCTCACATCCTTTACTGGTTATTTTTAATTATTTCCCTTTGCCGCAGCAGTTCTTATATTTCTTGCCGCTGCCGCAGGGGCACAGGTCATTACGCCCCACTTCCGGCCCTTTGTTGACCACCGGTTGTTTTACAGCTTCTTCCTCCGGGGTATCCACCGTCGGACTGTTCATGGTAGCATTCTCCAGGTGATCGTCCATGGTCATGGAAGGCTGTGATATCACATTGACACGGTACATGTATTTCACTACGTCGTCCTCGATGGCCTCAATCATCGCCTCAAACATATCAAAAGCTTCAAACTTATATTCCACCAGCGGATCTTTCTGGCCGTATGCCCGCAGGCCCACGCCTTCACGCAGCATGTCCATGGCGTCCAGATGTTCCATCCAGTGATTGTCCACAACCTTCAGCATTACCAGGTTTTCCAGTTCCCGCATGATCTCGGGGCTGATTTCTTCCTCGCGGCTGGCATAAATATCCTCCGCCAGCTTATGCAGGTACTCGCCGATTTCATCCCGGCCCAGGTCAGCCAGCATTTCTTCTTTAAGCTCGCCAAAGGGAGCAAAGAACTCTTCGCAGTAGCGCACCAGATTCTTCAAATCCCAGTCTTCGGAATAGGATTCCGGCGGACAGTACATGGTCATAGCCCGGTCCACAATCTTGTGTGTGAATTCCATGACGGTAGAACGCAGGTCTTCCTGATCCAGCACCTTGCGGCGTTCCTTATAGATAACTTCGCGCTGCTGGTTCATGACATCGTCGTACTCCAGCACCATCTTACGGATGTTAAAGTTGCGTTCTTCCACTTTCTTCTGGGCGTTTTCAATAGAACTGGTCACAATTTTGTTTTCAATGGGCTCGTCCTCTTCCATCCCCAGCTTGTCCATCATGCCCTTGATTTTATCAGATCCGAATAGACGCATCAGGTCGTCTTCCAGAGACAGGTAAAACCGGGACGAACCGGGATCACCCTGACGGGCACAACGGCCGCGCAGCTGGTTGTCGATACGGCGGCTTTCGTGCCGTTCCGTACCCAGGATATGCAAGCCTCCCTTTTCGGCCACACCTTCACCCAACACAATGTCGGTGCCGCGGCCTGCCATATTGGTAGCGATGGTGACCTGGCCCGGCTGGCCGGCGTCCGCCACGATCATGGCTTCTTTTTCGTGGTACTTGGCATTCAGCACGTTGTGGGGGATGCCCTGTTTTTTCAGCAATGCGCTCAGGTCTTCGGACTGGGTGATGGAAGTGGTACCTACCAGCACCGGCCGTCCGTCCTTATGCAGTTCCACAATTTCCTTCACGACCGCCCTGTATTTGGCGGCCTTGGTCTTGTAGATCACGTCCGGATAATCGGTACGGATCATGGGCTTGTTGGTGGGAATCACAACAACGTCCAGGCCGTAGATTTTCTGGAATTCCTGTTCTTCCGTCTTGGCCGTACCGGTCATGCCGGCCAGCTTTTTGTACATACGGAAATAATTCTGGAAAGTGATTGTAGCCAGAGTCTGGCTTTCGCGCTGCACCACTACGCCTTCCTTGGCTTCGATAGCCTGGTGCAGGCCTTCGGAATAACGGCGCCCGTACATAAGGCGTCCGGTAAATTCGTCGACGATAATAACTTCTCCGTCTTTCACCACATAATCCCGGTCGCGGATCATCAGCTCCTTGGCTTTGATCGCGCACATGATATGGTGGGAGAAATCCACGCCGTGTTCCGTATCATACAGGTTGGTCACGCCCAGCGCCTTTTCCGCTTTTGCAATACCTGCTTCCGTAGGAGCTACCTGCTTCTGCTTTTCATCAACGGTGTAATCTTCGCCCAGTTTCATGTTGGCGACGATACGGGCGATGACTTTGTACAGATCTGCAGACTTTTCACCGGGGCCGGAAATGATCAGCGGGGTACGGGCCTCGTCGATCAGAATCGAGTCCACTTCGTCCACGATGCAATAATTCAGTTCCCTCTGCACCATCTGGTCCTTATCTACCACCATATTGTCACGGAGGTAGTCGAAGCCGAATTCGTTGTTGGTTCCGTACGTGATATCCGCCTGGTACGCAGCCTTCCGTTCAGCAAAATCAAGATCATGGACGATCAGTCCCACTGTCAGACCCAGAAAGTTATAGATACGACCCATATCCACGCTGTCGCGGCGGGCCAGATAATCGTTAACGGTAACCACATGGACGCCATGACCGGTCAGTGCGTTCAGATACACCGGCAGGGTTGCCACCAGGGTCTTGCCTTCACCGGTACGCATCTCGGAAATTTTGCCCCGGTGCAGTACCACACCGCCAATCAGCTGCACGTCAAAATGGCGCAGGCCAGTAGTGCGTTTAGATGCTTCCCTTACCACTGCAAACGCTTCCGGAAGGATATCGTCCAATGTCTCGCCCTTTTTCAGACGAAGTTTAAACTCAGCCGTCTTTGCCTGCAGGTTGGCGGAGCTCATTCGTTCCATCTCGGGTTCCAGCGCATTGATTTTGTCTACAATCGGTTGGATGTTTTTTAATTCTTTTTCATTGGGATCTCCAAATATCTTCTTTATTAAAGATTCCAGCAAACTAATCACTCCTTAACTTGGGAATTTTAATTAATGGTTTTATTTTTCTTCATGTTTTAAGCAAACAATTATCCATTATTGTCTATTATAAAATTTTAACAGAAAGAGCCGCAAAAGTCAAAAAAACACCGGCATTTCTGTTGTAAAGTTTGTGAAGTTTACGTGAAGAATAAAAACAAAAAACGCAGGACTTACATCCTGCGTTGAATAGTCATTAAATGTTTTACTCCAGCTTGGGCTCCAGCAATCCGTAATTGCCGTCTTTACGCCGGTACACTACGCTCACTCCGCCAAAATCCGGATCATAGAATACAAAGAAATCATGATTTAACAGATTCATCTGCAAAATTGCTTCTTCCGGCGTCATGGGATTCATAGTAAAACTCTTACTGCGGATGATTTTAAAATCTTCTTCCGCTTCCGCCTGAACCGAAACCGCTTCCGCTGCAGGCGGGGTTTCCACAGGAACTTCCCGGAAGTTGCTGTATTTCCGTTTCATTAACTTGGTTTTATATTTGTGTACCTGCCGCTCGATCTTCTCCACTACCAGGTCGATGGAAGAATACATATCCTTTGTAGATTCCTGGGCCCGCAACAGGATTCCCTTGGCCGGAACGGTGATTTCCGCGATATGATTTCCGTTTTCTACCTTAAGTACTGCCGTGATATCACCTACAGCCTTAAACTGTCTGGTAACTTTATCAATTTTTTTCTCCAGGTACGCTTTTACTGCCGGTGATACAACTGCGTTTCTGCCTTTTACGATAATTGCCATACTGAGTCCTCCTTGAACATCCAAGGTTACTTGGTTATTACAGGCTCCGGTTCCGGAAGCTGCGGCCCGTTCAGTAACTGTTCTGTAATGCCTCCTCTTTGTAAATCCTGTCCGCAGGGACCCGCCCCTTCGTCTGTTATCTATTCATTCGACATATGACATGTTATTCCTGTTTGTAAATACAGATTTCTAACTTTTGTCACTTTTTTACTGAAAAATGCAACCTTCGTTACAACTCCTTGATTTCCGTTCCTTGCATTTCCACTTTATATTCCAATACCCGGCTGCTGACAGCTCCTGTCACCGGGTTAATCTTCAGGTTTACAGTAAACCGTTGCGTCTCCAGCTGCGCCTCATAATAACTGAGGTTCCCTTCGTATTTCTGTTCAATTGAGGTAATCTTGCCGTCCGGATACTCCAGTCTTACTATTTCTTCAACATCATCTACCGTTTTATTAACGGTTGTGCTGCCGGGAATATTACTGCCCCCGATTTTAACGGTTTTTACTTTATTGATTTCTTTTATTACAGTAACTTCATAAGCCCGGAGCGTACTATTGTCGTAAAACGAAAAGGCTATGGTCTTATCTGTCTCCTGCTCAGCTAACATGCCCCGGAATATTGCCGCAGCAGGAACCTCTGATTTAGCAGCAAGGATCGCCTTTTCATAAGCAGCCGGATACTTATTGTGTTGTTCTGTCTTTACAGCCTTCCCCGTTTCGCTACCGGCCTCTTCTGCGGCAAAACCCGCAGACTCGCTGACCATGAGAATCAATGCCAGAAACAACATTACTGCTTTTTTCAACACGGTATTAATCCTCCTGTAAACCATAATACAACCAGTTTTACAATCTTTTTATAGCCTGCAACGTTTTCACAAACGTTCCCTGAATTACAAAATCTTGGACAAAAAGCTCTGGGTTCTCGGATTCCGGGGCTGATCAAATACCTGCTCCGGCGTTCCTTCTTCCACAATATAACCGCCGTCCACAAACAGCACCCTGTCACCCACTTCTTTGGCAAATCCCATTTCATGCGTAACAACAACCATAGTCATGCCTTCCTTGGCAAGCTGCTTCATAACTTCCAGCACTTCGTTTATCATTTCCGGATCCAGTGCTGAAGTCGGCTCGTCAAACAGCATGGCTTTGGGTTTCATACACAGGGCCCGGGCAATGGCCACACGCTGTTGCTGACCGCCGGAAAGCTGGTCCGGATAATTATTCGCTTTTTCCGCCAGCCCGACTTTTTTCAGGTAGGTCATGGCCAGTTCTTCCGCTTCCTTCCGGCTGGTCTTCCTCACCTTCATGGGAGCAAGTATCAGGTTTTCCATCACCGTCATGTGAGGGAACAGGTTGAAACGCTGGAAGACCATACCCACTTCCTTGCGGACCTCATTGATGTTCGCTTCCCCGTTCAGAGGGATGTTGTCAAACACAATCTCCCCACCCGAGGGTTCTTCCAGGTAATTGATGCAGCGCAGCAGGGTGGACTTACCGCTGCCGGAGGGTCCGATGATGACCACTACTTCTTTTTCTTTTATATACAGGTCAATGCCCTTTAATACGTGCAGGTCGCCGAAGCTCTTTTGCAGGCCTGTAATTTTAATAATATCCTGTCGTTCTTTCATTTTGTATCAAACTTCCTTTCCAGGAGGCCGGTAAGCCGGGCTACCGTAAATGTCAGGATCAGGTAGATGATCGCTACCGCCATCCAGATCTCAAAGGACGCATAAGTGCGGGCAATAATCAGCTGACCCCGGCGGGTCAGTTCCTCAAAACCGATTACGGATACCAGGGAGGAATCCTTCAGCATAGCGATGAATTCGTTGCCCAGCGGAGGAATGATACGCTTGAAGGCCTGAGGCAAAATGATATAACGCATGGTCTGCCACCAGGTCATGCCCAGACTTCGCCCGGCTTCCATCTGACCCACATCAATGGACTGGATGCCGCCCCGGAACACTTCCGCCACATAGGCGCCGCTGTTGATAGAGCAGGCGGAAATTGCTGCGAAGAACGCGTCTACCCGGTGCCCGATAATGCTGGGCAGCGCGAAATATACCAGGAAAATCTGGATCAAAAGCGGTGTTCCCCGGATAAAATCCACGTATACATTGCCCAGCCAACGCAGAATTTTAAAATCAGACATACGAACCAGAGCCACGATGATGCCGATCAGCATACCAAAGAAAACGCTGAGAGCCGTAATTTCAACCGTAATGCCGGCGCCCGCAATCAACAGCGGAAACGCGCTTTTCATCAAATCAAAGTTAACATCCATAAGGTAAACCTTCTTATATTTGTATTTTTTACATTTTGCAATCCATTGCAAGCGCACAGACGCTCTGCTGCAGCGCACCTGTAAAGCAATGGCAGAAACGCTTTTCGAATATTATACTACATAAATAAAAAATACAAAAGGGAATCTATGCAAAATTCCCTTTTGCATTATTACGAATAGCAAAGCACAGAATTACTGTCAAACCTTAACGACTTATTACTTCACAGCTCCAAACCATTTTGCGTAAAGCTTGTCATATTCGCCGTTCTTCTTCAGGTCCAGCAAGGCTTTGTTGATGTCTTTGGTCAGCGGGCTGTTTTTCTTCAGGGAAATGCCATAAGATTCCGCTTCCATGGTGTCACCTACGATTTTGGCATAATCTTTTCCGCCCCCGGTGGCAAGGAAATACTCTGCAACGGGTTTGTCAATGATTACCGCTTCAACGCCCTTATTCTTCAACTCCAGGAAAACTTCCGCATTGGTATTGAAGTTTTTAACTTTTGCGCCGGGGACCTTGGCTGCCCGTTCTGCGCCGGTGGTGCCGATCTGGACTGCGATTCCTTTATTGTTCAGATCATTTACACTCTTTACCATTGCGTTGTCTTTATCTACTACAACTACCAGACCGGATACATAGTAAGGATCGCTCATGTCAACGGCTTTCTGACGGTCCGGTGTAATGCTCATGCCGGCGATGGCCAGATCGATATTCCCGGCATTGATGGCGGGAATCAGGGCATCAAAGCCCATGTTCAGGATTTCCACTTTCATGTTCAGCTGTTTGCCGATAGCGCGGATCAGATCCATGTCAAAGCCGTCAAACTCCTTGCTGCCTTCTTTCTGGAACTCAAAGGGAGCAAAGGTGGGTTCCGTTCCAACCTTCAAAATTTTAGGGGCCTGCGCCGCTTTTTTCTCGCCACCGCAGCCGGCTACCATCATAACGGCCATCAACAGAGTCATCATAAGCACTAATGCTTTTTTCATTTTTTTGTTCTGCCTCCTCGTATTAACAAATTGTTTAGCTTATTCCAGTATACGTAAATTCAAACGGATTCCTCCGTTGCCAAACAAATAGTGTATATCCTGTTACTTAAAAGGAACTACGAACGCTGTATCTTATTTTGCAGGTTTGCTGCCAAACCATTTTTCATACAGCTTGTCGTAGGTGCCGTTCTTCTTCAGGGTGTCCAGAGCCTTGTCAATTTCCCTGGCCAGTTCCGGTTTCTTCTTGGAAATTACGATGCCGTAATCCTCCGCTGTCAGAGGTTCGCCGGCCAGCTTCGCGTATTCGCTGCCACCGTTCTTCAGGAAGTACTGTAATACAGGCAGGTCACTGATAACTGCGTCCGCGCCCTTATTCTTCAGTTCCATGCAGGCCAGATCGCTGGTATTGAAGGTCTTCACAACGGAGCCCTTGTCTTTCAGTTTTTCCCCGTACAGGGCGCCGGTCGTACCCAGCTGTACCGCGATCGTCTTGCCTTTCAGGTCTTCAAACTTCTTGACGTCGTTCACATCTTTGCGCACTACAAAGGCCAGACCGGACTTGTAGTAAGGCTGGGAGAAAATCACCTGTTTCTTCCGTTCTTCCGTAATGCTGAAGCCTGCGATAGAAACATCAATATTGCCTGCGTTGATGGCAGGAATCAGGGCGTCGAAGCCCATATTTTTGATTGTGCATTTCTTGTAACCCATCTCCTTGGCGATAGCGCGGATCAGGTCCATATCAAAGCCGGTAAACTCCTTGGAATCTTTCTCCGGGAATTCAAAAGGCGCAAAGGACGGCTCCGTACCTACGAGCAACTCTTCTTTGGCAGCCGGAGCAGACGCCGCAGCCTGTTTCTTTTCATCCTTCTTGTCCCCGCCGCCGCAGCCGGCAGCCAAAATTCCCAGCGCCAGGACCAGAACGCTTAACAATACCGTAATTTTTTTCATTTACTTCCCCTCCAAACCTGTTATTCAATACGATTCTTCAGACAGATACAGTTTATAAGGCCGGGTTTTGCCCGACGCAGGATACCGCAACATCGGACCACGCATCTGCCTGAATAAAAACGCCCCGGCTGACCTGGTTTTCGCCCCCACACCCGCCTGCTGGAAGGTTCGCTCCTAAGCAACTGCTCCCCACTACTGCTCCTCTCGTTATTAACGGCAGGACTTACTTCTAAGCTGCACCGTGCTCACAGTAATTTTACTGCTTACGTGGATCGTTTCGCCTGCAACTGGCATCGACTTTCAACCACAGACCCGGATTGTTTTTATTCATTAAATATAACACACAAAACCGAATAATTCAAGCATTTCATAGCGTTGTTTACTGCTTTATCATTATCTGTTTAATAATTAACATTTTGAACATAATATGACGAACCTGCTTTTGGCGAATTACAGTTTGTCTTGACGGATTATTCCAAAGCCACTATACTATACTTACCTGAAAAAAAACTAAAACCATAACCGGATCCGTTCCGGTTTTATTTGTCTGATAATCAATAAAAAACCTATGGAAATGTCGGTTCAACGCGTTTACGCGGATCGGAAAAGAAGCCGGCAAATTCATGTAATACAATTAAGTACGGACGTGATATTATGCTTTCTATTCCTCAGTATCTTGATTTTGCCTATACAGGGAAGACGAAAGAGATCTGCAGCTTTTTTCTTGAACTTTTACAGCGTAAGAACGAAGTGCTGTATCTGCATTCGCAACAGGTAGCTAATTATTCGGCCAGCGTGGCCGCCAAGCTAGGACTTTCCAGAAAGGAGATCGGCATCATCCGGACGGCGGCGCTGATGCACGATATCGGTCTTTTAAGCGTTCCCAACAGCATCATGAATAAATTCCCGTATCTGAGCACACGTGAACTGGCCCAGTACAAGCGCCATTGTATCGCAGGCTGCAGCATGTTGGAAAACATGGAAGAATTCTCCGGTATCATCGACCTGATCCGCAGCCATCATGAAAAATGGGACGGTACCGGATATCCCAAGCGCCTGAAGGGCGTGAACATTCCTCTCGGCGCACGGATTATTGCCGTAGCAGATTATTACGATAGCGTAATCAACCCCTGCGCAACCCAGTGGCAGAAAAGTCATCAGGAAGCGTTGCAGGAACTGTTAAGCGCCATGGGGACCGCTTTCGATCCGGAAATCGTTAAAGCTTTTATTGAAGCTATTGTTCCCGGCAATACGATCAAACCGGTCCCGGTTTTCAATAAAAAAGGTTCCGGGGAAAAGATTAAAACAGCTGCCGCGGCATTGCCATCCGTTGCAACAAAGGTAGCTGAAACAAGCGAAACAAAAGAATATGAATAAAAAAACAGCAGGCTGCCGGGTTTTCCGCAGCCTGCCGTTTTTTATTTCACTCTTTTGCTATTTCTTTCAACAAATCTTCTGTATCTTCTCCCAGACGGGGAGCTCTCCGGTAAAAGGCACAAGGCGTTTTGGAAAACTTGGGGACGAAGCCCATGGTCCTGTAATGGCCCAGTTCCGGATCATCTATATCCAATACCATTTCGTCAGCTTTTGCCTGCTCAGTTGCAACAGCTTCATCATAATTCAGCACCGGTTCAAAGCAGGCGTCGGATCCTCTGGCCAGTTCCGCCCACTCCGCCATGGTCTTTCCGGCAATGATGACCGACAATTCTTCTTTCAGCGCAGGATAGTTCTTCTCATCACGGATCGCCATAACCAGGTCCGGCCGCTCCAATACTTTACACAGCTTTGTCCAAAATTTTTCTTCAAGACATCCCACGCTCATGTACCTGCCGTCTTTTGTCCGGTACACGTTGTAATTGGGGTTGGCGCCGCTGAGCCAGTTGTTGCCCCTCACATTCACGAACCCATTGCCGAAATAGGTAGCGCTGACCCCCGGTACCAGCGCCAGGCAGATATCAAACAATGAAATGCTGATTTCCTGTCCTTCCCCAGTCCGGTCCGCATGCCGCAGCGCAGCCAGGATCGACATGCCTGCCAGGGCAGAAGCCTGCATGTCCGCAGCCAGCACGCCGGGTATAGACGGTTTTCCGTCCTTTTCTCCGCTGAGGGAAATCAGACCCGCAAGACTCTGGTAACCAATATCGTGATCCGCCTGCTTCACAAGGGGTCCCTGTTTTCCATAACCTGTAATAGAACAATAGACAATCTTCGGATTAACCTTTTTTACCGTGGCAAAGTCAACTCCCAGCTTTTCCATCACTCCGGGCCGGTAACTTTCTACCACCACATGGGCGGTTTTGGCCAGTTCCAGAAAGATTTCCCTGTCTTTTTCCTGTTTCAGGTCCAGGGCAACGCTCTTCTTATTACGGTTCACTTCCATAAACCAGCAGGCAAAATCGCCCCGCCGGGGCACGAAATCCCGGGAGTAGTCACCTTTAACCGGTTCCTCAATTTTAATTACATCCGCCCCCATATCCGCAAACAGGCGGGTACAGAAAGGGCCGGGCAAAAGCCGTGACAGGTCAAGTACTCTGATGTCCTGTAAGGGTCCCATGGTTTCACTCCTATCTTTAACTAACCTGACGTATTTCTATTCACTATTCTTATTTTAATCTGTTGAACATCGGTTGACAAGTGAAACAGAAAAACGTAAACTTGAAGCAACATTGAACAAAAAATTCTAAACGTAAAGGAGTTATAATCATGTCTGTTGAACGCGCCAGAGAGTTTTTGTCCCGGTTCGGGATGGGAGATAAGATTATTACCTTCAGGGAGTCCAGCGCTACGGTAGAACTGGCTGCCAGAGCCGCCGGAACGGAGCCGGCCCGCATCGCCAAAACGCTTTCCTTTGCAGGAAAAGAGCATCCGGTTTTAATTGTAACCGCCGGGGATACAAAAATCGACAATGCCAAATTCAAGCACTTTTTCGGCATGAAAGCCCACATGCTTCCCTTCGCCGAAGTGGAGGAACAGACCGGCCACGCTCCCGGCGGCGTCTGTCCCTTTGGTGTGAACGAAGGTGTCAAAGTGTATCTGGATATTTCCATGAAACGGTTCCCCACCATGTTCCCCGCTGCGGGAGAAGAGAATAACGCCATTGAGCTGACGCCGGAGGAACTGGAAAAGTACACGGTTAACGAAGGCTGGGTAGATCTCTGCAAAGGATGGCAGGAGAACTGAAAGAAAGCTGCACAGCGTCCCTTCCATTAATTCGTTTACATGCCTGTCAGCAATTGAATCAACTTTATATTTCAACATTGTTTTGTAACGACAAAAACCGCAATGCTTCAGAATGCATCTTTTCGTAGGATACATTCCGGCATTACGGTTTATTTGTTTACTTTTTCTTTTTCATTACAAAGGGCGCAACCAGGGAGATCACAGCGGCAGACAGGAAGAACAGGCAGATGGGCCGAGTAAAGAAGATGGCAGGATTGCCGTCGCTCATAATCAGGGACCCTACAAAATTCTGTTCCGCCATACCGCCTAAGATGATGCCGATGATGACAGCGCTCATGGAAAACTTCAGCTTATTCAGAAAATATCCCAGAATACCGCTGGCCACCATAATGTACACGTCTGTCATGGAATTTCCATAGCTGTAAGTACCTACAAAGGTCATCAGCATAATGATGGGAAGCAATATCATATTCGGTACGTTGGTCAGCTTCACAAACAGCCGGATCAGGGAATACCCCATGCAGGCCATAATAATGTTGGCCAGAAGCAAACCGATAAAAATCGCGTACACGTCCGGGGCTTTGTCAATAAACAGCAAGGGACCCGGCTGCAGTCCCTGTACCATCAGGGCTCCCATCATAATCGCAGTAGCCCCGTCCCCGGGAATGCCTAATGTCAGTACGGGGATAAACGCCCCGCCGCTGACGGCGTTATTACCTGCTTCCGGCGCAGCAACCCCTTCCGGTTCGCCGTGCCCGAAATTATCGCTGTGTTTGCTCCATCGCTTAGCCTGATCGTAGGACACAAAACTGGCAATATCCCCGCCCGTTCCGGGGATACAGCCAATAAATGTACCGATGGCACTGCTACGCAGCATGGTTACAAAACAGCGTTTCAAGTCTGTCAGGGACGGTAACACATTGTCAATGGAAACATGCTGCTGAAGCTGTATTTTCTGCCAGCAGTCCTCCACACTCTGCAACGTCTGTGAGAGGGCAAACACACCGATCAGGATGGGGATGAAGCTGACTCCGCCCAAAAGATACGTAGTGTTCAGTGTAAATCGGATGGCGCCGCTCATTGCATCAATACCGACCGTAGCTAAAAACAGACCGATGATGCCCCCCATAACCCCTTTAATCACGTTACCGCTGGAAACACTGGTAATTATGGATAACCCGAATACCGCCAGGGCAAAATATTCCGGTTTGGAGAACTGCAGCGAAATCCTGGCCAGAAGCGGCGCGCAGATAATCAGGCAAACAGTACTGAAGATGCCCCCGAAAGCGCTGGCCGTAGTGGAAAGCCCCAACGCCCGGCCCGGCTGACGCATTTCTACCGCCATAGGATAACCGTCCAGAGTCGTAGCCACACTGGCAGGGGTGCCCGGGGTCTTTAACAGAATAGCGCTGATGCTTCCCCCGTAAATCGCGCCGCAGTAAATTCCCAGCAGCATCAGTATACCGGCCATACCTTTAAACGCAAAAGCCAGAGGCAGCAGCAACGCCAGCCCCATGTTCACGGAAAGGCCCGGCATGGCGCCGAACATGATACCCACGCCAACGCCAAAAATCAGGCACACAAAATTAAAAGGATCTGCTATCATTCCCAACGCTGTAATAATATCCGCCATCTTCGCCCTCCTACTCTAAAAACACAGAGGATGGGAGTGACGTATGGAGAAGCTGTCCGAACACAAGGTAAATAAACAGCGTTACTCCTACCGCGGTAAAAAGCATCAGCTTCTTATCCCGGCACTCCAGCCGGTACATAATACAGGGAATCAGAACCATAGCCGCAACATAAAAACCGATCAGGTGAATCAACCCGCAAAATAATACTATCAGGGCCATCACCACATAAACCTGCCGGTTGGCTGCAGTACCCAAAATCACTTTTTCTTCCGTCACTTCCTGACGGTGGCATAAAGTATAAACAGCTAAGACAAGAGCCGCAAAGGTCAGCGTTAACCCCAGCAGGAACGGCCAGAAGCCGGGACCCGGACCCTGTTCCGTAATCTCCATGGGAAAACCGGCGGATGCGACCATAATCGCTCCGCCGATAACCATACCCATCACAAACACCACAAAATTACAAAATTTCATGGAAACCATACTATAACTCCCCGATTTGAAGAAGCCGTAGCGATATCGATATACCGCTGCGGCTTTTTATTTAGGAAATACGGGTCAGTTCTGCCGTACTACCGAAACGGTTCTACTTTTTCAGGAATTTTGCGTACATGGCGTCGTCGTCCGCCATCATCTTATCGCAGGCATCACCGATGATTGCCGTGGGATCAATACCCTGTTTCTTGAAATAATCCTTAAAATCTTTGCTGTTGCATACCTTTTCGGCAGCCTTGCGCAACACATCCATCTTCTCCTTCGGCGTACCTTTCGGAGCTACCAGAGCCGCCCAGGCACGTATCGCCATAGGATGGCCCAGTTCCTTAAAGGTCGGAACATTGGGATAGAATTCACTGCGGGTATCTGCCATCACGGCCAAAATTTTCAGCGTACCTGCATCAATCTGGCTCTTGAACACACTGGGATCCGCCAGGGTCGCTTCAATGTGTTTGCCTGCCAGGGCAGCCGCAATGTCGGCACTTCCCTTCGGATAGGGAACGTGTTTAAACTTTACGCCAAACTCCTTTTCAAAATTCAGCGCGGCAATATGCCAGATGGCGCCGGTACCGGAGTTCCCCATGGAAACCTTGCCGGCATTGTCTTTTGCATATTTTACAAACTCATCCAGATTATTGTACGGCGCTTCTTTCGTAACGATCAGGGCCGCGGGAGCCGCAATAGGGGCGCACACGGAGACATAATCCTTGTTGGTCACGGTTGCTTTGCCCTGATGGGGGAACATGGCCAGTTCTACCGTCACCATACCTAAGGTATGCCCGTCCGGCTTTGCTTTGGACAGTTCCACCATGCCGGTGATACCGCCGCCATCCGGCTTGTTTACGGGAACAAACTTGCTTCCCTGTAATTCCTTTTGCAGGAACGAAATCAGCCCCCGGGCACTGGTGTCCGTACCGCCGCCCGGCGCTTTCGGAATGATAACGGTTATGTCACCGTCTGCCGGATACGCCGCTTTCTTTTCCGCACTGCCGCCACAACCGACTACGCCTAAAAGCATTGCCGTCAGCATCAATAAAGTTAATAGCTTTTTCATTGATTCTCCTCCCTTTTTGATTAATTTCAACGCACTTTATTTTATCATATTCTGCAGTTGCCTGCTATAAAAAACGTATCATTTTATCCTGAACTTACGGCATTGGGCGATTTCCTTCCAAGTCAGAAAGACAACGGCAATGTTTTCACGGTTGTATGTGTAAGATACCCATAATCCGTTAAAGGCGTACGTTAAGGACGGATAACTGAATTCACCTTTACCTTTTTCCAGCCGCAGGAACATTTCCCAGCGGCTTCCGTCTTCACGTCCCATAAACAAAGCCAATGGCGTTCGGGCGCCCCAATTGCCCCGCACCGGGTTGCAGGCCAGAAACAGCCGGCCGCCCGGCACACGGATCACATCAAATCCGCTGTTGTTATTGTACAGTTCTGTAGGCTGCGGGTCTGTCCAGTGTTTTCCTTCATCATCTGAAACGCTGCTGTAAATATAGCCTTCCGTGCTGCGCATATACATGTGCAGCCTGCCTTTCTCCTGCCAAAGGACCGGCTGAATCACGCCGCGCCCGTTAAAGCTCTGCGCGCTGAGAGGCGGCAGTTCGGAAGCCGTTACCGGTTCTATCTGCACGTGTTCCCCTGCTTCCGGCATATTAAGCGCCAGCAGGTTCAGTCCCAGTAACGCGGTACGGTTCCAGGTGATGCCGTAATTATCGCTGTAATCGCAGAAGCACTGCCAGTCACCCCGCTCAATGCTCCCGCCCGCGCAGATACGCCCGGAAGGAAGGAGGATGGGTTTTGTCCGCACCGGCCCGCGTCCTCCGGTGGAGTCGCCCGGCACCAGCGGACGGGGATGTCCCCAATATACAGGGTCAGCCCGGCTCAGCATGACCATGGTCTTCCAGTCCGCAATTTTATTCCCGGTTTTGAAAAACAGCAGCACATGCTCGTGCTGGACCAGCAGCACCGGATTCCAGCATGCCTCCGGCATGTTCGTGATGCAGACCGGTTCCGTCCAGTCACAGGATACCGCCAACGTTTCCTGTACACGGCCGTCATGGATATGTTCCGGGCCGCTGTCCTGCTTTTTCTCTTTCACCGCAGTATAACGTGGCCTGCCTACAGAGAAATAAATCTCCGTATCCGCCGCGCCTTCCCGGCTGCCGCCAAACCAGACGCACAGCAGGGAACCGTTGGGCAGCGCCGTCAGACAGCTGCCATGGCACATGGGTGTGGGCAGTGTTTTGCATATCAGTTGTTTAAACAAAAAAGGTCACACCTTTCCTTGTTCTTTGCTATTCTTATTTTACCATTTCATCTAAAAATTCGCAAAAAAATACGGGGCTTCGGAATAAAACCAAAGCCCCGGTTCACAATCTCAGGTATTAGCCAGGCAGTCCGTCTGCACCTTTGATGGAAACGGTTTACCTGTAAGATACATGCAGTCACTCCGTTTAAACACGGACAAACGGTTCGTTATTTGCTTTTCTGATAAAATTCTTCCATGAACTGCGCCAGCGCTTCACAGCCTGCCAGCGGCATGGCGTTGTAAATGGAAGCGCGGATACCGCCTACGCTTCGGTGTCCTTTCAGTCCGCCCAGTCCGCGTTGTTTGCCTTCCTCCACAAATTTTGCTTCAAGCTCTTTGGAAGGCAGGTTGAAGGTCACGTTCATAATGGAACGGCTGGCCGTTTCCGCCCGGCCTTTATAAAATTCCGGATACTTGTCCAGCAGCGCATACAGCAAAGACGCTTTTTTCCGGTTCACGGCTTCCATAGCCGCCAGGCCGCCCTGTTTCTTCAGCCACTTTGCCACCTTGCCTACGATGTAGATCGCGAACACCGGTGGAGTGTTGTACAGGGAATCCTTGTTCAGTATGGTTTCATAGTTCATCATGACGGGCAGCTTTTTGTCGCGGCCTGCCACATAATCTTTCCTCGCAATGATCAGCACCACGCCGGCGGGCCCGATATTCTTCTGCGCCCCGCTGTAAATCAGGGAGAACTTCTCTACCGGGAAAGGACGGGACAGAATTTCCGAAGACATGTCCGCGATCAGGGGCACGTCTCCCGTTTCCGGATAGGCAAAATACTCCGTGCCTTCAATAGTATTGTTGCCGGTGATGTGCAGGTACGCGCAGTTTTCCGGCAGCTTCACTTCTTCCGGACGGGGCACCCGGTCGTAGCCCCGGTCTTTGGAGCTGAACACCTTCACAGCCTTGCCCACTTTTTCCGCTTCTTCAAAGGCTTTGTCAGAGAAAGAACCGGTGTCGGAATACGCCGCCGTCATCCCTTCTTTCAAAAAGTTGCAGGGCACGCAGCTGAACTGCAGGCTGCCGCCGCCGCCCATAAAGAAGATACCGTAATCGTCCGGCAGATTCAGCAAATCTTTTATATCCTGTTTGGTTTCTTCCAGCACTTTTTCAAAGGCAGGGCTGCGATGGCTGATCTCCAGGATGGACATCCCGGTATTGTTAAAATCCAGCAGTTCCGCCTGTACTTCTTCCAATACTTCCAGAGGCAGGGCCGCAGGGCCCGCGTTAAAATTGAATATCCGGCTCACGTTGATTACTCCTTTTCACAAACTATTATTAATTACTGTAAATCTTCCAGCAGATGCACCACCATGCCGTCTCTTAATTTGGGTTCAAACCAGGTGGACTTGGGCGGCATGATCTGGCCCGCGTCCGCAACGGACATGACTTCCTGCATCAGGGTGGGGTACATGGAGAAGGCCACGGCAAATTTGCCGCTGTCCACCTTACGTTCCAGTTCCTTCAGGCCCCGGATGCCGCCCACAAAACCAATGCGGTCATCCGTGCGGGGGTCGCCGATTTTCAGGACAGGTGCCAGCAGATTGTTTTGCAGAATGGAAACATCCAATGCGGCAATCGTATCCTTCGGGTCAAAGGTACCCTCTTTGGCTTTCAGTTCATACCAGCGTCCCGCCAGATACATGCCGAAGGTGTGGCGTTTCTCCGGATGATACGCTTTGCGCATGGGCTTAATCAGGAACTTTTCTTCCACGGCCCGCATGAACGTGATTTCACTGTAACCGGCCAGATCGGCAACAACGCGGTTGTAGTCCAGTATCTCCATCATGTTGTCGGGGAAGATGACGGCCTGGAAGTACTCATATTCTGCATTCGCATCCTTTGCGCCCGCTTCCTTTTCCCTTTGGTCCGCCACGCGCATGGCGCCGGCGCAGCGATGATGACCGTCCGCAATGTAAAATGCGGGCACCGCCTCAAAGAGACGGATGATTTCCCGGATCTGCACCGGGTCGTCTACCACATACAGGGTATTACGCACGCCGTCTTCGGCGATAAAGTTTATGACCGGTTCCCGCTCTGCCATCAGCTTCAGGATGTAAGAGCTGATTTCCGGACGCTGCCGGTAGGTCAGGAACACCGGACCGGTCTGGGCTTTTGTCACGGTAATGTGACGCACCCGGTCCTGCTCCTTTTCCGTGCGGGTCAGTTCGTGCCGGCGGATTGTGCCGTTGCGGTACTCTTCCACCGCTGCCGTTGCCACCAGTCCAATCTGGATATGCTGGTTCATCCGCTGCCGGTAAATGTAAAAGCAGGGTGTCTTATCCTGTTTCATTTTGCCGCTGGTAACATAGCTGACCAGATTTTCCCTGGCCTTTGCGTAGACTTCATCACTGTAGGGGTCTGTACCTTCGGGCAGCGTGGCTTCCGATTTGGTTACTGTTAAAAAGCTGAATGGATCTGCCGCGATTTTTGCGCGGGCTTCTTCCGTGTCCATTACGTCATAGGGCAGCGATGCGATTTTCGCCGCCAGTTCCGATTCCGGTCTCAATCCTCTGAAAGGTCTTACCGTTGCCATAGAAAAACCTCCTGTATAAAAACTATAAACACCACCCTCAGGAAAAGCAATCGCAAAAGCGCGCATGATTGCTATTCCACGGACTCACTCGCCTGTGGCTTCGAAACTCGGAGTCGCGTCGCGGGCAACCCGCCTCCCACTCCTCTGTGTACCGCGCATCGCTGTGCTCAGCGCAGCTTCCCTCGTCGACTGGGTCCCTTCCGGGTTACCCTGACAACGCTCAACAAAATATCGCAATTATTCCCGATGTTTTGCTCATTTCTTTTCCTGATTCGTAGTTCATTTTTATTTTAGCTAATATCTAATTATAGTAGTAAAAAGAAACGAATGTCAATATATGTTGTATATCTTTCACAATTATGCTATGCTTTTTCACAAATCTGGTTCTGTATTTGCAAAACCGGAGACAAAATCAGATTTTATTTCCTGTCAAGAATTGCAGAAAACGGAAACTCGCTATATAATTAAATATTATTACAGTTTGCAAAAGGATGGTTTTTACCTTGCATTTTAATAAGAAAGTGATCCAGCGGGCCATGCCGATTTATATCGGGTATCTGTTTCTGGGGCTGGCCTGCGGTATTTTGGGACAGCAGGCGCATATCGCTCCTATTGAAGCGTTCATTATGAGCATTTTGGCTTACTCGGGCAGCGGGCAGTTTATCTGCATCGCCATGCTGATGGATAACGCGTCCCTGTTTTCCATTCTGGTTACCAATTTTATGGTAAGCCTGCGGTATATGTTTTTCTCAACCGCCATGTACCCGCATATTAAAGATTGCTCCCTCCCTTATTCTATTATCTTCGCCCAGAATATTACCGACGAGACCTTTGCGGTAAACCTGGACAGCTTTAATAAAGATAAGGACTGGGATCCGCAGCAGGGGCTGGCGTTGGGATTTTCTCCCTGCCTGGTCTGGGCCAGCGCCAACTTTATCGGCTGCACGGCGGCAGCCTGGCTGAATCCCCCAACGGAACTGGTTTCCTATATCCTGGTTGCCATGTTCTTAGGTATCTGGAGCGGTTACCTGCATGATACGGTGTTGCTGATTGCCGGACTCCTGGGCGGTATTCTTTCGGTGCTTCTTTCCTTTGTGGTACCCTTTAAGCTCCACATCGTGCTGGCTACGCTGATTGTATCTGTCATCGCCTGCTGGCTGGAAGTAAAACATACAAAAAAGGAAGCTGATTCCTGACAATTAACAAAGCAGCATCTTTGCCTACAAAGATTAGCACTTGCCGGAAAACAGCCGGCAGACTGGAGAATCTAAATGGATAACGAATCCTTATATATTTACGGCGCCACCCTGATGATGGTAATAGGCACCTTTTCCTGCCGGGAACTGCCCCTGCTTTTGCTGCGGGGCCGCAAGCTGCCGGACTGGTTCAACATCTGGCTGAAATACATCCCTACCGCGATTTTCGGCGCGCTGATTTTTCCCGATATTTTCCTGAAGGACAATGCGCTGAACTTTTCCCTGCAGAACTACGGTCTGTGGGCCACCATCTGCGCTTTTCCCATTGTATATAAAACACAGTCGCTGCCGGTAGCTCTCGTAGCGGGAACGGTTTTCTTCTGTATTTTTAAATATGTGATTTAGTAAAAATTTTCTTTCAGAATTAAAACTCCATTTTTGTCCTGGTTTATTATGGAGGTTTCATGATGTTTCCTGCAAGCAAAAAACAAATCAGTACAATTGCCGTTGCACTGATTTGTTCTTTTTATACGGCTGCAGCAACTGCCGCCCCTGTGGCGCCGATGATCCGCGCCCCGGGCGCTTCTGCCGGAACGGTTCCCCGGCAAACTTCCGCGCAATCCACAACAACCACTCCCCAGCCTGCTGCGGAACCTGTACAGGCATCGCAACCCGCAACGGAAAAGCCGGAAAGCGCGCCAGTGACAACAGTACCCGCTAAAATAACGCAGCCTGTCACTGTTTCGCCCGTCGCAACGGATAACACGTCTGCTGCAAGCAAACCGGTCACACCATCACAGCCAAAAACAACCGAGGCTGTCAAACCTTCCGCAAAGCAAATACAAAGCGAAGCCGTTGTCCCCGGTCACCCTTTCCGTATCCAGAACAAAGAGGATAATTACAACTCCCTGTTATCCAAAACGGCAACCCGGAAACTGGATACCGCCCTGGCAGACATGATTGGCGGCTATGGGGAAAAAGTGCCGGGCCTGGCGGTCATCGTGTACAAGAACGGCAAGGAAGTGTACCGTAATATGATGGGCAACCGTTTCCTCAGCCCCCGGAACAAAAACTGGAACCTGCCCGTCACCTCCGAAAGCAGTTTCCGTGTTGCATCAATTTCTAAGATTTTTACTGCCGCAGGCTACATGAAACTGGTGGAAGAAGGCAAAATCAATCTGGACGAGGACGTGAGTCGTTACCTGGGCTTCACTCTTCGGAATCCGAGCTATCCCAACAAGCCGATTACCTCCCGAATGCTGCTGTCCCACACTTCTTCCATCCGGGATTACCCCACTCCTTATGTGCCTTTTAAAAGCAACGTCAAGTCCTTTTTTACTTCAGCGGACTGCTGGACAAGAAGCAAATCCCCCGGCTCCTACTTCAGCTATTGCAACCTGAACTTCGTGCTCCTGGCTACTATTATGGAAAAAGTGTCCGGCCAGCGTTTTGACAAATATATCACAAAGAATGTGCTGAAGCCTCTGGACATCAGAGGCAGCTTTAACCTGCGGGATTTTTCCTCTTCTGACCTGCAGAAGATGGGAACCCTGTATCGAAAGACAAAAGGAGAGTCCGGCCGCTACTACGCCCAGATTGACGACCGTCCCATTGAACTGCCCAGCGCTTCCCTGCTTTCCAGTTATCACCCCGGAACCAACGCCGGCATCTTTTCCCCCCAGGGAGGGCTGCGAATCTCCCCGGACGAACTGGCCCATATGCTGGAAATGCTGATGAACCAGGGGAAATATAAAGGAAAAGAGGTCCTGAAACCTTCTACAGTACAGCTGATGGAAAAACCGGTGTGGAAGTACAATCCGGCCCGGCCTAACGGAAACATCGAAAACGACTCCATCGAAAGTTACGGTCTGGCCCTTCAGTACTTCAGCGGCAGCGGTTCCACCAGACCCGCCCCCAACCGGCCTGACTTTGATCTCATCGGGCATCTGGGAGAAGCCTACGGTTTCATCGGCGGCCTCATGTGGCAGCCCGGCACAAAGAATGGGTTTATCTTCCTGCAGAACGGCTTCGCCACAGACTATAAACATAACAAAGGACGTTACAGCCGCAACTACCGCTGGGAAGAAAACTTTATGAAGACTATTATTGAAAACGTGTTTCCGAAATAAAACGAATCCGGTCACTTAAGTGACCGGATTTTTTTCGCAACTTCAGTCATGGCGCGGCTTTTGAGCCTGCTTTCTGTTATATAGTATAGACAGCATTAAATACTTTGTTGTTCATTACCATTTCACACGTACATTTTAACTGTTTTGTTCGGGAAAGCTGTCATTGCGCCGACCCGCCAATTTCGTTTTTTTCAGTTTCCATGTGTTATATGTTACCAACGCTGCCGCCACAATCGTAACCATAAACAGCATCCAGGGTTTCAGCATGGGACCGCCAAACAAGGTTGCAATACCCAGGGCAAAGGGCAACAACACGAGATTACAGATACACACCTTTCGCACGTTGTCTTTAACGGTTTCCACGCAGGCGCGGCTCAATGTAAAGGTAGCCGCCACGTTGCGCAGGTCATTGTCAGTCAGTACCACCTGGGCTGCTTTCCACACGGTTTTGGTGCCGCTGCCTATGGCAAAACCGAAGTCCGCGCATTCCAGTGCCGGGGCATCGTTGTCCCCATCACCAACCACTGCCACCACTTCCCCGCCTTTGCGGAAGGTCTGCACCAGCTGTGCCTTATGGGTGGGGAGCAGTTCCGCCGCCACCCGGTCCGCGCCGGCCAGTTTGCCCAAATACAGACCGGCCCGCTTATTATCCCCGGTCATCACGGACGTGACAATGTTCATCTCTTTTAACCGGCGCATGGCCTCCGGCGTTTCTTTCCGCAGCTCATCTGAAAACCCGAAAATAGCGTACAATGTGCGTCCCACCGTCAGGTACCACACGGTTTTGCCCGCGTCGGACATCTGTTCCACGTACCCATTGGTCTCCGCCGGGATCCGGACATAGCGTTTAACAAATTCCAGGGAACCCAGCCGGATGTTTTCCTTGAAACAGCGGGCGCTGTGCCAACCTTCCGGCGTAGACTGAACCTCTGTCACCAATGGCAATTTGCATCCTTCCGCCGCCTCCCGCACTGCAGCAGCCTCCGGCAAATCGCTGTCCTGCAGCATAGCTGCTGCCAGACTCAGCAGTCCAGGTTCAGAACCGTTATTGAAGATATGGATATCCGTCAGCACCGGGTGCCCGATGGTCAGGGTTCCTGTTTTGTCAAAAATAATCAGCGATGTTTCGCCGGCATCCCCTAAAATGGTTCCATCCCGCAACAGGATGTTCTGCGCCGCCGCTTTCTGCACTGCGGTAAAGGCAGCTGTGCTGACAGCTGGCAGCAACAGTATCGGGCAGCAGCAGACAAAGATGGACATGGCAATCTGCCAGATGGGGAAACTCGCTTTTCCGGTAAAGAAAAAGCTAAGGCAGACCACGATAGACAACAGAATAGAGCCGCTTACCAACCACATGGAAGGCATATCCAGAAACTGTGGCAGGGGTGCCTTGCACCAGCGATCCAAATAAACGCTTCCCAGCGCTGCCGTCACGCATACACCAATATAGAAAAGAAACAGCGGCGGCAGGTTCCCGTAAGGTTGACCAAGAATAAGATAGATAGCAGTATACAGACCTCCCGCCACGGCGGCAATGGTGCTGATAAGCAGCAGCACTTCCGCGGAAGGTATACGTTCCTGCAGATCCTGCAGCGCCTGCTGATAAAACTGACGGCCTGCATAGAGAATAGGAGCTAACAACACAAGTTGAAGCGCGCCGCGCAAATTGACCGCCTCATATGCCCCCGGCAAATCAAACAGACTGGCCCGGATACCGGCAGATGCCAGTAACGGCGCGATTTCTGTCCAAACCGCAACAACCAGCAGCGGGACCAGACACAGCAACGCCAGTTTTAACCGGGAAATCTGTCCGGCAACTGCATGTCCTTTCTGTTTAGGCCGTTGCCGTCGTTTCGGCCGGGGCGCTGCGTCCTGCTTCGCGGCGTTGATAGACGAAGTGTCAACTTCCTGGATTGTGGAATCAGGTTGCACTGTCGCGTCTGTGTTTTTATTATTCACTTCATAATCTGTTACGTCTTCTGGTTTCATGCACGCAAGGCTCCGAAACTTAGTATCGTGATTCATTTCATACTAATCTTAACAAGGCAGACTTTTCTTGTCAATTTTGCTCATACGTTTCTTCGCGTTTTGCTGTATAATGTAAGAAAGAATAATAATTTAAGTGTGATGCATGTAATGTTTTTCCTATGTCTCTCTGTTTCACCAAAATCTGCTACAGATACAGGGAGATCGTTCAACTGATAAACAGCAATTCAGAAAGGAGCCCTCACCATGGCAATCCTCGGCGCAGTACAGGTCCCCCATCCACCCCTCATCCTTCCCGAAGTGGGCCACGGGGAAGAAAAACGCATCCAGTCCACTATCGACGCATTTGAAGCTGCCGCGAAATTCATAGCGGATTTAAAGCCGGACACCGTTATCATCTCCAGTCCCCATTCCATTTTATATTCCGATTACTTCCATATTTCACCGGGGCCTTCCGCCAAAGGCAGCATGGCCCAGTTCGGCGCGCCCCAGGTCAAGTTTACTGTAGCCTACGACGACGAATTGGTTCGCGCGGTTGACACTGCGGCAAAACAGGCAGACATCCCCGCCGGCACCCTGGGCAACCGGCAGCCGGAACTGGATCATGGAACCATGGTGCCCCTGTATTTCCTTGCCAGGTACTGCAAAACCTGCAAAATCGTACGGCTGGCCCTCTCCGGTTTTTCCCTGAAAGAGCATTACCGCGTTGGCATGCTTATTGCGGAAACAGCAGAAAAGCTGGGCCGGAAGATTGCCTGGATCGCCAGCGGCGATTTGTCCCACAAGCTTACAAAAAACGGGCCTTACGGTTTTAACCCCGCGGGTCCCGAATACGATAAAAAGATTATGGACATAATGGGGAGCGCCAACTTTGCCGAACTGTTTTCCTTTAAAGATACATTTCTGGAAGAAGCCGCCGAATGCGGCCACCGCTCTTTCGTTTTGATGGCCGGCGCCTTTGACGGACTGGCAGTAAAAGCGGAAAAATTAAGCTACGAAGGGCCCTTCGGCGTAGGGTACGGCGTCACCCTGTTCACCCCAACCGGGGCAGACGAAAGCCGCCACTTCCTGAGCGCCTACGACACCATCCGGGGCAGGATGAAAGCAGAACGGCTGGCCAAAGAAGACGACTATGTGAAGCTGGCACGTGAAGTCATCGAGCATTATGTGAAAAGCAAGGGCGGCTACCTGCGTTCCCCGCAGCATATTATCCCGGAGATGACAGCGCAGAAGGCCGGCGTGTTTGTTTCGCTAAAAATCCGCGGCACGTTGCGGGGCTGCATCGGCACCATCGGCCCCATGTACGACAACGTGGCGGAAGAGATCCGGCACAACGCCATTTCCGCCTGCAGCCGCGATCCCCGTTTCACCCCGGTGCTGCCTGATGAACTGGAAGAACTGGAATACAGCGTGGACGTGTTAGGCCCTATGGAGCCCATCAGCTCACCGGCCCAGCTGGACGTAAAACGTTACGGCGTGCTGGTGACCAAAGGCAGCCGCAGCGGGTTGCTGCTGCCCAACCTGCCCGGTGTGGATACCATTGAGCAGCAAGTTGATATCGCCAAACAGAAAGCCGGCATCCGTCCGGAAGAAAGCGGCTGTGAATTGAAGCGTTTTGAAGTGATACGGCACTTTTAAATTCTGGCAAAATAGCGAAGCGTCCTGCAGGTGCCGCCTGCAGGACTGTAACCGTTTTACATACAAGGAGCATCGATCATGTCATACACCTGTCCCTACTGTCACCATCACTGCACGCTGCAGGAAGACAAAACCGGGTTTTGCCGCGTCCGCACACTCCAGGACGGAAAAAATGTCTGCGGCAACTACGGTTTCCTGACTTCGCTGGCGCTGGATCCGATTGAGAAGAAACCCCTGAACCGGTTTTATCCCGGTACGACAGTTTTGTCTTTAGGAAGTTACGGCTGCAACCTGCGCTGCCCCTTCTGCCAGAATTTTTCCATTTCCCAGAACGGGCGGGACGCCTTCCAGCCTGTTATCGCCAAACCGGAACAGATTGCGGCCAAAGCGCTGGAACTGAAAAAACGGAACAACATCGGCGTGGCATTTACTTACAATGAACCATTGTTAAGCTGGGAATTTATCCGTGACACCGGCGAGCTGGTTCACCGCAACGGACAGAAAAACGTAGTGGTCACCAACGGGAACTTTTCTGTGGAAATCGCCAAAAATCTGGCAGGTATCGTGGACGCGTACAACATTGATCTGAAAGGCTTCACCCCGGAGTGGTACAAAAAGCTGGGCGGCGATTTGGAAATGGTAAAAGTTTTCATTACGGAAGCATGCAAAACTGCCCACGTGGAACTGACAACACTGATTGTCCCCAAAGAAAACGACAGTCCGGAAGAAATGGAAGCCATCGCCCGATGGATTGCCGGGCTTTCGCCGGACATTCCGTTGCACGTGAGCAAATTCTTCCCCCGCTGGAATATGGTGGACAGAAACGAAACGCCTGCCGCCCGGGTGTACCGGCTTGCAGACGTAGCACGCAACTGTTTAAAATACGTATATACAGGAAACTGTTGAAATTCCACCAGAATTAAATATTGAAGAAAAAGAAGAAACCTGCGCAAAACATCGGGGACGGTTTTGCGCAGGTTTTTTTGTGCTTTATCTTTTCTCCATAATCTTTCCGTCTCTGTATGCCTTCAGCAAATCGGTCAGATCAGCAATCTGCTGTTTTAAATTCTGGCCGTTGTCCGTGTCGCCGATCATCACCCGCTTGGGTTCCATTTCCACCTGGGTGGTGACAGAGTCGATGTCCGCATTGGTGGTGAGAACATGCTCAATATCCTGGAAGGGATAATGAGCCTTGATGCGAATCCCATGAGAGTTGAAAATCAGCGTATAGCCGGCAATACCGGTAGATTTCTGGTAGGCTTTACAGAAACCGCCGTCAATGCAGATTTCCTTACCGCCGGCCCGAACCGGGGTATCGCCCTTGGCAACCTTTACCGGCGTATGGCCGTTAATGATGTGGGACTGGGGCGAATCCAGACCGAATTCATGCAACACCTTTTCACAGATTTCCTTCTTCCGGTGCAGCTTGTAGTAAGGATCCTGGGGCTCTTTCCAGGTGCTTTCATCATCAATATAACTGCGCTCAAAGGTCTTGATGGTACGCCCGGTAACCGGGGAATCGGGATGGATCCACATAAACCAGAAGAAATCCTGGTCTTCCAGCTTACGACGCCGGTAGCAGACGCGGCACAGGTGATCCACCCAGTCCATGTAGGCGCGGCCTTTCAGGGTTTTACCCCACAGGGTAACCTCCCGGAAATTGCCTTCCTCGTCCATGGGCAGACCTCCGTGGAACATCAGATTACCGTTCATGACCTTGTACAGGGAACCATGACTGAAGAAGAAATCCATATGCCGCTGCAGGGCTTCACTGTTCATGAAATCCCACTGCCAGTCTTCAATGATCTTCTCTTCCTCCGGCGAATAGTCATAGGGATGCTCCGGGTCATAAGTGGGAAAGTCTGTGGTATTCATTTCATACTGCGTTCCGTCCGGCAACGTGGCAATGCCTTTAACCGGATCAATCTTGTCGAAGAGCAGCCGGTCTTCCATTTTATATTCCGGATGGCGGAGCATGGCCTGGCCTTCCGCTTTGAACAGCATCACGTTGATAGCCTTCACTAATGCGTTCTTGCTTTCATCCTTACGGTAATTATCCGCGGAAAAGACCACAAAATCCCGCATACTGATGCCGTAGCCATTTTCCAGGATCTCCCAATTGTTATAACGCACGTTATTACGGATCACGTTGATGATACAGGGAATACTGCCGGCCGCTGCCCCCATCCAAAGTACATCATGGTTACCCCACTGTACGTCCACAGAGTGGTGCACCATCAGCCGGTCCATAATTTTATGGGCATAGGGACCGCGGTCATAGATGTCGCCTACGATATGCAGATGATCCACCGCCAGCCGTTTTATCAGATAGGTCAGTGCATAAACGAAGGGGCGGAAACTGCCGGTTTCCCAAATCGTATCCAAAATCTTGGCATGGTACACATACCGGTTCTGATCTTCATCCGGCAATGCGTGCAGCAGTTCGTCCAACACATAACGGAAGCCTTCCGGCATAGCCTTACGCACCTTGGACCGGGTGTACTTGGAAGACAGCAGGCGTGCCAGCCGCAACAGACGGCGAAGGGTCATTTTTGCCCAGGTTTCCGTTATCGGATTATCTTTATCCATCATGTCCAATTTTTCTTTGGGGTAATAAATCAGGGTGCAGAGGTTTTTGCGATCCCGGTCATTCATGGTTTCGGTGAACAGCATATCCACTTTTTCCCGGATGACACCGGAGCTGTTGTTTAAAATGTGATAAAAGGCTTCGTATTCCCCGTGCAGGTCGCTCATGAAATGCTCCGTGCCTTTGGGCAGGTTGATGATGGCCTGCAAATTGATAATTTCCGTGATCGTCGCCTCCTGGGTGGGAAACTCCCGCGCCAGCAACTCCAGATATTTCCCGTGTTCCTCTGTCCGGTTCTTACTTTCCATAATACTTCGCCCACCTTTCACTAAACGTTCAGCCCCGTCTCCCGGTGCCTTCAAGAATATCGTATCGTTACGCCGGCAGCGCCTACGGGGCAGATAAATTGAGTACAACGTAATTTTTATTTTATTATATATATTATACATTAAATCATACTATTTGTGCTACATATTTTTTATTGTTTTCAATGTAAAAGAGAATCAGCTCACAACAGTAACGGGCATTAAAACCCATAGAAAAAATAAAAACCGGATGCGCATTCATCATGCGTCCGGTTTTTTATTGTGACCTACTTACTTTCATTACCGAAAGTTTCAACCCGTTTAGCCAGACGGTCCAGCACCGTGCCCTGTTTGATAGGCTGCGGATCATACTTCAGCTGGTCATACGATTTGATCGTGTTCAGATTTTCGTCCTGCACCGCGCCTTTTTCCATATAAGCGGTGTAATCGTCATAATTAATACCGTATCTGACAAACACATAATGCATGCCTTTGCCCAACGCGTCATCTACCCAGGTGTACGTACACACCCAAACCTTCTTCTCATTCCTGTCGGGAACTTTTTCAACACTTGTGTAATCAAAAAACGTTCCCTGATAATCCGTAGAACTGAGCCACAGCCACTTGCTCTGATCCAGTTTGCAATAGTCGGAAACCGGTTCCGCGCTGCACACGGATGTAAACAACGCAACCAGCAACGCACACAGAACTACTATCTTTTTCATTGTCATCCCTCCAGAAAAACCTTAACTTACTGATATATTATAACACGTCACGCAAAAAAAAGAAATTGATTTATATCTTATAGGCTCACGACTTTGTCCCAATTACCTTATAGCAGAGCCCCGCACTGGCCAGCAGCATGGCAGCCGCCAGGAAAAACAGCAAGGGAATACCGAAACTCTCCGCAATAAAGCCACCAAAAATTGCGCCGGAACTCATGCCCACAAACTGGAAAGACTGATTGATGCCGTACATGCGGCCCAGGAATTCCTGAGGAACAAACTCCTTAATCAGGTGGTTGACAGAGGGCATAAGTCCCGCCACCGCGATGCCGTGGATAAAACGTAAAACACCTAACTGCCAGGGAGCCGTGACAAAAGCCTGGGGCACTGCCACAGCACAGGCCGTCAGCAGTGCACAGAATAAAACTTTCTGGGCGCCAATCCGGTCAGAAAGGGAACCTAAACGGGAACCGAACAGGGCGCTGGCAAACCCTGCGCTTGAAAAGACTGCTCCGGAGATCAGGGCAATATGGTCCGACTCCGGGACCAGACCCGCAATATACACTGTAAGGATCGGCTGGATACACATGAGGGAAAACTGGAAAGTAAAAGTAGTAACAAATACACCAAACAACGCGGAAGGCCGAGGCAGGGACGCAAAGGCCTCCCGGTTGGAAGTCTTCACCGCAGCGGCACCGGCCGCCTTCCGGGTCTCATGGATTCCCATGATAGCCAGACTGCTCAGAAGACAGAGCGACGCGACCACAAAATATGTATGACGGTAGCCCACGGTTTCCGCCAGCCAGCCTCCCAGCAGGGGACCGAGCAGCGCTCCGCTGATCTGCCCGGTGTAAAACACGCCTAACGCCCAGCCGGCCCGGTGGACCGGCGATTCCGAAGAAACGAGAGGAATCGCGGTAGCCAGGAACCCGCTCAGGGCCCCCTGCAACAGGCGCAGCACCACCAGATGGTACACATTTTGCGCCATACCCATGCCAAAATTGATGACGCCCAGCCAGATGACGGCCCGCAGGCACATGATTTTCCGCCCGTACCGGTCCGAAAGCCTGCCCCATATGGGCGAAAAGATGGCCAGCGTGACAAAATTCATGGCAAAGATGATACCGGCCCAACGCGCCACTTCACCCGGATCCTCCACACCCAGCGAACGGATATACAGCGGCAACATGGGAGCCAGCTGGCTCATGCCCAGCGACGTGATGAAAGCCGCCAGCGTGCAGATATAAACGTTACGTTTCCATCGTTCCATACCACAAACACTTCCTGAAATCTTATCAATAGCAAAACAGGTGTTCCTGTATTTAAATTATATCACTGTGGCTTTCCTTTGTGTATGCATGATAATAATACTTATGAAAAAACACCGGACGTCCCAATGGAAAGAACTGTCCGGTGTATTTTTACATTGTCAGTTTTTCAAATCATTATTTGGCAGGCGCGTTCTTCTGCGGTTCAATCGGCGATACCTGGAAAGCTGTTACTTTTGGCGAACCGTTTTCTTCAACAAACGAAACAAAAATTCTTGCGAATTTATCCCTTGACACGGTTCCAAAGTACACCAGTTCGTCTACTCCGCTGTAACCTTTTTGCAAATCGTATTGCTTATTCAGGAGAACCAGGTTTGCATTTTTGATTGTACCGATCTGTTTCTTTACCCCATCCTGGACAGCCTTAAAATTCTCTGCTGTAAGTTTCTCTTTTAATGCCTTGCTAAAGCTTTTGCTGACCTGCGCATAGGTTGCCTCGCCGCCGGTAAGGGCAGCCACTAAAGCATCCGCAGCTTTTTCTTCAGCACTAAACCGTCCTGCAGCGCCTGCAGCAAAGCAACTGGCACTAATGGATAATGATAACAACAGCATCATTAAAATCTTTTTCACCGTAACAAGTCCTCCAATTTAAAAATTGTTATTTTAACATATGCTTATTTAACAGTATCAGGATAAAACTGCTTTCTGCACTGTTAAATAAATTGGTGCGCAGAGTGGGGCTCGAACCCACGACCTCCGCCATGTCAAGACGGCACTCTAACCAGCTGAGCTATCCGCGCAATACTATAGTCATATTATACATCAAACAAAAAATCCCTGCAACCTTTTGATTGCAGGGAAAGTTTTTTGCAAATCACAGCAATTAACGCTTGCTGTACTGGGAAGCCTTGCGGGCTTTTTTCAGGCCGTATTTGCGACGTTCCTTTTCGCGGGGATCGCGGGTCATCAGGCCTGCTTTTTTCAGTGCCGGACGATATTCTTCATCAACCTTGCACAGAGCGCGGCTGATGCCGTGACGGATAGCACCGGCCTGGCCGGAGAAACCGCCGCCGATTACGTTAACAAGAATGTCGTATTTATCTTTGGTCTCGGTCAGTTCCAGAGGCTGGTTTACAATCAGCTTCAGGGTTTCCAGACCAAAATAATCGTTCATTTCGCGGCCGTTGATGACCACTTTGCCTTCACCCGGTACCAGGCGGACACGGGCAACGGAAGATTTGCGACGACCGGTCGCGCTGTATACTACTTCTGCCATAATGTTTTCCTCCTCCTGATTACCGTACGTTAATTTCTAATACTTCGGGCTGCTGAGCTGCATGGGGATGTTCCGGACCGGCGTATACATGCAGTTTCTTATAAATCTGGTCGCCCAGACGGTTTTTCGGAATCATGCCGCGCACTGCGATTTCAACCATGCGGACCGGATTGTTGGCCAACATGTCTTTTGCCAGTACGAAACGGTCGCCACCCAGATAACCGGTATGATGGAAGTAGGTCTTCTGAGTCAGTTTTTTGCCGGTCAGCACTACTTTGTCAGCGTTTACGATGATTACATTGTCGCCGGTATCCATGTGCGGGGTAAAGGTCGGTTTGTGTTTGCCGCGCAGGACTTTGGCAACTTCCGCGGCCAGACGGCCCAGCGTTTTATCAGTGGCGTCCACCACGAACCATTTCCGTTCGATGTTGGACGGGTTTGCCATGAAAGATTTCATTTCAATATCCCTCCCAGGATTATTTCTTGAAGTGTTTATAAAAAATGAAAAAACGTGAATGTGATGATGAGTCATTGCATTCCCTGCATCGGGGCTAATCGAATTCAGGACGCAAAATCACGTAAATATATTTTAATCACTTTTGATGTGTTTGTCAACATGATTCATGGGATTTTTATAAAAATTATTCGTACTCAACTTTTGCCAGATATAACCCCTGCGCCGGTGCCGGCGAATTCTCAAATTCGCCACGTTTTTGCGTCAGTTCTTCCGCCATCACGTTCGGCGGTTTTTTCCCCAGTCCGATCTGCACCATGGACCAAACTAAGTTGCGTACCATATGATATACGAAGCCGTTGCCCGCAATATGATAGACCAGCGTATTGTCCGCTTCCCTTTTCCAACAGGACCTGTAAATCGTTTTAACAGGGGATACCTGTGTGCTTCCGGTGCTTTGGAAACCGCTGAAGTCATGGGTGCCGATGAGCATGGCAGCCGCTTCGTTCATTTTCTCCACGTCCGGCAGTTCTTTCATCTGCCACGCATAGTTGCGCGTAAACGGATCCGGCTGTGGCGTATACCGGATGCGGTACTCGTATTCTTTCCGGCAGGCGTCCTTACGGGCGTTAAAACCCGGCTGCGCTTCTTCGGCACGCAGCGCCCGGATATCTTCCGGCAGGATGCTGTTCAGCGCCCGCGGCAGGTTCGCTGTGGGAATCGTTCCCTCTGTGGTAAAGGAAACCACCTGGCAGCGGGCATGCACCCCCGCGTCCGTCCGGCCGCTTCCTGTAACGGTTACGGGTTCGCCGCAAACGCGCGCCAGTTTTTCTTCCAAAATCTGTTGTACGGTTATTTCCTTCGCCTGTCGCTGGAAACCACAGTAGTTGCTTCCGTCGTAACAGACAGTGAGCTTTATCGTTCGTTTCATTTTATATCCTGATTATTAATAAAACTTGCCGCAAAGCAGTCTGGATACTTTCACTTTTGCAACAGCAGTCCAGAACGTTCAACGCATTTAAACCAGCTTCGGCCCCCAGCGCAGAAACGCCAGCAATCCGATCATGGCAAAAGCAAACACAAAAGCCATTACGTCACCGGAACGGTAAGCCAGCTGATGCATCCGCGTCCGTCCTTCCCCGCCACGGTAGCAGCGTGCTTCCATGGCAACGGCCAGGTCATCCGCCCGGCGGAAAGCACTGATGAACAGCGGCACTAAGATCGGCAGCATATTTTTAGCCCGGACCAGCAGGTTGCCTCCGGAAAAATCCGCGCCCCGCGCCGTCTGCGCCTTGATGATGCGGTCCGTTTCTTCCATCAAAGTAGGTATGAAACGCAGCGCGATGGTCATCATCATGGCCAGCTCGTGAGCTGGCACGCCGATAATGCGGAACGGACGCAACAGTGCTTCGATGCCATCCGTCAGCACAATGGGCGAGGTGGTAAATGTCAAGATAGAAGAAATCATCAGCAGAAGAATCAGGCGCATGGCCATCTGCACACCCAGCTGCAGCCCTTCTTCCGTCACTTTAATAAACTTCCACTGATATAGTACGTGCTCACCCTGACCCATAACTGCATGCAGCACCAGTGTCAGCACGATGATAAACAGCAGCGGTTTTACGGATTTCAGCACCAGCATGAAAGGCAGACCTGAAAGCAGAATGATGAACAGCACCATGGCGCAGAGCACAGCGTAACCGATAGCCGCGTTAGCCAGAAACACAGCCACGATCAGGAGCAGCGTTGAGAGAATTTTAGTCCGGGGGTCAAGGCGGTGAATAAAGCTATTGCCCGGGTAATATTGGCCCAGCGTTATATCCAGCATCTATTTCAGCCCCTTCCTGCGTTTCACTTCCGCCAGCAGCAGTTTCGCGTCGGTGATCTCATTCGGCAGGCGAAGGCCTTTGGCCCGCAGCGCGTCTGCCAGCTTATAGACTTCGGGTACGTCCATCCCGACCTCCAGTAACCGGTTCTTTTCTTTCAGGAAGATTTCTCCCGGTCTGCCATCAAGGATAATCTGTCCCTTATTGATCACCAGCATCCGTTTGGCATATTTCGCCGCGTCTTCCATGCTGTGGGTCACCATGATGATAGCGATGCCCCGTTTTTTGTACAGTGCCATGATTTCCGCAAAAACCGCCCTGCGGGAACCCGGATCCAGTCCGGCCGAGGGTTCGTCCAGAATCAGGTAGTCCGGATTCATCGCCACTACCCCCGCAATGGCAACTCGCCGCATCTGTCCGCCGGACAGGGAAAAGGGCGAGCGTTGGGCATAGGTTTCAAAATCCAGGCCGACAAACTTCATGGCTTCTTTGACACGGGCATCTGTTTCGTCGCTGCCAAGTCCCAGGTTCCGGGGTCCAAACGCAACGTCTTCGTACACAGTTTCCGCAAACAGCTGATGCTCCGGATATTGGAACACCATGCCGATACGACCCCGTGCCTGTTTTGCTTCCTGCGTTTTGCCGGACAGGTCAGTACCGTCCAGCGAGGCCTTCCCCTTTGAAGGGTGCAGCAGGCCGTTCAAATTTTGTACCAATGTGGATTTGCCGCTTCCGGTGTGCCCGATGACGGCTACAAATTCACCTTTTTTTATTTCCAGGGAAACGTCCTTCAGCGCTTCCTTTTCATAAGGCGTCCCCGGCATATATACATAAGAAACATGTTCCAGTTTAATTGACACGATAATCGTTCCTTACCTGCTTACCTAATATATATTTACAACCAACATCAGCCGCTTGCCTTCATTAATATTACCGCTGTTTCAATAACGTGGAAAACGCAGCCTGTCACGCAAGGGCCGCTGCCAGCTCTTCGTTGGTAATGATACCGGGGGGAAGTTTCGCGCCGCTTTTACGAAGTTCAAAAGCAAATTTTGCGGAAAGGGGAGCTTCCAATCCCAGCTTTTCCAATTCGTCCACCCGGGAGAACACTTCCTTCGGAGTTCCCTGGAATTCAATCTTTCCTTTACTCATCACGATGACACGGTCTGCCAGCAAGGCCTCTGTCATAAAATGCGTAATATAAACTACAGTGATATGCTGTTCCCTGTTCAGTTTATGCATCGTGTCAAGAATTTCTTTCCGGCCTTTCGGGTCAAGCATAGCCGTGGGTTCGTCCAGAACGATGCAGTTAGAGCCCAGCGCCAGCGTTCCTGCGATGGCTACCCGCTGCTTCTGCCCGCCCGATAAAAGGTGCGGGGCATGTTCACGGTAGTCCAGCATATCCACCGCCTGCAAGGCGTCTTCCACTCTTTTCCGCAGTTCCTCCGTGGGCACGCCGATATTTTCCGGTCCGAACGCCACATCTTCTTCCACTATGGCCGCCACAATCTGGTTGTCCGGATTCTGGAACACCATGCCTGTGTCCTGACGGATCCGCCACAAATTGTTTTCGTCCAGCGTATCCAATCCATGGACTTTTACGCTGCCCTCCGTAGGCAGAAGCAGTGCGTTGAAATGACGGGCCAGCGTGCTTTTCCCGCTTCCGTTGGCGCCAATCACCGCCACGAATTCACCGGGCATGATCTGTAAATCAATCCCGTCCAGCGCCGTGACCTGATTGTTATCGGCATCTATATAAATATGTTTAAGTCCCTGGGTTTCAATTACCGGCTCCATAGTTCCCCCCGAAGGTTTCATAGCATTAACTTGTATTTCATCGAACTTAATTGCAAAACCGTAATACAAAACAAGCATTTATATTATAACTTCACTGTTTGCAATCGTCAACCACATTTACCAAAAGAGTTAACAAATTATCTTTACTTGAAAAGAAAAAGATTTGAGCAAAACATAGAGAAAAACTATATTATTCCAAAATACGCAAAGGCAAGAAGAATCACTGTAGCGCTTCTTTTGAATTAATATATTGTTACAAAAAATAAAAACTGCTTACCTTATTTCAGATAAGCAGTTTTCTATTGAATTATCTCTTCCGAATCTTACAGAAGTTCAATAATCGCCATTTCGGCTGCGTCGCCGCGACGAGGACCAACCCGGTAAATACGGGTGAAGCCGCCCTGTCTTTCCTTGTATTTCGGAGCCAGTTCGTCAAACAGCTTTCTGGTAGCAGTTTCATCTACCAAAGTGGCCAGCACCTGACGGCGTGCATGTAAGTCACCAACTTTAGCCAGGGTAATCAGCTTTGCCACATTCTTGCTGGTCTCTTTTGCTTTTGTGATGGTGGTCTCAATTCTGCCATTCATTATTAAGGCGCTGGACAGACTGCGGAACAGAGCTTTACGGTTACCGGACGCGCGGTTTAATTTTCTGTATGCCATTTTCCGTCCCCCTTATTATTCTTGATCGTCCTTACGCAAGGACAGTTGTAAATCAACTAACTTTTTAATAATTTCCTCTAAAGACTTGGTGCCCAGATTACGGACCTTCTTCAAATCGTCTTCCGATTTGTTGATCAGGTCACCCACCGTATTGATGCCGGCACGGCGCAGACAGTTGTTGCTGCGGACAGACAAATCCATTTCTTCAATCGACATGGACAGTTTCGGATCCGGTTGTGCAACTTCTGTTTCATTGGCCACCGGTTCTGCCACGGGACTGGATTTTTGTTCAACAACAGTGCCATTTTGGAAGAGATTCAGATAGTCAATCAAAATCCCTGATGCACGGCTGATGGCATCTTCAGGATTAATGCTGCCATCGGTCCATACTTCCAAAGTCAGTTTGTCATAATCAGTCACGTTGCCTACACGGGTATCGGTCACGCCGAATTTAACGCGGGTAATCGGGGAATAGATGCTGTCAACGGGAATCCAGCCGATTCCCATATCATCCCTCTTATTTTTGTCGCCAGGAACATAGCCTCTGCCAAAATCAACATAGATATCAATTTTCAGGCTGGCATCTTTATCCAGTGTCGCAATATGCAATTCGGGATTCAGGATTTCAACATCGCTGTCGGGTTCAATATCTGCAGCCGTAATTTCCTGTTCGCCTGCCACATCTATGTGCAGAACTTTCATCTCATTCTCCGGGGAATGCAACTTCATGCACAGCCCTTTAATGTTCAGGATGATGTCTGCCACATCCTCCCGGATACCGGGAATGGTTGTAAACTCGTGCAGAACCTTGGTCCCCTCACCATATTCGATCATAACGCCGATTACTGCCGCCCCCTTCAGGGAAGACAACAGAACCCGGCGCAAGCTGTTCCCTAACGTAATGCCGTAGCCACGTTCCAAAGGCTCCCAAACAAACTTGCCGTAGCGTCTGTCCTCAGAAACCTCAGATGTAACCAATTTCGGGTCAATAATATCAATCATGCGGAAAGCCTCCTTCTCTCGCGTATTACCACAATACGCCAACTGGTTGGTGGCAAAAGATGCTCATCATTACTTGGAGTACAGTTCGACGATGGACTGTTCCACTACCGGAACATCAATTTCCTCACGAGTCGGGAAACGGTCAACTTTTGCGCATAATGCTTCAGCATTCACAACAAGCCAGGCCGGAGCGGTAACAGCAGCCAGCTTTTCGTTCATGCCTTTAAAATAAGCCTTGCTGCGGCTGTTCTCGATTACAGAGATTTCATTGCCCGCTTTGACCAGCGCAGAAGGAATATCAACCCGTTTGCCGTTTACGGCAATATGGCCGTGGGTAACAAGCTGACGGGCCTGACGGCGGGTTGTTGCCAGTCCCATACGGTATACTACGTTGTCCAGCCTTCTCTCCAGCAGTAACAACAGGTTTTCACCAGTGATGCCGGGCATTTTTTTCGCTTTTTCGTAGTACAGGCGGAACTGCTTTTCCAGTACGCCGTAAATGAATTTAGCTTTCTGTTTTTCTTTTAACTGGGCGCCATATTCGCTAACTTTCCGGTTCGCATGATGGGGCTGACGGAAAGAACTCTTGGCCAGGCCGACAACAGCGGGTTCCAGACCCAGCGAACGGCAGCGTTTCAGAGCAGGTACTCTATCAATTGCCATCTGTGTTTTACACCTCCTGTTATACTCTGCGACGTTTCGGCGGGCGGCAGCCGTTATGCGGAATCGGAGTTACGTCTTTAATGGAGTTAACTTCGAGACCGGTAGCCTGTAAAGCGCGGATTGCAGCTTCACGGCCGGCGCCGGGGCCTTTAACATATACTTCAACGGTTTTCATGCCATGTTCCATTGCGGCTTTGGTAGCTGTTTCGGCTGCCATCTGTGCTGCAAAGGGCGTGCTCTTGCGACTGCCGCGGAAACCCATTTCGCCGGCAGAAGCCCAGCTGATTACGTTGCCGTTCAGATCAGTAATCGTAACCAGCGTGTTGTTAAAAGTGGATTTAATATGCGCAGCGCCGGCAACGACGTTTTTGCTTACTTTCTTTTTGTTGCGAACTACTTTTTTTCCTGCCACTTCTTTTTTACCCTCCTCTACTGATTACTTTTTACCCTGACCCTTTTTGGGACCCTTGCGGGTACGGGCGTTGTTTTTGGTGTTCTGGCCGCGTACGGGCAAACCAGCGCGATGCCTTCTGCCACGGTAGCTGCCAATTTCTACCAGACGTTTGATGTTGAGGGATTCCTCACGACGGAGGTCGCCTTCCACCTTGTAATCTCTGTCCACGACTTCACGAATTTTAGCAACTTCGCTTTCGGTCAGGTCGCGGACACGGGTATCGGGGTTGATACCGGTCTTTGCCAGGATCTCACGGGATAAGGTAAGACCGACACCGAAAATATAGGGCAATGCGTATTCTACACGCTTATCATTCGGTAAATCGACACCAGCAATACGTGCCATTCAAGTGTACCTCCTTCTTAACCTTGTCTTTGTTTATGTTTCGGATTTTCGCAAATAACCATAACGCGGCCTTTGCGTTTGATAATTTTGCATTTTTCACAAATACGTTTTACAGACGGTCTGACTTTCATTTTTTACCTCCTCAGTGTCTGTGCCGGTTTATTTATACCGGTAGGTAATTCTTCCACGGTTCAAATCATAAGGTGTCAGTTCCACTGTCACTCTGTCGCCGGGTAAAATCTTGATGAAGTTCATACGGATCTTGCCCGAAATATGCGCCAGTATCTCATGATTGTTCTGTAATTTCACCTTGAACATAGCGTTGGGAAGCGATTCCAAAATCGTGCCTTCCACTTCGATTACATCCTGCTTTGACACAGATCCTTACCTCCCTGCCCGCTTTTCAAGGCTTGCCTTTACATCGGCATAAACTTTGTCGATAGCCTGCGTTCCGTCAATTTCCAGATAAACGCCCTGCTTCTTATAGTATTCAATCAGGGGTTCTGTCTGGGAATGATATGCCTTCAGGCGGTTTTTAACAGTCTCTTCTTTATCATCATCACGCTGATAAAGGCTGCCGCTGCATTTATCGCAGACACCATCCACTTTCGTGGGATTGAAGGAAACATGGTAGGTTGCGCCGCAGGCCTTGCAGATGCGCCGCCCCGTTACACGGGCTACCAGTTCGCCATCCGGTACGACAATATTTACTACGCCGGTCAGTTTGATACCCAGATCGTTCAGGATACCATCCAGTGCAACAGCCTGTTCTTCCGTACGGGGAAACCCGTCTAAAATGAAACCTTTTGCACATTCCGGTTTAGACAAACCTTCCCGTACAATTCCGATTGTTACAACGTCCGGTACCAGTCCGCCGGCATCCATATATCTTTTTGCTTCTTTGCCCAGTTCCGTTCCCTGTTTGACAGCAGCCCGGAACATATCCCCGGTGGAGATATGGGGAATTTTATACGATTCGACAAGCTTTTCAGCCTGAGTACCTTTTCCGGCACCAGGAGGTCCCATTAAAAGAATATACATCTGTTTATCCTCCTTTACTTCATAAAGCCCTGGTAATGACGTACCAAAGCCAGCGACTCAATCTGTTTCATTGTATCCAATGCGACACCGACGACGATCAGCAGGGATGTGCCGCCGATGTAAATGCCCTCGATACCGGTCAGGTACACGATGATATGCGGCATCATGGCTATCAGGGCCAGGAATATGGCGCCGGACAGAGTAATGCGCGTCATAACATTGTCCAGATAATCGGTAGTCGGTTTGCCGGGCCGCAGCCCCGGGATAAACCCGCCCATCTTCTTGATATTCTCGCTCATGTTCTTGATATCCAGCGTAACCGCGGTATAGAAGAACGTGAAGAATATAATCAGGATGATATACAATGCAGTTTGCAGCGGCGTGCCCCAAGCAAAATACCCTGCAATCTTCTGTACCCAGGGTACTTTTACAAACTGTCCGATCGTAGCCGGAAGCATCAGGAGAGACGAAGCGAAGATAATGGGGATTACGCCTGCCTGGTTTACCTTTAAAGGAATATAACTGCTGTGACCGCCATACATCTTACGGCCCACGATACGTTTCGAATACTGCACGGGAATCTTGCGGACACCCTGGGAAATTGCAACAACGAATACGACCATGGCCAGCGCAATGAGCAGGAACAGGATAACATTCAGTATGTTGATCGTGCCCACGTTCAGATATTTCGCCAGCGTGGAGATTCCGTCCGGAAGACGGGATACGATACCCGCAAAGATGATCAGCGAGATACCGTTGCCGATACCTTTCTGCGTAATCTCTTCACCAATCCACATCAGCAGGCAGGTGCCCGCCGTTAAGGATACGACAATCATCAATACCGAGAACACATTCGGGTTATTGATGGCGGACCGCAGACCGAAGGCCATACCGAAGCCTTGGATAGCAGCAAGGACTACGGTAAGGTAACGGGTTACCTTATTGATTTTCTTGTAACCTTCCTGCCCTTCTTTGGACCATTCTTCCAATGTGGGAATGACTACTTTCAACAGCTGCAAAATAATGGATGCATTGATGTATGGGGTGATACTCATTGCAAAAACGGAAAATTTGCTCAGGGCACCGCCGGAGAATAAATCCAGCAGGCCGAACAGGTTTCCATTGTTAAATAACTGCTCAATCATCGCGGCATTGACTCCGGGAACCGGGATATGGGTTCCCAGACGGAACACCGCGAACATCACCAGGGTGAAGATGACTCTCCGCCTCAGTTCGGGGACCCGAAGAACATTAGCCAAAGCAGCTAACATTATCAGATCACCTCTACTTTTCCGCCGGCAGCTGTAATCTTCTCTTCAGCAGTCTTGCTGAAGCCGTTTGCCTGTACCGTCAGTTTTTTAGTCAGCTCGCCGCCGCCTAAAATGCGCAGCCCGTCGCGAATATTCTTGATCAGACCACATTCAATCAGCATTACAGGTTCTACTACAGTACCGTCTTCAAAGCAGTTTAAAGTACCTACGTTAACTTCTACATATTCTTTGCCGAACTTGTTATAGAAGCCGCGTTTCGGAAGACGCAGATATAACGGTCTCTGACCGCCTTCAAATCCCGGGCGTTTTACACCGCCGGAACGGGACTTCTGACCTTTCTGGCCTTTACCGGAGGTCTTACCCAGACCGGAACCCAGACCACGGCCTACACGGACACGGGCTTTATGGGAGCCCGGCGCGGGATGTAATTCATGTAATTCCATTGTGCTGCACCTCCTTGTTTTAAGCTTCTACTTCTTCAACCTTCACCAGATGTTCCACTTTGTGGACCATGCCGCGAATGGTCGGGTTATCTTCCTGTACTACAGAAGTACCGATTTTTCCTAAACCCAGAGCTCTCACGGTTGCGCGCTGATCTTTTTTATATCCAATCAAGCTGCGGGTCAGCGTGATTTTTAACTTTTTCATCAGGCTTCCTCCTTAGCTTAACCTAAAATTTCCTGCGGGGTCTTGCCGCGCAGCGCTGCAACAGCATTCAGGTTTTTCAGGGATTTCAAACCTTCCAGTGTTGCGCGTACCATGTTATTGGGGTTGTGGGAACCCTGGCATTTCGTCAGAATATCATGGATGCCAGCCAGTTCCAATACGGCACGTACCGGGCCGCCGGCAATAACGCCGGTACCTTCGGAAGCCGGACGCAGGAACACGCGGCCTGCACCGTACACACCGATAACTTCATGAGGAATGGTATTGCCTTTCATAGTTACTGTAATCAGGTTTTTCTTAGCGTCGTCAACGCCTTTCCGGATTGCTTCCGGAACTTCAGCAGCTTTGCCCAGGCCCATGCCTACATGGCCTTTTCCATCGCCAACCACAACCAGTGCGGCAAAGGTGAAGCGACGGCCGCCTTTAACAACTTTCGCAACGCGGTTGATGAATACAACTTTCTCGGTAAAGCCGTCATCAGGTTTTTCGCGTCTGTCGCGCTTATCAAAATTAGCCAAGATACTTCCTCCTTCCGTTAGAATTGCAGTCCAGCTTCGCGAGCTGCTTCTGCTAATGCGGCGATACGGCCGTGATACAGGTAGCCGCCGCGGTCAAATACAACTTCTTTTACGCCTTTTGCCATTGCTTTCTCAGCAATCGCTTTGCCAACGGCCCTGGCAGCTTCCACGTTGCCGCCGTAGTTCTCAAAGGTCTTTTCTACTGTGCTGGCTGCCGCGATGGTCTCGCCGGTTTCATCGTTGATGACCTGGGCATAGATGTTGCTCAGGGAACGGTATACGTTCAGGCGGGGTCTTTCAGCAGTACCAACAACATATCTGCGGGAACGAACATGACGTTTCTGACGTTTTTCGTTCTTGTTCGGTTTGTTAAACAAGAGGTTTCACTCCTTCCTTAATCACTTCTTAGCCTTAGCGCCTGCTTTACCGACTTTGCGGCGTACATGTTCGCCTTCATAGCGGATGCCCTTGCCTTTGTAGGGTTCAGGCGGACGCAGGTTACGGATATCTGCTGCCACAGCACCGACCATTTCCTTATCCGCACCGCTGACAATGATCTTGTTCGGGGACGGCACTTCAAAGGTGATGCCGGCAGGCGGCTCTTTTACAACCGGATGAGAGAAACCCAGTGTGAAATTAATGTTATTTCCCTGTTTCGCTGCACGATAGCCAACGCCCTGAATTTCCAGGGTCTTGCTGAAGCCCTTGGTCACGCCTTCCACCATGTTGTTGATCAGGGTGCGGGACAGGCCGTGCATGGCGCGGTTTTCTTTTTCGTCATCAGGACGTTCCACGGTAAGTACTCCGTTGTCCATGGTGATCTTCATTGACTGGCTGATCTGGCGCTGCAGTTCACCCTTGGGGCCTTTTACAGTTACCAGATTGTTTTCAACCGTAACCGTTACGCCAGCGGGAACGGTGATCGGCATTTTACCAATTCTAGACACTTAAACGGTACCTCCTTTGTAGTATTACCAAACGTATGCCAGAACTTCGCCGCCCAGACCAGCTTTGCGGGCCGCTTTGTCAGTCATCAGCCCCTGAGAGGTGGAGATGATGGCGATACCCAGGCCGCCGAGAACCTTCGGCAGCTGATCTTTCTGGGAATATACGCGCAGGCCAGGCTTGGAAATACGTTTGAGGCCGGAAATTACTTTTTCGCGGTTTGCGCCGTATTTCAGGCTTACTTTGATAACATTCTGTTTGTTATCTTCGATTACTTCAAAATCTTTAATAAACCCTTCGTCCTTTAAAATCGTGGCAATCGCCTCTTTGATTTTGGAACCGGGGATTTCAACTTTATCATGATGAACCGAGTTTGCGTTACGGATACGGGTAAGCATATCGGCGATCGGATCAGTCATTACCATTATTCAATGGCCTCCTTTCTTAGATGGTTGTTACCAGCTTGCTTTTGTTACGCCGGGAATTTCGCCCTTGTAGGCATATTCACGGAAGCAGATACGGCACATACCGAACTTACGCAGGTAAGCATGGGGGCGGCCGCAGATTTTGCAGCGGTTGTAATGACGAACTTTAAATTTCGGTTCTTTACTCCATTTTTCAATCAGTGCTGTCTTAGCCAAAATTCTTTCCTCCTTACTTAAGCTGCGAACGGCATACCCATAAGCCGCAGCAATTCGCGGGCTTCTTCGTCGGTCTTGGCAGTAGTCACGATGATGATGTCCATGCCATGAACTTTGTCAACTCTATCATACTCGATTTCCGGGAAAATCAGCTGTTCTTTCAGACCCAGGGCATAATTGCCGCGTCCGTCAAAGGAAGTCGCGCTGACACCACGGAAGTCACGTACCCGGGGCAGTGCCACGTTCATCAGTTTGTCAAGGAAATAATACATACGGTCACCGCGCAGGGTAACTTTTGCGCCAATCGGCATACCGGCACGCAGTTTGAAAGCCGCAATGGATTTCTTGGCTTTGGTGATAACGGGTTTCTGGCCGGCGATGGTTACCAGTTCAGAAACAGCTGTTTCCAACGCTTTGGCATTGGCAACCGCTTCGCCTACGCCCATGTTGATGATAACTTTTTCCACTTTGGGGATTTCGTTTACATTCTTATATTGGAATTTATCTACAAGTCCTTTTACGACTTCAGATAAATACTTCTCTTGCAGTCTGGTCTTTGCCATTTACAATGTTTCCTCCTTTCCCGGAATATTATTTATCGATTACTTCGCCGCAGTGCTTGCAGACTCTCTTGGACTTGCCGTCTTCAATCTTATGAGCAATACGGGTCGGTTTTTTGCAGCTGGGGCAAACCAGCATTACCTTGCAGGAAGCAATGGCTGCTTCTTTCGTTACGATACCACCCTGAGGGTTGGTCTGGGACGGTTTGGTATGGCGTTTTACTTTATTTACGCCTTCCACGATAACTTTGCCTTTTTTCGGCAGGGCGGTCAGGATTTTTCCTTCTTTGCCTTTATCTTTACCGGACAGAACCTGAACGGTATCGCCTTTTTTAACATGCAGCTTTACAGCAGTACTCATGTTTTAAGAACACCTCCTAATGTGCTTTATCTGATTTCTTACAGCACTTCCGGTGCCAGAGAAATAATCTTCATAAAGTCTTTTTCACGCAGCTCGCGGGCTACAGGCCCAAAAATACGGGTTCCGCGGGGGCTCTTGTCGTCTTTGATAACCACTGCGGCATTCTCATCGAAACGGATGTAGGAACCGTCTTTACGATGAAGCCCTTTGGTAGAACGAACAACAACCGCCTTTACAACGTCACCTTTCTTAACAACGCCTCCGGGTGCTGCATCTTTAACAGAACAAACAATGATGTCGCCGATATTGGCATATCTGCGGAAAGAGCCACCCATAACGCGGATGCACATAACCTTCTTAGCGCCGGTGTTGTCGCCGACATTAAGAATCGTCTGTTGTTGAATCATGTTTAACCTCCCTTGTCAGATCCGATATAATCTGGCAACTACATTATTTAGCACGTTCTAAGATTTCAACCAGGCGCCAGCATTTATCTTTGGACAGCGGACGGGTCTGGGTGATTTTAACCAGATCGCCGATATGCGCTTCGTTGTTTTCATCATGTGCTTTGAATTTAATCGTGTTCTTTACGCCTTTTTTGTAGAGCGGGTGCTGAACGAAACGTTCAATCGCAACAACGATGGTCTTCTGCATCTTATCGCTTACAACTCTGCCTACACGGCTGACACGTGCGTTTCTTTCTACGGTCACGACTGTTTCCTCCTTAATTAAGCTTCAAAACCTTACGCGTTGATTTCGTTCTGACGCTGAATGGTTTTGATTCTGGCAATGGATTTCTTGACTTCGCGGATCTTCATGGGATTCTCGCACTGTCCGGTTGCCATCTGAAAACGTAAGTTGAACAGTTCTTCTTTCAATTCTGCTAACTTTTTGTCTAAATCTTCAGCAGACATTTCTCTGATTTCATTGATTTTCATTCAGCTTCACCACCCTTTGCTTCTACGGCAGTTTCGGCTTCCAACTGAGCCTTTGTCATAAATTTTGTCTTGATGGGGAGCTTATGACCGGCCAGACGCATAGCTTCTTTAGCTTCGGCTTCGCCAACGCCGCCCATTTCAAACAGGACGCGGCCGGGTTTAACTACTGCTACCCAATACTCCGGAGAACCTTTACCGGAACCCATACGGGTTTCAGCCGGTTTTGCAGTGATGGGTTTGTCCGGGAAAATCTGAATCCATACCTGACCGCCACGTTTGATGTAACGGGTCATGGCAATACGGGCTGCTTCAATCTGACGGTTGGTGATCCAGGCAGGTTCCAGTGCAACCAGACCAAAATCGCCGTGGCAGATGGTGTTGCCCCGCATGGCACGGCCTTTCATACGGCCTCTGTGTTGTTTACGGTGTTTAACTCTGTTCGGTAATAACATGTTACTTTGCCTCCTTTGCGGATGCAGGCTTTGCTGCCGCTTTGGTTCCCGGCAGAACTTCACCCTTGTAGATCCAGACCTTTACGCCGATACGGCCATAGGTTGTATGCGCTTCCGCAGTGCCGTAATCAATGTCAGCACGCAGCGTATGCAGCGGGATAGAACCTTCGCGATAGCTTTCGCTGCGGGCGATTTCAGCGCCGCCCAGACGGCCGCCGACCTTAACTTTGATGCCCTTGGCGCCAACACGCATGGTACGGCCAACGCACTGTTTCATAGCGCGGCGGAACGCGATACGGCGTTCCAGCTGGCTGGCGATGTTTTCAGCAACCAGCGTCGCATCCATATCCGGCTGTTTGATTTCCTGGATGTTAATGTCTACGTTTGCATCGGTCATCTTTTTCAGGTCTTTTTTCAGCAGTTCGATATTGCTGCCCTGACGGCCGATAACCATGCCCGGTTTTGCAGTGTAGATCGTAATGCGGGCCTTGTTGGAGGCGCGTTCGATATCTACCTTGGAAATTCCGGACAGGAATAATTTTTCTTTAATGAACTCACGGATTTTAATATCTTCCAGTAAGAATTTTTCATAGTCTTTGTCGGCATACCAGTTGGATTCCCAACCTTTGATTACGCCAACACGGAGACCATGCGGATTAACTTTCTGACCCACTATCATTACCCTCCTTATCCGGGATTATTATTTCTCAGAAACACATACGGTCACGTGGCTGGAATGCTTCAAAATTTTGAACGCCTGTCCACGGGAACGCGGATGAATACGTTTCAGGGTGGGACCCTGGTCTACAAAACAGGTAGACACATACAGGTTGTCCACATTCATGTCGTTATTATGTTCAGCATTGGCAACCGCGCTGCGCAACACCTTTTCCACAACTTCAGAGCCAACTTTCGGAGTGAATTTCAAAATTGCGAAAGCTTCAGACACTTTTTTACCGCGGATCAGGTTCATAACAATGCGCAGTTTGCGAGGAGCAATGCGGATATATTTTGCAGTAGCGTTAACTTCCATTACTTATTCCTCACTTTCCTGTAGTATCTGCTTTCTTATCCTGATGACCCTTAAAGGTACGGGTCGGAGCGAATTCTCCTAATTTATGGCCTACCATATCCTCGGTAATGAATACCGGAACATGTTTGCGTCCGTCATGTACCGCAATGGTATGTCCTACAAATGAAGGTAAAATCATAGAAGCGCGGGACCAGGTCTTTACAACCTTCTTATCATTCGCGGCATTCAGTGCATCAACTTTTTTCATCAGGCTGGGATGCACATAAGGTCCTTTTTTAACTGATCTAGACACTGATAAGCCTCCTTTCTTTTAACGGTTATTTCGTTCTACGGCTTAAAATTAACTTAGTTGAAGATTTCTTGTTCTTGCGGGTGCGAACACCAAACGCAGCCTTGCCCCAGGGGGTTACCGGACGCTTACGTCCTACAGGGCTGTGACCTTCACCGCCTCCGTGCGGATGGTCATTCGGGTTCATAACTACGCCGCGGTTCGCAGGACGAATGCCCAGCCAGCGGGAGCGGCCCGCCTTACCGATGGTGAGGTTTTCAAATTCCAGATTGCCAACCTGACCGATCGTGGCACGGCAGTTGATATGTACTTTGCGGACTTCACCGGAAGGCAGACGCAGCAATGCGTAATCTCCTTCCTTAGCCATCAGCTGTACTACTGCACCGGCAGAGCGTGCCATCTGGCCGCCTTTACCGATTTTCATTTCCACATTGTGTACCAGGGTACCAACAGGGATATTCTTTAAGGGCAGGCAGTTGCCGATCTTGATATCGGCATCCGGACCGCTTTCCACCTTATCGCCAACCTTCAGATCCAGAGGAGCCAGGATGTAGCGTTTTTCGCCGTCTACATAATGCAGCAGCGCGATGCGGGCATTACGGTTCGGATCGTACTCGATGGTAGCAACTTTTGCGGGGATCCCGTCTTTGTTGCGTTTGAAATCAATAATGCGGTACTGTCTTTTCGTGCCGCCGCCCTGATGGCGTACGGTCATTTTGCCGGTGTTGTTGCGGCCGGCATGTTTGTTCAGCTTCTCAAGAAGCGGACGATAGGGTTTATCAGTCGTAATCTCTTCGAAGGAAGACGTTGTCATAAAACGTCTCGAAGGAGAATACGGATTGTAGCTTTTAATCGCCATTTAGCTTACCTCCTTACATTCCTTCAAATATCGGCAGCGTCTGGCCTTCTGCCAGTCTTACGATTGCCTTTTTATAGTCAGATGTCCGGCCAACGTTTCTTCCCATCCGTTTCAGTTTACCGTGTACGCGGATTGTCGTAACGGATAAAACCTTTACATTCCAGATGGATTCCACAGCCTGGCGGATTTCAGTTTTGTTAGCGGTTACAGGAACCTTAAAAGTATATTTGTTTTCCTGCATCATCATGGAAGTTTTTTCCGTGATGAGCGGGCGGAGCAAAACGTCGCGAGGATTAGCAGCCATTATGCAAGTACCTCCTCAATTTTTTCTACGGCGTTCTTGTCCAGGAACACCTTGTTATTATGCAACAGGTCAAAGCAGTTCAGACCGCCATTGTTGATGACGGTAACTTTGCGCAGGTTGCGTGCGGACAGTTCTACGTTTTCATTCTCACCGTTGGTGATGATCAGGGTTTTGTTTTCAGCAGCGCCAAAAGCTTCCAGCATTTCAACGGTGCGTTTGGTCTTGAAATCGTCGAAAGCAATGTTGTCGATGATGACCATCTGGCCTGCCGCAACTTTGGCAGACAGTGCGCAGCGGATTGCAAGGCGGCGGGCCTTGCGGGGCATATCCTTAACATAGCTGCGGGGCTGCGGGCCAAAAGTAACGCCGCCGCCTACCCACAGAGGAGAACGGGTGGAACCAACACGGGCGTGACCGGTTCCTTTCTGTCTCCAGGGTTTCCGACCGCCGCCGCGAACCATGCCACGGGTCTTGGTAGCGGAAGTGCCCTGACGTTCGTTGGACTGTTGTCTTACGATAGCCTGATGAACAACAGGTTCATTAAACTCTACGCCAAATACTTCTTCGTTCAGTTCGATTTCTTCGCCGGTAGTTTTGCCGGCCATGTTATATACAGATAACTTCGGCATATGAAGCATCCTCCTTTCTCTCGGTTAAATTACTTACCCTTAACGGTTTCTTCGATTACCACGCAGGTACCATTAGCACCCGGGATGGAACCGTGAACAAGGATAAGATTGCGCTCAATGTCAACCTTAGCGATGGTCAGACACTGAACAGTTGCACTCTTGCCACCCATACGGCCAGGCAGTTTTTTGCCTTTGATAACTCTGCCGCCGGGGCCGGAATGCATCGGTCCCATGGAACCAGGTTCACGATGGGATTTGGAACCGTGTTTCATTGGGCCACGACCGAAATTGTGGCGCTTCACCGTGCCTGCAAAGCCTTTGCCGCGGCTGATGCCGCTTACGTCAACCAGGTCTCCGGCTGCGAATACATCGGCTTTGATTACGTCACCCGGTTTTAAGTCGGACGGAGCGTCCAGACGTAATTCCTTAACAAATTCAGCAGGAGCAACACCTGCTTTTGCAAAATGACCCTTTTCCGGTTTGGTCACTTTCTTCTCGCTTACTTCACCGAAACCTACCTGGATCGCATTGTATCCGTCGGTTTCTTCCGTTTTATTCTGAATTACAGTGCAAGGACCTGCTAACACAACCGTAACAGGAATGAACTTGCCATCAGCTTCAAAAATTTGGGTCATGCCCAGTTTTTTGCCAATAATTCCTTTAGCCATTGTCAGCACCTCCTCACAGTTTGATTTCGATGTCTACGCCGGCCGGCAGGTCTAAGCGCATCAGCGCGTCAACCGTTTTCGGAGTCGGCTCCAGAATGTCTACCAGACGTTTGTGAGTACGCATTTCAAACTGCTCACGGGAATCTTTGTTGACATGGGGGGAACGCAGAATCGTATAAATGTTCTTTTCGGTAGGCAGCGGAATCGGGCCGGATACCTGTGCGCCGGTACGTTTCGCCGTCTCAACGATCTTTGCAGCGCTCTGGTCCAGAGCGGTGTGGTCATACGCTTTCAGGCGTATTCTGATTTTTTGTGTCTTAGCCATTAATTTTTCCTCCAATCGCCCAGTTTCTAAGAACGGACATACTCCGTGAAAATCTCCCCGTCTGCAAGGCAGGACAGGCAAGCAACCTTTCACATCATCGCAGGTACCAATAAACATAAGAATATGAGGGGCTGTCTTAAGCCCCTCATACCGGGATCTAAGATCAAATTTAATTCAAAATTAGTCGATGATATCGCCAACAACGCCGGCGCCTACGGTATGGCCGCCCTCGCGGATAGCGAAGCGCAGGCCCTGTTCCATGGCGATCGGGGTGATCAGGGTGATCTCCATGTCAACGTTATCGCCAGGCATTACCATTTCGGTGCCTTCCGGCAGTTTTACGGAACCGGTAACGTCGGTGGTACGGAAGTAGAACTGCGGACGATAGCCGTTGAAGAACGGGGTATGACGGCCGCCTTCTTCTTTCTTCAGTACGTAAACCTGGCCGGTGAAGTGGGTGTGCGGATGTACGCTGCCCGGTTTCGCCAGAACCTGACCGCGTTCGATTTCCTTGCGGTCAACGCCACGCAGCAGCGCGCCTACGTTGTCGCCTGCCAGCGCTTCGTCCAGGGTCTTGCGGAACATTTCCAGACCGGTGATAACGGTAGCTTTCTTCTCGTCTTTCATGCCGACGATTTCAACGGGGTCGCCTACATGGGCAGCGCCGCGTTCGATACGACCGGTAGCAACGGTGCCGCGGCCGGTGATGGTGAATACGTCTTCTACAGGCATTAGGAACGGTTTGTCAGTCGGGCGTTCCGGAGTCGGGATGTAGTTGTCTACTTCTTCCATCAGTTTCAAGATGCTGCCTTCACCGATTTCGCTCTTGTCGCCTTCCAGGGCTTTCAGGGCGGAACCTACAACGATGGGAATGTCATCGCCGGGGAATTCGTAACTGCTCAGCAGGTCACGAACTTCCATTTCTACCAGCTCGATCAGTTCCGGATCGTCAACCATGTCGGCCTTGTTCAGGTAAACTACCATAGCCGGTACGCCTACCTGGCGGGACAGCAGGATGTGCTCGCGGGTCTGGGGCATCGGGCCGTC
>JAFQZL010000002.1 GCA_017405945.1 Acidaminococcaceae bacterium
AGTGGTGCGCTGCTTTGAGGATGAAAATGTGACCCATGTGGAAGGCAGCGTGGACCCGGTGCGGGACATTCAGATTATTGATACGGAATTATGCCTGGCGGATATTGATACCATCAACAACCGAATGAAAAAAGTGGAAAAACTGCTGAAAGCCCACGATAAAAAGGCGGCGGCGGAACAGGCGCTGCTAGAACGCGTCGTCAAAGGGCTGGAGGATATTGTGCCGGCTCGCCGGATGGAGTTCACCGAAGAGGAAGAGGCGGCTCTTTACGACCTGCATCTGCTGACAAGGAAACCTATCATTTATGTCTGCAACGTGGCAGAGGAAGAAGCGGCGGATGCCAGCGGTAATCCCCATGTGAAAGCGGTGCAGGAATTCGCTGCCCAGGAGCATGCGGAGGTCGTGGTGATTTCTGCCAAAGTGGAGGCGGAGATTGCGGAACTGCCGGAAGAAGAAGCAAAAGAATATCTGGAAATGGAAGGGCTGACGGAAGCCGGCCTGAACCGTCTTATTAAGGCAGGCTTCAAGCTGCTGGGCCTGCAGACCTACCTGACTGCCGGCGAAATCGAAAGCCGGGCTTGGACCATCAACATCGGCACGAAAGCGCCCCAGGCAGCCGGCAAGATCCACACGGATTTTGAAAAAGGCTTCATCAAAGCGGAAATCGTTTCCTACGACGACCTGGTAAAATGCGGCAGCAAGGTGGCGGCCCGGGAAAAAGGCCTGGTCCGTCTGGAAGGCAAGGACTACGTCATGCAGGACGGGGACGTTGTGGAATTCCGGTTTAATGTGTAAGGAGCAGTTTCAGGGATTGCGGAAATATTCTGATTTTACAATAACAATTCATTCAGCCGTTGGCTTTTAAGGAAGAAGACCATGTTTGACACACACAATCACTGTGAGTTTTCCTGTGATTCGAAAATGACGCTTCGGCAGGCGGCGGACACCGCCGCAAAGCTGGGCATCGGGATTATCCTGACGGAGCATTGGGATTATGAGTATCCCACGAATCCGGAGCAGTTTCTGTTCGACCGGGACGCTTATTTCAAAAAGGACCTGCCCTTGCGCAGCGACAACGTGCTGCTGGGCATCGAAGTTGGGATGCAGCCCCATCTGGCGGAAAAAGAAAACAAAGTTCCGGAGGGCTATCCCTTTGACTTTGTAATCGGTTCCATCCATATGATGAACCGGCTGGATCTGTACGAGGCAACAACGTATAAAGGCCTGTCCAAAGAGGAAACCATGCACGACTTCCTCCGGGACAGCATTCTTTGCGCGGAAAGCCACAACAACTTTGATTCCTTCGGGCACATTGATTACATCTGCCGGTACTGGCCCTATGCGGATAAAGAATTCCACATCGAAGAAAACCAGCAGGAGTGGGACAGGCTGTTCAAGATTTTAATTGAAAAGAATAAGCCCATTGAAATCAACACCCGCAGGCTGGATTCCGGGGCGGCAGTTAAAGCGTTGCTGCCTTTATACAAACGGTATAAAGAACTGGGCGGAAAATACTGCACGCTGGGCAGCGACGCCCATTACACCGAGCATGTGGGCCGGCGTCTGGATGTGGCGGCAGCCATGGCAAAAGAAGCGGAGCTGCAGCCGGTGTATTTTAAGGAAAGAAAGCAGATGTTAGACAGGTAGTTTTATGCAAAAGAGCATGACTTCGGGGAACTCCCTGAAACTGCTGCTGACCTTTATGGTGCCGCTGATTATCGGCAACATATTTCAGCAGATGTACAGCATATCGGATATTATAATCGTAGGCCGTACCATCGGTGTCAACGCGCTGGCTTCTGTTGGCGCGGCGGCTCCGATTTTTATGCTGCTGGTGATGATCACCATGGGCATGTCCAACGGCCTGACCGTCATAACAGGACAGTTCTTTGGCGCCAATGATTTTGATAACATGCGCCGCAGCGTAGCCATGAGTTTGCGGCTCAGCATCATTTCTGTCATTATCCTGGCGGTGGGGATGTTTATCGTCATCGATCCGCTGCTGGCTTTGATGAACCTGCCGGAGATTTTGTATGAGGACACCCGCAGTTATATCCTCATCGTGGCGGAAGGACTGTGGGCCATGATGGCCTATAACTTCTTTTCGGCCGTGCTGCGGGCCCTGGGAGACAGCAAGACGCCGGTGACCTTTCTGATTTTTGCCACCATTATCAATGTAGGACTGGCGCTTCTGTTTATTTTAAAATTCGGTCTGGGCGTGCCGGGTTCTGCCTATGCGCTGGTCATGGCCCAGGGCATATCGGCCTTCCTGTGCGTCATTTATATGTGGAAGCATTTTCCCGTGTTACGTTTACAGAAGAGCGACTGGAAATGGGATAAGCAGTTTGCCCTGGCCCATCTGAAGATCGGCCTGCCCATGGCCGGACAGTTTTCTATTCTCGGCGTCGGCATCTTATTGATCCAGTCCATCACCAATTCCTTCGGTCCTAATACCATCGCGGGCTTTACGGCGGCCATCCGGGTGGAGCAGCTGGCCCTGCAGCCTATGGCCTCCTTCGGTATCGCCATGGCGGCCTTTAGTGCCCAGAACTATGGGGCCAAACAGTTCCAGCGCATCCGGGACGCAGTGAAAAAGTGCTCCCTGATAGCCATGGCTTTTGCTTTTTGTGCAGGCATCTTGATTTTCTTTTTCAGTGAAAACATCATCGGCATCTTTATCGAAGAAGGGAATCCGAAGGTTATCGAAGACGCGTTGCTGTATCTGAACTGCTCTGTGCCGTTTTACTTTTTCCTGAGTCAGATGTTTATTTACCGCAGCGCAGTGCAGGGTATGGGCGTGGGCATGGTGCCCCTGGTTTCTTCCCTCATCGAACTGAGCATGAGGACCGGCGTGGCCAAATTCCTGGCTACGGACTGGGGATACAGGGGCGTGTGCTATGCCAGTCCGGTGGCCTGGGTGGCAGGTTCCATCTTCCTCTTTTTTGCCTACCGGTATTTTATCAGCCTGTTTGAACGGCTGAACCGGTAAAAATAAAAAAGACAGAAGTTTTTACTGAATAACCAGCGGGAAGAAAAGACGCAACTATCAATACCTGATAAAGTATGTTAAGTTGCGTTTTGTTCAGGATGTTACAGATTTTAGAATTTATAGTATTTTTATTCTTAAAATCTTCAAATTTAATATTAAACAATTTGACAAAAATATTGTTCTTTCATATAATACTTTTAACGTAATTTTAAAATTAGTACATCTGATGAAGGGAAAGAGTAGTCTGCTGCGGCAGGTCTCAGAGAGCCGGTGGATGGTGAAAACCGGTGACGGCGGGCAGAGGAAAATCCTCCCTGAAGACTGGCGCTGAATCAGCATTAAGCGCCTGCGTCATTTCCACGTTACAGGAAACGCGTATGTTGGTACGTAGTAAAGTGTCCGTATATTTACGGGAATCAGGGTGGTACCGCGGATTGTTTCCGTCCCTCAGCGTATGTGGGACGGTTTTTTTATACAGTAATCAGCTTCCGTTTGTGTAAAACGGAACGGAAGAAGTTCAGAAGTATAAAACCGCGTTTTTCAGATACTGATGTTTTCCGTAAAACTGCTGAAAGATATTTTCAGGTATACAGGGGGAAATCAAAATGATGAAGCAGCATTTGGCGATTCTGTGCGATAACAAACCGGGCGTGCTGACCCACGTGGCCGGCCTGATCAGCCGGAGGGCCATCAACATTGAGTACATCAACGCCGGCTATACGGAAGAACCGGACGTGACACGTATCAATATCGTCGTGTCCGTGGAAGACCAAAGGGCCCTGAACCAGGCAATCCTGCAGCTGGCACGGCTGATCGATGTAATCAAGGTTGTGAATCTGGACGAGGCGCCTTTCATCAGCTCCGAGCTGGCCATGATCAAGGTTAAAGTAGGTTCCACACAGGAATTGTCGGATATTGCCAACCTGGCGGATCTGTTCCACGCCAAAATCGTGGACGTCAATCCGGGAGCCGTGGTCATGCGCGTCACCGGCAGGGAAGACCATATCGAGGCCCTGCTGCAGATGCTGAAGGATTATGAAATCATTGAAATGGCCCGCACCGGGCAGATTTCCCTGTCCCGCGGTTCCAATGCGGTAAAAAAGATGTAGCCTTACGTTGAGTCCCATGAATTTTTATATAAATATTTTTAATTAAAAAAGGAGAGATTACCATGGCAAAAATTTTCTATGATCAGGACGTAAACTGGGATGTCATTAAAAACCGTAAGGTTGCCATCGTCGGTTATGGCAGCCAGGGACATGCCCATGCGCTGAACCTGCGCGACAGCGGGATTGCAGTTAAAGTCGGTCTGTACAAAGGCTCCAAATCCGCTGCCAAAGCGGAAGCTGCCGGTCTGGAAGTTGTAACGGTAAGCGAAGCAGCGAAATGGGCGGACATCATCATGATCCTGATTCCGGACGAAAAACAGGCGGATGTTTACAAGAATGAGATCGCTCCGTATCTGAAACCCGGCGACGCACTGGCATTTGCCCATGGTTTCAATATCCATTTCCAGCAGGTCATTCCTCCGGCAGACGTTGACGTATTCATGGTTGCCCCGAAGGGCCCCGGCCATCTGGTACGCCGCGAATTCCGCGAAGGACTGGGTGTTCCCAACTTAATCGCAGTAGGGCAGGACGCTACCGGCAAATGCTTTGACCTGGCGCTGGCCTATTCCCGCGGTCTGGGCGGCACCCGTGCCGGCGCAATCCTTACTACCTTCAAAGAAGAAACCGAAACTGACCTGTTCGGTGAACAGTGCGTACTGTGCGGCGGTATCAGCGAACTGATGGAATCCGGCTTCAATACCCTGGTGGCTGCCGGTTATCAGCCTGAAATCGCATACTTCGAATGCTTCCATGAAATGAAACTGATTGTTGACCTGTGCTATGAAGGCGGTCTGCAGATGATGCGTTATTCCGTAAGCGATACGGCAGAATTCGGTGATTACCATATGGGAAAACACATCATCACCGACGAAGTTCGTGCTTCCATGCGTAAAGCATTGACCGCGATTCAGGACGGCAGTTTTGCCAAAGAGTTTTTATTGGAAAACAGAGCGGCCGGCCGCGCTCATTTCCTGGCAGAACGCCGCCGTCACAGCCAGACCCAGTTGGAACAGGTTGGCAAACAGGTACGCAGCATGATGAGCTGGTTGCGTGATGCAAAGACCGAAGAGACCGACAATAAAGAAGTAGGCGCGAAGAAAGCTCCGGCTAAAAAGGCGACCGCAAGGAAAGCACCTGCTAAAAAGGCGACAGCAAAAAAATAACGAAAGATCGGTAAAAGATTATTGAGGTGCGGGAACATGGAAAGCGTCCGGCCCCGGTAATAAGATGATTCAGAACTACCCATGAAATGTACTGCCGGAGCTTATCTCCGGCAGTGCAACTCTTACAGAATGAGAAGGTAAAGCCAGATGAAACTGAACGGTGCGCAAGTTGTAATTGAAAGCTTGAAAAAAGAAAATGTGGATGTGGTATTCGGATATCCCGGCGGTGTAATCCTGCCGTTATACGATGAAATGTACAAAGCGGAGTATCCCCGGCACATTCTTCCCGGTCATGAGCAGGGCGCGGTACACGCGGCAGACGGATATGCTCGCGCAACCGGGCGTCCCGGCGTGTGCTTTGCGACGTCCGGCCCCGGTGTATGCAACATGGTTACAGGTATCGCCACAGCGTATATGGACTCCATTCCTTTAGTTGTTTTCAGCGCGCAGGTGTCCACCAAAGCCATTGGCAGGGACTCTTTCCAGGAAGCGGATATCACCGGTATTACAACTCCGATTACCAAACACAATTATCTGGTAAAAAAGATCCAGGACCTGCCCCGGGTTATTAAAGAAGCGTTTCTGATCGCCACCACCGGACGTCCCGGTCCGGTTCTGGTTGATATTGCAACCGACGTATTCCGGGCGGAAATAGATTTCGCATATCCTGAAGAAGTGCATCTGCGCGGTTATAAAGCAGATTTTACCGGAGATGAGAACGCTGTTGACAGAGCAGTTGCCGCTTTTAAAGAAGCAAAGAAACCAGTCCTGATGACCGGCGGCGGCATTATTTCTTCCAATACGGCGGAGTTTGTACGCAAGATCGTGGAAGCCACCGGCGTGCCGGTTGTAACAACGCTCATGGGCAAAGGCGCGGTTTCTGATTTTTACGATGCGCATCTTGGCATGGTGGGTATGCATGGATCCTATACTTCCAATATGTCCATAACACAGTGCGACCTGATCCTGGCCATCGGCGCCCGCTTCAGTGACCGTGTCACCGGCGATGTTGCTAAGTTTGCCAAATACGCTACCGTTATCCAGTTCGAAGTGGACAATGTGGAAATCGACAAGATTATTCATGCGGATATTCCCGTTATCGGCGATCTGCGCTGGTCCATGCCCCTGTTTGCGGACAAGGTTCTGGAAAGCGCGGCTGAACTGAAAAAGAACTTTGCTCCCTGGCGTGAAGAGCTGCTGAAAGTTAAGGCAAAACATCCTTTTATTTCCCGCAAGCTGAAGGGAAAAATCACGCCCGAACGGTTATATAAAACCATACTGAAACACGCGGACAAAGACGCCATCGTCGTGACTGACGTAGGGCAGCACCAGATGTGGACGGCCCAGTTCTACAATGTGGACATACCGCGGCATTTCCTTTCCAGCGGCGGTCTGGGAACCATGGGCTTCGGTCTGCCCGCCGCTATGGGCGCGCAGCTCGGCTGCCCGGAAAACCAGGTGATTTTGTTTACCGGCGACGGGAGCATCATGATGTGCTGTCAGGAATTTGCCACACTGCACCGCTACGGCATTCCTGTCAAAGTGTTTGTGCTCCACAATAATGTGCTGGGCATGGTAAACCAGTGGCAGCGCCTGTTCTTCGGCGGGCGGGAAAGTCAGTCCATTGTAAAAGACCTGGTGGATTTCCCGGCCATGGTAAAAGCCATGGGCCTGGAAGGCATGAAAGTCACGGATCCCAAAAAGCTGAACAGTGTTGTGAAAGCAGCGCTGAAGAGCAAAGGTTCTGTATTAGTCGACGTGGCGATCCCCAACGATGAAAACGTGTTCCCCATGGTGCCCGGCGGCAAACATCTGGATCAGATGATTCTGCAGGACACGCTGGACTAAAGAGCAGTTCTGGTTTTCAGATTTCGCGTAAGGCAGGGGCAATGAAGCTGAATTGCTGGCATTGCCCTGGAAAATATAGTAAAATAAAGTACCGGCTCTCCGTTTCAGTAATCTGTGGGTTGCCGGTACTTTCGTATTTACGGAACAGTTATTTAGTGTAACAACCGTATGTTATAATTATATTAGGGAATTGTATAAGGGGGGGCCGGAAGGTCTGCCGCAGGCACATCCGGAAGTTGCGGCCCCCTGTTTTGGGAATGAGGGTGTATCAATATGAAGTATCCTGATTTGCGAAGGCTTACGGTATGCCGCAGCCTGTTGGAAGATGCCGTGATCCGGAAACTGCTTTGTGTCCAGGAGCAGATGCCGGCAGAAGAAGAAGAAGCCGGGCAGGCGTTGTTCTCTGCGCAGGGCGAACTGACCGGTCTTCTGGTACAGAAGGCCGAACGCCTGGGGATTTCCGGTAACGTATTATCTGCCTATATAGTGCATTGTCTGGCCGAAGGCGGCAACACCGCGGCTAAAACGATTGAAGCTGCCGGAAGATACAGCGGCGGACTGAAAGAGGCAATGTGCCACGATATGCTTTTGCTGCTGCCTTATTTGTCGGCAAGGACATCGGAATTTACCGGAAGCGCTTTTTTGGATGACTACCAGCCTGCCAGAGAAGGTAAGAATCTTCCGGAAAAAAGACTGTTGGCAAAACTGGTCAGGGCAAAAAGAGGGGAAACGGCGGCCAAGGCAGTGCTGGAGCAGTATCTGAAATATGGAAGCGGAATGTTAGCGGAATATACCGCGTTCCGCATCGGGCCTGACGGAAAGCTGACCGGCATAGTGGATTTCCCCGTGTTTGACTGGGACGACCTGCTGGGATACGAGGAACAGAAGACCAAACTGCTGACAAACACCGTTAACTTTATGGAAGGAAAGCCCGCAAACAATGTGCTGCTTACCGGAGCAAGAGGCACCGGGAAATCAACAGGCGTAAAAGCGCTGGCTTCCATGTTCTCCGATGACGGACTCAGGCTGATCCAGATCACCAGGGACCAGCTGGAGCTTGTGGCGCCGGTTCTGGAAAAACTGAATGAGATACGCAGCAAGAAATTCATTTTGTTTTTTGACGATCTTTCCTTTGATGAGGGGGAAAACAGTTACAAGTATCTGAAGTCAGCCATTGACGGAAGCGTTACCCCACAGCCTGACAATGTGCTGATCTATGCGACTTCCAACCGCCGTCACTTACTGAAAGAAACCTGGGGCGACAGAGGCAGTAACGATCTGGAAGCGGAGGTGTACCGGCAGGACAGCGCCAACGAAAGTATTTCCCTGTCTGACCGTTTCGGGCTGATTCTTCATTATTCAACGCCCACCCAGGATGAATACCTGCAGATGATTGACCACGAACTGCAAAAAGCCGGCGTGCAGATGGATCCGGAAGAACTGCGGCTGGAAGGATTGCAGTGGGAAATGGAACATTCCGGGCGGAACGGACGCATTGCCAACCAGTTTGTTAAATGGTATCTGGGGAATCTTGAAGAATAATGTTCAGTGTTTCACGTGAAACTTTTTGATTTGCTGTAAAGGGATTTTTGAAAAAGCAACCGGCAAACTAATATTTTTATGGAGAAAAACTATGGAAACGATTGCCTGTTTCGGGGATTCATTAATAGAAGGCTTTCCTTTCGCACCGGAGAACAGCTGGATCGCGCAGGTAAAAAAGAATACGGGAATCCGTATGCTGAACCACGGTATCTGCGGCGAGTGCTGTGACGATATCAAAGACCGTCTGATCTGGCGCCCGTTGCCAAAAGATGTGAGCCATGTTCTTTTTGAAGGCGGCATGAACGACATCATCCAGGGCTGTCCGCTGACGTTTTCCATTAACCAGATCAAACAGGCGAAACAGTTTTGCGACGAGCAGAACGCTGCGTTTTGCCTGGTTCTGCCCTGGTTGTGCGGCGCTGAGGAATTGAACCATCTGATTGAACGTCTGCGTGATGCAATGATAAAAGAATTTGAAAACAAGTGTTACCTGCTTGACTTTGAACCCATGTTTTTAACGAAGAAGCACCGTATGGAGTGGTTCATCTGGGACGGCGTGCATCCGAAAGCGGAAACATATGAAGCTTTGGGCAATTTTGCTTCACCGTTGCTGGAAAACTGGATAAAAGAAAAGTTGAAGGAAAAGGAAAAGGCAAAAGAGAACGATAACTTAAACTGAGGCAAAAAGCATTCTCCTGTAATACAGCGGATATTACTTACGATAATTCAAAATTCCACTTGACGAATGGCTTAAAAACGTGGATAATAATAAAGTACTATCGATTTGCCACTTTAGCTCAGCTGGCAGAGCATCTCATTCGTAATGAGAGGGTCGTAGGTTCAAATCCTATAAGTGGCTCCAAAGTAAACAAGCGGTTTCCCGAAGTCGGGAGACCGCTTTTTTTCGTTGTTTTCTATTTCCCGTTCTAGTATAATATATAAAACAGGTACCCGTTGTGGCATTTTTATTATGAAAGGTGGGAGCAACTATGCCGATTAACTTAAACACGATTACAAAAGAAATGTTTGAAAAGGCCATGCAGTGCAAGAGCGCTGATGAATTAATCGCATTGGCAAAGGCAGGCGGTGTTGAGCTGACAAAAGAAGAAGCTGAAGCTTATATGGCGGAGCTGGCGGATGTCGAGCTGAACGAGGAAACCCTGAAAAAGGTCGCCGGCGGCGTTTGCTGGGATAATTGCCCGTCCGAAGGAAGCTGTGGGCATCATGTCTGCGGAACAGTGGGTTGGGAAAACTTTAAAGGATGTTAAATACAATATAATTAAAAACAGACATTACAAGGCACTGGTCTCAGGCGGCCAGTGCTTTTTTGTCAGAATGCCTGCCGTAAAAACCATACATTAATCATACAATAACAAACCCCTCTCTCCGGAGCTGTCCGGGAGAGGGGTTTGATGTATGTACTTTTATCCTTTTTTATCTTCGGCAAACAACATGGCCTGGATTTTCCGGTAATACTCTGATTGCGGCTTTGTTAGCTCGTCCATTGTGCCCATTTTAAGATCCCATTTTACCCAGGACCAGGGTTCGCCGTAGGAAAGAGTAACCGTGACGGTGGCGGCATCCAGGGCAATCAGGTCTGTCTGGGGGAAGGGACGCCAGGTGTCGATTTTGTATTCTCTGCCCATCGCTTCTATTTCGTCCAGCATCTGTGCGGAAATAACACGGTTCTGGGTTTTCTCCGGTGAATTGTGCCAGGATTTGAACCGGCTGTCGAACAAGGCTTCGGTTTCGCTCTTCCGGCTGACATCAATAAAATGGTGCCCGCCGCTCATGCTGCCGGAACTGCTGTAATGGCAACCGGACAGACGGCCCAGCAGAATCTCGCCGTCATAGAGCTTCTGGCCGTTGTCTTTCGCCAGCTTTTCCATAAACTCCGCCAGTTTTTCATCGGAAATTTCTTTACGGAACGGGCTGTCTTTGCCGGCCCGGTTCAGGGTGATATGCTTCCCGTTCTTATATTCCACATAAAGAAGCCGGAGCTGTTTAAATTCCGTGGGTTCTGTTGTTGCGGCGTCAACGCTCACGCCGCCTTTCTGCAGCAACCGGTCAAGGTCGGCCAGGGCTTTTTCGTCGGCGGTAAAGCTGCAGCCCCTGGGGAAGATACGCTCATCTTTTTTCGGCGCCTCCATGATTGGCTTCACGCCCGTAAGTCCGGAAGAAGATGGCTGTGGGCGATAATTTGAATTCATGGTGCGCATGGTGCAGTGAATTTTATCCCCTTCCCGCTGCATGATCAGCTCATACTGGCAATATCTGTGATAAAAGGAGATTTCGCTTTTTTGTATCTCGCTGGGAACAAACGATGCATCCGGTTTTGCTGCCGGTTTCTGTGCAGGCTTTTCTTCTGCTCCGGTACAGCCATGCAGTCCGCAAAGACTGCAGCACAGCAAAAAGAGTCCGAATTTCCAGAATCGCATGATGGCACCTCCCGTTTTGATCTTTCTTATTTACAACAGGATGAAAAGGTTTAACAGTTCCTGTCTGTTATAGGATGTTGCAATTTTTTATATATCAAGCTTGCATAAACATTGTAACAAAAAGAAATAACAAATGAAAGTAAGATTTTAATTTCTTTGCTGCCACCAGAAGCATATACGAATTTATCAGTATTTACTTAACGATTTTCCGATAACAGTTTGTCATATATGTTATAATAATAAAAACTGTTTTTGATTACAGGGGGGAATATAATATGAAGATAAATACCGTAGCCATCCTTGGCGCAGGCGCCATAGGTTCCTATTTTATCTATGGGTTTTCCGCCGCGCCGGAGATCGACTTCTGCCTGATCGCCAAAGGGGAACGGAAAGAACGCCTGGAGAGGGACGGCCTCTGCATCAATGATAAAATCTATAAACCGAAAGTAAAGACGCCGGAGGAGGCAAGAGGCGTGGACCTGCTGCTGGTCTCCACCAAATATAACGGGCTCCGTGACGCGCTGGAAGATATCCGTACGGTGGTGGGGCCCCATACTACGGTGCTCAGCCTGCTGAACGGGATCGACAGCGAGGAAATCATCGGCACGGTGATCGACCCGGCCCGGATCGCCTACAGCCTGATGCGCATCAACTCGGAACGGAAGGGGAACAGCGTCACCTTTAACGCGGAAAAGACGCCGGGTCTGTTTGTGGGAGAAAAAGATTCGCGGGAAGAAACGGAACGCCTGTTGGCCATCCGGGAACTCCTTGCCAAAACGCCGCTCCGTTACCATTTCTGTGAAGATATCATTTCGGAACAGTGGCTGAAATTCACACTGAATATTGCCTACAATCTGCCCCAGGCAGTCTTGGGCACGGGATACGCGTCCTATTTCGACAGTGAGCATGTGGGTTATATCCGGGACCGGCTGGAAGCGGAAGCCCGCAAAGTGGCGGCAGCTTACGGCATTTCCTACGGCCCGCTGGAAAACACCCGCCCCCGCTGGCTGGAAAGAGCCCGTTTCTCCACACTGCAGGACCTGGAAGCCAAACGGCATACGGAAATCGACATGTTCTGCAAGGTGCTGATGGAAAAAGCGGCTGCAAAAGGACTGGAGGTTCCCTTTGCGGAGTACACCTACCACGCTATCAAGGCCCTGGAAGAAAAGAATGACGGGAAGTTTGACTACAACTGACAAGTCCGGCGGTTTGTGATATAATATTTACAGTAAGAACCGCCTTACAATTTAATACAGTATCCGGAAACGGATATCAATTGACCATAGAGAGTGCGCGAGAGACAAGCTCGGTGACCGCACAGCAACCTGGCCGGACCGGTTAAGGTGCTAAAGCTTGTATGATGGGATGTTGAAATTACAGCCCATCATTCCGATGGGCTTTTCTTTTGCCTCTCTTTACGGCTAAGCGAAAGGAGACAAAAGAAAATGAAATCATGGCAACGGATTGCAACAGCAGTACAAAAAATGAAATGGCACCTGCCTGTTTACAGAAAAATTCCGGAACAGCCCCGAATCATCGTGCACGTTCCCCACAGCAGCACGAAAATCCCCAAACTGTTCCAAAAGGAATTTTTGCCGGAGGAAGAGAAACTCCGCAGCGAGCTGCTGTGCATGACCGACTGGTACACCGATGAATTGTTTTCCTGTCCGGACTGCCTGACCGTTGTGCATCAGTACAGCCGCCTTGTTTGCGACCCGGAACGCTTCCTTGATCCCGAAGAAGAAATCATGTGGCGGAAGGGCATGGGCATGTATTACACACGCATGTCCGACGGCGGCCGGTTAAAACGGGATCCGCTTTCCTCCCCGGAAGGATTGCGGGCCTACGGCAGGGCGCTGCAAATCTACCGGCGTCATCACAGCCGGCTGACAGAAGCCGTGCGCCGCCAGCTGGACCAGTTTGGCCGGGCATTGTTAATTGACGGACATTCTTTTTCCGAAACCGTGCTGCCTTATGAACCAAAAGAAAACTTTCATATTGTCCGTCCTGAAATCTGCCTGGGCGCGGATCCGTATTTTACCCCGGATCCTTTGCTGAGCGCAGCCAAAGAGTATTTTACAAAAACGGGGCTGGAAGTGGCGGTGAACACGCCTTTTGCCGGCGCCATCGTACCCGAACCGTTTTATTCGCAGCGTGATAAACGGGTGCAGAGCCTGATGATCGAAATGAACCGCAGCCTGTACATGGATGAAGAAACAGGGAAGAAGAAAGAAACGTTTGAAGAAGTAAAAGAAGTTGTGCAGGGATTTCTGAAACGGGCGGAAAGCGGATTCCGTCAGGATGTTTGATATGACCGGGAAAATCCTGTCATGAGCCAGCATATTTGCGGGTTTTCTATTCCGGTGATAAAATAACAGTAAAAGCGAATCCGGCAGGCAGGAAGCAAAGAATGAAAAAACTTTTTACGGAAATCCCCTATATTAAAACGGAAAGACTCGTCCTCAGAAAGATTGAGGAAACGGACGCGGAGGGCTTATCGGAACTGGTGCACAGCCCTAGCGTGTACCGGTATCTTCCGACGTTTCTGTTTGAACAGAAGTATGAGGACGTACACGAAGTCATCCGCCGCCTGTACGATGAATGCTTTAAAGAGTCCATTATCCTGGGTGTATTTATGGAAGAGGAGTTCTGCGGGCTGGCCGAGATTTACGGCTATCGGGAGAACACGCACAAGGCCAGCATCGGCTGCCGTTTTTTGGAACACTGGTGGGGCAAAGGCGTAGCGACAGAAACGGTGGACGCTCTGGTGCGCTATCTGACACAGAAAACAGGCATTGAAATTATTACAGCCAGTACCATGGTCGAAAACAAATCCATAACCCGTGTAGTGGAAAAGAATGGTTTTTTGCTGGCGGTTTCCGGTGTTGGCGAAGACTGGGGCTATCCGCAGCCAACGCCTGCCAATAAATGGATCTGGCTGTTGTGAGTTATTGCTGCAGCAATAGTTATAAGCTGTAGAAAATAATATTATTATGTAGAGAAACGGATACGCGAAGAAAACAAAAAAGAAACAGGACACACTTTTTTAGATGAAGCGTGTCCTGTTTTTGTTTCAGGCAGGCGGTCTGGATTTTTATGAAATTCTTCCGCCGGGGCGGGTCATGAAAAAGACATAAACAATAATTATAATGTTATTAAACTAATACAGATGGAATATCTTTCGTTCTGGGAACGGCAGATTATCAGCAGCTTTATAAAGGTGTGCAGAGGAGAATAGCAATGAAACGAATATCCCTAATGAAAAAAACAATTGCAGCTTTTGTTTTAGCTGCTTTTTTGAGCGTGACTCTTTCCGCTGCAGAAGCTGCTCCGGGTAGAAAAATATATCCGAACCCTGCTCAGCAGCAAAGTCAGCAGAGCAGCAGGCCGGCTGCGCAAAAACCGCGGCCCAGTGCACCGCGTCCGTCGATGCAACGCGCAAAACCTGTTCACCAACGCCAGACGATACAGCGGCCAAAATCTGTTTCACGAGGTCAGACGATGCAACAGTCGAAATCTGTTTCCCAGCATCAGACGGTGCAACGGTCGAAGCCTGTTTCCCAACACCAGACAGTGCAACGGTCGAGGTCCGGCTCGCCGCGCCCGAGAATGCATCAGCCGAAACCTGTAACCCAGCGTCAGACGGTGCAACAGCCGAAACCTGTAACCCAGCGCCAGACGGTGCAACAGCCGAAGCCAGTATCCCAGCGTCAGACGATGCAACAGCCGAAACCTGTAACCCAGCGTCAGACGGTGCAGCAACCGAAGCCTGTAATCCAGCGTCAGAGGATACAGCAGCCGAAACCTGTAACCCAGCGCCAGACAGTGCAACAGCCGAAACCTGTAACCCAGCGCCAGACGGTGCAGCAACCGAAACCTGTAACCCAGCGTCAGACGGTGCAGCAACCGAAGCTTGCAACCCAGCGTCAGACGGTGCAACAGCCGAAGCATACAGAAGTAAGTCGTGAGAAGCTGCGTCCAAAAGCACATGATTCACAGCCAAACGTTGCAAGACCGAAAGCGCACGATTCGAAGCCAAACATTGCGAAACCGAAAATGCATAGACCGGAATACCGGAAGCACAGAAAACCGGGTCCGAGAAAAGACCTCCATCGCCCGCCTGTTCATCGGACCTATAAAAACATGCACGTATGGCGCCGCGCCCCGAAACACCCGAAGGACCACTGGTGGAACCACAGACCAGCCCACAGACGGGGACGCTACAGAGGATATTACAACGGAATCTACTATGCGGATGTTTTATCTGCGCTGTTAGCAGCAGAGATTATACACTCTACGTATGCTGTCGAACCGGCCAGTGTGATTTATGCCGCTGAAGATTCAGTACGCGCCTTTATTCCGAAAGAAGCCATCAAATATAAAGGACATCACTATCATGTATTCTCCGATATCGGCAATACCATGGAAGACGCGCAGCAGTTCTGCGAATCCATGGGCGGTCATCTGGCAGCGGTCGGCGATGACGAAATGAACGAGCGCATGTACCGGCTGATCAATGACAGCGGCTATGATAATGAATACTTTGAAAAATTCGGGCATTACCGCATGATTCCCAACGAACCCGTTACCTATGTGAAAGCGGATCAGGAAAGCAACTCCGAAGAAGAAGTCTTCTACGGCTTGTATTACTGGAACTACAAAAACCTGACGGAAGAAGGGACGACTGACGGTACGGGCGGAAACGCCTTTGTCTGTGAATGGGACAAGTAATTAAATATATACAGCCCCGCAGAGCAAAGGTTCTGCGGGGTTTGTTTTTCCTGTATGGAAAACAAATGAACCAGCAGAAAAAAACAGGTGGTTTTGGATTTTTCCGAAACCACCTGAAGTGTTATACGTACAAAATAATTTTCTTTTATGCCCGAAATAAATTTCTTTTGAACTGCTCTTATTGTTTTCCCTTTTCCATGCCCCAGGCGTATACGCCGTCCAGGCTGGGCAGGATATGCGGATCGAAATCCGGGTCCATACCTTCCGCGCGCTGTTTTTCATAATCGTCCAGCGCGATCTTCGCAAAGGGGAACAGACGGGAAATGGCGTACAGGTTAGTCGTGGCCAGAAACGCCATGAACAGGTCTGCCAGGTTCCACACCAGCGGCAGGGACGCGATGCTTCCGAACATGGTCATGGCGACCACCGCTGCCCGGAAGATATACAGCGCGGTTTTGCTCTGGGTAAGGAAAGCCAGATTGATTTCGCCGTAATAATAATTGCCTACCAGGGAGCTGAAGGCAAACATCATGATCATGACCCCGATAAAGACTATGGCCCAACTGCCCATCTCTATTGCCAGGCTGTGCTGTATCAGTTCGATACCGGTAATCTGTCCTCCGATTTCATAGGCGCCGGACAACAGCACCAGGGCGGCGGAGGCGGAACAGATCAACAGTGTGTCCACATAAACGCCAAACGCCTGGATCAGGCCCTGCTTGACCGGGTGGGTTACATAGGCGGTGGCCGCCGCATTGGGTACGGAACCTTCACCAGCTTCGTTGGAGAAGAGGCCCCGTTTGATGCCGTTCATGACACAGGCCCCGAAACCGCCGGCTACGGCTGCCTGGGGCGCAAAAGCATTGCTTACGATTAAAGCGAACACGGAGGGAAGCTGGCTGAAATTCGTAATGACGACGACTAACGCAATCAGCAGATACGCGCCGGCCATGACCGGAACCAGCATTTCCGCCACCCTGGCCACAAAGTGGGCGCCGCCGCAGATTACCAGGGCGATCAGGATGGAAACGACGACACCGACGATCGTGCGGTCCCAGCCAAACGCAGTGTGCAGGGACAGGGTGATGGTGTTGGCCTGCAGGGAATTATAGACCAGAGCGAAAGTTGTCATTAACAAGAGTGAAAACAGTTTTGCCAGATTGGGCATATGCAGCACATTCTGAATGTAGTACGCGGGACCCCCGTGAAAGGTCCATTTCCCCCGGGGGATTTTGTAAATCTGGGCCAGGGTGCTTTCCACAAAACCGGTGGCGCTGCCCACGATGGCCACCATCCACATCCAGAAAATGGCGCCCGGCCCGCCCAGCACGATGGCAATGGCGACGCCGGCGATGTTGCCGACGCCTACGCGGCTGGCCGTACTGACGCAGAAAGCCTGGAACGAGGAAATCTGGTTTCCCATCCGTCTTGTCCCGACGCCTTCCGCCAGTAAGCGGACCATATCAACTAAAAGCCGTATCTGGATAAAACCGGTACGGAACGTGAAATACAGTCCCAGTCCGATCAGCAGGACGATCAGGATGTAGGACCAGAGGATCGTGTTGACCTGGTTGATGACAGCGTTTAACGTTTCCATAATGCAACTCCTGTCTTTAAGGAACCGCTGATTAATTTGTCTGCAGGCCTGCCTGCGCTTTTGCGGATTGCTTCATTAGTAATTCCCGAAAAGCAATCAAACTCATTGAACCAGCGTTTACTTATTAAATTTTTCTCCGATAGTCACGAATACAATAAAATTATATCATGGATAAAAGATTAAATACAGAAAAGACTGAACTTTGTTTATTTAGAAAGACAATTTTGAAAACAATATATATTATGAGCGGTTTTTGTGTTAAAATAAATAAATAAGTTAGTAAAAGATATTCATCAAAAAGAAGTAACCGAAAAGAAGTAGATGAAAAAATAAATATAATGCAGGAATTAATTTGATAAAGATTCTTTCTTCAGGAGGAAAATATGCAGGAAACTCAGGCTGAACACAGCCATAAATTCAGTTTTGGAATGTTCCTTGTGGCGCTGGGTATAGTATACGGCGACATCGGCACATCCCCGATGTATGTAATGAAATCCATCGTCGAAGGCAACGGCGGGATAGCCAATGTGGACACGGAGTTTATCGTAGGCTCCCTGTCGCTGGTCATCTGGACCATCACACTGCTGACGACGATCAAGCATGTGCTGATCGCGCTGCGGGCCGACAACCACGGCGAAGGCGGCATCTTTGCGCTCTACAGCCTGATCCGCGACTGCGGGAAATGGCTGATCATCCCTACCATGATTGGCGGCTGTACCATGCTTGCCGACGGCGTCCTTACCCCCGCGGTGACCGTCACGACGGCCGTGGAAGGCCTGCGCAGTATCGAAGTCGTTAACAGTATGCTGGGTAGCGGGCAGCACCTTGTGGTAGTAATTACGCTGTTAATCATCAGCGCTTTGTTTATGATCCAGCGAAGCGGGACCAGCTCCATCGGCAAAATGTTCGGGCCAGTCATGATGCTGTGGTTTTTGTTTCTGGGCCTGACGGGGCTCTGGCTGACCTTTGGCGACCTTACGATTTTGCGGGCCCTGAATCCTTATTATGCCATAGATGTTCTGATCAGCCCCAACAACAAAGCCGGATTCCTGATCCTGGGAAGCGTGTTCCTGTGTACCACCGGTGCGGAGGCCCTGTATACGGACATGGGGCATGTGGGCCGGAACAACATCTTCATCAGCTGGCCTTTTGTAAAAATCTGCCTGATTCTGAACTACATGGGACAGTGCGTCTGGATTATCCAGAACCAGAACGATCCTGTCATCCAGGCCATCAAAGATCTCAACCCGTTTTATGTGATGCTTCCGGAAGCGCTGCGCCCGGTGGCGATCCTGCTGAGCGCGCTGGCGGCGATCATCGCCAGCCAGGCCCTGATCAGCGGCAGCTATACGCTGGTGCATGAAGCTGCCAATCTTGACCTGATGCCCCACTTAAACGTGCGGTATCCGTCAGACACGAAAGGACAGATCTACATCCCGTTTGTCAACAATATCCTGTGGCTCTTCTGCGCGCTGGTGGTTCTTTACTTCCGCAGCGGGTCCCGGATGGAAAATGCCTACGGTCTGGCCATCACGATCAGTATGCTGATGATGACGGTCATGTTCTGCGTTTATATCGGCGTGTTGCACAAACACCCGGTGGCCGCGGTGTTGTTCGGCGTAATTTTCTTTGCCCTTGAAGGCGTGTTTTTCATCTCGAGCCTGGGAAAATTCGTGGTGGGCGGCTATGTGGCCATCATCATTTCCCTGGCGGTTCTCTTTATCATGCTCGCCTGGTACCGGGGAACGCAGGTTGAGCAGGCGCAGAACACGTTCCTGAATATGCGGGAGCATCTGGCGGCTATTAAAAACCTGCAGAACGATGAATCCATTCCGATGTGCAGCCACAATGTGGTTTATCTGGTCAAAGGGGACGATCCGGAAAAAATCGACCGGGATATCCTGTATTCGATTTTGGATAAAGACCCGAAGCGGGCTAACGCCTACTGGTTTATCAGCGTCAATACCACCAACGAGCCGTATCAGAAGCAGTATGAAGTGGAAACCTTCGGAACGGATTATATCTTCCGGGTGAGTCTGCACCTCGGATATAAGGTAAGGCCCAGTGTCAACATCTATCTGAGGCAGGTTGTACATGACCTGCTTGCCACAGGCGAGTTGCCGAAACAGCACAGGCAGCATTCAATCTACGGTCCTTCGGATGTAGGTTCCTTCAAATTCTGCCTGATCCGGAAAATGATGCCCCAGGAAGGGGATATTGACGAAGTGGATAATCTGCTGGTCCGTTCGAAATACGCGATCCGCCGCAACGTCGGGAACCCGTTCCAGTGGTTCGGGCTGGAAACATCCAACATCCTCATCGAATACGTGCCCCTGTTCCTGACGCGGCGGCTGAAAGACGACCGGTTGGAACGGGTCTGAAACAGGTCGCCGCAGGCGAATGTTGGTTGCAATGTTCGTGCTGCTCCCGGGGACCGTGATTCAATAGCGCCGGAAAACACCGGTGATCCGCCCAGCAAAATATACAGGGTTACAGCTTCATATATAAACGCGCACAGCGCGGTTTGCAACTACATGCAGACCGCGCTGTTTTTTCGTGCCAGTTGAAAGAGTTAGAAAAAGTCGCATCCGGCGAAAAAAAGCCCACATAAAAACAGCAAAAAACCGGCTGACAAAAACATAAAAGTAGAAAAATAAAATCAAAAGTCGTTGTCGCCTGGGAAGCGACCACGAATTCGGTGCGTTGTGGTATAATATTATCAGGAAGGGAAAACAGACCGGATCACCTTCCGGGGATCAGTCCAGAGTAGAAATAAAAATCCCTGAAATTGAGAATATAATCATAAATGCAGAAATGCATTTTAGTTAAAGCGCGTAGATTTATATAAACGTCCAATCAACATTGCAGTTGATTCAGGTAAGTGTCCAGTTGTTGGGAAACGGAGTAACGTATGGCATTATAAAAGAGCAATCAGGATTGCATTTTCTTTCTTTAATATTGGTTCCGGAAACGGAAAGCAATTGACCATAGAGAGTGCGCGAGAGACAAGCTCTTTGACCGCACAGCAACCTGGC
>JAFQZL010000015.1 GCA_017405945.1 Acidaminococcaceae bacterium
ATTTCCATTGACCAGAAGACGGCGGGGCGCAATCCCCGTTCCACGGTGGGGACGGTAACGGAAATTTATGATTACCTGCGTCTGTTGTTTGCCCGGGTGGGAGAACCTCATTGCCCCAGGTGCGGGCGGCTCATTGAACGGCAGACGGTGCAGCAGATCGTGGACCAGGTGCTGGCTCTGGAGGCAGGCACGCGGTTTATGATCATGGCGCCGCTGGTCTACGGGCGCAAAGGAGAACACAAAGAGATCATTGAGAATATGCGGAAGTCCGGTTATGCCCGCATGCTGGTGGACGGCGAACTGCGGATGCTGGACGAGGAAATCGTGCTGGACAAAAAGAAAAAGCACCGGCTTTCCGTTGTCATTGACCGGATGAGCGTGCGGGAGGGCATTCAGCAGCGCCTCAGCGATTCCGTGGAAACGGCGCTGAAACTGGCGGACGGCGTCATGGAAGTGCAGGTCATCGGCGGGGAGACAAAGGTGTATTCCGAAAAATTCTCCTGCCCCGACTGCGGCATCAGCCTGCCGGAGATCGAACCCCGTCTCTTTTCGTTCAACGCGCCGTACGGGGCCTGTCCCACCTGCGGCGGTCTGGGCATTAACCGGGAATATGACTGGGAACTGATTCTGCCGGATAAAAATAAAAGCTTTGCGGACGGCGCCATCGCGGCCATGTCCGGCAATCCGGCTTCGTTTACCATGCGTCTGCTGACCGCCTTTTTGCAAAAATACGGGTATACGGTGGACAACTGCTGGAACGACCTGAAGACTGCCATGCAGGAAAAACTGCAGTGGGGCGCCGGAGCGGAAACGTTCCGGTTCATCTATACAAATCTCAACGGCGACACCAATGAATACAACCGGACCTGGGACGGTGTGATCCCCATGCTGAAGCAGCGTTACCGGGAAGCCTGGGGCGATGCCATGCGGGAAGAACTGGAAACCTTTATGAGCGGCAACATCTGTCCGGACTGTCATGGGAGCCGGCTGAAACCGGAAGTGCTGTCTATCCTGGTCGGCGGTAAGAATATCAATGACGTGACACAGATGACGGTACGGGACGCCTGCGGCTTTTTCAATTCGCTGCAGCTGACGCACCGGCAGCAGGTCATTGCCAGACAGGTTTTGAAAGAGATCAACGCCCGTCTTGATTTTCTGAATAACGTAGGACTGGATTACCTGACCCTGTCCCGGGCGGCGGCAACTTTAAGCGGCGGAGAGGCTCAGCGTATCCGGCTGGCTACCCAGATCGGAAGCGGACTCACCGGGGTGTTGTATATTCTGGATGAACCCAGCATCGGCCTGCACCAGCGGGACAACGGGCGCCTGCTGCAGACCTTTTACCATCTGCGCGATCTGGGCAACAGCGTGCTGGTGGTGGAACACGACGAAGAAACCATGCGGGCCGCGGACCAGATCATCGACATCGGGCCGGGGGCGGGCGAGCACGGCGGAACCATTGTAGCCCAGGGGACCGCAGCGGAAATTATGAAAGTGGAAAATTCCGTCACAGGCCAGTATCTCAGCGGGAAAAAGTTTATTCCCCTGCCGAAGCGCCGCCGCAAACCGGATGAACGGTGTATCGAGATCATCGGCGCGGCGGGGAACAATCTGAAAGAAATCGACGTACAGATTCCCATCGGACTCTTTACCGTGGTGACCGGCGTAAGCGGCAGCGGCAAGTCTACGCTGATCAATGACATTTTATACAATGCGCTGGCGGCCAAACTGCACGGGGCACGGCTGCGCCCGTTAAAACACAAAGCGATCCGCGGGCTGGAGCAGATTGATAAAATTATCAACATAGACCAGAGTCCCATCGGGCGTACGCCCCGTTCCAACCCGGTGACCTATACCGGAACGTTCAATTACATCCGCGCGTTGTTCGCGTCAACCAATGAAGCGAAAATCCGCGGTTACAAACAGGGACGTTTCAGCTTTAACGTGAAAGGCGGACGCTGTGAAGCCTGTCAGGGCGACGGCGTTAATAAAATTGAAATGAATTTCCTGCCGGATGTGTACGTACCCTGCGAAGTTTGTCACGGCGCCCGTTACAACCGGGACACGCTGGAAGTTCACTACAAAGGAAAAAATATTGCCCAGGTGCTGGATATGACCGTGACCGAAGCGCTGGACTATTTTAAGAACCAGAAGCGGATTGAAGACAAACTGCAGGTGCTGGAAGATGTGGGGCTTGGCTACATCCGTCTGGGACAGGCGGCTACCACCCTGAGCGGAGGGGAAGCCCAGCGCATCAAACTGGCGGCGGAACTGTCCAAAAAAGGAACCGGTCGTACCATGTACATTCTGGACGAACCCACCACCGGCCTGCATACCGCGGACGTCCACAAACTGCTCCAGGTGCTGCAGCGCCTGGTAGACAGCGGCAACACCGTTGTCGTGATAGAGCACAACCTGGACGTGATCAAATCAGCGGACTGGCTGATTGATCTGGGCCCCGAAGGCGGCGACAAAGGCGGCACCATTGTAGGTGTCGGCACGCCGGAACAACTGGCGCGGAACAAGAACTCCTATACCGGCCAGTACCTGAAGCGGGTCATCGACGACGCAAAGAAGAGCGGGAAGTATCAATGATTATCAACGATAAAATCGAAAAGGCCCTTGCGGTTTTGCCCCATAAACCCGGCGTGTACCTCATGCACGACAGTACCGGCCGGGTCATCTACGTGGGCAAGGCAAAAAATCTGAATAACCGGGTCCACAGCTACTTCCGGGCATCGGGCCGGCATTCTGTCAAAGTGGAAGCGCTGGTCAGCCATGTGGAAGACCTTGAAACCATCATGACTGACAGCGAGATCGAAGCCCTGATCCTGGAATGCAACCTGATCAAAAAATACCGTCCCCGTTACAACATCATGCTGCGGGACGATAAAACCTATCCCTATCTGAAGATCACCCTGCAGGAAGAGTTCCCCCGCATGTACATCACCCGCCGCGTGGTAAAAGACGGCGGGAAATATTACGGTCCCTATCCGGATGTAGGGGCGCTGCGCTCCACCATGAAACTGCTGCGTTCCCTGTTCCCCGTGCGGAACTGCCGCAACATGAACCAGGAGCGGCCCTGTCTGCAGTATCATATCAAACGCTGTCTGGCTCCCTGTGCGGGAAAAATCAGCCGGGACGCATACGCTGAACTGATCAAAGCCATCTGCCTGGTGCTGGACGGGAAAACGCAGGAACTGCGGCGGAATCTGAAACAGTCCATGCAGGAGGCGGCGGAAAATTATGAGTTTGAACAGGCAGCCCGCTACCGTGACCAGCTGCAGGCGGTGAACCGGCTGGAGGAAAGCCAGAAGGTCGTGCTGGAAGGCGGCGACATGGATGTGGTGGGGTATGCCGGGGATGACTTCAACGTTTGCCTGCAGGTGTTCTTTGTCCGTGGCGGCAAACTTATCGGCCGCAAGGATTTCATGCTGCCGGCTGAGAAGGATGAGGAAGCGGATATCATTGCGGCATTTTTGAAACAGTATTATAATGCGGAAGACATCTTCCTGCCGAAAGAGATTCTGGTATCCTGTCTGCCGGGAGAGGAGGATCTTGCCCTGCTGCAGCAGTGGCTTTCGGGAAAAGCGGAACGCAAGGTCACCGTGACAACGCCCCGCCGGGGCGACAAGGCCAAACTGATGCAGCTGGCCTGTGACAACGCGAAAAAACTGATACAGGAAAAAGAACGCAAGGGTAAGATGCAGCAACTGACCGACGAGGAAGCGGCAGAAGAACTGCAGCGCATCGTGGGCTGCGACAGACCGCTGGCCCGCATGGACTGCTTTGATATTTCCCACAACCAGGGAAGCGAAACGGTATCCTCCATGGTGGTGTTCCGTTACGGCGCTCCCAGCAAAAAGGACTACCGCCGTTTTAAGCTGCAGTCCACGGAAGGCAAGCCGGACGATTTCAAGTCCATGCAGGAAACGGTGTACCGCCGGTATAAGGATTATGAAGACCTGCCGGACCTGATCATCATTGACGGCGGCAAGGGACAGCTGAACGCGGCGCTGCATGTAATCCGCGGTCTGGGGCTGGACATTCAGGTCATTTCCCTGGCGGAAAAGAATGAAGAAATTTTTCTGGAAGGGCAGAGCGAGAGCATTTATCTGGAACGGGAATCCCCGGCGCTGCATGTGATCCAGCATATCCGGGACGAAGCCCACCGCTTTGCTATCACCTATCACCGGAAACGGCTGCAAAAGAAAAATCTGGTGTCCGTTCTGGATAATATCGAAGGCATCGGGCCCGCGCGGCGCAAAGCGTTGTGGAAAGCCTTTGCAACACTGGAGGCCATGAAGCAGGCCACCGAGGAAGAACTGGCGGCGGTGGAGGGAATGAACAAACCGGCTGCCCATACACTGTATGAGTTTTTCCGCAGCGATATAGTGAAGAAGAATGACATGATAGGCAAGAAATAAAGGAACGGTTTATGAGTAAGCCTGCAGCATGAATAAACATTATTTTTAATACAGCTTATCATGAGACTAAAATACGGTTTACGGAGCATTAAGCTGCAAACTACAGAAAGACCGGGTGAATCGTTTTTGTATAATCTTTATACGGCATTTGTTACAATCAGCGTGCTGGTTTTTATCGCGATCTACAATACTTCATTCATAACGGTGGTGACCCTGGGCGGTACCGTGCTGGGAAGCGCCCTGACCGGGCTTTGCTCCGCGCTGCTTGCTTTCCTTTTACGCAAGACGCTGCGCAAAAAAACGGCGCGGTGCCTGTTGGGTATGGCCGGCTGCGGCTGTATCATCGGGGCGACGGCTTCCTGCCTGCCGGGCTGGGACATCAGACCGGGCATAGAGACGGCGCTGTTTCTGCTTGCGCTTTGCTTTTTGGTTACAGAGATTAACGAATACACGTTGAATGATGGAACTACGTAAAACCGCAGGATAAAATTCGTAACGGTTTTCAAATAAACCGGAACAAGACCGGAACACTATTATTTTGTTGGAACTAATAGTTTTTTTAATATGTTGGAACAGTGGTTAACAAAGAAAAAGGAGCGAGTTCATTGACTGTAAAACTGATTGCAAGTGATATGGATGATACGTTGTTACACAGCAAAATTTTTATTTCGGAGCGGAACGCGGCAGCAATCCGCAAGGCGATCGCCAAAGGCATCGTCTTTATGATCGCGACGGGACGCATGTACGTTTCCGTAAAACCCTATGCCGACGCGTTAGGGCTGGATGTGCCGCTGGTTACTTATAACGGCGCCCTGGTCAAAGGCAGCAAAAGCGGGAAGGTGTACTATGAGCATCCCCTGAAACTGGAAACAGCCCTGGAGTTACTGGCTTACTGCAGGGAAAAAGGCTACTACATCCAGTCCTACCAGGGGGACGAACTCTGGGTAAAAGAAGCGACGGTTTTTTCCGCGGAGTATGAAAGAATCTCCGGAATCAAGGCCAAACCCATGGGAGAGAAACTGTTTCATCCGGACGTTGCGCCTTACAAATTACTTGCCATGACAAAGCCGGAAGAGTTCCAGAAGGTGTGGCAGGATATCCGGCAGAAGTTTGCGGGCAAAGTAACCGTGACCAGTTCCCGGGATAATTTTCTGGAACTGATGGAACCCGGCGTGAATAAATGGGAAGCTGTCAAAGCGGTAGCGGAATCCTACGGCATCCGGCCGGACGAAATCATGTGCATCGGTGACAGCAACAACGACCTGTGCATGATTGAAAACGCGGGCATCGGCGTGGCGGTGGCCAACGCCAAACCGGCTGTTCAGGCTGCGGCCAGAGTGGTCACGGCTTCCAATGATGAAGACGGGGTGGCAGAAGTCATCGAACGTTTTACGTTATAGGTTCTTGTGATATAATAATTATTTAGAAATAATTAATCACAGAATCTTATGGTCAGATAATCTTGCAATCAGATAACAGGTAAGCCGGCTCATATTCCAGCCGTCTTGCGCGGATTAACAGGAGGCGCTATGGAACAGAATCGTTTTGTCATTATTACCGGGATGTCAGGAGCCGGAAAGACACAGGTGCTCCGTACTCTGGAAGACCTGAACTATTTCTGCGTGGATAATCTTCCGGTCATGCTGCTTCCGAAGTTTACAGAACTGAGCCGGCAGACTCCCGGCCGCAATACGGCCATGGTGATTGACACCAGGGGCGGGGACGCGTTTTCCAGTCTGGTGGAGATCATGGACGAGATGCACGCCAACGGATTTGATTTTGAAGTGCTGTTTCTGGATGCGGATGACGCCACGCTGATCCGCCGTTACAAGGAGACACGCCGCCGCCACCCCATGGAGAAAGGGCGCTACAGCCTGGCGGAAAGCGTTTCCCTGGAACGTAACCTTATGGCCGATGTGAAGAGCCGCGCTACCAAAATTATTGATACATCGCGTTATTCCAATTCGCTGCTGAAAGAAGAAATCGGCCGTCTGTTCGGGGATGAGAATTCGGCTCAGGGCATGCTGATCGTGGTGCAGTCTTTCGGGTTTAAATACGGCCTGCCGCTGGACAGCGACCTGGTTCTGGATGCCCGGTTCCTGCCCAACCCGTTCTATGAAGCGGACTTAAAAAAACTGACCGGCAACGACCAGCCGGTACAGGATTTTTTAAATAAGTTTCCGCAGACCTATGAATTTATTAAAATGGAATGCGAGATGCTGAATTATCTGATTCCCAAATATGAAAAAGAAGGGAAGAGCCAGCTGGTGATCAGTATCGGCTGTACAGGCGGGCAGCACCGTTCCGTATATATTGCCGACAATATATACAACTACCTGCGGCTGAAATATCCGCAAGTGGAACTGCGGCACCGGGAATTAAACCGGAAGAGCTGAGGTTAAACGAATTAAGTAAGGTTCAACCAATTAAGTAAGGTTAAACCGATTAAGCGCAATTATGCAAGGATCCGGAAACGGCTTTGCCAGTTCCGGACCGGTAAGGAGTCTTTTATATGGGCTGGATCAGTTGGCTTTGTCCGGGAATCCAATTAAAACGGTGGCTGCTGCTTTTTACGGCAGGAGTCATTGTCTGCGCGTTTTCCCTGGCATTGCTGTTTAATAACCAGGTAATGGGAATGGCGGAAGAGCTGCTGTTCCGCTTAAGTTATCTGGCTACAGGGGAATACGGGAATACCGTGCCCCTGGTTTTGGGTATCGTTGGCATGCTGGTGGGTATCGGCATCATGATCTACGCGGTGCGGCGTATCGTCCGCTCCATTGTGGAAGCGGTAAGCCCGGAGAGCAGCGATTCGCTGCTGGAAACGATTTTCACCGAGCGCAAGCTGAGCAGCGGTCCGGCGATTACCGTAGTCGGGGGCGGGACGGGCCTTTCCACTTTGCTGCGCGGCATGAAATATATTACCGGCAACTGTACCGCCGTAGTTTCCGTCGGTGATGACGGCGGTTCCTCCGGGCGGCTTCGCAACGAACTGGGGATCATCCCGCCGGGCGATCTGCGCAAATGCGTGGTGGCGATGGCAGACAGCGAACCGCTGATGGAACGGGTCATGCAATACCGTTTCGAAGGGGATTCCTATCTTTCCGGACACAGCCTGGGGAACCTTTTCCTGGCGGCCATCGCGGAAACGGAAGGCGGCATGGTAGAGGGGCTGAACGCGGCCAGCCAGATCCTGAAAGTCCGCGGCCATGTGATTCCCACCACGCTCCATAATATCCAGCTGGCGGCCGATATGACTGACGGTTCGTACGTTCTGGGGCAGGCCGAAATCGCCCAGGCGCACAAGACGGTGCAGCGGCTGCATATGGTCCCGGAAGATGTTCCCGCCACGAAGAGCGCGGTAGAAGCGATCCGGCAGGCCGATATCCTGGTCCTGGGGCCGGGAAGCCTGTATACCAGCGTCATCTGTAATCTCCTGGTTCCGGAAATCCGGGAAGCGGTGCTGCAAAGCAAAGCGACTAAGATTTATGTCTGCAATGTAATGACCCAGCCCGGTGAAACAGACGGGTTTGGCGCGTATGAACATGTAAAGACCCTGACGGAATACGCGGGGAAACCGTTTTTGGATTATGTAATCGTCAACAGCGAGGAAATTTCGAACGAACAGAAAGCGCTGTACAGGGCAAAAGGGCAGGAGCCGATTTCCCCGGACGTGGAGAAGATTGAGCAGATGGGGATCCATGTCATTCCGGCAAAACTGATCAGCCAGTCGGATATGGTGCGCCATGACCCGCAGAAGCTGGCCCGGGCCATCATGTCGCTGGCCTACAGGCTGCGCCTGTTCGGCAGGGGTTTTATTTTCTTCGATTATTTATTTATGCGTCACAATATGCGTAAGATAGGTAAAATGCTGGGGAAAAAGTGACAGGTGAGTTTGCGCGGCGGCTTTGGAGGCGCGCGGATGAACTGATCAGAGGTTCCTTAATTTTGTAAGTGATTTGTCTGGAGGCAGTGTTGTCATATTCTTCGGATGTTAAAAACGAACTGGCCCGCCTGGAGGGCCAGAAGCCCTGCTGCGAAAAGGCGGAGCTGGTAGGCGTGCTGCGCATGAGCGGGGCGCTGGTGCTCCGCGGCAAACATATCGGGATCCATTTTTCCACGGAAAACGCAGCCCTGGCCCGCCGGGTCCTGCAGGTACTGAAAACCAATTACCGGGTACAGACGGAAGTTGTCATTACCCGTTCGCGGCGGCTGAAAAAGAATAACCGGTATCAGGTGGAAGTCCTGCCGGACAGCAGGGTGGCGGAAGCCTTGCGCGAGCTGCAGATCCTTCCTTCGGAAGAGGCCGCGAAAAGCAAACTGCTGGGCAGGGCCTGCTGCAGGAAAGCTTTTTTGCGGGGCGTTTTTATGGCAGGGGGATCTGTCAGCCGGCCTTCCGGCGATTACCATATGGAAATCGTTACGGAGAATGAAGAGCTTGCCAGACTGGTTTTGAAAATCATGAACGGTTTTTCCCTTTCCGCCCGCATGACAGACCGGAAAAACGATTTTATCGTGTATTTAAAGGACGGGGACCACATCATCGATTTCCTTTCCATAATCGGGGCGCACCAGTCCCTGCTCGAGTTTGAAAATGTCCGCATCGTCAAGGAGATGCGGAATAATGTGAACCGGCAGGTGAACTGTGAGACGGCAAACCTGAACAAGGTGATCCGGGCCTCGGTGCTGCAGGTGGCCTGCATCCGTTTTCTGCAGAGCCATGGCGGGTATGAACTGCTGCCGCAAAAGCTGAAGGAAACCGCGGAACTGCGCATGCAGCATCCGGATGTTTCCCTGAACGACCTGGTTGAGTTTACGGACGGAACGGTCGGGAAATCCGGACTGAACCACCGGCTGAAAAAAATCCAGCAGATTGCTGTCACCAAAGGTATGGATATAAGCGAGTATGTTTAAAACAGTTTACCGTATCTTGAGCGTGTTGCTCGTGCTTGCCGCGGTTTGCGGCATGGCATACAAGGGACGAATAAAAGAAGATTTTGAGAATTATAAGACACGCGCCATACCGGCGCTGATGTATCACAGCATCAGCGGGGTGCCGGAAGGCTGGCCCGCGGATCTTTGTGTTGCCCCTGCTGTTTTTGAAGAACATCTGCAGTATTTGAAAGCGCAGGGCTACAATGTGGTTACGGCGCCCCAGGCCATGATCCTGCTGAAGAGCCGACAGAATGTGATGAATACCGTTATCGTGACCTTTGATGACGGGTATGAAAACAATTACACAGAAGCATTTCCTTTATTAAAAAAATACGGTTTCCGCGGAAACTTTTATGTTGTAGGGAATGATGTTGGAAAAGAAAAGAACCAGGATGGCATGAAAAAATACATGTCCTTCGCCCAGATCAGAGAAATGCATGACCAGGGAATGGAAATCGGTTCCCACAGCATGAGCCACGATCCGCTCACTTCCATCAAACCTGAGCTGCTGCCCTGGGAAATCTACCAGCCGTTGAACCTGTTTTACCAGAAGATGAACTTCTGGATCAGCGGCATTGCGTTCCCCAACGGCGCGTATAATGATGCAATCATTGCCGAAATCCGCAAGTATTTTAAATACGAATACGGTTTTTCCGGACAGGCCGGCTGCAATACGCTGAAGATCGTTGAGGAAACGCCTTTCGCCCTGCGCCGCGCCGGGGTGTATGACCGGGGGAACGGCGCCGGAGATGTGGAAAAGGCGCTGCAGAAATGTTATGTGTTCGGGTATCTTGAAGAAAAAGGATTCCCGGTCAGTCTGCTGGACAAAGCGCGGAGGCTGCTTCCGTTTATCTGAACGAATCTGCGCGAAGATAAGTTAGCTGGCGCTTTCTTAAAATTTGTTTGTAATAAAAACCTTGCATATTAGGTGAAAACAAGGTAAAATAAAGTATCATATCCAAGGAGGGCTTGAAATGAAAAAACATATTAAGACCGTCAATAAAGCAATGATCAACAAAACGTTGCGTACCGGAGGCTGCGGGGAATGCCCGGCTTCCTGCCAGTCTGCATGCAAGACTTCCTGCACGGTTGGCAATCAGGTTTGCGAACACAAATAATCAATCAGGAAAAACCAGCATGTTAAACAGCTCCCTGTTAGTGCGGGGAGCTGTTTTCATATGAGGGACTCCGGCCCGGATACTGCCGCGCCTGCTTACAGGTTTTGCTGCAGGCATATCAGGACAGGCGTTTTTAACAGAAAGGCAGATTACATAATATGGAAAACAAACTGATTCACCGGATGAAGGTCAATGAGGATCTGGCAGTGCTGGACGTCAACAGCGGCGCCGTGCATCTGCTCGATCAGGCGACCTATGACGTTCTGGGGATTTTTAACGGGAAGAATGATGAAGAAACCGTTGCGGCGCTGAAGGATTCGTATGAGGAAACAGAGCTGCGGGAAATACTGGGCGAACTGCATGAACTGACGGAACAGGGACTGCTGTTTTCCCCGGAGTTTGACGTGCCGGAGACGTTTGCGACAGAACCGGTTTTGAAATCCCTGTGCCTGCATGTGGCCCATGACTGCAACCTGCGCTGCAAGTACTGCTTTGCCGGAACCGGGGATTTTGGTGGTAAACGGGAACTGATGAGCGCGGAAACCGGGAAAAAGGCCATAGACTTTGCCATAGCCGGGAGCCGTAAGCGCCATAATCTGGAAATCGACCTGTTCGGCGGGGAACCGCTGGTGAATTTCGGCGTAGTAAAAGAGATCATTCAGTATGCAAGAAAACGGGAAGGGGAAGCGAACAAGAACATCAAGCTCACGCTGACCACAAACGGAACCCTGCTGAATGATGAGATCATAGAATTCCTGAACGAAAACCGTGTCATGGTGGTGCTGAGCCTGGACGGCGGCAAAGAGATGCACGACGCCATGCGCCCCTTCCCCAATCAGACGGGGAGTTATGACGCAGCGGTTCGCGGCTTTAAAAAGATCATCCGGAGCCGCAAAGGCTGGAACTATTATCTGCGCGGCACCTATACCCATTTCAGCACGCATTTTGCGGAGGAAGTGCTGAAGATGACCGAAGTCGGCAGGGAAATTTCCATGGAGCCGGTAGTAGGCACCACGGAACCGTACACCCTGACCGAAGAGGATCTGCCGGTTCTGTTCGAAGAATATGACAAGCTGGCCGCGGAGTACCTGAAGCGCCGCCGCGGGGAAGGCGAACCTTTTGATTTCTTCCATTTTAATGTCGCGCTGGATAACGGTCCCTGTGTGGCAAAACGGCTGGCGGGCTGCGGCGCCGGGCACGAGTATTATGCCATAACGCCGTCCGGAGAGATTTATCCCTGCCACCAGTTTGTGGGCCGTGAGAAGTATAAGATGGGAACGTTGGATACCGGTATCGTGAGACCGGACCTGGTTAAAAAATTCCGGAATACCCATGTCATGACCAAACCGAAGTGCAAGGAATGCTGGGCCCGTTTCTTCTGCAGCGGAGGCTGCCATGCCAACGCGGACCTCGTAAACGGTGATATTACCGTACCCTATGAGTATGGCTGCAAGATCCAGAAGAAACGGCTGGAGTGCGCCATCGTGCTTCAGGCATTGCTGCTGGAAGATGCAAAAGAGGGCGCGGAGGACATGCGCCCCGAAATAGACAATTTTAAATTCCAGACAGGCAAGACGGAAGAAAAAGTTTTTTAAAAAAAGGTGTTGACAAAGGGAAAAAGAAGTGCTATTATAACCAAGTCGTCGAAAGACGGCGGAACCTTGAGAACTGAATAACGAACCAGATGAATGTGCGGGTCAGCCCCTTCGGGGACGACCCAAAAGTCAAAGAAATTC
>JAFQZL010000016.1 GCA_017405945.1 Acidaminococcaceae bacterium
AATGTCCTCCTAACGTGTTCGTCGTGACTGGCAGGTCATCGATATTGTAGCACGTTAGGAGCTTTTTTATTGTTTCGTACCACACTCACCGCTAAAGCTCCACGGAACCTCGCCACTATGGCGAGGTTTTCATATATACAATAAAACGGCATTGGGAGCAATGCCGTTTTTCTTCGCTATTTAATTGTTTTCACAGGATAACTCCGCCACCCGGATTAAAATCTCCTGCTGTCCCTCTCACTGACCAGTTCAGCCATATCAACATGCAATTCCTCTGCCAGCGCAACTAATAACGGAAAACTGGGGCTTTGTTTTCCGCATTCAATACGGCTCAAATACTGATAGGAAATGCCCAGCTTATTGGCTAATACCGTCTGGTTCATACCGCCAATGGTACGGTAATACTTAATCTTTGCTCCTAACCGCCGGCACTTTTCCTGAAATGATTTTGTTTCGGACACTGTGGACCCTCCCTTGAATTGTTTTATCTTTAAAAAAATATAATTAATTTGATACAAATATAATTATTTTGATATATTATACCACAAAAAGTGAGATTAAAGTCATGTTTTTTAAAAATATTATATTTTTTTAGAATAATTAATAAAATATAGCCAACGGTTCCAGCAAAATACAAAAGTTTCTTTAATTAATCATTCACATTTTCCATAGCTCTGCTTGCCACGATATCCACGCCAAGGCCTAAGATATCCGGGACGATCACATCCCCTGCCTGCACCGGAGCCTCCACTACAACGTTGCGCAGATACGCCGCACAATCCGCGATCTTTCCTTTGGGCAGCACATCTGCGGAAACCACCGGCAACAATGGCAGAAGTCCGCCTTTTATCCGTACCGTGGTCGTCAGCATACGACGGGGGTCTGTCACTTCCGATTCAGCATACCTGGCACCACGGGGACAACTGTTGCCCGTCACAGCGGCAAATTTCCCGTTTTCCAGCGTTACCGTCATTTCACAGCCCATCGGGCACATAATACAGTTCATTACTTTCGTTTCCATTTTTTCTCTCTTTTCCGTATTTTAAAATGAGTTGCGTTGCAGAAGCACGTTTTCAATATAACAGTGTTCAAAATTACTTCGCTTGCAGGCCTACTGTTATTTTATCATGCATCAGCGCCGTTTTGGCGGCAGGAATATCCAATGTAATCATCTCACTGGGCTTCACTACCGGCAGTATCTTTTTCACAAGCACTTCCCCGCCGCATTTTACCTCAAGGGTAACCTTCCGGTCCGGAGCGCCTGCCCGCATGAACAGCCTTACAGGTTCACCACCCTCCGGCAGATGAAGAACCTGCGGCACACAGGTACGGATGCCGTTAACCGGGGAAACTTCCACCGTATTCACTGCCGGCACCAGATTTCCCTGTGCCTCTAATGCCGCAAACTTACCCGCAATCTCCGCCTCATCGGAAACAAAGTCCACCAGGTCATGGACATGGACCACATTTCCCGCAGCATAAATACCCGGCAGGTTTGTCTGCCGCCGCTGGTCCACCCTGGGACCGTTGGTAAAGGGCGCGATTTCCACACCGGCCGCCATGGAAAGCTCGTTTTCCGGAATCAGTCCCACAGACAGCAGCAGCGTGTCGCATTCAATGTCAAATTCTGTTCCGGGAACCGGTTGCATCTTTTCGTCGACCTTCGCTACCGTAACTCCTTCCACACGGTCACGGCCCTTGATTTTTAAAATCGTATGGGAAAGGTATAATGGGATATCAAAATCATACAGGCATTGTACCATGTTACGCGTCAGCCCGTTGGAATACGGGCATATCTCGCACACCGCCTGTACCTTGCAGCCTTCCAGACTCATGCGCCGGGCCATGATCAGGCCGATATCACCGCTGCCCAAAATCACGATTTTCTTGCCGGGCAGATACCCCTCCATATTCACCATGCGCTGGGCCGCTCCTGCCGTAAACACGCCGGCCGGACGCTCTCCAGCCGTACGGATGGCTCCCCGGGTGCGTTCCCTGCACCCCATGGTCAGTATAACGGTTTTTCCCTGTACGGTGAACAAACCTCTTTCCGGATTCACCGCTGTGACCTTTTTATCTTTTGAAACAGACAGGACCATCGTGTCTGTCAAAGTCCGGATTTCAGGCTTGTCTTGAATCAAGGCAATACAGCGGCCCGCGTATCCGGGACCTGTCAGTTCCTCTTTAAAATGATGCAGTCCAAATCCGTTATGGATGCACTGCTGCAGAATACCGCCCAGCTCCCGGTCACGTTCAATGACCAGAATCTTCTTTGCCCCGTTCCGGTAAGCGGAATATGCGGCAGAAAGACCTCCCGGGCCGCCGCCAACAATAACTACGTCATAAAGTTCCATTTTCTTCACTCCAACACCAAAATCGATTTCCAATTAAATCCAATGTTCCGGGTAAGCAGTTTCAACCGTTTTCATTCCTCGAATTTTTTATAAAACAGTTCCGATCCCTGTCTTTCTTTCAGCACCTTTTCCACCGGAATACCCAGTTCCCGGGCCAGTATCTGTGTTACCCTCGGACCGCAGAAACCGCCCTGGCAACGGCCCATTCCCGCACGGGTACGCCGCTTCACACCATCAACTGTACAAGCTCCCACTGGCTGGTGGATTGCGTCGACAATTTCGCCTTCCGTTACTGTTTCACAGCGGCAGATTACACGGCCATACAGCTTGTTCTTTTCTATCATTTTCTGTTTTTCAGAAGCCGTCATACGGTTAAACGCCGGTTTCTTCGGTAATCTTCCGTTCCAGCCGGTTTTCTTACGCAGATACATTTCCCTGCCGACGGCTTCCGCCACGACCTCCGCAATAGCAGGGGCTGCAGCGAGACCCGGACTTTGAATGCCGGCCGCATTAATGAAACCAGGCACTCCGGAAGCTCCCAGAATAAAATCTCCCGTACTTGAAACCGCGCGAAGTCCGGCAAATTCCGTAATTGAGGCTCCCATAGGAAGATTCGGAATCAGTTTCCGGGCTCCGGCAATGACTTCATTCATCCCGCCCGGCGTCACAGAAGTATCTTCCTTGCTTGCCTGTTCGTTGGCATTGGGACCGATAAACGTATTGCCGTGGGTAGTGGTGCATACCATGATGCCCTTGCTCTTCTCATTGGGGCAGGGAAAGATGGCACTGTATACCAGTGAAGAAGCTGCCATTTTATCAAATAAAATATACTCGCCCTTGCGGGGTGTAATGGTAAAAGAATCATCTCCTGCGAGTTTTGCGATTTCTTCCGCATAGACGCCTGCTGCGTTGACGACAACCTTTGCCTGTATTGCGCCATTCGTTGTATTTACTACAGTTACAGCTCCGTCTTCTTTCACAAAACCGGTTACCGCACAGTCGCAGATAACCTGCGCACCGTTCTGTACTGCACATTGGGCAAAGGCCACCGCACAGCCAAAAGGCCACATCACACCGGCCGTAGGCGCCCATAACGCCGCCTGCGCAGTAACGAGGTTCGGCTCTTTTGCCAGCACTTCCTCCCGGGAAAGAATTTCCAGGCCGGGAACCCCGTTTGCCCTGCCCCGTTCCAATAATACCTGCAGATGTTTAATTTCCTCATCATTCGTTGCAACAACAAGGCTGCCTGTCCATTTAATATCCAGATCCAGCTCTTCCTGTAACTGATGATACAACGCATTGCCCCGGACGTTCGTCTTCTGCTTCCAGGTTCCCGTTGGTGCGTCAAAACCCGCATGACAAATCGCGCTGTTTGCCTTGGTAGTGCCCACAGCCACATCCGGCTCTTTCTCTACCAGAAGACATCGGAGATCATATTTGGACAATTCACGCAAAATGGCTGTTCCAACTATGCCACCGCCAATTACCACAACGTCTGTTTCCTTAAAAAAGTCCATCTTTCCCACTCCCTAAAAAGAAGCCGTGGCATCTTAAATACCCAGAACAGCCACGGCTTTATAACATTTATATGTGAATTCCATTATAGTTTGAATTTTATTCTTTCACTATTTCTTCTTCCGATTCAACGGCGGCAATTGACGTGACCTTGTCCCCTTCTCGCAGGGTAATTACATTCACGCCCTGGGTATTACGGCCTAACTTGCGCAACTGGTCTACATCCATACGGATTACAATACCCGCTGCGGTGATAATATAGAGTTCATCTTTCGGATTTACAACTGTCATGCCCACAACATCCCCGGTTTTAGCGGTAATTTTGTAATTGATGCGGCCTTTGCCACCCCGGATCTGTTTTGTGTATTCGGACAGTTTTGTCCGTTTACCCTGGCCGTTTTCTGTTACTGTCAGTACTTCACTTTCCGGATCATACGCATAATCCATGGCCACTACCGTATCGTGGCGTCCCAGGTTGATGCCCCGTACACCGTGGGCACTCCGGCCCATGCAGCGCACATCTTCCTCGCTGAAATGAATTGCCATGCCGTCCCGGGTGGCCATCAAAATAGACGCATTGCCGTCCGTCATCCTGACACCAATCAGTTCTTCGTCCTCATTCAGAACAATGGCTTTCAGACCGCTCCGACGCACAAAAGAGAAGTCTGTCAGCTTGCAGCGTTTTACCGTGCCTTTGTCGGTAGCCATAAACAGATATCTGTTCTCCTCGAATTCGGAAACGTTGATTACAGCGGTAATCTTTTCGCCCGGGCTCAGCTGCAGCAGGTTAATGATGGCAGATCCCTTTGCCGTGCGGCCGGCTTCCGGAATCTGGTAGCCCCGCAGCGTATAGACCTGTCCCCTGTTTGTAAAGAACAGAATATAATTATGGGTGGTAGCAAGGAACAGATATTGGGTAAAATCGTCTTCCTTCTTACCGCTTCCGCCCTTTTTACCGATACCTCCCCGTTGCTGCTTGCGGAAATTGTCCGGAGTCTGGCGTTTGATATAACCCTGGTTGCTGAGAGTTATCACAATTTCCTCATCCGCAATCAGATCTAGCACATCCATATCGCCGGTATCGTTCACGATTTCCGTCCGGCGGTCATCGCCAAACTTATCCGTTTTTTCGTTCAGGTCTTTCTTGATGATATTCAGAACTTTCTTTTCATCTGCCAGCACACTTTCCAGATAATCGATGGTCTGCAATACATCAATGTATTCATCGTCAATCTTTTTCCGTTCCAGACCGGTCAGGCGCTGCAGACGCATATCCAGGATTGCCTGGGACTGACGGTCTGAAAGGCTGAATTTTTCCATTAAGGAAGCCTTGGCAATTTCCGCATTGGCGCTGTTGCGGATCGTATGGATCACTTCATCCAGATGATCCAGCGCGATTTTCAGGCCTTCCAAGATGTGTGCCCGTTCTTTCGCTTTGGCCAGTTCGAAGCGGGTACGCCGGGTCACAACATCTTTCTGATGGCTTACATAACACTCCAGGATCTGTTTCAGATTCAGAACTTTCGGTTTGTTTTCCACCAGCGCCAGCATAATCACGCCGAAAGAATCCTGCAATTGGGTATGTTTATATAATTTATTGAGAATAACATCGGGAACCACATCTGCCCGCAGTTCCACCACAATACGCATACCGCGGCGGTCCGACTCGTCCCGCAGGTCGGTAATCCCTTCAATGACACCGTCTTTTACCAGATTGGCAATGCTTTCCAGCAGCCTGGCTTTGTTAACCTGATAGGGAATTTCCGTTACTACGATGCGGTGTTTGTTTTTTTGCATAGGCTCGATTTCGGCCTTTGCTCTTACTTTGATGATACCTCTGCCGGTAGCATAGGCCTGACGGATGCCTTCCGTACCCAGAATCGTAGCGCCTGTAGGAAAGTCGGGGCCCTTGATGGCACTCATCAGCTCGTCGACCGTTATATCCGGGTTGTCGATCAGCATATCAATGCCTTTAACAACTTCCCGCAGGTTATGGGGCGGGATGTTGGTAGCCATGCCGACGGCAATGCCTGCAGAACCGTTTACCAGCAGGGCCGGAATCTTTGCCGGCAGCACAGTTGGTTCTTTTAAGGATTCGTCATAGTTAGGCCCGAATTCAACCGTATCTTTTTCTATATCTTCCAGCATGGCTTCCGCCACTTTTGTCATACGGACTTCCGTATAACGCATGGCCGCCGGGCTGTCGCCGTCCACACTGCCGAAGTTGCCGTGACCGTCTACCAGCAGATAACGGGTATTGAAATCCTGCGCCAGGCGCACTGTGGCGTCGTAAACGGAAAAATCCCCGTGGGGATGGTATTTACCTAATACTTCACCGACGATACGCGCTGATTTTTTATAGGGGCGGTTGGAGGTCATCCCCGCTTCCTGCATGGCATACAGAATACGCCGGTGAACCGGCTTCAGTCCGTCCCTTACATCCGGCAGCGCGCGCTGCACGATAACGCTCATAGCGTAATTGATATAAGAATCTTTCATTTTATTGGTAAGATCAACTTCCTCGATCTTACCGCCGGAAGCGATATAACCGTCGTCATTCACCATAACTTCCGCATTTTCATTTATTTTTTCCTGTCCGGGAGTCTTTGTCGTATCGTCCACTGTATCACCTCATATTACAATCTTTATATAATTATGATTAACTTACTTTATTTTATCCTGCCACATAAAACACCGTCATTCCTGCCAGACAGGAAAACGTAATGTGGGGAAGTTCCTTCAACTGTTCCGCTTCACTCATTTCATTGCTGATGGCAAAGGGGTTATCGCGGCTGAGTTCCGCTTCATCAAGCTGCCACCTGGTACCGCTTACGGAAACTTTGCTTTTTTCCGTAAACGCAAGAAGGGAAACGGCTACCGGTGTTTCTTCCGCAGGGGGATAGAATTTAATTTTTACTCCTTCCGGAACAAAAACCGTTATCTCCCGTTCATCTGCCAGCACAATGGTACGGTTCTTCTGCAGTGCTGCAGTACCCAGTGTTTCAAAGGCGCTCAGCAGATGATCCAGCCTTCCTCCGTAGACGCCGGAAAAAATCCATAATTTTTCCGGAGGCAGGATTTCCAGCAAAAGCTGCAAATCCGTTTCGTTCTTGTCCGCCGGGAACACTTCCGCTTTCCCGTTTTCAACCGCATGCTGCCAGAGGACAGAATCGGCGCTGTCACCGTCCCCTATTACCTTATCCGGATAAAGCCGGGCGGCATGGTAATAGTCCAGACCTTTATCCGCAGCAAAAAACTCAGGTGTACCCGGCAGTTTTTCCGCTGTCATATTCAGCCAGGCTGCTGCCGGTTTCCTGCCGCCGCATACGGAAAAAGCAATCTCCTGCACAGGCTTATTATCTTCAATGGACAACGTTCCCTGGGGAAAGAATAATTTATTCATGACCGTACCTTCTTTTTGGCGGGAGCCGGTTTGATTATGATGCTGGTTCCTTCCCTTACAACTTTCCAGTCTACGTCCCCGCCCTTATCCTTCAGCCATTCCATGCTGACTTCCAGCAGGCAGCGGTTCAGTTTTTCTATTGCTTCCGGCGGAAGCATCATGGCTTCCGCTTCTTTTTTTATTGCAGAAGAATTTTTACGCAGCTTTACGCGGCGGCTGTCGTCGCTTAACAGCGCTGTTTCAAAACTTTCTTCTTCCTCCATGCCACGGAACATATCCGCGTCGGAGAGATTCTTTTTTATTTTCACGGTCAGTCTCCATTATACATTTAGTTAAATATGATTATAAAACAACTATGTTTATTCCCGTAAAGAGATTTTCAGCACGGCTTACAGGTCAAGCACGGCTTTTGTGGCGTTTTCTTCAATGAACTGACGTCGCGGTTCAACCTTGTCTCCCATAAGGATAGAGAAGATGGCATCTGCTTCCGCCGCGTCGCTTAACGTAACCTGCAGCAGTGTGCGGTACTGGGGATCCATAGTGGTTTCCCATAACTGTTCCGGGTTCATTTCGCCCAGACCTTTGTAACGCTGTACCGATACATTTTTCTTATCGCTGCCGATTTCGTCCATGCATACCCGCAGTTCTTCATCCGTGTAAGCATAACGGTGCGCTTTCTGTCCTTTTTTAACAAGATACAGAGGCGGCTTGGCAATATATACATGCCCTTCGGTAATCAACGGTTTCATATACCGGTAGAAGAAAGTCAGCAACAGGGTGGCGATATGGGCGCCGTCCACGTCGGCATCGGTCATGATGATGATTTTTCCGTACCGCGCTTTGCTGATATCGAAATCTTCCCCGATCCCGCAGCCGAAAGCCGTAATCATATTTTTTATTTCATCACTGGACAGCATACGATCCAGACGGGCTTTTTCTACATTTAAAATTTTACCGCGCAACGGAAGGATCGCCTGGAACTTACGGTCACGTCCCTGTTTGGCGCTGCCACCTGCGGAATCACCTTCGACCAGGTAAATTTCCGTCATGGTGTTGTCCTTGCTCTGGCAGTCCGCTAATTTTCCGGGAAGGCTGCTGCTTTCCAAAATACTCTTTCTGCGGGTCAGATCCCTGGCCTTGCGGGCTGCCGCCCGGGCCCGGGAAGCCATTACAGCTTTTTCAATGATCTTCCGTGCTTCACTGGGATGCTCTTCAAAGAATTCTTCCAGCTGGTCTGTCACCAGGTTGTCTACAATACCCCGGATTTCGCTGTTTCCTAATTTTGTTTTTGTCTGTCCTTCAAACTGGGGTTCCTGAACCTTGATACTGATGACTGCGGTAATACCTTCACGGCAGTCGTCGCCGCTGAGGTTATCATCACTTTCTTTTAATAAATTGTTCTTGCGGGCATAATCGTTGATGGAACGGGTCAAAGCCTGTTTAAATCCGCTTAAATGAGTACCGCCTTCTTCTGTATTGATATTGTTCACGTAGCTGAAAATATTTTCCGTGTAGCTATCGGTATATTCCATGGCTACTTCAACAATATTTGTATCTTTTACACCTTCCACATAAATCGGTTCCGAATTGATTTTATCTTTGTTGGCATCCACATACTTGACAAATTCAATAATTCCTCCCTTGAAATGGAAGGTCTCGCTCCGGCCGTCCCTTTCGTCCTGCAGGGAAATGGTCACACCTTTGTTTAAAAAGGCCAGTTCCCGCAGGCGCAGACGTAAAATATCATAATCATATACCGTTTCGGTGAAAATCGTTTTGTCCGGAATAAAATGTACCGTAGTGCCGGTAGAATCTGCATCGCCGAGTTCATACAGAGGCTTGCTTGTTTTACCGCGCTTAAATTCAATACCGTACCGTTTTCCGTTACGGCGCACTTCAACTTCCATCTTTTCAGACAATGCGTTAACACAGGATACACCCACGCCGTGCAGACCGCCGGAAACCTTATAACCGCCGTCACCGAATTTGCCTCCTGCATGTAATACGGTCATAACTACTTCTACGGCCGGTTTGCCTGTCTTATGCATATCAACAGGAATACCGCGGCCATTATCCACTACAGTAATGCTGTTATCTGAATTAATGGTAACCTTTATGGTATCGCAGAAACCCGCCAGCGCTTCATCGATACTGTTATCAACAACTTCCGATACCAGATGATGCAGACCGCGGCTGGATATGCTGCCAATATACATACTGGGACGTTTCCGTACGGCTTCCAATCCTTCCAAAACCTGAATCTGGCTGGCCCCGTACTGTCCTTCTACACCGGTAGCTTCTTTGATTTCCTTTTCGATTTCGACCTGTTTGGCTTCCTCTGCAGCGCGAATTTTTTCTGCGTCTTCACTCGCCTGCATCACTGTTTCCTTATTCTCAGCCATTATTTCCTCCGTTATTATAAATTAAGTTTTGATTAATCCTTTTTTGCAAAGTCGAAGCTGAAATTGCTGACAAATATATTTTTTCCTTCGAAAGAACGATACTGTCAACTACACCGCCTTCTGACAGATCTTCAGCTTCATAATACTTACCTTCTTTATTTTTTAATGTTTTATAAAACTCTTTATTATCCATCGCTGAAAAGATACCTATGATTTCCGCTGCCCTTATGAGGCAGCCTCCTCCTAAATGAACATACATATTTTATTTTCCCTTTTTTAAGAATTTCAAAATATTCACATATTCTTTTTCTTTAATCAGTGCCAGCGGTTTTTCCGCTTTCAGTTGCACTCCCAGTTTTTCTTCCTGATTACTTGCTGTATTTAATCTTATTTTTTCAAAATAATACATTTTTATATCATTTTTTATAATTTTAAACTCTTCTTCACTGCATTTTATTATCTTATTCAGATCATACCATTTAATCCACGGTTCCCTATGAATATGGCTCCATATTTTATGTTCCAGTTCCCGGGCTCTTTTTCGTTCGCATATATAACAAATTTCATCGTTATTTTTTAAATAATCTCCGCATACAGGACATTTTTTAATCTTTCCTTCACTGGCCAGTTTTTCCAGCCCCAGCCTTTTTTCTTCCACACTGATAATAGCATTTTTGACTTTTTCATTACTTATATGGGAAAATTTCTGCTCTAACCCTTTTTTTTCTTCTGCTGTTACAGATGGAATCAGAAGTTTTTCTTCTATCGGGCGTATTTTACTGTTTTTAGGATTCCCATATTTTTTTTTAAAGCTTTTTCCTAAAACAAATCTGATATCTTTTACATAATCGGTTCCCATAAAAACATTGATTTGCCGGATAAACTGGCTTTTATAATATACGAATTGGTTGGACCATACAGAAGAATCCACTTCCAATGTCAGTATCCTTCTTTCCAACTTTACCGGACTGCAATGTTTTGCGTTATTATTACCGATTATATCCGCCCAGCAGGCTTTCATTTTAAAAAGATTATACTGATTCTGATTAGTCTGGGAACCAACCATTTTCAATACAATTTTTTCAATATCTTCCATTTAACTTTCTTTTATGCTTCCTTTTTCCACCTTAAAATACTGATTGCACTCTAAATCAGGAATAAGACTTTTGTCATTTACCGTAATAATGGTTTGAACCTTATCATTAATAAAACTTACCAGCTGGTTTCTTCTGTAATGATCCAGTTCGCTCATTACATCATCCAATAAAAGAACAGGATATTCCCCCGATACTTTTTTTACATATTCTATTTGGGATAACTTTAATGCCAAAGCACAGCAGCGTTGCTGCCCCTGGGAGGCAAAAGCCCTGCTGTCAGCATCATTAATGTACGTTTTTAAATCATCCCTGTGAACGCCGATTCCCGTATTTCCCTGCATTATATCTTTGAACCTGCGTTCCCTCATGCTTTTAATATAAAAATCTTTAATATCCGCTGCTGATTCTTTTTCCGGATAAAATACGGTTCCGTCGTTCCCTTTCATCTCATATTTTATGTCCAGGGTATCTGCCTGATCCGAAAGAATACTAAAAACAGGTATTGAAATTTCTTTGATTTTAATCAGGTTATCTAACCTTTTTATTAAAATCTGCGAACCGATATCAGAAATTTCTTCATCCCACGGAACAAGCTGCTCCTGCGGCTGGTTTTTATCACGGATTCCTTTTAACAGGGAATTTCGCTGTTTTAATAATCTCCGGTAACGGACAAGCAGTTCATAATACAACGGATCGGTCTGGGATATTTCCATATCCATAAAACGCCGCCGCAGGCCCGGATCTCCTTTGATTATTTGAAGATCTTCTGGAGAAAACATCACTGCATTAAAAAAACTGTAATGGTCCTTTGCCGTTGTTTTTTTTCCGTCTATTTTTATTTCTTTGTGCCATCTTCCCTGGTCATTATACCTTTTCATCCTTATGGAATGGATTTCGTCTTCCTTTGTAAAATCCAAATGTACGGCCATTCCGTCGGACAAAAACCTTACCATTTCGTCTTCTTTATTGGTACGGTGGCTTAAACCAAAAGCGGAATAAAAGATGCTTTCCAGAATATTGGTCTTCCCCTGCCCGTTTTTTCCGTAAAAAACAGTTACCATTTTATCAAAAGAGACCGTACAATGGTCATAGTTCCTGAAATTGACCAGCTGAAGCCTGTTAATTCTCATTTTTTAGAAAATCACCCTTACAGGAGTTACAATATAAATGTATTCTTCTTCGCTGTCAGGTTTGATGCAAACCGGGCTGAGGGAATTATTCAGATTAATCTCTGCTTCTTCCGTCTCGATATTTTTCATTATGTCCATAATATAGGCAGCATTAAATGCTACATTGATAGGATTCCCTTCCGTATTACAGGAAATGATTTCCTCACCTGTTCCTACGTCAGGACTGCTGGACATTACTTTAATCTCTTTGGCGTTAATGCTGATTTTTACAATACTGTAATCGTTTTCACTTCCGCTGCAAAGGCTCATGCGGCTTACAGCTCCGGCCAGGTCTTTCACATTTACTTTGGTTTTTACGCTGAACTGGGGCGGAATTACCCGTTTATAATCAGGGAATCTTCCCTCAATGAGCCTGGATACCACAGACCATTTTTCGATTTTTACCATCAGCTGGTTATTTAAAATTGAAAATGTAACTTCCTGGGGTACTTTACCATTCAGATTTTTATTGATCTCCTTTAAAACGACAGAAGGAATGATAACGCTCATATCTGGCGCGTTATCTGCATCCAGCGTACGGATTGCCAGTCTGTGGGTATTGGTTCCCACAAACGTTATTTTATTGTTTTTGATTTCACACAGTACGCCTGTAAATAAAGGACGGGCAGAATCTGTAGAGCAGGCAAACGCTGTCTTTTTAATCAGTTCCTTTATTTTTTCTTCTTCCAGGACAAATGTCTGTTTTGCCGTGATGGAAGGATATTTTGGAAATTCATTTACATTCATCAGTAAAATTTTGTAATCTGCTTTTCCTGACTGCAGGCGCACATTATTATCATTTTGGGATTTTGTAACTTTTACTGTTTCGCCGTTAAAGTTACGAACCAGATCATTAAAGCGGGCAGCGGCAATTACAATTTCACCTGCTTCTTCCACTTCTGCCGGTATTTCATTGCTCATGGAAAGATTAATATCCATTCCTTCCAGCCTCAGGGTGTTATTATCTGCAATAATATGCATGCCTCCGAATATAGGTGTGCTGGGTTTGGCTGCAATGGCAGGCATTACAGACTGTACTGCTTTATTAAGGTCTGAAGTCTGGCATGTAAATTTCATTTGTTCACATTCCTTTCTCTTTTATAATTTTTTATTTTTAATATTTATATTTTAGTCGTCGTAGTAACTGCTGTGTATTGTGTGGAAAAGTATCGGAAATATGTATTTTTCAGTATCAGTGTCTGTGTATAAACTGTTTATAGTGTGTAAAACCTTATAAACAGTATTGACAATTGGAGAACTTTTCCACATTTATCCACATTTCAGTAACAGGTTATATACATTTTTTTAACAAATGTGGAATTGTAAAAAATCAGATAGAGCGTATCTGTTCCTCAAACT
>JAFQZL010000017.1 GCA_017405945.1 Acidaminococcaceae bacterium
AATGTCCTCCTAACGTGTTCGTCGTGACTGGCAGGTCATCGATATTGTAGCACGTTAGGAGCTTTTTTATTGTTTCGTACCACACTCACCGCTAAAGCTCCACGGAACCTCGCCACTATGGCGAGGTTTTCATATATACAAAAAAACAGGCTGCAAAATTTTTGCAGCCTGTTTTTTTATATTTTTTAAGTTTTGCGCCTGAATCAATTATGCTTCACCACAAGGAAAAAAACATTTAATAAAATGTTCTCCTCAACAGCAAATTACATCATGCCGGGCATCCCTCCGGGAGGCATGGGGGGCATAGCCGGTTTCGGTTCCGGTTTATCCGCGACCAGGGTCTCGGTGGTCAGTACCATGGATGCGATGGAAGCTGCGTTCTGCAGCGCGCTGCGGGTAACCTTGGTAGGATCCACAATACCGGCTTCAATCATGTCAACATATTTTTCATTCAGCGCATCAAAGCCAACGCCCTTCTTGGAATGACGGATCTTGTCAACGATTACGGCGCCTTCCAGGCCGGCGTTGTGGGCAATCTGGCGAACCGGTTCTTCAATAGCACGGCGGACGATCATCACGCCGGTCTTTTCATCGCCGACTGCTTTCACTTTGTCCAGCACAGTCTGGGCTTCCAGCAGTGCGGTTCCGCCGCCGGGTACGATGCCTTCCGCAACGGCTGCGCGGGTCGCGTTCAGAGCGTCTTCAATACGCAGTTTCTTTTCTTTCAGTTCTACTTCGGTAGCCGCGCCGACTTTGATTACGGCAACACCGCCGGCCAGTTTTGCCAGGCGTTCCTGCAGTTTTTCCTTATCAAACTGGGACGTGGTTTCCGGAATCTGGGCTTTAATCTGTTCTACGCGGGCTTTGATTTCGGCTTTCTTGCCGCCGCCGTCCACGATGGTGGTCAGCTCTTTGCTTACGCGAACCTGACCTGCGCTGCCCAGGTCTTCCATGGAAGCGCTGTCCAGCTTGCGGCCCATTTCTTCACTGATTACGGTAGCGCCGGTGAGGATAGCAATATCCTGCAGCATGGCTTTGCGGCGGTCGCCGAAGCCGGGAGCCTTAACAGCCACAGCCTTGAAGGTACCGCGCAGTTTGTTTACAACTAACGTTGCCAGGGCTTCGCCTTCCACGTCTTCTGCAATGATCAGCAGTTCGCGGCCGGCCTGTACCACTTTTTCCAGTACGGGCATGATGTCCTGGATCACATTGATCTTGCGGTCGGTAATGAATACCAGCGGATTGGTCATAACGGCTTCCATCTTCTCCGCGTCGGTAGCCATGTAGGGAGAGATGTAGCCGCGGTCGAACTGCATTCCTTCCACCGTTTCCAGATGGGTGTCCATAGTCTTGGATTCTTCCACAGTGATAACGCCGTCGTCACCCACTTTTTCCATGGCGTCAGCAATCAGGCCGCCGATTTCTTCATCTCCTGCGGAGATGGAAGCAACCTGGGCTTTGGCAGCTTTGGTCACAACCTTCTTGGAGGATTTCTTCAGCGCTTCTACCACTGCGTCAACAGCGGTTTTGATACCTTTTTTCAGAATCATGGGATTCGCGCCGGCCACAACGTTCTTCATGCCTTCCCGGATCATAGCCTGGGCCAGCAGGGTTGCGGTAGTGGTGCCGTCGCCGGCCACGTCGTTGGTCTTGGTAGCAACTTCTTTTACCAGCTGGGCGCCCATGTTTTCAAAGGGGTCTTCCAGTTCAATGTCACGGGCGATGGTCACGCCGTCATTGATGATGGAGGGAGAACCGAATTTCTTTTCCAGTACCACATTGCGGCCTTTCGGTCCCAGGGTAACTTTTACTGCGTCCGCTAATGCGTCAACGCCGCGTTCCAGGCTGCGGCGGGCTTCTTCGTTAAACAGAATCTGTTTTGCCATATTGATTATCTCCTTTGTAAATTATTTTTTCTTTTTGTCCGGTTCCACAACAGCCAGAATATCCCGCTCTGCCAGGATCAACAGTTCTTCACCGTTGTACTTGACCTGAGTGCCGCAGTACTTTGCAAATACTACGGAGTCGCCAACTTTTACGTCAACAGGAACCCGTTTGCCATCAACAATGGCACCGTTTCCTACTGCCAGAACCGTACCCTGCATGGGTTTTTCCTTGGAAGCCGTATCCGGAATGAAAATACCGCTTTTGGTCTTTTCTTCCACTGCGTCTGCTTTAACAACTACATTTGCGCCTAATGGTCTTAACATTACTATGTCCCCTTTCTTGTTTGTGAAGCCGCACTTCTTGATTTTGCGACTCCAAATCTTTGTGAGAGTTTACAGCAGGCAGCGTTCCTTTTCATTTGCTGCCTGCCAAAATTTAAACCAGTTTTGCGGAATCGTTAGCACTCAAAAACCGCGAGTGCCAACTTCCAATACTTATTATAGCCATATCGAAAAAAAATACAATAGTCAAAATGACAAATTTCGTTGATTTTACATTTTTTTCATAGTTTTCTTGAAAAACAAAGGTAAATTTGGCAAAAATCATGTTGAAAATACAAAAATCACAGGTAATTTTTGCATTTTTACCTGTGATTTTTAAAAAATCGCGTTTTTTCGATTTTTAGTTTCTGACTTTTTGACTTTATTGTATTCCACACCATTCGTTTTGAAGCATTGATGTAAGCAGGCAGTTCTGTCAACGCCCGGAAAGTGTCAAAATTTTCCTTATCCCAGTTTCAGCGCCGGCACCGCATTCAGGTCCCAGGGGCTGACTACTCCTGCCTGATACATATAATACCCCCGGCAGGCAATCATCACCGCGTTATCGGTGCACAGAATCTTGGTAGGATGCACCAGACGGGCTCCTGCCTTTTTGGCAGCCGCCGCCAGCTTATGCTGCAGGGTCTTATTGGCTGATACCCCGCCGGCCAGCACGATTTCTTTCAAACCCGTAGCCTTAATAGCCAGCACACTTTTCTGCACCAGCACATCCGTCACCGCTTCCTGGAACGAGGCGGCCACATCGGCCCGGTTCACCGGGCGCCGGGCCTGCTCTTCATTGTGCAGGTAGTTAATGACGGAGGATTTCATGCCGCTGAAGCTGAACTGGAAGGGATCGTCCAGCATGGCACGGGGAAAATCAATGGCTTTGGGATTTCCTTCCAGCGCCAGCTTTTCGATTTCCGGACCGCCTGGATAGGGTAATCCCATGACCCGCGCGATTTTATCAAAGGCTTCTCCCGCCGCGTCGTCCCGTGTCTGCCCCAGCATCTCAAAACTGTTGTAGCCCGTCACCTTCAGCAGAGCCGTGTGCCCGCCGGATACCACCAGCGCCAGGAACGGCGGCTCCAGATTTTTGTCATTGATAAAGTTGGCGAACACATGACCTTCCAGATGGTTGACCCCCAGCAGCGGCTTGCCCGTAGCCCAGGCCAGGGCCTTTGCAGCAGACAGCCCCACCAGCAGCGCGCCTACCAGACCGGGACCGTACGTAACAGCCACCCCGTCAATCCGGTCCAGCGTCACCTTGGCATCTTCCAGGGCCGCGTCAATGACCGGCATGATGTGTTCAATATGTTTGCGGGACGCAATCTCCGGCACCACGCCCCCGTATTTCCGGTGAATGGAAATCTGGGAGGAAATGATGTTGCTCAGCACGTCCCGTCCGTTTTTAACTACAGAAGCAGCCGTTTCGTCACAGCTGCTTTCAATTCCCAGAATGTAAATGTCTTTTTGTTCCATAATTATCCTTTTACCGGTACAGCCACATGATGACCGCGCCCTCATGGGTATCCTCATAATAATCCGGCCGCACGCCTTTGGATATGAAACCGCAGCGTTCATACACAGTTTGTGCCGCTATATTACTTTCCCTCACTTCCAGCGTTACCGCTTCCGCCCCGGTGTCCCAGGCTTTATGTATCAGTTCCGTTGTCAGCAAAAGACCCAGGCCCTGATTACGCATTGTCTTTTTCACTGCCACCCGCATGACCTGCGCTTCTCCGGCCACATTCCAGATACCGGCATACCCAGCAATTTGGTTTTCCAGTTCCGCTACGATCCAGACAGCAATCCTGTTCTGCAATTCCCTCTGCCAGGTGTCCCGGCTCCAGGGATCGAAGAACGCTTCCCCGTCCAGTTCCATCACAGCCGGCAGATCCTTTTCTTCACATAACCGGAACACAGGCCATATCTTTTTTTCTATAGTATTACAACTCGTACTGACCATTTTTGAAATTACATTACCCCTGCGGATGCCGTTTCTCCCATAATTCTTCTGCTTCTGATTTCCGGATGTAATAGGGGCGCAGGGTAAAAACGTCTTCCCCTGTCAGGACCTCCATACCCTCTGCCGCCAGTGCCACGGATGAGGCTTTGGGCAGCCGCATCGGTTCCGGAGCAGCCAGAATGCCATCAGGCAGATCCTGTTTCAGCAGCCTTTCACATTCTCCCATAAGGAGCACCGGGTTGCCGCAGCGCTGCAGCTGCTGCAACAAAGTTTCCCTGTCCGCCATCTCTACCGGCTGCAGTTCTTTCAGGTCTCCACTGACCCATTGATAAAACGCGGTATAATAATTCCCTTTTTGGGCATCCAGCACCGGCGCCAGCACCACACCGGCCAAAGGAATATTATAGGCCATAGCCTGCAACGTATTGACACCACAGATACCACACTGCCAGGCATAGGCCATCGCTTCCGCCGCTGCCAGCCCGATACGCAGTCCCGTAAAAGAACCGGGTCCGATGCTGACAGCAATCCGGTCAATTTCTTCTTTTTTTATCCCTGTACGGGCAAACATCTGGTCCAGCTGGGGCATCAGCCCTTCCGAATGGGTCAGGCCTACGGAAATATCATATTCCGCCAGCACATGCCTATCCTGCACCAGTCCCACCGTACATACGCCCGTCGCCGTATCAAGCGCCAGCGTTAACATGTCGCAACACTTCCTTGCTTATGGCTTCGTACCGGAGGCCAAAGGGGATCAGCTCCACCACGCGCCCTTCCGGTACAATCGTCAGATTCACCTGCAAATACTCCGGGGGCAGTTCCGACTGGAACAAATCACCCCATTCAATCAAAGAGACACCTTCGCCGCCCACATATTCATAGAAACCGATATCGGTAAGTTCTTCCGGAGAATCCAGCCGGTACAGATCAAAGTGGCGAACTTCCATAACTTTTCCATTATATATGTTCATCAGGGCAAAAGTTGGACTCACCACGTCCTCTTCCTCCACGCCCACTGCCTGGCAGACGCCTTTGCTCATCAGGGTCTTGCCGGCGCCCAGGTCGCCGCTGAGGCAATACACATCCCCATCAGCCGCCATTGTTCCCAGAAGCCTGCCAAAATTTTCTGTCGCGTTTTCATCAGTCAGAAAAAAACGGCTTGTACGTGTTCCTGACTCCTTCTGCCAGATTATGCCGGTCAGATCCGGCCGGGTTTCGGGAACAGGCCCTGCGTTGTCAGAAACCGCTTCCGTCTGATGCTTTTTTTTACGCGAGTGAGTATCCATAAATCTTTTATCTCCTTACTTCTTCTCTTCGGTCTTCTTTTCCGGTTTTTTCAACACGTCCGGATTTCTTGTCAACGGATCCAGCAAATCCATATGTCCGCTGATGGTATCTATTTCTTTTCCATCTACCAGGAATTTTACTTTTTTTATTTCCGGAAATTCAGTCAGGGTACAGACAACAGCGTTTACCATCATCCGCTCGTTATAGGAGCCCTGACCCCGGGACGCAAAGTTCTGGTTGAAATCAACCGTAGCCGTATCCCCGCTGACCTTGACACTGTGCACGTCCGTTCCCGGCGGGAACAGATTCATCAGCTGTTTGGAAACCGGATCCGTATGAATCAGGGCATAAAGCACAGCTTCTTCCCGGGTTTTCTTTCCGGGCGCATAACGTACCTTCTCCGGGATCAGAATCTCCTCTCCGTTTTTCTGAACACGGTACACCACATATTCTTTGGTCAGGGGATTCGGATCTTTCACAACAGTGGCAACAGGATCCTTCTGCCCGGTAACATCTTTCACTTCACCTTTATTCCCGGTCAGTTTTTCCGTCGGTTCACATCCCGTTACTGCCAACAACAGGACAAGCATCAGCAACAAGCTTATTCTTTTCAACATTGTCACGCGCCTCCTGTCCTCAACCGCCAAAATACTCTTTTAAACCGTCAAACACAGCTTTGGCAATGGTCTTCTGGAACCACGCGCTGCTGATCAGCTGTTCTTCCCTGTAATTGCTGAGGAAGCCTACCTCCAGCAGAACCGCCGGCATATAAGAGCGTTTAACAACATAGAAGTTAGCCTGCTGGGTCCCTAAATTCCGGAGTTTGGAAGCGGCCGCCATCTTTTTCTGAATGGCGCTGCCAAGCTTGTAGTCATAACCGGATTTCGGGAAATAATACGTGGCAATGCCTCCAATATTGCGATTGTTGTTAGCGTTGTGATGAATGCTGACAAAAGCATCCGCCCGGTTGCGGGTGCTCACATTCACCCGGGCCTGCAGTTCGTTCTTCGCTGAAGCATAGGGACCGTACACGTCTTTGTCTGAGGTCCGGGTCATAGACACCAGGGCACCGGCCGAAGTGAGATAGGATTTCAGGTAATTGGCAATCAGCAGGGAGGATGTTTTCTCCTTGTTGCCTTTGGGACCAATAGCTCCGGGGTCTGAACCGCCGTGCCCCGGATCAATGGTGATGCGCTTTCCTTTCAGTCCGCCAGTGGTAGCAAAGTTGACCCGGTTGCCAACCGGAGTGGAAGGACCCTGGGAGGGACGGATTACAGGACGGCGCACCGAAGTTGCCCCATACTTCATGGAAGCGTTTTTCACCTTGTTAGCAGAAACATCCACCACGATACGGGGCGGCCTGCCAGTTGAACCGTCCTTTTTCAGGATAAAGCTCTTCACATCCGAGCGCTCTACTTTTTTTGTCATGGGCACACGAACAACGACACCGGCCTGGTCCCGGTCCACACTGAAGCTTTTCGCAAGGTCGCTTTTAATCGTCCCTCTCCGGATTACCTTGGAATCGAGTCCACCGCTGACCTTGATCTGCAATTCTTTCTCGTTGACAATATCAACAGTATAGCGTGTGTTTTCCGACAGGTCCACTACCATACGGAGCACATTAAATTTATCAACGCCCCAGTTCACATCGGTAACCATAGCTGCCGCAGAAGCAGTACAAGTCACCAAAAGGCAGATGGCCAAGACCAGAAACGCAAAAAATCGTCTACGCAAACCGGTACCTCCTTGCGCTAATTACAAAAGTTAAAGAAAAATCTGTATCTGTCATTATCATAACGATTTATTTTAGCATGCGGCAGAAGGAATTGCAAATAACTTCCTATGTTAACACTGTAATTTTTATTAATCTGCGGAAAATTAATCCGCCTTTTATCAACCTCTGCAGCACCAGGTAATAATTCCCTTTAAATTTGTTTCCTTGCTTCCGGCAACATCATCAAAAGTTCAGACGCTGCCATTCCTATACGGTCTTGCGCTGCCAGTTCTCCTGCCAGACCGTGGATGTATACACCTGCCACCGCCGCGTCAGCCACGGACAGCCCCTGTCCTGTCAGGGCGGCAATCAGTCCTGTCAGCACATCCCCGCTGCCGCCGGTAGCCATGGCCGGCGTACCGGTATTATTCAGATACACAGTGCCATCCGGCAACGCGATGACCGTAGGCACGCCTTTCAGCACAATGACCGCCTGCCACTTTTCCGCATAGAGACGGGCCACTTCCACCCTGTTCTTCTCGATTTCCGCAATGCGTATGCCGGTAATGCGGGACATTTCCCCGGGATGGGGCGTCAGCACTTTTTCCGCCAGCATATGGGAAAGCAGTTCCGTATGATCTTTCAGGGCCGTTATGGCATCCGCGTCGATAACACAGGGGACAGCCGTAGTGACCAGGATTTCCCGTATCAGGTCACCGGTCTCCTCCGACACGCCAAAACCCGGTCCGATAGCCAGCACATCAGCCTTATCCAATGTTTCGGACACGACTTCCAGGGCTTCTTCTGTCACCAGCCGGTTATCTGACACCGGCAAACCTTTCACCATAACTTCAGTAAGCTTTATGGCCAGTATCTCCCTTGCATCTTCCGGTGTCAGCAGTGTAACCAGACCGGCCCCGCCTTTGACTGCCGCAAAGCTGCTCAGGGCAGCAGCCCCGATATAACCATAGGAGCCGGCAACTACTGCCACCCGCCCCGCACTGCCTTTATGGGCATTTTTTGGACGGTCCGGCAACAACGTTTTAACCATTTCCTCCGTAATCAGGGTACGGTTTCCGGCTGTTTCTTTCAACAGGCTTTCCGGCATGCCGATATCCGCCACCAGAACCGTGCCGGCATGCTCTGCCCCGGGATATAAATACAACCCCAGCTTCGGCAACGCCATGGTTACCGTTGTGTCGGCCCGCACTGCACTGACATCTGCCTCTCCTGTGTCCGCATTGACTCCGGTGGGAATATCCACTGCCAATACACCGCAGGCGGGATTCGTTTCTTTTACCCTGTTGATGCAGCCGCACAAACGGATGAACAGGGAGCGCATCTTACCGGAAAAACCGGTGCCCAGCAGGGCGTCGATGAGCAGGTCAGCCCGCAGCGCCAGATTTTCAATTTCCGCAAAGCGCGGACCGTCCTCTGCATCCGTAACCTCCAGCACCGTGGCACCACAGGCAATATAATACTGCAGTTCATCCGCGGCGCTGCCGGAAAGGTCCTCCGCCGCGCAGGCCAGAACCAGTGTTACCTCTGCCCCACGGTTATGGAGCCAGCGTCCGGCACCGCTGCCGTCACCGCCGTTGTTTCCTTTGCCGGCAAAAATAACGATTTTTCTATGACAACAGGTGCCCAGCATTTTTTCTGCCGCATCGGCTACGGCGCGTCCTGCATTTTCCATCAGCACAAGACCGGGGATACCGATTTCTTCTTCTGCAGCCCGGTCCAGCGCCCGCATTTCTTCCGCCAGTAAAATCTGCATGGGTAGGCCTCCTTCTGTCATAAACCGGATTTTGCATTATTCCAACACTACCACCGCCATTGCAGTTGCAGCGGTATGGCTTAATGTAAGGTGTATCTTTTTCACACCCAGCTTCTCTATGTACGCTGCGTAGTAGCCTGTTACTTTCAGTTCCGGTTTGCCCAATTCGTCGTTTGTCACGGAGATTTCCGTAAGCTGCCCTCCGCCACGGAGCCCTGTGCCAATGGCTTTCAGGAATGCTTCTTTGGCAGCGAACCGGGCCGCATAACTCTGGGCTTTGTCACCATGCGGGCCGGTGCACCAGGCAATCTCTTCCGGCGTAAAGACTCTTTCTTTGAAGCCTTTGCGCGCTATGGCTTTTTCAATTCGTTCAACATCTGCCAGATCGCAGCCTATGCCAAGCATTTGTATCTCCGTTTCTATCAGGAAAAGACTTATGGCTACTCTTTTACTTTTTCAACTATTTCTTCTGCCGTAGTTTCAATTGTTTCTGCGGCATCTTCCACTTTGGTTTTTACTTTTTCAGCAGTTTCTTCCGCCATTTCTCCGGCTTTGTCCGCAGCAGCCTGAACATTTTCTGCAGTCTCTTTTGCTGCGGCTTCGGCTTTTGCAGCCGCTGCTTCGGCTGCCAGTTCCGCTTCTTTGGCTTTGGCCTCTGCCTGTTCCTCCGCTACTTTTTCCGCTTCGGCTTCCGCTGCCATCCCCTGGGCATCGAATTTCCGGCTGGAGCCGTAATTGTACACAGCGATTTCTTCCGCGTCATACTGTTTGCCCAATGCAACGGCGATGGCTTCTGTCTGCGATTTGTCTTTCACGTACACATTCATGAAGAAAGGTTCATCAGAAATCACATAATCCGCAGCGTCGCTGTATACATACAGCTTGCCTCCGTCCTCGCTGTATATCTTCACCTGTTTTTCAATGGGGTAATTCTTTTTATTATCATAAAGACCGGTCACACCGTCCGACAGGTGCACCATCTCAATACGTTTTTCCTTACCGAAGGTGTAGATTTTCCTGCCCGCCGGTTCCCCGTCCTTTGTTGTGGGCACTACGCCTGCAGCCTGTCTGGCAAATTCTTCCGCTTTCTTTTTGGCGGAATCAAATACATCTTCAGCCGTCAGGTTTTTTTCTTTTAAATATTTTTTTCCTAATTTATAGGCCACATAGCAAACCACGCCTGCCGCCAGAATTTTTTTCATCTTTCCCATAATAAAAAACCTCCTCATATTCAATATTACCGATTGCGTATATGAATTCATTTTATTTTATCATAAAGAAGAAACGCAATAAACCTTTCAGGCCAATAATTTAAAAATATTTTATAAAACGAACATAAAAAAGACACATTATGCCGTAATTTTACTGCTGTAATGACATTACACCATATATTCACAGGAGAGCAAAACAAAAAAACTGCGCGAAATGAAACGTTTGGATTTCATTTCGCAGCAGTTTTCATACAGAGTTATAACCAGTTATATATCTGGGATAACACTCATTTCACGTCTATTTCCCCATTGTTCACATAAATTTCCACACTGTCCCCGGCTTTGATTTCCCCGTTGACGATTTTCTTGGACAGTACGTTTTCCACGCTGTGGACAATCAGACGTTTCAGCGGACGGGCGCCGAACTGGGGATCAAAGCCTTCTTTTGCCAGAAGCGCCGCAGCTTCGTCAGTGCAGGTCAGCCTGATTTCAAGCTGCTTGTTCACCCTGTCGCCCAGTTCTTTCAGAATCAGTTTCACAATGTCCCTGATCTGGTCGGGCTGCAGGGCTTTGAAGGTGACGATGTCATCCACGCGGTTCAGGAATTCCGGACGGAACCGGGTCAGCAGCAGCTGCCGCACCGCTTCGCTGTCCATGGTTTCTTTTGCTTCCATGATCCGCTGGCTGCCGATGTTGCTGGTCATGATGATCAGCGTGTTCTTAAAGTCCACGCTGCGGCCCTGTCCGTCCGTCAGTCTGCCGTCGTCCAGCACCTGCAGCAACGCATTGAACACATCGGGGTGCGCCTTTTCAATTTCATCAAAGAGGATGACAGAGTACGGATGACGGCGCACCGCTTCGGTCAGCTGGCCTCCTTCGTCATACCCCACATAGCCGGGAGGGGCGCCAATCAGACGGGACACCGTGTGCTTTTCCATGTATTCGCTCATATCGATGCGGATCATGTTCTTCACATCGTCAAAGAGCACTTCTGCCAGCGTCTTGGCCAGCTCGGTCTTGCCCACGCCGGTGGGCCCCAGGAAGATGAAGGAACCGATAGGACGATTGGGGTCCTTGATACCGGCACGGGCCCGGATTACCGCATCTGCCACGGCCTTCACCGCTTCGTCCTGGCCGATGACATGCTCGTGGAGGGTTTCTTCCAGATGTACCAGCTTCTCCCGTTCCCCGGTACCCAGCCGCTGTACCGGAATACCGGTCCAGGTGCTCACAACCCGGGCGATGTCGTCTTCGTCCACTTCTTCTTTCAGAAGGGCATTTTCCCCGGCAGTCTGATTCTCCAGCTCCTGCAGCTGCTTCTGCAGTTCCGGCAGGCGGCCGTACTTCAGTTCCGCCAGCTTGTTCAGATCATAGTCCCGCTCCGCCTTTTCCATTTCCTGCTTCACGGCGCCGATTTCCTTTTTTACTTCCCGCACCTTGACGATGCCGGCCTTTTCATCATCCCAGCGTTTGATCAGGGCCGCGTTTTCTTCCCGCAGTTTGGCCAGCTGTTCCTGCAGTTTGGCCAGACGGTCTGCGGACGCGGGGTCTTCTTCTTTCTTCAGGGCCTGTTCTTCGATTTCCAGCTGTAAAATCTTACGTTTGCTTTCATCAATCTCCGTAGGAGACGAATCGATTTCCGTACGGAGCCGGGCTGCCGCCTCATCCACCAGGTCGATAGCCTTGTCCGGCAGGAAGCGGTCATTGATGTAACGGTGGCTCATCACCGCCGCGGCCACCAGGGACGCATCCTTAATCCGCACTCCGTGATGGTTTTCATAGCTTTCTTTCAAGCCGCGCAGAATGGAAATGGTATCCTCCACGCTGGGCTCGTTAACCATGACAGGCTGGAAACGGCGCTCCAGGGCACTGTCCTTTTCAATATATTTATGATATTCATTCAGCGTGGTAGCCCCGATACACCGCAGCTCACCCCGGGCCAGCATGGGTTTCAGGATGTTGCCGGCATCCATGGAACCTTCCGCTGCGCCGGCGCCTACCACGGTGTGCAGCTCATCAATGAACATAACAATCTGCCCGGCACTGTCCGCCACGGCCTTCAGCACTTTCTTCAGGCGCTCTTCAAATTCACCCCGGTACTTGGCCCCGGCCACCAAAGCAGCCAAGTCCAAAGCATACAAGGTTTTATTCTTCAGACTTTCCGGCACGTCCCCGGCCACGATGCGGCGGGCCAGCCCTTCTACAATAGCGGTCTTGCCCACGCCCGGTTCGCCGATGAGCACCGGATTGTTCTTTTTCCGGCGGCTCAGGATCTCAATAGTGCGGCGGATCTCATCGTCACGGCCGATGACCGGATCGAGTTTGCCCTGACGCGCCCTTGCCGTCAAATCCTGGCCGAACTTTTCCAGGGTCTTCTTGCTTTCATCATTCGCAGTGCTGTTAAGATAGTGTTCATACAGCTTTTCAATCTTGTTGCTGTCGATGCCATACTTCTTAAACAGCGCTGTAACTTCACTGCTTCCATCGCTGGCCAATGCAGAAACCAGGTGACCTACCGTAACATTACCCTGCCCCGCTTTGCGGAGCACAATGCCGTTGACCCGGGCAAAGTCCGAGCTCATGAGCAACTGCCGGTCCTGTCCTTTTACAGACGGAATACGGCTGACAATCCCACGGGCCTCGCCGGCAAATGTATTTTCATCTACTTTAAACGTCTGCAGCAAAAACCTGAAGAAGTCATCGCTGCACAGTGCCAGCAAGAGATGCGCGCTGGTCACTTCCTGGTTG
>JAFQZL010000018.1 GCA_017405945.1 Acidaminococcaceae bacterium
GCCTTTGGCCATAGCTTTCGCTACGATCTGAGCCATTTCATAACGGGTCATCAGGCGGTCGCCACGGAAGGTGTCGTCGCCATAGCCTTCGATTACGCCGGCAGCAGCTAATTTGGAGATGCTGTCATAGGCCCAGTGGCCGGCCGGCACATCGGAGAACGGGTTAGCGGCATAAGCGGAAGCGGTTACGCCCAGAGCCATTGCCATTGCCAATACTAAAGATTTTTTCATTTCAGTTGCCTCCTTTAAGACAATTAAAGTTTTTTATATAAATTGTCAGAAGGCCCTGCATTTTGTTTGCTTCTTCGGGCGAGTTGCCTGGTTTCCTCTCCAATTCCACAACAGCATGCAACGATTCCGACAAATTATATCAGAGGATAAAGTTTTTAAATCAGAGTAATTGTATCACAGTTAGGAATAATATGCAATAAGCATTTCTGTGCTTTAGCTTCCGGTTCTTTCCTTTTATAACTCCGAGCGGTCCACCTGAATATGGTTCAGTTCCGGAATCCGGAGGACACGGGTTGCCACCTGATCGGCCAGATACTGATTGTGGGTGATAGCCAGCAGAGTCATATTATGTTTTTCCGCATAACTTAAAACAAAATTCCAAATATGCGCCTGGTTGATGGCGTCCAGCATGGTCGTCATCTCGTCGCAGATCAGAAGACGCGTCTCCGGCTTTAGCACTCTTGCCACACAAAACCGCTGAAGTTCGCCGCCGGACAATTCGTTCGGCCAGCGTTCGTACCATTTTTCCTGTATCCCCATCTCCGTCAGCACTTCCTGCGAAGGAACGCCGGCTTCTTCCAGGGAATCTTTCATCTTCCAGCGGGGATTCAGGGCTTTCTCCGGATGCTGGTAAATCAGCTGGATTGGGCAAAAGCCGGACGGTGGGAGCGGTTTCCCTTCCCACAGCACCTCACCGCCCTGGGGCTGCAGGTAGCCCGCAATCACTTTGGCCAGCGTACTCTTTCCGTAGCCGCTGGGGCCTAAAATGGCAACACGTTCCCCTTCTTCTGCCGAAAAGCTGATATCTTTTAAAATCCAGGGGCCGCTGCCATACCGGAAGTCAACATGTTTTACTTCAAGAATTGCCACAGCCGCACCTCATTCCTTTTTCATCCACATTCCAGGTGGCACAGGTCGCACCGCATTTCGGGCAGCGCTGCAGGTTAAACCCGTTCTGGGGCAGCGCATGGAACAGGGCCCTGCTGTAAGGGTGCTTCAGCCCCTGTCCGTCACCCCGGAAGGTTTGCGTATCCGCTGTTTCCACCACCCGTCCGTCATAGAAAATCGCAATTTTATCCGCAACGTGCAGCGCCAGGTCAATATCATGGGTGATCAGAATCACGCCCTTGCCCTGGTCTGCCTGGATCCGGAAATCCTTCAGTGCCTCTATGGCAATTTTCAGGTCCAGACCGGGCGTGGGTTCGTCGGCAATGATCATCTCCGTTTCCGCCACATAAGAGGTGGACAGCAGCACCCGCCGGGCCATGCCGCCGGACAGCTGGAACGGGTACAGTTTTGCCACGCTCTGTTTCAGCCCGAAATGTTCAAAGGCTTTCTGCTGCAAGGTCCGCGCCTTTTCACCCAGCGTACCGACAACCTGCTCTCCCACCTGCATAAGCGGATCCAGAAATGCCACAGACTGGGGAATAAACGCGATTTCATGGCCCCGGAGCCGGTTCATGCGTTCCGGTGTCAGCAGTTCGCCCTTATAGAACATTGTGCCGCCTGTCCGGGCATTATCGGGCAGAATGTTCATCACCGCATGGGCCAGAAGGCTCTTGCCGGAGCCGCTGGAACCGACGATGGCCACGATTTCCCCTTTATGTACGGTCAGGTTCAGGTCCGAAATCGCGTTAAAAAAAACTTTCTCAACTTTTGCGTTATAACTTTCAAAGCCAACGGAAAGATGCTGTACGTCCAACAGGATTTCTTTTTCCATACCGTCATCCTCCCTTCTATTGCCTTGCGCTGTGGGGATCGATCAGAATCTTCAGGTAATCCCCAACGATATCAAACAGCTGCGTCATAAACAGCAGGGCAAGCCCCGGGAAAAAGGCAAGCCACCACATACCGGCAGCCAGATGTTTCATGGATTCTGCCAGAATCACACCTACAGCAGGCGTATCAAGCGGCAGACCGTAACCCAGGAATGTTATCGCCGCCTCATGCAGAATCGCATGGGGAAACAACAGGATCAGCCCTACCAGATACTGTGGGAAAACATGAGGCACGATGTGCTTCGCCGCAATATGCCAGTTACTTTTCCCCAGCTTCCGGGCAATCTGTACGTATTGGGCAGAACGGATTTGCAAAACCTCGGCCCGGATCACGCGGGTCAGGTTAGGCCAGTGGGTCACCGCGACACCGGTAATAACGCCGGCAGCCCCGCCGCCAACCGCAATCGAAATTAAAATAAGAAGAATCAGATGGGGAACCCCCATGCAGAGATCCACCATAAACCCCACCGCAGTATCTACCCGGCCGCCAAACACTGCGGACATACTGCCAAGGACCAGAGCGATGACTGAACTGATCAGAGCGGACAGAAGACCGATTTGAATACTGGTAGACAAACCACAGACGGTACGGTAAAACATATCCCTACCCAGACTATCCGTCCCAAACAAATGTGACAGAGACGGCGCCAGCCGCCTGGCTTCATAATCAGGCGCGTAAAGAGATGGATCCATTAACAGGCCCCACAGACATACACCTGACAAAAAAACAACCCCGCTGAGAATGATCAGCAAAATTTCACGCCTCCGGTTCAGGCCAAAACTTCCACAGTTGCCCGTCTTATCATATTTTATATCAGCCATTGCTCCCGCCTCCTTCCCGGATTTGCGGATCAATGATTCCGTATAAAATATTAGCTGTCAGGTTTCCGGCGAACACAAATAACGCGCTGAACAGGGCAATGCCTAACAGTAGTGGCGCATCGGCCTGCATGCCGGCTACTACAGCCGTGCTGCCCAGCCCCGGATACGAAAAGACACGTTCCGCCAGCACGGAACCGCCAAACAGTTCGCTGATGGAAGCAAACTGCAGCGTAATGGCAGGAAGGGCGATATTACGTAGGCCATGCCGCATAACAAGCTGCTTCAGCGTTTCGCCGCGTGCTCTGGCAAACAACACATATTCGCTTTCCATTACGTCAATCAGTTTCTGACGGGTATGGAGGATAATATTGGCCACTCCGGTAATGCTCAGTGTCAGCGCTGGCAAAACCAGATGATGCAGCCTTTCCATCCAGGTAACTTCGCTTTCCACCTTGCCAATAGGTACCGCCAGCCCCAGCGGGAACCACTGCAGTTCTACGGCAAATACAACCAGCACCAATAAGCCAATCCAAAACACCGGTGTGGAAGCAAGGATAAGACTGAACGTTTTTATGATCCTGTCCGGCCAGCGGTCTTTATACACGCCGGCCACAATGCCCAGCAGCAACCCCAGCACACCGGACAGTATCCATGCCGTTCCCATCAAAAGAAGGGAAGCGCGGAAGCGCTCCCCCAAAACTTTGGTTACCGGTTCATGATAGGTGCGTGATTCTCCCATATCGCCATGCAGTGTATTTTTTACCCAGATTACGTACTGCTCTGCGGGAGATTTATCAAGTCCCCAGTGCTCCGCAATCTTCGCCCTTTGTTCTTCCGATACCACTATTTCACCCAAAAAGGCATCCACCGGATCCATGGGCGCGTTATGTACCAAAAGGAAACTCATTAACGTGACTGCAACAAGAAGCACCAGCATTCTGGCTACGGTTGAAAACAAATACTTCAACAAGCCTTTTTTCATTCACAGCTCCTCTGCATCTATGCAAAAATCATAATAAAACTTTAAGGAACCGCCGATCAAACAACGGTTCCTTATCTGGGCAAGCGCTTATTTCCAGGTCCACTCGTTCATATTTTCTACAATGGAAATGCCTTGAGACCGGGTGATGACTTTGCCGAAATCCGGAATCTGCAGACCGTCACGGATAAAGTAAACGTTTTGCGGACTGCAAAGCGCCAGAGAAGGAACATCTTTTTCCGATACTGTCAGCGCCTTCTGCCACAATTTATTGGCCTCATCCCGGTTCGCAGACTGAATTGCCTTATCCAGCAAGGCATCCACTTCCGCATTCTTGTAGGTGGACGGGTTCCCAATCTTGTTTACGTCAACCTGGGAAGAGTGGTACTGACGGTACACACCGATAGGATCGGCTTCCCCGTAACTCCAGTTGGTGGGAATATTGCGGGCAATGCGGCATTCAGCCCAGGGTGCGGACTTTACGTTAATTTTAATGCCCAGCTTTTTGGCTTCCTCTCCCAACGCCACAGCGGTATTGTAACGGTCAAGGTCGTTACTGCGGCCGGTTACGGTGAACTCAGCATTCACACCGTTCTTATCAATGATACCGTCACCATTGGTGTCTTTCCATCCGGCATCGGCCAGGATCTTTTTGGCTTCTTCTACCTTGCCGTCTTCAAATTTGGTAGTGCTTGCCCAAGGAGTATACCGGGCATATGTATACGCCGGCGTCCCATAACCGTTTAATCCCTTATTAATAATCTCCTTGCGGCTAATGCCGATGTTCAGCGCTTTGCGGATGGCAGGATCACAGGTTACATCGTTGCCGACCTTTTTGCCGTTTTCCGTCGTTTCTTTGATAACCGGAAGGTTAAACAGGAAGACATCCGTCACATCATAGGCTTTCCTCTTCATATCTTTGACTTCGTTTTTGGCAAACTCCGCGCTTACCAGAACAACGTCAAGTTTGCCGGATTTTGCGGCAGCAAGGGCAGCGTCCTCATCCATCTTTAAAATGGTTATTTTTTTGAATTTTGATTTTGGCCCATAATAGTGTTCATTAGGAGCAAGAATCAACTGCTGTCCTTTCTGGAAATCAACAATCTTCCAGGCGCCGGAACCCAGCGGTTTATCCCCATATGTATCTGTGTAAGCATGCTGAGGCACAATGCCTACCGAGGTCAGCGTGTAGGGGAAAGAAGACCAGGGTTTCTTCAACGTAAATTCCACATGTGTGTCATCCAGCGCTTTCACGCCCGCAACCATAGTCAGATCCAGCGCAGACGGGCGGGACATGGCCTTTTTAATCGTAAACTCTATGTCTTTGGCGGTAATTGGTTTTCCGTCTGCAAATTTGCCGTCTTTACGGATTTCATATGTATAAACCTTGCCATCCTGACTGATCGTTTCTTTCACAGCGAGATCCCTCTCCAGGGTATTGCCTTTGCCTACCTTAAAGATATGGCTGTGGAAAATATCCGGGTTCCACACACCATAGCCGATTGTCGGGTCAAACTTTCCTGCCACCAGATTGTTCCCTACAGTAATGACGATCTCATCTTTTGCAGAGGCTGTTTTCTGCTCTGCTTTTTTATCACCGGAACCGCTGCCACCACAACCTGCAACCAGCAATAAACTGATTAATAATCCTGCCGTCAATTTTTTGTTCATGGTTTTTCCTCCAAAAATAAAAGTTTAATAATAAGTAATTCTAATAAGTTTATTGTATCTTTTATGCTGACTTATGTCAATAAGATTTCAACCATATATAATAAAACTTAATCTACACTTGTCTTGATACCAACCTTCCTGCATCTGTTTACCCTTTCGTTTCTGACACACAAAAAACCAGAACCGCTTCAGCAGTTCTGGTTTTTGTTTTGTATTCATTACTCATTTATTAAGACTTGACAGCTTTTCTTTATCTCGTTTATTTATCTTTAATAATTACCTCAACCCTTTTCCGCATGCTAAGGGGTTGAGATTCTGTTGTCACATTAGCAGCAGCCGTAACTTTGCTGCTGCTCAAAATATCCCGCAACCTTTTTTCAACTGCGTCTGCCTCAGTCACGCCGTCAAAGCTCATCACCGGCTGTTCGCCTACCAGTAATGTGTTTTCGCTGTTGGTCCAGACAGGTTCGTACTGCCCGCCGTCGTGGAACACGGAAGACAGGTTCCCGGCAATCAGAAAAGCCTGTTCCTGAGAGCTCATGGCGCCTGTTTTGGCTGGAGTATAAAAAGGCTTCCCTGCTACGGAAATCAATCCGTTTTCTTCATTAACTTTTACCTGGTTGCCGCTCCACTCCGTAATCTTCTTATTATAATTGGTGCGTCGGGACACACTGGTGGGGTGATCGTTGAACAATTCCGCGAAGCCGCTGGATTTGCTGCCGTTCTGTTCCAGGATGTGCTGCCACAGGGCAGCGCCGGCGCCCACGTTGTATCCGGCTGCCACGGCATAATCAAAAGCCAGCTTGTCTGCCTGGCTTTCCATCGGTTTTGTCACCCACTTGGCTGTACCGACAGCGCTTACCAGAGCTGCGCCGACAGAGGAAGCCGTGTTCCGGTTCTGGCTGGCATACAGAGCCGCTACGATAGATACCGGCAACGCACGCTTCACACCGGCAGCCGGATGGTTTTTCTGTCCGTGTCCCATTTCATGGGCAATGACAAAGGCCAGCTCGTCTTCATTGTAATTCAATTTCTCAAACGCGCCGATGTTCACACTCATATTATGGCCCAGGGTACAGAACGCATTGAAGGATTTATCATTATTGACAAAATAATTGTACGGTTTTTTGACAATCGAATCATCGGTAAGCGCCACCGCGTCGGACAGCCGGGTCATGATGCGGGCCAGCATGGCGTTGGCCACGGGATCGGTATTTACACCGTACTTATCCTTGATCTGGCCCATGTATTTATCCCTGCCCTTATTATCCAGATAGCTGACCTGCCTGTTAAGGTACGCGTACTCCGCCCCTACCTGGAACAAAGCCAGCCCGGCAGAAAGCCAGTCCCAGGCCAGAGCCTGTTTTGGCATTACAGCGCCTGTGGTAAGAGTCAGGCAAAGCGCAGCAGAAACAGTCGTACGAAATACCGTCGATCTTTTCATTGCGGTCACCTCCAATAGGTTATGGGAAAAACGCATCCATGAAGGTTAAGACATTACTTCAAAATCGTCCAGCCGTCCTCCTGATACACCTTGCCCTCTTTCATCAGACGGCCCAGGGCACGCTTAAAGGCTGCTTTGGAAATACCAAATTTCGTTTTGATGATCTCCGCCGGCGTATCGTCACAGTACGGCATGCGTCCGTTCCGGGACTGCAGCGTTTCAAGGATTACCTGTGCATCGTCCACCATGGCATTTTCCTTCTGCTTGCGCAGGGATACATCCACATGCCCGTCTTCCCGGATGAACGTGATGCGGGCCGTAATTTGCTCCCCATAGGCAAGATACCGTTTCGGATCTGTTTCGCTCCGGTGCAGAAACGCGATGTGCCGGTCGTTGGTGAAAATGAAGAAACCGTCTTTGGTAATATTATAAATGGTCCCTGTAACAAGGTCTCCCACTTTGGCATCTTCACCGACTGGTTTCGCCGCCCGGGCCAGGTCCTTGTCCACCCTCATGGTCACCGCAGGGCGGCCGCTTTTGTCCCGGTACAGTTTAATCCAAATCTTCTGATTGGGATTCACCCTTCCCAGCATCTCAGTATAGGGAAGAAAAACGCCCCGTTCTCCGCCGATATCCACGAAGCCCCCGTCTTTTGTTACATTGATGACTTTGGCGTAGCCTAACTGCCCTTCTTTCATCCTGGGCAGCTTCATGCTGGCGGTTAAACGCCTGTGGGGATCCAGATACAGGTATACCCGCACTTCATCCCCGGCCTTCACCGGAGTCAGCTGCTGCAGTTTGTGCAGAAGGATGTCGTCCGACGTGTTGCCGGTGCCTGCGTCCAGGAAGGCCCCCATGTCGGAGACCCGGGAAACTTTCAAGGTCACTACATCGCCGGCTTTGTAACGCAGGTTATTCTCCATCATCGGTCCCCTTGAAAGCTTCGCTGGGCGCGTCAGCCCACAGCTGTTCCAGATTATAGAAATTCCGTTCCTCTTCCAGGAACACATGGACCACCGCATCGCCGAAATCCATCAGCACCCAGCGCCCATCGTTATACCCTTCCTTATGGCTGCAGAATACCTGCTGCTCCGCCAGTTTGTCTTCAATGGCATCGGCAATGGCCCGCACCAGGGTAGTATTGGACGCGCTGGCAATGACAAAATAATCTGTCATGTAGGATATTCCTTCCATGTTCAGAAGCAGTATATCTTTTCCTTTTTTATCGTCCGCAATCGTTGCAATTTTTTCTGCCAATTCTCTCGGCTGCATGGTCATACAGTCTACCTCCGCTTACTTTACATTTTAGATTTTTCAACATCTTCAATATTTATATGTTTGTTTATTTGTTTGTCATTTGTTACGCTGATATTATCCGCTGCCATATACCGCCCGGACAGCACAGGCCGTTATCATTAACTCCGACTTAGTTCTTTGGCGCCGCCTGGGGTTTGTTGCTGATCACCGGTTTGCGGATTACAGGGGGCGCGTTCTTCTTAGGCGCCGGTTTCGGCGCACCGGATACCGAAGGGGAAGATTTAGACGCGCCGGATGCTGTTGAAGAACTGTTTGAACCGCCGGCCTTCTGTTGTGACGTTGTCTTCTTTTCCGGTTCGGACCGGCGGACTTTCGCAGCGTTCTTCTGGTTTTCGGACGAAGATCTTCTTGCGGCAGCCGCCGCAGCACTCCGCTGCGAATCACTGTTGCTGCCTTCTCCCAGATCGTCCACGCCTGTCACCGGATCACTGGCGTCCGAATTCCCGTTCAGTTCCATAAAGGGGATGTCTACCTCTATCAGTGATTTTTTGATTTCCGACCGGTTAGACCTCCAATAGCTGATACCGCTGGAAGGTGAATCATAGAAATTCCCGTACAGCATGCCTGACTTGATGTTGTTGTCGGACATAATATTGAAGCTGCGGGCGGCTTTCAGCATGGTCACCGTATCCATATCCGTTTCCACATATTCTTTCGCTGTGGCCAGAAGTTTCGGTATCTTGGTTATGTTTTCCACGGAGAACATCTGCAGGCCCAGCGCCTTCAGGAATTTCTGCTGGCGCTGTACCCGGCCGATGTCGCCCAGTTCGTCAGAACGGAAGCGCACATACTGGCCGCTCTTTTCCCCGTCCAGATGCTGGTAACCGTGCTTGATATCGATTTTCAGATTAGCCCAGGGATCTTCGTAATGCATGTCCCTGTCGACATATAAGTCCACGCCGCCAATCAGATTAATGATTTCAATAAACCCTTTCCAGTTCGCCAGCGCGTAATAATGAATGGGGATGCGCAAGAGGTTAGCAATCGTCTGTTTAGCCATGGCTACCCCGCCATACGTATAGGCAGAGTTCAGTTTTTCATACCCGGTATGCCCCGGCAGGATGACCATGGTATCCCGGGGCAGGGAAAGCAGTGAAATTTTATGGGCTTCCGGATCGAAACTGGCTACGATCATGGCGTCGGTGCGCTTTGGTTCGCTGTCGTCCGCTTCACTGTCGCCGTCATCAATGCCCAGCAACAATACATTGATGCGCTGGTTCAGTTTCTCATCTTTTTCAATGGCCGGATCTGCCGCAACGACCTTCTTTTCCGGAGCATGAATAATATTGGTGTACACCCACACTGAACCCCAGAAAACGGAGGTCAGCAGCACAGCCAGCACAACCAGCAGCAGAAACAGCCGCCCCCAACGCAGTCTGCGCCGTTTAGGCCGGTGATAGTGCCTGTTGTCATTGCCGTTATGTTCCGCAGGGTTTCCATTTCTTTTTTCTGAATCCATATATTTCTATTTCCTCTTTTTGGTTCTGATTTTAGTTATTCTTTTTGTTTTTTTCTTTTTTGGACTGCGCTGTTTTGGTTTTCACTGCCAGCTGGTTGTATCCCGCAATAGCGTCAGGATGGATCAGCAGACCGTCTTCCAGCAGATAGCGGATGGTGTTGTCATAGGACAGGAGCATGCCTCTGTCCAGATCCTGAAAAGACGCTTCCCGCAACGCTTCCACGCCTTCAAAATCCCGGCCCGGTTCGATCAGGTCCGCCAGAAAAACGATCTTTGCGGTTTGCGTCATATCAGCCGTGCCTGTGGAATGATACCGGATGGCATCCAGTACTTCCCTGTCATCGGGACTTACGCCATATTTATGGATGGCATAATATACGCCCAGTTTGGCATGCAGCAGGATAGGCTGATTTTCCTCCACCGGATCAACCGGAATGCCCAGCTCTTTTGCTTTGGCAACGCTGTATTCTTTGGAAATCTGACGGCCGCAGTCATGGATCAGAGATGCCACAGCCACTTTTTTTACATCTGCATGGTAGTGTTCCGCCATCTCCAGCGCCGTTTTGTAAACACGCACGGAATGTTCATAGCGTTTCGCTTTCAGACTCTTCTGCAACAGGATACGCATTTCTTCTAAGGTCATTGCAGGGTTCTTCTCTCCTTTTTTCATAACAAAAGATTATTAACGGTCTTCACGGCTCAGTCCGGTACAGACCCCGTTCATAAATATACTCTTCCACTGCCAGGGGTGTCATGCCCCGGATGGGTTTTCCTTCCCGCAGCCGTTGCCGGATTTCTGTGGAGGAGATTGCTGTTTCCGGCACTTCCGCGTGGATGATTTTGCCGGCGACCCAGGGGCCGTAGGCTTTGGTCAGCCTGGCTACGCCGGTTTCCCCTTCATAACCGGGCCGTTCCGCTGCCACAAAATGTACCAGCCGCAGCAGATCCTGCACCCGGTACCATTTGTATAACTGCGTCAGGGAGTCTTCCCCGATGATCAGGTAAATCTCCGCGTCGGGCCACAGTTCCTGCATGAAATTTACGGTGTCGTATGTGTAGGATACGCCGCCCCGGTCAAATTCCAGGCAGCTGACTACAAAGTCATCATACTTTTGTATCGCCAGCTCCACCATGGCAAGGCGGTCCTGCCAGGATGCAAAATCCGACCGGGTCTGCTTATGAGGAGGGATATAGGCAGGCAAAAATACTACCCTGTCAAAGTCAAGCTGCCGCTGCACCGCATGGGCCATACGCAGATGTCCCATATGGACCGGGTCAAAGGTTCCTCCCATGATCGCCAGCCGTTCCATGACCTTGCCTCCCGTACAAGAAAACATTTTTATCTGCGTTTCCATGACAGAAAAACCGCAAATCATGTTTCCAAAAGTATTACATTATATTATAGCAATCTATCCCTGCTTTTGTAAATAAAAGCAAAAAGAAATCCCCTCTTATTTCACATTTTCAAAATAATACAAAACCCATTCCAAAACCGCGATTACTGCAACAAACAGAACGAGCAGCCGGAACCTGTCTTTTATATCAAAAATGGTTTTAGGCCTTCTCAGAAATTCCGAGAAGGCCTGTAAAAAACGCTTGATTTTTTGCATTTTGCTTTGCTCATCCTGCATGCTGTGTTTCCTCAATTTTCGGACGCTATCTCCTGACAGTCCGGCAATGTCCGCCGTCTGCTTACGACTTGCAACATCACACCGTATTTTATTCATACCGCAGGGCTTCGATGGGATCCAGCAACGCCGCTTTCCGCGCCGGGTAGATTCCGAAGAAGACACCGATGCCCACAGAAAATACTACCGAAATAATGATAATAGGAATGGAAATGACGGTCTTCCACTCTGCAAAGGTGCTGATGGCATAAGAGGCGCCGATGCCCAGCACCACACCCAGGAAACCGCCGATGATACCGATAACAGCCGATTCGATCAGGAACTGCAGAAGAATATTATTGTACGTTGCGCCCAGGGCTTTCCGGATCCCGATTTCCCGGGTACGTTCCGTTACGGATACCAGCATGATGTTCATGATGCCGATGCCGCCTACCAGCAGACTGATGGCCGCAATACAGCCCAGCAGCATGGTAATGGTGTTAGCCGTGCTCATCATGGTGTCCATAAGGGCCGCCAGGTTACGCACGGAAAAATCATCATCATCCGAGCTCTTGATCCGGTGACGGATGCGGAGCAGGTTTTCCACTTCCGCCTGCACGCTGTCAATGACATTTTCATTCATTGCCTGTATGGTAATGTTGTTCACGTACGTGATGCCCATCATGCGGTTCATAGCCGTGGTCAGGGGAACAAAGACCACGTCATCCTGGTCCTGACCGCCGGAAGACTGCCCTTTGGCGCCCAGAACGCCTACCACCTTGAAAGGCGCCTTGTTGATACGGATGGTCTTGCCGATGGGATCCCCGTCCGGGAACAGGTTATCCACAATGGTCTTGCCGATGACACAGACACGGTCCTTGCCTGCCATGTCATGGTCATTTATGTTACGGCCTTCCTCTACCGTATAGTCACGGATATCAATAATGTTAGGGGTAGAGCCCTGCACGTTGGTCGTCCAGTTCTGATTGCCCACCACCAGCTGGTAGCCGCGGGAAACCATAGGCGCTACATGTTTGATTCCGTCAATATTCTTCTCAATGGCTTTGGCATCGTCATCGGTCAGGCGCGCCCCGCTGCCTGCCTGGATGCGGGCCCCGGTAGCCGTTCTTCCGCCGGACTGGACAATGAGCAGATTGCTGCCCAGTCGGGAAATATTGTCTTTGATCTGTTCCTTGACCCCAAAGCCCAGGCTGACCATGGCGATAACAGCGCCCACGCCGATAATGATACCCAGCAGCGTCAGCAGCGTACGCAGCTTGTTGGATATCATGCCGTCAATGGCCATCTTGATTGACTCATTGAACATAATCGTGTACCAGCCTTTCGTCACTGTTCAGGTGACCGTCCCGCATTACCAGGATGCGTTTGGTCTGCTGCCCGATATCCGGCTCATGGGTGACCATGACGATGGTCTTGCCCATGGCATTCAGCTTTTTAAAAATTTCCATAATTTCATAACTGGATTTGGTATCCAGGTTACCGGTGGGCTCGTCCGCCATCACAATAGCCGGGTTGTTGATCAGCGCCCGGGCAATGGCTACCCGCTGCCGCTGCCCGCCGGACAGTTCATTGGGCTTATGCCCGATACGGTCCCCCAGCCCTACATCTTCCAGAGCTTTCCTGGCACGCTCCATCCGTTCTTCTTCCGGAACACCCGCATACACCAGCGGCAGGGCCACGTTCTGCTGGGCCGAAATTTTGGAAAGCAGATTAAAATTCTGGAACACAAACCCGATTTTGGCGTTTCGGGTGCGGGCCAGCTCGTCATCGCTCAGCCCCGCCACTTCTTTCCCGTCCAGATAATACTTGCCGGAAGTGGGACGGTCCAGACAGCCCAGAATATTCATCATGGTGGATTTGCCGCTGCCGGAAGGTCCCATGATGGCCACAAAATCCCCTTCTTCCACGCTGAAGTTCACATGATCCAGCGCCTGCAGAATGGTATCGCCCATGGTAAACTGTTTTACAATATCTTCCAATACAATGACATCTGCCATGCTCATCCCTGCTTTCCTGTGCTGTGCCTGCGTAAGCTGTGCTGACTGCACCGATTATATAATCACTGCCTTTATCGTTTGCGCTTTATTCGCTTTACATACGCGGCGGGCGCATATTGTTATTGGTCTGTTTTGCTTTCAGCGTTTTTACCAAAAGCTTGTCACCCTGACGCAGCTGATTGCTCTTGACGGCTACACTGTCGTCGCCGGTCATGCCCACTTCCACATCGATTTCCGTTTCCTGTTTGGTCTTCGGGTCGTATTTCTTCACGTACTTACGGCCGCCGTCATAGAAGATGCAATTCTGGGGAACCATCAGCACGTCGCCGGCCTCGCTGATGATAATGTTGGCCCGGGCCGTCATGGTGGGGAACAGCTTGTTTTTGGAATTGGTAACATCCACATACACTTTATAGTAAACTACATTGTTCGTGGTGGTAGCGCTGCGGGAAATCAGCCGCACCACGCCTTCAAAGGTCTCTTCCGGATAGGAATCTACCGTGAACTCAACTTTCTGACCTACCTTGATTTGCCCGATATCCGACTCATCCACCAGAGTCTCTATCTGCATCTTGTCCAGGTTGGCAATGGACATGATAACCTGGGGCGAGCTGATACCGGAGCTGATGGTCTGGCCGACCGGGGTAGGCTTGCCGATTACATATCCGTCGATAGGAGAGTATATGTACGTATCGTTGGTATTCGACACAGCCTGTTCGTGGGCCGCCTTGGCCACCCTGTAGTTCATCATGGCATTATCATATTGCTGCTGCGAGATAGCGCCTTTGTTCAAAAGCGCGGCATACCGGTTCAGGGTCAGCGTGGCTTCATTCAGGGTAGCTTCCCGCTGTTCCTGCGTCGCTTTCAGGGACGAATCGTCCAGACGCAGCAGCAGCTGTCCGGCGGTTACGTGATCATTTTCCGCCACCAGCACTTCTATGATACGTCCTGTGATTTTGGAGCTGATATCCACGTTGTCCAGCGCGCTGAGGCTGCCGGTAGCCGAAACACTCTTCTGCAGGTTGCCGTATTCCACAGAAGCAGTTCTTACGGTTTCTGTTTTAGCCGCTTTCTGACTCTGGTAGTATTTGTAGCCTCCGAAGCAGGCCCCAATCAACACTGCCAAAAATAAAAGGGCATACAGATTGTTCTTAATAAACTTCAACATGGTAATCACTCTCCCGTATTGCTTCATCATGTATCTTTACGATAATTTATGTTTTACCGGTTTCTTTATGGCTATATTGTAATTTATAATTATGACATTTTTATGTTAGGAATAATAAAATTTCATAATTACTACTATTATTTTTGCTTATGAACTTCCTTTCAGGAAACACCGGCTCAATAAATTTGCATACGAATCAATCCGTGTACCCTCATTTCAGCAGGCGGTTTTGCAGCTCCTCCAGGGTCGCGCCGGTAATTCCTGTCACCTGTTTTAAATAACCCAGAGGCGATCCCCCCAGGCTGCACATTTCATCGTGCGCGGTCTGCAGGCAGTCTGCATCCGCCAGGTACATCATGCGCAGCACCGCTTTTGCCTGCTCATTCCGGTACTTTTCCGGAAGATTCTCCAGCTTCAGTTCCAGCCAGGGCTCCACCACGGTATTGGTTTCCATGTAATCCGCCGCAATGATATCCCAGGAAACGTTCAGCGCGGTCAGCAGAAATACTGTAATGATCCCGGTACGGTCTTTGCCGCCGTTGCAATGATACAACAGCGCGCCGGTCTCCCGGATCAGCAACAGCTCAAAAAAACGGCGTGTGGCGTGCTGGGCCTGCTTCGTTGTGATGAATTTACGATAAATATCCTGAAGATACTGTTGCGGTGTGCAGGCCGGCCCACTGGTCATATTGATCAGAGTATCGAGTACGCTGATCTTTTTCTGTGCTGTGCCGGCAAAAGCCCCAAAGCCCATCTGATCGTCGCTTAACAGGGGAATACGTGAGTAATCTGCAATCCCCCACCGGGGATCCGGACGTTCTTCACTTTCTTTGGCGCTACGCAGATCCACAACCGTACGGACCCGGCAGGTTCCCAGCAGGTACGTGGCGTCAGCGGCGCTGAGCTCGCTTAAGCGCCCGCTGCGAATCAGCTTATTGCGCTTTATGGTGCGTCCGTCCAGGGTAACGGTGCCACCCAGGTCGCGGATATTCTTCTGCTTTTCCAGAATGATGGGAATCATGGGCGAACCTGTCCGTCTCCGCTGATCAGATATTTATAGGTTGTTAATTCCGGAAGGGCCATGGGGCCCCGGGCGTGCAGTTTCTGGGAACTGATGCCGATTTCCGCGCCAAATCCGAATTGGAAACCGTCAGAATAACGGGTTGTTGTATTCACATATACACAGGCCGCGTCTACCATCTGCTGGAACTTGCGGGCGTTGGCGTAATTACGGGTCAGGATTGCTTCACTGTGTCTGGTCCCGTAACGGGCAATATGGTCCAGGGCCTCGTCCAGGCCGGCCACAACTTTTACAGAGAGGCGCAGATCGCCGTACTCTGTGGCCCAGTCTTCTTCTGTGGCAGGAACAGCGTCAGCGTCCAGACTGCAAACGGTTTCATCGCCGATGATCTGCACACCGTTCTCTTTGAATACCTGCAGCATATGGGGCAGGAAATCCTGCACCGCGTCTTTATGAACCAATAACGTTTCCATGGCATTGCAGGCCGCCGGGCGCTGGGTCTTGGCATTGACCAGAATCGGTTCGGCCCGGGCATAGTCCGCACCGGCATCCACAAAGGTATGGCATACGCCTACACCGGTTTCAATCACCGGCACACTGGCATTTCCTACTACAGCCTGAATCAGCCGCCCGCTGCCCCGGGGGATCACCACATCTACCAGCCCGTTCAGGGTGATCAGTTCCTGTACCGCCGCATGATCCGTGCTGGTGATGAACTGGATGCTGCCTGCGGGAATGCCGGACTGCTCTGCAGCCTTCCGCAGGACATCAGCAATTTTCGTATTGGAATGAATGGCTTCACTGCCGCCTTTCAGGATTACCGCATTACCGCTCTTCATGCACAGGCCGATCGCGTCCGCGGTCACATTGGGCCGGGCTTCGTAAATGATGCCGATTACACCCAGGGGCACCCGGATTTTGGTAATCGTCAGCCCGTTAGGCAATGTGCTGCCGCCGATGATTTCCCCTACAGGATCTTTCAGCGCCGCTACCTGGCGCAGGCCTTCCGCCATATCCGCCAGCCGGGCCGGAGTCAGCAGCAACCGGTCCAGCAGAGATTCTTTCAAACCTTTCGCTTTCCCGGCTTCCATATCCCTGGAATTGGCTTCCAGAATTTCTTCCTGCTCTGCCAGCAAGGCGTCTGCCATGGCTTCCAGGGCTTTGTTTTTGATTACCGGTGAAACCGCAGCCAGCTTTCTTGCCGCTGCCGCAGCTTCCGTCGCCTGTTCCCGTATCGTCATCTTCGCACCTTCTTTTCTCACAATATCACAAGGTCATCCCGGTGGATGACTTCATCATAGGTCTTCTCGCCTAAAATGCTTACAATCTCGCTGCTCTTATGTCCCTTAATCTTTTCCAGTTCCCGGGAAGAATAATGGGTGAGCCCACGGGCCAGTTCATTACCGTCTTCATCCCTTACGCTGACAGTATGCCCGGCCTCGAATTCACCGGAGACTTCCTTTATTCCGGCAGGCAGGATGCTGCTGCCTCCCGGCCGGCGGATCGCTTTCGCGCAGCCTGCGTCAACCAGCAGGGATCCTTCAATGCGGGAGCCGAAAGCCAGCCAGCGTTTGCGGAACTGCAGACGGTTTTCCCGGGAAATAAACAAGGTTCCTAACTGTTCTCCCTGTAGAATTCGTGTAATCGCGTTTGGTTCCGTTCCCGACGCGATGATCATGCTGATTCCGGAACTGGTTGCCGCTTTTGCCGCCTGGATCTTGGTAAACATGCCGCCGGTGCCAAAGCCGCTGCCTGCTGCCCCGGCGCTGGCTTCCACTTCCGGTGTGATCTCCCTCACCTCATACACAAGCTTTGCATCCGGATGGGTTTTGGGGTTGGCTGTGTACAGCCCGTCTATATCACTGAGCAATATGTCCAGATCCGCATCCACGATGCCCGCCACCAGGGCGGACATATTGTCGTTATCACCAATCTTCAGGTCATCCAGGGCCACAACGTCATTTTCATTGACAATGGGGATGACACCCTGTTTTAACAGTTCCATAAAGGTATTGCGTGAATTGGTATAGCGGTGCCGGTCCAGCACCTCCGTCCGGGTCAGCAGCACCTGGGCCACAATCTGCCCGTATTCGGCAAACAACTTTTCATAGGTATTCATCAGGATGCCCTGCCCCACTGCTGCCGCTGCCTGCTTGCCCGGGATAGTCTTTGGTTTTTCCTTCAGTCCCAGCCGTTCCGACCCGACCGCCACGGCGCCACTGGTCACCAGGATCACTTCCAGACCCTGGTTGTGCAGGTCCGCCAGTTCCCGGCACAGGTGATCCATCCGGGCGAAATTACGGCTGCAATTGGGATAGGTAATGGTGCTGGTACCCACCTTTACAACAATGCGTTTTACTTTTGCCAGATCTTTCCGGTTACGAATCATTACACACACTTCCCCTCAGGCACATATTGCCTTATTCCCGGTCAGCCCATTTGCTCTTCTGATAGTTAAACACCATATCCAGAATCCGCACAGTCTGTCCTTCCTGGATGCCTGCCTCCAGCAGTGCTTCTTCAATTTTCAGGCGTTTCCAGATCAGCTGGAACCGGTACAGCGCTTCCGAATTATCAAAATTCGTCATGGCTACCAGGCGCTCGATGTTCTTGCCTTTTACTTCAAAATCGGCATCCTCGGCGCCCCGGATGATTTCAAAGCTGTCCGGATCGCCTTCTTCGACAACTCCGATTTCCTCTTCCGGCTCCGCCACATACTGCCGTGTCATTTCCCAGGCTTTCCACATCAGTTCCTGCAGGCCTTCCCCTGTGGCTGCGGAGACCGGCATAATCTCATAGCCTTTTTCTTCAACATATTCTTTTAATATAACAAAATTATCCGCGCTGTCCGGCAGGTCCATCTTGTTGGCTACCACCAGCTGTTTGCGGCGGGCCAGTTTTGCGCTGTAGGCTTCCAGCTCATGATTGATCTTCTCAAAATCTTCAATGGGATCCCGCCCCTCGCAGCCAGACACGTCCACTACATGAAGCAGCACCTTGGTCCGTTCAATGTGACGCAGGAAATCGTGTCCCAGGCCAACGCCTTCCGCGGCGCCTTCAATCAGCCCCGGAATGTCCGCCAGCACAAAGCTCTGTTCTTCATTCAGACGCACAACTCCCAGCACGGGAGTCAGTGTGGTAAAATGATAGGCTGCGATTTCCGGTTTTGCCGCGCTCACCCGGGAGATGATACTGGACTTGCCCACGCTGGGATAGCCAACCAGGCCCACATCCGCCAGCAGTTTCAGCTCCAGCCGCAGCCAGCCTTTGGTTCCCGGTTCCCCTTTTTCCGCAAAGGTCGGAGCCCGTTTGGTGCTGGTGGCGTAGCAGGCATTCCCCTTGCCGCCCCGGCCGCCTTTTGCCGCCACGAATTCCTGTCCGTCTTCCGTCAGGTCCGCGATCATGATATTCGTTTCGTCATCCCGCACTACAGTACCCAGGGGAACCTTAATGATTACATCTTCCCCCCGGTGTCCGGTCATATTGGAAACGCCGCCCCTGTCACCGCTCTTCGCTATGAATTTACGTTTATACCTGAAATCAATCAACGTGTTCAGGCTGATATCCGCCCGCAAGATCACGTTGCCGCCCCGGCCGCCGTTACCGCCGTTGGGACCGCCTTTCTCTACAAACTTCTCCCGGCGGAAGCTGCTCATACCATCGCCGCCGTTACCTGCTTCCACATAAATTCTTGCTTTATCAATAAACATTTGCAGACTCCTGTGTAATATATTTTAATTATATATTATATCATAAAGTCTTACCATGCGGCAACAACGCCGTCGGCGCGGGGCTCGGTGGCTGCTGCGTAAACGCCGTCCGGCTGACGGACAATGATCTGTCCCCTGCCAAAAGAAGTAAATTCTTCCATAACTTTGATGTCATGCCCCCGCTGTTTCAGGTCTTCCACAATCCTTTTATCAAAAGAGGCTTCCACTTCCACGGTTTTTCCGCCTGTCCATTGCCAGCGGGGCGCGTCCAGCGCTTCCTGGGGATTTAACCCGAAGTCAACCAGATTATTGACGACCTGTACCTGCCCCTGGGGCTGCATAAAAGCTCCCATGACGCCAAAGGGACCTACCGGTTCTCCGTCCTTCATTAAAAATCCGGGGATAATGGTGTGGTAGGGTTTTTTGCCCGGCGCCAGGCAGTTATCATGTTCCGGGTCCAGACTGAAATTTTTTCCCCTGTTATTCAGCAGGATACCGGTGCCCGGCACGGACAGTTTGGAGCCGAAATTATTGAAATGACTCTGAATCAGCGACACCATGTTCCCTTCTTTATCTGCCGTACAGAGATAAACGGTGCCGCCGCAATTCAAATCTACCGGCCTGGGAAGAATTGCTTCGGCGCCTATTTCTCCCGCACGTTTTTTCCCGTATTCTTCACTGAGAAAATAATCTACGCTTGCTTTCATGTAACGGGGATCCGCAATATACATTTTCCCGTCCGTAAAGCCAATCTTCATGGCTTCCAGCTGCTTATGCACCGTTTCCGGATTTTCCTTTTCCCGATAAGATAACTGCTGCAGAATGTTCAGCGTCATCAGAACGACCAGGCCATGTCCGTTAGGCGGGATTTCACACACGTTATAGCCACGGTAATTCAGCGAGATGGGTTCTACCCATTCCGGCTTGTAATTCATTAAATCTGCTTCGGTCAGATAACCTCCGGTCTCACGGGAGAAACGGATTATTTCCCGGGCAATATCGCCTGTGTAAAAACTGTCACAGTTGCTTTCAGCCAGGCTGCGTAATGTTTTTCCCATTTCCGGAAGCTTCATGACACTTCCCGGGTCCAGTTCTTTATTAAAAAATGTCTCCAGCATGGAGAGATACTTCCTGTCATTTTTCAGTCCGGAAACTTTGGGAGCATTTTTCTTCCACAGCATACTGCAAACCGGCTGCAGGGGATAGCCCTCTTCCGCGTACCGGATCGCAGCTTCAAAAAGGGAATCAAACTCCGCTGCGCCAAAACGTTCGTGAAGCGCTTTCCATGAAGCAGGCGCTCCGGGAACCGTCACCGGTTCCCAGCCGCGCTCCGGCATGTCCGAGGCGGACAGGTCCAGGATTTCACCGCTGTCCGTATAATCAACCTTTGCCCGGTTTTCCGCACGCAGTTTTTCCAGCACTTTTTCTCTTGTAAGCGCCATGGGGGCCGGACCGCTGCCATTTAACCCGTACAGTTTTCCTTTATGCCAGACCAATGCAAAAAGGTCGCTGCCTATACCGTTGCTCGGCGGTTCCAGCACTGTAAGGCAGATTGCTGTGGTAATAGCCGCATCAATGGCGTTGCCGCCCTTCTTCAATACATCGAGCCCGGCCTGCGCCGCCAGGGCCTGAGATGTGCAGACCATGCCGTTCTTTCCGTACACTACACTGCGGCGTGACGGATATTTGTTGGATGTACCGTTAAAGGAAATAAAGGAGTTCATAACAGTTTCCTCCTGTCAATTATGACTGATGATTATTGGTTATAACATATCTGGCTTTTATTTTAAATTATAACATATAAAGGTTTTAGCGTTAACTGGAAATTACACCTTTATGATTCCCAGCGTCCTTTATGTGGTCTTGAAATACCGACAAAAAAATAAGCATCCGGTTTTTCACCAGATGCTTGTATGCCAGAAATATGGCGGAGTGGCCGAGATTCGAACTCGGGCGAGCCTTGCGACCCCTAACGATTTAGCAAACCGTCCTCTTCAGCCAGCTTGAGTACCACTCCGTTACATTGCCGCAAAGGCAACTTACTCGGCTATTATAGCTTATTTTTTATGAATTGACAAGCTTTTCTTCAATATTTTTTATATTTTATGTCCGAGCCGGCTCCGGATAAATCCGGAACACCGCCCTAACCGGCAGGGAACAAAAAATTAAAAATACTGATAGGACAGACCCGGTTTGCCGGGCCTGTCCGTTTTTAGTTAAATCACTATGTAACTAACAAATTTTCCCAGAAAATTATTTGCCGGGGAAGAAAGGCCAGAACATAGGAATCAGAATCAGACACAGAACAAAGCAAACGATTACCAAGCCGGTACCTGCTTTTACGTAGTCCATGAATTTGAAGCCGCCAGGACCTAATACCAGGGTATTCGGAGGCGTGCCTACCGGGGTAGCGAATGCGCAGGATGCTGCAACGGCGATAGCCATCAGAACTGCGGACGGGTCAGCGCCCAGCTGTTTGGAGATAGCGATACCGATCGGGCACAACAGAGCTGCGGATGCCGTGTTGGACATGAACTGGGTCAGACCGCAGGACAGGATAAACAGTACAGCAGTCACGATCAGAGGAGACGGAGAACCGCCCATCAGACCAACTGCCCATTCAGCGATAACTTTGCCGGCGCCGGTCTTGCTCATAGCAGAGGATACAGGCATCATGCCAGCGAACAGGAAAATGGTTACCCAGTCGATGGAGGCATAAGCCTGTTTTTCAGTTAAGCAGCCGGTCAGTACAGCAACGATAGCGCCGGTGATGGCAGCCATTTCCAGGGTGATACCTTTGATACCCAGAGCCATGGTCAGAACTACGGCTAACAGGATAACGCCGGAAACAACCATCTTGCTGGAAGAAGTTTCGTTAGCTTCGATTTCCTGTTCAACTTCCGTATCTTCGGAAATCTGACGTTTCGGGAGCAGGTGTTTGCCGATGAACATCATGTAAATCAGGCCTGCCAGGGTCAGGGGGATACCGATCTTCGCGAATTCAAAGAATCCGAAAGGACGGAAGCCGGCCTGTTCCAGAGCGCCGGAAGCGATGATGTTAGGAGGCGTACCTACCAGGGTGATGATACCGCCGAGGCCGCAGGCGAATGCCAGAGGCATCAGTTCGGTAGAAGCAGGGATCTTTGCTGCTGCGCACACGCCCAATACTACAGGCAGTAAGCAGGCAGCCGTACCAGTGTTGGACAGAACGGAGGATAACCCCGCGCCAACCAGCATGATACCGATCATCAGGCTGTTTTCACCGGTACCGGTGAGTTTAACAACCGTAGCACCGATTTTCTGGGCCAGGCCGGTGTAGAACATAGCAGCGCCTACAACGAACATGCCGGCGAACAGAACAACGGTGGAGTTGGACAGGCCGCTAAATACCTGTTTTGCAGGGATAAATCCCAGCAGGCCGCAGGCAATAGAGCCAGCCATAGCAGTAACTGCCAGAGGAATGATTTCAGTAATGAAGAATAAGGCAATTACGGCTAACAGAATGAGACACTTTGTGGACTGAGCCATTATATAACTCCTCCTCTTTTAAAATTTATATCGAGCGTACGGCCTAATACGCAGCGGGCAGTGTTCCGTACGCTTAATATACACTATGTAATTCTCAAAGTTCATGGCATTATTATAGCACTACTCTTCAGATTTTTAAAGTACATAAGCCATATTAACGCCTGTTTTTTTGAAAACAAGTTTTCATTGAAAAAGACTAACGTCTTTTCCCGACAAACTTTTCCATTTGTCAATACCCTTTTGGGGCAGATACAAATTTCTTTAAAAAAGCCTGTTCCGAATGAATGGTATGCACATTCAGAAACAGGCTTAAGGTACTAAAGGCTACTTGCCGCAAATATTATTTGCCGGCAGGTCCGATCATAGCCAGCATGGTACCCGCTGCTACAGCGGTACCGATAACGCCTGCTACGTTGGGGCCCATAGCGTGCATCAGCAGGAAGTTGGAAGGATTAGCCTTCTGACCTACAACCTGGGATACACGGGCAGCCATCGGAACTGCGGATACGCCCGCGGAACCGATCAGCGGATTAACCTTGCCACCGGAAGTGATCTTCATAACCTGACCAAAGAGACAACCCAGTGCAGTACCGGCTGCGAAAGCAACCAGACCTAAGCAGATGATCAGGATGGTCTGATAACGCAGGAATTTATCAGCTTCCATGGTCAGACCGGTACCAACGGACAGGAAAATCGTTACGATGTTCATCAGTGCGTTCTGGGCAGTGTCGCTCAGACGGTCCAGGCAGCCGGCTTCCTTATACAGGTTACCTAACATCAGCATACCGATCAGGGCGCAGACAGGCGGTAACAGTAAGGAAATGA
>JAFQZL010000019.1 GCA_017405945.1 Acidaminococcaceae bacterium
AGGATCGGGTTTGGGCTCCGGTTTCGGTTCCGGCTTCGGTTCCGGTGTGGGAGTAGGTTCGGGTTTCGGTTCCGGTTCCGGCTCGGGTTCCGGATCCGGTGTTACTTCTTTTACATCCTCAACCGTAGTGATGATGGTAGTATCATCTTTCTTGCTGATGCTCAGTTCATATTTTTTATCGGTTGCCAGGTTGTTCGCTGTAAGGAACGTAGCATCGGCCAGTTTGGAACTGTCCACGGTCTTCAAGCCGTCTTCGGCCGTGGTCAGGCCGTTTTCATCTACAATCAGGTTAACTGTGTCTCCTTTTTGCAGGTTCACACCGCTTAATGCCGCCACCCCGAAAGTTACGCCCGTCAGATCGGTAGGAAGGGGTTTTGCCAGAATGTTTCCGTCCGCATCTATGTCACTATCAACAAGCACTTTGCCATACTTGATTCCTTGTACCATTCTTGCATAACCATAATATCCAAAACGGCTAATAAATTCATTGTATGTTTTTGGAGATTTAATCGTGAGCATGGTGTCGCCGTTGGCGATATCATCGGGCAGGTAGAAGTTCATATTCTGAAAACCTGCCACCACGTAAGAAGATACATTTTTCGCCGCCACATTCAGGGTATTACCGGAGGCGCCGCTCACCATCCTGAAATCCAGGTCCATCGAGCCGAACAAAATGCTGGAATTCACTGAGGCGAGGATGTTTACCGTATTATCATTCACCTTTGAATCAGCAGCGCCGCCGATAAACATTCCGTCTTTTATATCACGGCTTTTGACTGTAACGGTATTCCCACTGGCTTCTGTTTTTCCCACTCCACCATAAACAATAGGCAAATCTGCCTTTGCATTGCTGCCAATCGTCACCGTATTACCCACAGCTGTCCCATACACCGAATAACCACCGGCAATTTCACTGCCTGTGACAGAATTTCTGCCGCCAAGATACTGTGACTCGTCAATAGCTATCACTGTCCCCCCATCAAAAACAACTGCATTATTAACTGCGTTGCCGGAATACGAATAGCCCCCCGCAATTATAGACGAATCGAAATCATCCCAACTGTCTTCAATTGAAGCGGATATACGATTCTGAGGCACGAGCTTTCCGCCACTATAGTACGGCCAGGTAATACCTCCGGATGTATACATACATATTGGCCGACCGCCAACTTCTCCGCCCGTGATCTGAACGGTGTTTCCTTCCGCATTTCCTTCATAGACCTGACCGCCAAAGGCCTGGGCAGTGGCCCCGCCGCTGATAACAACGGTATTTCCTTTAACTGTCCCGATTTGCCCCCGTCCGCCAATAACCTTATTTGCATAGCCGGCCTCAAATTCGACCTTGTTGCCAGTATCGCCGCCCACTGTTGATGCTTCGGAGGAATTAAGCCAGGCGCCATAGACACCGCCCCACAAACCATCTTTCGAAACGGTAACGGTATATCCGTCAGCCGAAGTGCTCAATAACGCACCGTTGTCATCGCTGCTTGTGATAGTTCCCTGTTTGGCTTTGGCTTCATACAATCCGTTTCCTTTCAGCAGGTACTGCCTGTCGCTCGTATTAATTCTCATATAGGTATTGCCAAGCGTATTAGCATCGGATGTGGTAACATCAAAAGATTCCCCGCCGGTTTTCGAAACCGTAGCAAACCCCAGATTGGCTTCATTAGGCGGATACGCTGCTTCTGCAACAGACAGACTAAAAGACTGCGCCCATCCGCTGCACAGCAGCGCTGCCAGCACTAACTTTGCCAGACGTTTCCGGGCTTTTACATTTTTCTTTACCATGTCATCAACCCTCCCTGATTAAAATATTGAACAACTTATAAAATCCAATTCTAAAATATAATTTAGCAAATAATAAAATTTATTGCTAAACCAGCAAAACAATATACTGTCTCACTGCATCCACTTTGAATTACACTGACAAATCCGAGCGCAGCCGCCCGATAACATTTCTGACAGAACCGGGGGTGATGCACCGCGTACACTCAAACTCCCGGTCGGCGTCATGGTAATGCGGACACGCGTCGGAAGCATCATTTATATGTTCGTTGCGCTGCTCATTGACGCAGCTGTTACAGGTATGGAACTGCTGCACGCGGTACGGCGTTTTAAACTCCGTACCCGGCGCCGTAGCTCCTGTGATCAGTATCACAGGCACGCCGGTCCCCCAGGCAAGCCAGGAAAGCTCACAGGCAACTCCTATGAAAAACCTGGCCCCGGCAATCAAATCGACACGTTCCTGCAAAGGTCTCTCTCCGGTGAAATCTTCCGCGCCAAAAGGAATCGTGTTACCGAAAAGGCCGTTCTCTGTTATCCGCTCGCGGTCGATACAAAGCACGCGGTAACCGAGACTTTTCAGATAAGCCACCGTATCTATCCAACCTTGGGCGTTGTTCCAGTTTCCGCGCTGGGTTCCCGCCTGCACGGCAATACAGACATACGGTTCTTCAGGCCGGTTTTCCCCGGTCCTGTCCGACGGAAGAATACGGGGCCGCGTTTCCCCGTCATCCACACCTAAAAGGCAGGCGCAATATGACTGAATGCCAACCACACGCCAGTCAACAGGCTGCAGACGGTTATCTTCCGGTGCTGAAAGATCCACATAATATGTTGCGTAACAATCTTCCGGGTCCTTTTCGTCCGCTCCCAGGAACCGAATTTTGGGATAACCCTTCTGCAGGACATCAATGTATTCATCATCAAGACGCACATACAGTCTGCAGCGGTGTTTTTTGCGAAAAGCCTCTGCGTAAGGGATCCAGGCAAAAACATTGCTTTTTTCCTGCCCGGCAAACCGAATCATCACGGGCCTGCCTTCCGCTTTATAATCATGCGCAAAGACGAGCGTCGGCTTTCTGCCTCCTTCTTTTGATTTATCTCCCTTCCGTTCCCCGGCGTCCGGCATCTCGTAAACTTCCAGGCGGAAATTTACAAAATACCGTTTTGCGCTGGAAGCAAGCACTCCTGAAGCAGCCGACTCATACACAGACAGCGCTGCATCCCGGTCAATAAACCGGATGAAATAGTTCCCTTTGGGCACCAACACCCGCAGTCCCTGATTAAAATCAAAACGCAGCCCCCGTACAGGCGTTTTCACCGTGGGCACCTGAGGCGGATTAAAGAACAAAGAAGATTCCTTCACAGGCTGTTTATTGTCCACTGTACCGCCTCCTTGTTTTTCCGGCCTTGGGATCAAGCCCGTAATCATCCATCAGACGCCGGATCGTCCGGCAGACCTGGCCTGAACTGATATAACGCGTACATTCAAATTCCCGTTCCGTGTTCTTATGCCGCGGGCACCAGCCAAAATCGGCATGGACAAATTCTTCACTGCTGTCCGTCCAGCAACCGTTGCAAACGTGAAAATTTATAACGCGGTATGGCGTATAAAACTCATTGTAGGGTAGTGTAAAACCTGAAATCATAACGACCGGTGTCCCTGAACCCCAGGCCAGCCAGGAAAGTCCGCTCGACAGTCCGACAAAAAAATCTGCATGGCCTAAAAGATCCACCCGTTCCTGTAACGGTAAATCACCGGTAAAATCTTCGCATCCGTAAGGTATTGTATTCCAATGCCTCCCATATCCGTAATACTTATCCTTATCTATACAAAGAACCCGGTATCCCAGTTCTTTTAAATAATCCACAGTCTCTACCCAGCCCCGGGGATTGTTCCAATATTTTGCCTGGCTCCGGGCCTGTACCGCAATACAAACATAAGGCTCCTTTATTTTTCGTTCTTTCGAAGGCGTCAGTACAGGCCTCCGTTCTACCACGTCAAGGCCCAGGATATAGGGAATGTTAAGCTGGAGCCCGATAACGCGGAAATCGGCGGGCTGATGAATGCGGTCATCGGCAGGAAAGAAAATTCCCAGATAATACGTCGCGTAGCAGTTGTCCGGTTCGGTTTCAGGAGCAATAAAAGTTATGTCCGGATATGCCGGCCTGAAAAGTTCCGCAATTTTCGGGCTCATGGAGCAGTATGTTTTGCATCCGTGTTTTTTGCGAAACTCTTCCACATAGGGAAACCATGCCATAATGTCACCTATGGTTCCCACAGGGAACTGGATATGGACAACCTTATCTTTCAGATCAAGATTGTGAACCAGCGCAAGCTTTCCGTCTTTCCAAATCTCGACGCAAAAATTGATGAAAAACTTTTTCGTACTGGTGATCATTGCATTGGAAACGTCTGCATCGTATAAAATGGAATCTGTGTCAATATCGGTAAGCCGCACATGATAATTGCCTGCCGGAACCACCACACGCGCACCGTAATTGAAATCCATTTTTACTCCTGCCAAAGGTGTATTAAGCTTTACAGGCGAAGGATAAAAGACGGTATATTGCTTAGTATTACTTGTTTTCTCTGTATCCATGGTACGTTGTGTTTCCCTTAAATACCTCAGTCAGAAAACAGTTTAAAGAATTTACAGGAAAACGGTTGCGCTGCAGAAACGGCAATACAACCGTTTTCAATCTTGTTAAAGCTATCAGAACGTCCAGCAGGCCTGCAGGTTTGCCGTAACGCCGCGCTGCTTGCCGACCCAGCCCGTTACGCCGAAGTCGATCGCCATGGGGCCCTTGCCGGGTGTAACCTGCCAGCCCAGTTCGATCAGGCCGCTGCTGCCTTTCACTCCCGGGCTCGGTGTTCCTTCGCCGCGGTAGGTCGCCCGTGCATCCCCGCTGAATTCATACTGGTACCCCAGTCCGCCGTAAATCTTATTTTTCTCGTTCAGTGCGTGGATCAGCCTGGCGCCTACACGCAGACGGTGACTGTTCACCGAATCGAAATTCATTTCCGCGTCGTCCTGGCCGTTAATGTGGATCATGGCGCTGTCGCTGCCCGTATGGCTGTAGAAATATTTCCCGTAAATGTCCATCGTGTTGTCGTGGCCGATGTCCACCAGCTTGCCCGCGCCCAGATGCGCCGCCCAATACGTAGCGCTGCTGTCATAGTCGACATGGGCTGCCGGCGAAAACTGTGAACTGTAATCGGATTTCGTACGGCCGGCGCGCAGACTGCCTTCATAGTAGAAGCCGTTGCTGTTG
>JAFQZL010000020.1 GCA_017405945.1 Acidaminococcaceae bacterium
GAGCAGTTTCTACGCTTGGAAAAAACATCTTTCTCAGCCGTCGGGCAAAGAAAAGCGCCTTTTGAGCAACGTCCTGCTGTTCCAGGAGTACCATTGGAAGTATCCATCGCACGGCTATCGCTGGCTGAACGCCAAGATACGGTTGGACAAAGAGATTGTCCTGTCCGATCCCTATGCCCACAAATGCTGTAGGATTGCGGGAATCAAGAGCAAATCCAAGCACTACAGGTACAAGAAGGCTGGCGATCCAGCGCGGATATTTCCCAACCTGCTCATGTCTGAAATGCAGATCGATGGGCCAATGCAGTGCATCGTGAGTGATATGACCGCTTTTTATGTGAAAGGCATCTACCATGAACTGACTCTTTATATGGATCTATGGAACAATGAGATTGTCAGTCATTCCCTCTCTGCAAAACGCGGTGATCGCATGACTTACATCAGCGGACTGGAAAATCTGATTGAGTGGCAAAAACGGCATCCGGAGCACCAAATGGTTCTCCATTCTGACCAGGGATCGGTCTACGCCTCCAAAGCCTACAACGAGCTATTGCCCATGTACGGCATCACCCGATCCATGTCACGTGCCGGGACCCCCACAGACAATGCCGCTATGGAGTCCATCAATGGATGGATCAAGGCGGAGCTGTTCATGGACTTGCATGTGACCGGCGAGAAACCGGTCAAGGAGGAGGTGGATGACTACATTCTTTTCTTCAATGAACAGAGGCCAGCCTATTCCTTAGGCTACCTGACGCCGAAGCAGTATCGGGAACGTCACACGCCCATCTGCTGATCTCGTCTGCATTATCGATGGCATGGTTTGTCTAACAAGCTTGAAGGATGTCAGAAAAGTTGATGAATCTTGTACATCGATTCGTTTTTTATGCCTGATTTTTTTAGTTTTGTGTCCAATTTTTGTTGACAAGTGCAAGTGACTGCATCTTTGATTGTATGAAGTGATGTATTAGTAATGGCAATAAGAGTGCTAATTGCTGATGATCACGCTCTATTGAGCCAATACGACCCGTTGAATTTGGCGGGTCGTTCAACAGATAGTAGGAGGTTATTATGAAGAAATTTTGTTTTTTGTTTTTGATAATCTGTGGCTTGATGGTTTTCTGCCTTCAGGATTGTCAAGCGCGGCAGAAATTAAATCTTGCTGATCTGGAAAATAAATATAACGCCGTGATTGGTGTTTACGCCGTTGACATGGAGAATGGAAAAAAAATTTGCTACAAACCTGATACGCGTTTTTCCTACTGCTCGACACACAAAGTTTTTACGGCTGCAGAATTGCTAAGACAAAAAAATACCTCCGATTTGAATGAAATTCGTAAGTTTTCGGCGGAAGATATTTTGTCCTACGCGCCAATCACCAAAGACCATGTTGCTGATGGCATGACGCTGGCGGAAATTTGTTCGGCATCGCTCAGGTGGAGTGACAACACGGCGGCAAATTTAATTTTGCAGGAGATCGGCGGCGTGGAAAATTTCAAGGTGGCACTTAAAAATATTGGCGACAAAACTACCAAACCTGCGCGAAATGAACCTGAACTTAATCTTTTCAATCCAAAAGATAATCGTGATACTAGCACGCCGAGACAGATGGTAAAAAATTTGCAAGTCTATATATTCGGCGATATTTTGAGCGACGACAAGAAAAAACTGCTGATTGATTGGATGAGCGACAATTCCATAACCGACACGCTTATCAAGGCAGAAACTCCGCAAGGTTGGAAAGTTATCGACAAGAGCGGTTCAGGCGATTATGGGGCGCGGAATGATATTGCCGTGATTTATCCGCCCAATCGCAAACCCATTGTCATGGCGATAATGTCGCGCCGCACGGAAAAAAATGCAAAATCTGACGACGCTATGATTGCGGAGGCGGCAAAACGAATTTTTGATAATTTAGTATTTTAAAGGGGCTTGATAGCATCGGTATTGCCGATGGGCAGAGAGGGCCATCACGCAAAAATATTTCGCCAAACATTTATATCTCACTCAAACTTCGCACACCTGAAACCCTTATAACAAACATTATGCTTTGGAAGCAGCCCTTCACAGACCGGGCCACGGTCGAGTGGAGGGTTTCTTTTTTTCTCCCAACAGCGTAACACAGGCCGCCCTTTGCACAAGGGGCAAGTAGCATCACCGGAAATTTTTGTAAGACGTAAAAATTTACGGTGACCCCTTGCGCTCCGGGCTTGAAGCCTGTGTTCCCCCATTGGTGCGAAAAAAATCAAAAACGCGCACCCACAGGGCGATGACGGATGAGCAGAGAGAGGAGAAAAAACGATGAAGAAAACATTTGAAGTGGTGGTCGATGTCGTGATGAGCGGTAATTTCTACATCGAAGCTGACACACCGGAACAAGCCGAAAAACTTGCAAAAAACAAAAGTATTGTCGCCTCCGACCTGCGGCATTTCTACTGCAACCGAATCGACACGCTGGACGTTGCCGAATGTGAAGAGTAAAGGAGAGAAAAAATGCACGAAATCCATTATGCAAGCTACAAAGAGAACGTAAACCGCAGAAAAGTCGAAGATGAATGGGATGAGATTTGCGAACGGGAAAGCGATAGCGGTGGCGGGTTGTACAACCACATCCGGTGGATAGAGAACGGCATCAGCGACAGTTATGACGAGGCGCAGAAACGCATCGAAAACTTGGACAGAGGAGATTATGACCAGCTGGCCGTCAAATACAAGCGTTTCCACGAAAACAAAACCAAGGGACATCAGGAACTGATAAAAAAGGTGAACGAGGCCTATGAGGATTTCCGCAAAAAATCCGAGAGACTCCATTATACCCCCGGCAACGTCACCTCCTCTTTCGTAGGGTGCAAGAACTGCGGTTCAAAGATTTCCGTAAAACACCTTAAATCCAATTCCTGCCCTGTCTGTCATGCGGACCTGCGGCCTGCTTCCACACTGAAGACCATCGAAAACGCAGAGAAGAAATGGCATATGATGGCAGAACGCTTGAAGAAGGACACATCGAAAGGCAAGTTTGACGTCCTGTGGCTCGTAAAAGTCGAATACCATGTATAAAAAAAGGAGGGGCATCCGCCCCTCCTCCTCCAACCGAAAGGAGAATTATTATGAAAAAACTGATGACTGTCTATGTGGAGTGCAGGTTTTATGTGGAGAAGAACATCGTTGCCGAGAACAACGAGGGGGATATGGGGGAAGGACAGAAACGGGAGTTTGAAAAGGAAGTCAAAAAACTTGTCGCCCCTGCGTTTGAAAAGCTTCGCAATGAGATCCCGTACAAGACCGGATATGAATGGGATTCCGGAATGCACGAGATGTAACCCGAAGGAGTGATAATCATGGCAAACCACAGAACCATGCTGAAAACCTATAAAGGATATACGATTTGCCGTATTACGGGCGGTCTCACCTATGCTACCGAGTATGCCGTCAACAACATCGAAAACAATAAAACCATCTACACGGGCAGCAGCCTGAAAGATGCACACCGGTTTATCGACAGAACCATAACATGTGGTCGGGTGAACGAAGATACGAAGGAGTGACAGAATGATTACATTTGAACTTACGATGCCGAACCGGGGAAGCTGGAACGGGCATTGGACAGGGGAAACAAAACGATACATCCGTTGCCGTAGCGAGCTGGGGTTTTCCAAGGAAACTATCAAAAAGCTTGTGAATAAAGACTATTCTTATTCCTGGGATGACGGGTGGACGGCCTGCGTATCTGTCCGCAAGATAAACAGCCGTGCTGCTAACAGGTTGCTGAAAGAGTCTGCGGGATTTTGCGGATATGACTGGATGATAAGCAGCATTATCCGAAACGGGTATATCATCAGCCCCTCGGAAGAAAAACAAAAGAATTGACGAGGTATATATTATGCTGAATGTATTATCCATTGATTGGGATTATTTCGTCGAAGCAGACGCGGTATACCGGGGAACGTATTTCCCCGATATACCGAATGAGAAATACTCCGAGTCCCTCCAAAACCATATTTGGGCCTCGCGATATGCGGAACACCCCGGGCTGGCAAATATCGGCATCAGCCCCCTTGCCTCCCGTTTTGCAACACAAATGTCATCCGTTCCCTATATATGCGTGTGCGACAGCCACAAATGGGCGTATCCCCTTATCGTGCGGACACTTCGGGAACGGGGCGAAAAACGGGTGAACCTGCTGAACGTGGATTTCCACCACGACTGCAGGAAAGATATTAAAGAACTTGACTGCGGGAACTGGCTTTCCATCCTTATGAACGACTGCAAAGGAAGATACCGCTGGTTCGGTCGGAAAGACTCGTACCGCACGGGCAAACCGAAACATTTGGAAGCACTCACTGATTATGCTTCCTGCCATATCACCGATACGGCATGGGACATACTTTTCATCTGCCGTTCCGATATGTGGTCACCGCCCCATTTGGACGACAGGTTTGCCCAGGCTTTCAAACCGCTTACCGCCAACAAAGACGGGCTGGTACAACAGGGTATCTGGAAAAGCCGGTATAACGACGCCATGCGGGAAAACATCGGATACATAAAATCCGTCCACGAGAAATTCAAAAAGGAGAAAACGAGATGAATACGAAAAACCTGACAATACAATCCCTGCAGTCATTGAAGGAAGACACGGCGGGCATCGTCTATGCCATCCTCCAGCTCAAGAGAGGGGACGAATACCATTATAAACGGTTTGAAAGCTACAACAGGACGGTCCGAGGATACGGCAGAATCAATATAGAGGATTACGATTTCAAAGGGGCGTTCCAGCTTGAAACGGGCGAAACCGAAACCGCGCATCTCTTGGAAGAAATCTTCCGTTTCTGGAATATGCCTGCCCGACCGTCGTGGATCCGTTTCACGATGCCTTTCACGGGCCACTCGTTGTCGGTCAGCGACATCGTCGCCCTGTACCAGGACAATAAAATCCGCTTCTTTTTCTGCGACAGGTTCGGTTTTAAAGAACTGATAAACGAAACGATACCCATCACTTAAAACAATACGAGAAAGGAACTGTTATGAAACCGATCAAACTGACCATTAAAATCCCGGAAACCGAACACCAGCTGGCGATCGACCTGCTGACGAAAAACGGTACGGAATTTCTGAAAAAATACAACGACCTGCCAAACGAGGAAAAACGATGGACGGCAACCAGCGGGAATCTTACGGCGGAACTATTGGTTTTCCTTGACGAAAACCGAAACGAGCCAAACATCGTCTGCCTGAACCTTATCGACAACACCGTCCAAAACAACCACGATAAATATATTTACGAGGAAGACATGCTGGATGACCAAAACGGTCTGGCGGCCATGTTGAAAGGCAATTATATATTCCAGCGGAAATTGACAGATGCCAAAAACGAGGACAGGGATATCCGTACAATCATCATCATAGAAAACGAAAATCAGACACCGGAATATACAAGGATGCTTCAGACACCGGAAAACACCCCGATTTCCTTGTTTTAAAGAAACATTTTGCCCGGCTTTAAAAACGGCTTCATAAAACGTCCGCAGGCAACGTTTTGAATTGCGTTTGGTGCAATTCGTCGAGTGGCAAAAGAAAATGCGTATATAACGATTATATGAGGTTTTGGACGCATATTGTCATTATTGTTTGATTTTGTCGCCGATACGTCGCGTTTTGCAATAAAAAACGGCACAGGTTTCTGCCTGCGCCGTTAATTTTTTATGTTTAGAAAACGTTGATGGTAAAAGAGCTTACACGGCCATTGGTAAAATAAACATTGAACATGTCATGCTCCCTCCAAGTAATACCGTGTTCGACAGATTTGTAATAGAAAGTATTGCCATCTTTTATATCCGGGTTTCCCAGCCGCTGCACTACCTCGTCAGCGGTCATCCCCAAACGGATGTTGCCTGTCCCGACGACACGATCTGCACCCGGCTTTCGTTCGTCAAAGTAAAATTGTCCAAACGCATTGATCTGGCCGTCGATCCAGCCACCAAACAAACCATTGGCGATATAATAAAGCCCGCCCGACGCTTTCGTCCCGCTCGTATCCGCTACCGGGGTTCCGTACATCGCTGCCACCTGCTGCAACGTCATGCCCAATTTCAGCCCCCCGATGTGCATCTGGTCGCGCGGGATCGCCGCAAATGCAGACACGGACATACTGATCAGTATCATAGCAATGCCTAATGTTTTTTTCCACATAGCTTTTCCCTCCTAACGATCTCCTGCTGATTTTCGCGCCTATTATAACATAACCGTTATTGAATAACAAAAAAATAATGGAACAGGCAAAAAACTGTTCCATTATTTACCGCCCGGTTTTTAAAATTTCTTCCATCCAAGATTCTTTGTCCGTATTTTTTCCTTGTTTTCTTCCAACAGTTTCTTTTCGCCTGCCGAAGGGTTGAACGGGTCTATCACACGGAATGTCATAAGGCCGTTCCAATGCTTATCCCCTGTTTCCCGTAATATCCGCCCGGTCCCGTATTCTACCTCGTCCAAGGCCATATCCGCCATACGGTTATAGGCAATCGCCTTGTCTATACCGCCGGTAAGATTGCTTAACACGATCCCCTGCTGCGCAGCCCCGGCAATACCTTCCGTTTGGATAGCCCCTATATCCAAAATCTGGTTATTGGCATTTTCCATTCCCTGCATGGTGGAACGGGTGACTGCCATGTGGTCGTCCATAGCCTTCGTCCTGTGAAGGCTCAACCCGTAACCGATGTCCGTGGGGATAGCCAATGCGTCAAAATGGTCAACCCGCATCGCAATGACGGTGTCTTCCGGATCAACCTCCGGGTCTATCACGGTCTCCCCTGACAAAAGGACGCCGGGGCGTTGTGCCTCTTTATCTTCGGCCGTTTCCGGCATCTTTATCCTGGCAAGCCGTTCCACTTCAATATCAAGCGTCGTGGCCAGCCTCTCTTTACGAAGCCCGAACAAGTCCTGGATGGACTGCGTAATCTTCTTGAATTCATCTAATATCTTTATGTTCGCAGAAAAAATCGTGGCATCAAATACCGGGATCGCCCCTCCTACGATGCCAAGATACGCTGCAAAATGATCCGCGTATTTGTGCGTCGTCCGGAACATCCCGCCATTCCCGTTATCATAATAATAATGATGGTGCCTCGCAAAAACGGGAAGGGCGAAAGAAACGCAAAGCAAACCCGTCAGGACCAGTGTCCCAAGTTTTCTTACTCTTGCCCTATTCAAGGAGATCCCCCACTTTCTTTGTAGAAAAATATATAGTCGAGGAAATGCCGATCAGCGTCAGACATACGTTGTAATACTCCGCAAGCGATTTGTAATCATCAGCGTTAAGATAATCAAACCCGTTGAAATTGATATTGACCGGAGGCATGTTCTGTAAAAACTCCAAGGCCGCCGCCACGGTAAGACAGATCGTTATGAGCCGGATCGTAGCGGATCCCATCCCCCGCCTTGCCCCGGCGAACAGCCGTATGGCGTTTGTGATTTTCTTCAGGGCCAGGGGCGAAAACGCAAGACCTATGAGCGAAAAGATCCCGCATATATAAAAGTTTATATATGACAGCAGGATAAACAATCCCAAAAGCGTTAAAACCAACATTGACAAAGTTGACATAATCAAGATGGCGGTTACACGAGGAAGATTGTTTAACACACCGAACAAAGTGAGCTTCCCTACTTCGTTTAACGCAGGCATCAGATAGGACATACCTTTTTGAACGATCAGCTGGGGCTGTGTGATCGCATTGACCACATTGTCTGCTGCGGAAGGCGAAATTGTGATTACAGAATTCTTTATAAAATCAAGGAAAAAATCGTTAAGAATCGTATCCCAATTATAAAACAGAAAGAACAGAAATCCGTAACGGATAATCTTCTCAATGAAAAACCTGTCTGTCCCGTTTATGGTCATTCCGCCAATTATGAAGATGGGGACAAAATCTATGATGGCACATAACAGGATGGTCAGGCCCAACGCCGGTTTTAAATACTGCAGCCCGTCTTTGCAAAAATCCGTTATTTTATCGGCCAGGTCATTCAATACCGTCCCGAAGTTGGCAAGGACCTCAAAATTCCACGGGATTTTAACGTCTGCTATCTCATACATCGCGTCCTTCATATTGGCCGCAGTATTCGGCACACCGGCCTTTACCGCTTCCCATACGTTTTTCATCTTGTTCCAGTCGGACGTGTCGAAGACAACCATCTTGTTGTTGGTGGCTTCGGAAACAGAACCCCATCCCTGCTGTGCGCCAAAAATACCATTAGCCACAGAAAGCGGATGTGTCTTTACTCCATCTCCTGACTGCCTGCTACAGACCATCCCGTCCCCAAGATAAATTCCGACATGATGGACCCAGTCTACCATATCACCCGGTTTAGGTACATACCCGTCTCCTATAGAATGATAGGCTCCAATTCTTCTAAAATCATCGTCGTTAACAACAATGTTTCCGGAAAAATCAAGATTGGCTCCGGCTGCAGCGTAAATAAAAGCCACGAAACTATCACACTGAATTCTGGGATTGCTTGTCACTCCGCCCATCCATTGCTCACCATCCGGACGGCTTGCTGCCAGCGCAGCAGCCAATTCCCCGAATGGAACGATTTGCGCCTGTTCGGAGGATTCTTCAGCGGATACGGGCGAAGAAAGAAGGGAGCAGAGCAACAAAATGGTGATTATCTTTTTTAACATTGCCCCACCTCTATCCTTGACAGTGTTTATATTAGAACCATTTTTTTACCCAAGCAGCAGCCTGCTGGACTTTTTTAGACCTGGCAACCGCCCGACCGGCCCTAAAACCACCTCTGACTACGTTACTGCCGTAATAATAACCCGTTCTCCCAAGACCGAACGCCCGGCCTGTGCCAGCAACAGCGGTACCCGCCGAGAGATTCGGATTGCCGTCAAGCAACCCGGCGGCAAGTTCCGGTAACAGCCATACAAGAAGCGCCGTCAGAAACACCATCGCCATGATATTGAACATGTCACCAAAACTCATGGATCTGCCAAGCGGCTCCGCCGACTGCGCTAACCACGTAAAGGTTTTTGTATTGCTCTGCAACAAAAGCAAAATAAAGTACAGCACCATCATCTTGATCCCGAAATGAAAGACGCCGTTTACCGACTTATTGAAATATGTTTCCGTCCAGCGCAACATCCCAAACGGCATCATCAGCATCGTTATACAGGTAAACATCGCAAATTCAATATTTACCAGCACAAGAGAAAACGCCATCCAATAAAAACATGCTTTAACAACAAGGTACGTGATCAGCGAAAAGATATGCAGGGGTATTTGTGACAATGCGTCTTGAACGAAACCAAGACCGGAAGTAGACGTAGAAGCCGCCGAACCTTTGGCAAGCGCACTTGCCAATTCCCCTGTTAATACGTCGCTTTGACGTATAATAGCCGAAGGCTTCAAAATTTCTGTTACATCAGTTCCTCCCCCGGCAACCAAACCGGCTGTCCGGAAACTGGTGAAGATCATATTAAGTATATCCGCCCACGACAGGGCCAGCATGATAAAAAACGAGGTCTTCAACACTACCCCGACCATCTGCTGCAACCGCCATTCCCCTGTATATAACGCCCAATTCGTACAGAGACTGATAATTGCAAAAACGCCGATCAGATACAGGGCCTGGTTCTGCAAATTGAACGTCCCGTCTATTGCAAAATCCATAAACACGCTCTGCAAATTATCAAACGTTCCCGGTTCCGCCGCATTCATGCTCGTCGCATTATCGGAGATAGCCGCAAAGCAAACGGACTGCATCAACATAAGATACAGAGTGATTCCTAAAATCCGTAACCTCCGCATAACCGCCTCCTGTTAATTAAACAACCCGGACCAGGCGTGCTGTTTCTTCTTTGTGCCATAGTCCAGCAGGTCTTTTGGTTTTTCTGTCTCACCGGCGCCTTGCGCTCTCTTTTCTGCAGATTTCCGTTCAACCTCGCCACGTGCAATACCCGCCTGCACCTCATTCCGCACAAGCTGTTCATCAGCCTGACGGTTGATCATACGCTGCTGGCCGTTCAGCACGTTCACGCCGGACAGGATATACTGCAGCTGTGACCGTTTTGCCGCGATCATATTGTTGATCTGCTGCAGGGCAAGGACGCTCTTTTCCGTCTGGCTTTTCTTTGTCAGCGTCGTAATGTCCTGCTCAACTTCGGCGGCACGGTCCATCAGATCCTTCCGGCTCTGGTCTATCGCGTCGTTGGATTTCTTCCTCTGCGCCTCGATCTTGTCCGCCGCCTTGGCCAGGTTCAGGATGATGTCCCCGTTATTGCTGCCAAGCGTAATTGAATCGACGACATCAAACATTTCGGAAACAGGCATCTCCGGGAATACTTCCTCATTTTTTATCGTGGCCTTAATATTGTTCAGCTGGTTCATCAGGACCGTCTGGAACGCGTTGTGGTCGAAATTCCTGATCTGGTCATATGTCTGTTTAAACCAGTCGTACTGACCTTTCAGCATATTGTACTGTTTGATAACTTCCTGCAGCTGGGCATAAATCTTCGTATAGTTCGTCGCATCATGTACGGGATACGCTGCGTGTGCCACGCCGTAAGGCAATACAAAATACCCAGCCAATGCCAGCGTCAGCACCAAGCTCTTTAAACGTTTCATGCCGTCCCCTCCTCAACTTCTTCAAAATTGTATATCAAAAAGTGAACATGGACATAGTTTTCCAGCTGGTCCAAATGACCTACCGCAAGTACGACGAGGCCCGTCCGTTCCTCTATGCTTTTCATCATCTCGAAAACCTTGTGGATCATCTCATCCGTAAAAACAAGTTCTTCGTCATCCTTCCATTCAAACCGGCCCGCGGCCAATTTATCGAAATCCACTTCCTTAAAAAAATTTAAATAAGTGTCCTCAAATTCTTTCCGGTCATCCAGCTCCTCCGGAAACGTAAAATATTCTTCCTTATCCATGTCTCTCGTCAGGAAAAAGATATTTTCGCCCGTAAATTCATTCGTCGCGTGCTGATCCGGTTCCGTACGGAGCAGATGTTGCAAAGTCTCGTTTAACTCTTTCTCATTATCAAAACTGAAAAAACCGTCGCCAGTAAATTCCATATTGCCCTCCTGTTCTTATCCCTTCGCAAACAGCCGCGCCAATGGTCCATATGGCAACAGCATTCTTACTTTCGCCCGGATCCTGTCCCGTTTCATGGGGCCGAGATACCGGCTGTCAAAACTTTCGTCGGTGCCATTCAGCAGCAAACACGAGTCTTTCGGAACGATATACGCTCCTTTTTTCAGCTGCGGAAGCTGGCGTGCCGGTTTTACAGGGAAAAGCTGTCCCCGTATTGTGACCCCCCGGTTATCGACGATATATACATCGCCCGGAAACCCTTTGACCTGTTTCAGGAGCAGGTATCCTTCCTTCAATGCGGCCACGTCCCTGTCCAGGGCGACGACCACGTAATCGTCGTACTTCAGCGTATCATCCAAGCATCGCATGTATATACCGCAGGGAGCGGACGCCGTCCGGTTCACATAAAAAATTTCCTGTCCGGCAAGGTACGTGCCTGCGGCCAATATAGTTATCACCGCTAATATCCCTATCAAGATAACTTTACAACATTTCATAATTATCCTTGCATTTTTTTATGCTTTTTCCAGTAAGCTGTCAAAATACGAGGCATAGAGGGATATTGTATCGGTTAATTTTTTCAAAAACTGTTCCCCCGTCCCGCGTTTTAGGAAAAATTTATATTTGTATTCCCGATACACAGGGGACACATACATCCAAAACAGGTCCTCCAGCCGCACTCCCCATTTTGATATGAATATGATATTTTCTTGGTTATCCTTCCCTTTCAGCGAGCGGTACACCTTATTCCGTTTTAGCGCCGCATCCGTGAACAGGAAACCCATATCCTGCCTTATTTTTTCGTCGCATTTGTGGCAGAATCCGCAGGGCTTTCCGTCGATGGGAAAATAACAGAACCGGATGTACCGGAAAACATCCTCGTATCCCCATTCGCATATCTTTTTCCACATGGCGGGATTTGAATACCCGTAGATCGGGCATCTCAAGTTCCCGAACAACCGATACACGTCCGGGTCCGAATCGGACTTATCAAGATAACTGCCAAACCCGTCCTCCGCAACCTTCAGCTTTCCTTTTTCCAGCAGGAGGCGTGTGATATGCCCCGGGTTCTCAAAGTACGGCTCCTGCCCCCAGCAAAGCCCTTTATGGTTCTTCGCAAACTCGGCAAGATACCGTTGCTGGTCCCCTAAAGTGTATGGTTCCCCTGCAAATTTTCTATAGGATTCCGTCACGTCGTCAGACGGCATAAAATACTTTTGTTTCACGTGTTTGACAGGCAAAATGGTTGCCTTCAAATCACTTTTTGCTTTTATGCGGTCATAAAGATGACGTAACGCATAATGCTCGTCCTTCTGGACAGAACGTTCTATTTCCAAATAATACGGCTGGATCACCGCGTCATGTTCCCTTGCGAGCAGGCACAACATGAATGTCGAATCCAAACCGCCCGTCCAAAGTATTTCAATTCGTTTCGCCATGTTTTTCCCTACCTTCTCCTCTTTATCCAAGCCCCCCGAAACCGAGGGTGTTGGATAAAAAGGAGATATCCGACCCGATGCCGCAAGGCATCGGGCGGATTCCCGTTTCTGGGGATAATCGTTATCCCCTGTTATTCATTTTTAATGCTGTTTGTTGTAAGCCTGCCCGTCTTCCTGCGTGTGAATATCTGCGATATACTGGGTGTTATCGGACGAAGGAACGGCTTTTTTCGCTTTTTCGTCTGCTTCTACCTGACGCAGCTCCGGTGCGAACTCCTGCAGATGGGACCGTTCCACTTTTGCGCCACGGCTCAAAGCGCGGAACAGCATCTGTGCATACTCGTAACGGCTCATCCGGCGGTCGCCCTTGAATTCGCCGTCAGGATAACCTTCAACGAACCCGTTGCCCTTCAGCGTCTCAACAGAATTCCTTGCCCAGTGGTCGTTGGGGATATCCGGGAACGCGGATTTCTTCGCGTCGATCAGGGAGAATTTCTCTGCCCATTTTTCCAGTTTTGCCAACCGTTTAGCAAGGTCATTGTTTTCACGGCGCAGCGCATCGTTGTCCTTCTGGTATTCGGACTTCGGAGTGCCGAAGCTGAAAGTCAGCCCGCCAGCTACCATATTCTCGCCGGAACCGAAAGTGGCGCCGACATTCATGCTGACATTACGGTCGAAATGATACTGCCCGCCGATAGCCATCGCGGTCTTGTTCCGGTAGTTGCCAACGCCCATGGCCATGTTGAATTTCTGTCCCGGACGATAATCGTGATAATGCAGTCCTGCCAACGCAGCTGCGTTAGCACCGACCTTGTTCATCCGGGTATCCATATCGTCCAGTCTCCTGTTCAGGGAGCCGTCCGGCAACAGAACGTCGCCTGTAACCACTTTATCGGCAGTCAGCGTGCCGCCAACGTTTGCGTCGCCGTCCACCTGTAAGTCCCCGCCGACATGGGTATTGCCTTTCAGGTTGGAATCGCCGTCTACCCACAGGTCCTTGTTGATATGGGTTGTACCCTTGATATTGCTGTCCCCGTTAACGGTCAGGTCTTTTTCGATAGTGGTGTTCCCTTTGATATTGGTATCACCGTTGACCGTCAGATCCTGTTCAATAGTGGTGTTCCCGCCGATGTTGGTATCGCCATCCACCTGCAAGTTCTTATATAAGTGGCTGTCGCCTTTGATGTCAGTATCACCTTCAATAGTGGTATTTCCACCGATATTGGTGTCCCCGTCCACCTGAAGATTTTTATACAGATGGCTGTCACCCTTGATGTCAGTATCGCCTTCAATGGTAGTGTTTCCACCAATGTTGGTGTCGCCGTCTACCTGAAGGTCTTTATACAGATGTGCATCATCTTTTACGTCCAGCGTGCCGTCAACAACGGTGTTCTTCAGGTTGGAATCGCCTTCCACAGTCAGGTCGCCTTTGATCAGCTGGTCGCCACGTACTTCCACGTATTTCTCAAAGACAGCATCATCGGAAACAGTCAAAGTCCCGTCAACAACGGTATTCTTCAAATTGGCGTCCCCGTCTACCTGCAGGTCGCCCTTCAAATGGCTGTCGCCGTCCACGTTGAGGTTTCCGCCGATGTTCGCGTCGCCTTCGGTCTTAATGGAGGCAAATTCGGGGTTCTTGTCAAACATGACTTCGATTTGTGTATTGCCGTCACCATCCTGGGAAACTTTCGTTTTGATGTTTTTCCCTTCGTATTCCCCGTCGTCTTTGCTTCCACCGCCCAAGAAGGATACCTTGGAGCCGAGCTTGGTAACGGTGTCATCACCGGAGTTGGCGCCAAAGGTCAGGCCGGTATCAACGACATCCTTCAAGGCGTCATCCAAAGCAGTGAGATTCTCGGAAACATTGTCATCTTTTTTGATATAGTTCCCGTCGTTGTCCAGCGAACCAATCTGGTCATCTAAAGCCTTTAAATTGGCGTTGACCGTGTTCCCTGTCTTAATATAAGTGCCGTTAGCAACATTCGCCGCACCGATCTTATCGTCCAATGCTTTCAGGTTTGCCGCCGTAGTGTTGTTTTTCTTGATGTAGTTCCCGTCAGCCGGACGCAGCTCGTTATAAGCAGTCCCGCCGTTGATCAGACCGGTGTTGCCGCTTGCCACGGTCCCGGTGCCGTTTACGTTGATGCCGTTGCCGTCTACCGTAACATTCGTGCCGGCTTTCGCTGCGATACCGCCGGAGCCTACGGTAATGCCGTTGCCCGCTTTGGCAGCTACCGTGTATTCAGGAGCATCATCAGTTCCGCCTTTCGTGACAGTGACGCCGTTGCCAGCTTTCACAGATGTGTTACCGCCCCCGCCGCCAGCCCAGTTTTCAAAGGCTTCTTTAGCTGTTACGCCACCTAAAATGTTTTTGGCTTCGGCGTCTGTTAATCTATATACTTCAATATGCTCATTTCCTTCGGTCCCGGCGCCTACAACATCCTGCCTATACAGGGCGACATCCCCGTTAGCCCCATCTGCCGCAATGTAATATGTGGAATTGCCGCCTGCGGAAAGGGCGCCGCTTTGTACTATGGAGACCATACCGCCCCGATGGCTAAGATTATGATAATAAACATCCGTGCCGTCATACACTTTCGTAGCAGCCATGGCGGGTTTCGCCATCCACGGCATCGCCATGCTGCCTACCAGCGCCAGCGCGCCGATGGCCAAACATAGTTTTTTGCTTCCTGCAAACTTGCAAAACTGTTTTTTCTTCATATCGCTTATCCTCCTAAAATTGATATATCTTTAAAATTCAATAAATTGAATTTTAACGACAAAAAATATAATACGGTTTTTCAAGCAGCTATTCAAAAAACACGCTTTCCGGTTTTTCTTTCGCCTTATACACAAACCGTTCCGAAAGCTGCGCCCGAACAAGTTCTTTCTGGGAGTCCGGCACCTGCAGGTCACCCTGGCTTTCGGGAAGAACCGGGGGCGGGGGAATCGTTTCACCCCCTGTAAAAGACCTGCTTTCCTTCACTGCGTAAAATTCAGTATCTTGAATTTTACCCGCATAAAAAAATCCCATAGGATCCATGTACGAACCGTTGTGCCACCATTCCAAATGGAGATGAGGCCCTGTTGACAGCCCCGTGGAACCGATACGGCCCAATGACTGCCCACGGGCGACTTCCTGCCCGTAACTTACGTCAATCCTTGACATATGGCCGTATAAGGTGTGGTCCCCGTTGGCATGTGCGAGAATCACGCAGTTCCCGTAACCGCCCCACCAGTAACAGTATACCACCCTTCCCGGCATCACTGCCCGGACTGCTTCACCATACTCATATCCCAAGTCCACGCCTGTATGGAACTTATACTGACCGGTTATCGGATGGACACGCCAGCCGAAGGGGCTTGTCACCGGGACGGCCCAGCAACTTCCCGCCAGCATCACCAACACAGCCGAAAGAACCAACCACTTACGCATTCCCATCCAGCAGCCACATCCTGTCTATCCCCGTCTCCCTGCGCAGATACTGCGAGGGATCGTACTTGGGCTGTACATCATTGAAAACCGCACAACCCTCTGCCTTATAATGCCTGCCCAACCGGTCACGCGCCATAACCTCCCAGGTCCCGTCACTTCCTTCCTCATCGTCCTTCACTGCAAGCGTATCGCAGATCATGGAACAGAAAACCCAAACCTTGACGAAAGGAAGCCTGATTATCCTTGGAGCCACGCTTCCATCCACAGACTCGTCGAACCGGAAAACGCCGTCCCGGTTCATAAAGACACGCTGTTCCGCGACACCGTTGCCCGCTGTCTTCTTGCGGCTTACAACCAGTATGTCTCTTACCTGCTCGCAGTCCAGCTCGGCGAAGAAGAACTCCACAGAATCCCCTCCTTCTTTCGTCCTGACTATTTTACCACAAATACTATACTAACAACAAATAATAAAATGAATTATACAGGCTGTAACCCAGCGTATTTCTCCCATTCCGGGATACAGTCCTTGTATTCAAACCATTTACGGATGAAAGTTTCCCTGTCACCCTGATAGATCCCCGGCTCGTCAAGCAGGATACGGTCTATCGCCTGCTGGTCCTGTTTGGACGTGGCCGTCACAAACGGCAATTCAGACGGGCGAAGGGCGAGCTGGAATATCCGGTTCCCTTTCTGACTTGAATAATAGTAATCCTGCTTCGGCGTCATCGACCGCACGATCCCGATTTGCTGCTCGTTCAACCCGAATTCCTCGTACAGTTTCATAGCGGAACCGGTCATGGCGTTCACGTTCGGGAGATATATCTTCGACAGGCATTGTTCCTTCACCACATCCAGCAACGCCGGTTTCTGGGCTATATCGCTCAAATTCTGCGTTGCGATGATGATGGAACAGTTTTTCTTACGCATATCCTTGAAATATTCACGAAGCTTGTTCGCAAAAGCGTCGTTGGAAAGGAACAGCCAGCATTCATCCAGTACGATGATGCTCGGCCCTTTCGCTTCCCGGATCAGATCCTCTATCCGGTGGAACAGGTAGTCCAGCGTCGGCGGTACAGCCTCAGGCTGCCCCATCAGCGTCTCCATCTCGAACACCTGCCAGCGCCCGGTACCGGAAACGTCCTTTGTATTATCAAACAGCCTTCCGTAACTGCCCTTCATCGTAAGGGGGACAAGCGCAAGGCGGATGCCCTGGTCCTGAACGAGGTCGCAGAAATTGCTGATGTTACGCAGGCCCGGCTCCAGCTTCTGCAGGGAGAGGATGGCCTGCCACACAAAGTTGTCCTCTTTCGGCGTTACCTTGACGTTCTTCATCCGGAGATAATCAAGTATCCACGACTTCGCCCAACGGGCCTCGTTCTCATTGTCTATCCTTGCCAACGGCTGGAAACTCAGTTCGTTGCTGTTCTCCGCCGCAAGATTATAGAAATTGCCTCCCACAGCCAACGTCAGCGCACGGGACGACGCAGATTTATCAAAGATGAATACCCTGCTGTCCTTGTATTTCAGCATATGGGCTTCCAACGTGTTTAGCAGAACGGACTTACCGGCACCGGACGGACCCACGATCATCGTGTGTCCCACATCCCCCACGTGAAGATTCAGGCGAAAGGGGGTGTACCCTACGGTGTCAGTGTACAGCAGTGCCGGGCCGTTCAAAAAAGAATTCCGTTCATCCCCCGGCCAGATTGCCGTAACCGGAATAAAATGGCAGAACGTAAGACTGGATAACGGCACCCGCCGGATATTGGAACGGTAATGGCCCGGCAGTCTGCCGAACCATGCCTCTGTCGCATTCACGGTCTCAATCATCGCAGAAAAATTCTTGTTATGAAGAGCTTCCAGCACCTTCTCGGCTTTCTCTTTGCATTTTTCCCTGTCCTTGTCCATCACCAAGATGGATAAACTGTAATAACCAAAGGAAACCGCATCCGACTCCAGCTCTATAAGGGCCGTGTTTGCGTCTTCCGCATTCGCCAAGGCGCTTTCGTCCACGTCCTCGTCGGACTGTATCCCGGTTATCGTATCACGCACGATAGCCCAAAGGGACTTCGCCGACTGGGCGTAAAACTTGCTCTTGTTCTCTATCTCCTGCTTCGCATCCGCCTTGGACAGGCAGATGTAACGGCTCGTCCAATGATATTCGAAATTCAGGGAGTTCAATTCATCCAAGAACGCCGGGAACGATTCAGGCGGGAACGATAACGGGGACACGATAGAAGCCCATTTATCCCCTACCCTGATTTCATGTCCCCCGGTGAACCCTTCCCCGTCGAAAAGATAATCGGACAGTTCCATATCCGGCCAGTATTTTACCCCGTGCCGATGCGGGCTGACCATGTTATGAAGGTATGTGCATACCTGGTCCTCATCCAAAATGTGGATATCCGGCATAACCTTCTTCAAAAGGTTGAAGATGCGCGTCCGTACTTCCACAAACTTCCGCAGGAACTCCTCGTATATCTTCAGCGAATTCTTTCCCGCTTCGTCCTTGGCATCCTCGTAGAACGCATCTGTCAGCTTTTCCTTCATCCGCTGGGGCGGCTCATGGTACACCGTCAGGTAAAAACTGGTCTCGAAATGGCTGCTGGACGTATAAAAATCCGCCCGCTCATCGTCCATCAGCTGCACCAGCTTGTTGTCCACCCGGCTGTGGTCATAACGGTCCGCCACGTGACGCACGGCGTCAAAATACAGGACGTACCCCGTACCAAGCCTGCGGATGATGTTGTTGAGGTATGCCATATATCCAAGCAAGTCATTCTGTGTGGACGAATCCATGTCCGGTCCGCGAAACTCCATCACGGAGAATACGCTGTCATCCTTGCAGGTGACGATCTTGTGTTTCCGGTCGATCTTAAACCACTGCAACAGGTAACGGAGGGAATCCCTGTCCGGGTATCCCCGTACCTTGTCAGTATAGCCGACAAAGTCTGAATCAGCCTTTTTTTTCTTCTTGAACTTTTCAAAAAACAGACCCATCAGCGCACTCCTTTTCAGTTACTATAATAATTCCCACGCTGCAGGGAGCGGAGGAACACATCCAAAAACATCGGATCCTTCTGCCCGAAATACCGGAACAGGAAATGTATACCTATCACCACGGGGATGACAATGAACGTCTTGAAAATAATGCCGCCCAAGATCAGCCCCAAGAACTCCAGCAACAATATCCCACGGGGAACACCCATCCAGTAATTCGGCTGCGTCAGGCTCCTGTGTACGGGGAGTTTCCAAGCCTCCTCCGGTGTCAATTCGTCATTCATGGCATCACCCCGACAGACACACGGGCCGCTTCCGCAGCGCCAAGCACATCACCGACAGTCGCCCCGCCTGCAGAGGTGGAAACATAACTGATGAACGTAGGGGCGAAAAGACAGATGGACACCGCAAAGATAAGCATGATAAATTTCTGCGTACCCGCGCCGCCGTTCCCGGCGAACAAGGCTATCGCCGCCGCAGCCAGTCCCAAAATACCCAACGTCATCGGCAACGGGCCGGTCAGCTCATGGGCCAGCGCATCCAGAAACTTTGTCCACGGAAACGTCATGCTCATCTGGGCGCCGGACATACCTACGCTCTGCGCCGCACATAAAGACGTATCAAACACCACTCCCATAAACACGCCCAAGGCCAGCGTCATCCTCATATAGAGAGCATCAACCTTTTTCAGCATCATTATCCTCCTTAACATCCTTAAAAATATATTTATCAGAGATACTATCGTATCCTTCGACCTCGATCACCTGATCTATTTTGCGTCCTTCCAGACCGTTCGGCAACGTCGTATGCACTATGGACAACACGACGTCTATCGCCTGCCCGATCAGTTCCTTCAAATCATTGGACGCGTCCGGGTCCTCCTGGGCAAGGCTCTTGATCCGGGACAGCCCCGCCACGGCGTCGTTAGCGTGTACCGTACATGCCCCTCCGGGATGCCCCGTGTTCCAAGCTTTCAGCATCGTGTACGCCGCACCGTCCCTGACCTCCCCGATGACGATCCTGTCCGGGCTTCGCCGCATACAATCCGCCAAAAGCCGCGTCATATTGTACCTGACGCCGCCAGCCCCCGCATCCTGCATTGTGAACATCGGGCTGTAATCGTCCGCCGGACACTGCAGTTCGGGCAGGTCTTCCAAGCTAATTATACGATGGTCCGGACTTATCCTTGCAATCGCTTCCAAGACAGCGTTCAAAAACGTCGTCTTGCCCGTTCCCGTACCGCCTACCACAAGGATGTTCTTCCGTTCCTTTATGGCCTTTTCCAAGTAGTCCCGATGGAACGGTTCCAGCTCCCCGTCTGCCACGTAATCGGCGAATGTGAATATCCTCGTCGCCTTTTTACGGATGTTGAACTGGGGAAACCTCACAATCGGGGGAAGTTCCCCCTGAAAACGGCAGCCGTAGCCCGTGATCTCCGTGGAAACGGACGGAATATCGCCGTTCACGACCTTATGGGCCTGCCCGGTGATCAGCTCAATGATGGCCCGCACTTTTTCAGGCTCCAGCTTCAGCTCCGTCTTCCTCTTGCCTTCGGTCAGGCTTTTATAACGGAGAAACCCGTCGTCGTTGACGTATATCTCCATAATGTCGTCCCTCTGCAGAAGCTCCGCGATCTCCACCCCCGCCAGCTGGTCAAGGGTGGCATTAAGGGAACGCATCATACCCCGGCCTCTGTAGACGTATTGTTCTTGCAGTATCCTTTGTATTTTTCAATATACCGCTTCGCCAGTTCCGGCTCTTTCTCAAAATCTTCCATTGCAGTCAGAAGGATGCCGGCCAGCAGGGCAAAATTGTCCTTGAACCTGTCCGCGAAACCGACGCTGATCACCGTACCGCCCCAAAGGGACATCCGCTGTTCCGCCTCGGTCTTTTCCAAACGCATCTGCCGTTCACGTTCCCTGCGCTGACGTTCCATACGCATCGCATTCTCGTTCTCACGGCGTTTCTTGGTCTTTTCCAGTTCCTCCTGCTTCCGTAAAATATCCTCCACGCTGATTCTCTTGGTAGCCATCTTAAATCATACCCCCTGTCTTTTCCTTTGCTTCTTTCATTCTTCTTGCCTGAAATTCCCGATATCCGCGGATCCGTTCATCCGCCTCAAGAATCTTCGATTTATCTATGGTTTCCTCTTTATTTTCCTCTTTCGCCCGTTCCACCGCTATCGCGGCGAGCCGTTCCTGCTCATCCGGATCGTTTTCCATGCGTTCCATGTCCTCATCGCTGATCTCCTCCGCAAGGAACTCCGCATCCCATCCGGCGGCCTGGCTCTCTACATCTTCCATGTCAGACGGTCGCATCTCATTCTCCTTTTCCTCTTCATACTGTATTGTCTTCTCTGTCCAAGAAAGATTTTTCCACGCCGGCTGGAAATCAAACACATCGTTCCTGTTTTCCGCAATTTCGAGCGGCCTGCGGTCAAAATCGAACCGGTCCGTGTCCATCTTCCTGCCCTTGTTCCGCCTTGCGTCCAGCGAGCGCATGATGGCCGCGTCACGCCTCGGATACGCATGCCCCGGCAACGTCGTCGGGCGAATGATGTCGCTGACATCAGGCGGGGGAACTAATTTCTTCCTGAAAAAATTGTCCTCATAATACTTGATCTTGTCTGTCTTTACGGGCGGGAACCCGGAAGCCACGATAACTTCCTGGTCGTCCAGCCTCTTGAACTCATCCGCCGAGAGCAGCTCCCTGCCTGTCTCCCCAAGCGTCCTGTCCCTCGTCTTTATGAAACTGCTGCCTTTTTCACTGTACGATACCGTCCGTACCGTCCTTTTGCCTACCATATCCGCCGCATATTTCGCCGTATCGTTGTCATTCGGCGCATATACGATCTGCAGATGGCAGTTCATCAGTATCTGGTTGTCCTTGCCGTAGATATTGTTTATCTGCGGAAGGCCCTGGTTGATCAGAAACGCCTTCATGCCGTAGCCCGCTATATAAGAAAGCGTCGCGGCGAAGCTCTGCAAATTGCCGAGCGACGAGAATTCGTCCATTAAAAACAGGCATTTATGCTTGTACTTATCCACCGGTCTTGCGTTCTCAAACCCCATCTCTTTCGCATGATGGCGTACCATCATCTCGAAGAACAGGCGAAAGATGGGAGCAAGACGCAGAAGGTCTGACGGAGGCGTTACCAAATACAGGCTTACCGGCCTCTCGTAATTCATCACATCGTCTATACAGAAATCACTGACCGACGTATTGTACGCCAGCACGGGATCCAGATACTCTTTCAACGCCGTATTGGCCGTCGATACGATAGAACCGCATTCCGCTTCGGGTTTGGCCCCGATCTCGCGGAAATTGTTGAAAATAAGGGGATGCGCCGCCGGATTCGTATCATACGCCACCTTATATGAAGGATACAGCGCATGAAGGTCGTCCTGCGTGAAAGGCCTCGTCGTGTCAACGCATTTGTTCACGGAATCCCAATGCCCTTTCACGTACTCGCCTTTCTTGTTGTCCCAGTATTCTATCCATATCCCCCTCGCCGGCACGTGTTCATAAGTGTCAGCCAGCGAGTTACAGGTATCCACGAAACCTACCGTCGATTCCTGTTCCTCTTCTACCATGACGGGCTTGCCATCCTCACCCATCACGACATTCCCGTTTTCGTCCTTTTTCTCCACCTCGACCAGCTCGGTGATCGTGTTCGCTTTCAGGAAATTGGCTACCGTGCCGAAAGTGGGCTTGGTCGGATATTTGTCAGGCTCCGCATAATGCGCGTAGCAGAGATGAAGGATAACGGTCATAATGACCAGCTCCGCATTGCTGCCCCAGTGGTCCAGCTTGCCCTTTCCTTCATAATCGGCTATTACGTGGGCGATGTTCGTCGCCATGGACTCCTCGTTCTCCGTCCCGACAGGTATCTCATCCAGCGGGTTCCACCGTGCGGTGGAACCGTCGGAGCTTGTCGGCTCGAACTTGATGCAGGTCTGGCCCATCCGTTTCCGGTATCCCGACGTGACCGCCCAGTTTTCCGACTTGATGTCGTTCACGATACAGGAGCTGCTCCACCCGCCCAAAAGGGTAGGTATGATAAGCCCGACGCCCTTGCCGCTCCGCGTAGGGGCGATAACGGCAAGATGCTTGTTCGTGTTGTCCCTCAAATAAGTATGGCTCATACCCATGTATACGCCGTACAGCTTTTTATGAAGCTTCACCCAGGGGTTCACCGTAAACGGGTTCATCTTCGGATCGTAGTCCCTTACGACAGCGTCCCGTTTCGCCTTTACGGACTCCATCTCCCGCCCAAGGGCCTCGATGACGTCCGGGTCGCGTTCTATCTCCTGCCTGTCCTTCAGATCATAGTACCTGGTGTTCAGGGCTTCCCATTTTTCCTGCGCCATACGTTCATACGTCTGCCTTGCGTTGGCTATCTTTTCCTGCTTGAAATGGTCCAGCCCGGTCACAAGCCTGCGGAACGCCCTCTTAAAAGGCGGATCATACAGACCGACCAGTACGCCGTGCTTGTCGGAAAGAAGGTCCATCCGCACCACGTCGGCGGGTTCTGCCCATTTGGCGGAGCCGTAGTTGTCCGAAAGGTTCCCCTTGCTGTCAAGCAGGACTTTAACCAGTATCGCAACGGCAAAACTTATGGCAACAGAAATAAAGAAAACGGGATACGTCTGACGGAACAGGTCCGGGATATGCTCATGGAACCGGAAATACCATATGGGATACATCCACGGGCCATAAACAGGCTCCCCGCCGGTCCCGGTCATCAATGGCGCACCGAGAAGCGCGTCGTACTGTACCAGTTCCGCCAGCTTCTGCGTTGCTTTCCACGCCCCGATATATATACCGGCCATCAAAACCAAAAGAATCAGGTAAAACATCGGGCCTACCTCTTACCGTCTGTAACCGTATACATTCATATCCTGATTGATAAATACGTTGAACTGGTACCCCGGACGAATCCTTACGTTCGGTTCCTCCGTCTTGGAAGCCCGTTCCGTAAGCCTGTCGGATAATTTATCCATATACTCGCCCACGTTGCTGCGGATATATTCGTTGCCGTTTGACGAAGAGTTATATACATACCGGTTCTTGTTATCCATCGCGTCGTCGATGCCGTCTGCCAGCAGGGCTGTCATCAGGCCGACAAAACTGCCACGCCAGAAATCCGCGTCATGGGTATCATACTTGTCCTTCATTCCGGGATATCCGGCGTTATCCGTCGCGTTCTGTTCAGGCAGGTTCACGTTGCTGCCGTCAGGCAGGATGATACGGTTGAACTTCACACCTGCCCTCCGGCCTTTTCCCTGTACGAGCTTACCGATCAGCTTGGATCCCTGCGGGAAAACGAGGTTCCGCCCCGTCAGGCTGTCATAAACGTCCTGACGGATCTGCGCCACCACGTCACCGGTCATCCTTGTGTCGATGCCGCTTAACAACGTTGCGGGAATCACCGTTCCCGCCTGTAACGTAAAAACCGAGTTCATGTCCACCTTTGACGAATAAGGACTTGCGGTCCCGTAATTTGATACGGTCGTCGCAGCAGGAGCTGACTGCGCCTGCGCGTTCCCTTCCATTTTAAAAGACAACGGACTGTTGTACGGATTCTCCGTGGCAACCGGGGCCTGTACCGTATATCCCGGCTGCGGCGGTGCTGACGGGGCCGGGGGCGGTGGTACGTTCTGCGGTGCAGGATATACCGTTTTCGGCTGCTGCTGCACCGGTGCTTTGTTCTTCGCCGCCTCTTCCGCCTGTCTCCTCGCCTCCAGCTCACGCTGGTATTTTGCCATCTCCGCGTAATTGTTCGGGACGGCCGCGGCCGGGTTTGTCACACGGCTGCCTTTTGACACCTGCGCCGTTTCCTTGTTCTCTTCCACCTTCTTCGGCGCAAGCGCGTTCGACAAAACGGAGAACAGGAGGAAAAACAGGACAAGGCCTGCCAGCCCAAGGATCAGTTTCCCTTTCAGGCGTCTCGATTTGTTCTCCGGTTCGGTATCTTCTATTACGACACGGTCATCCTTTTCCTGAAACCGGTCATCAAAATCGTCCCAGTCATCCTCCAGGCCGAAATCCTTATTTTCGTAAGCGGGTTCGTCATCCCTGCCGCTTTTCTTCTTAAAGAAATCGGAAATACCTTTCGGTGTTCTGAAATTCATCTTCTGTCACCCGCCTTTTTCTTACGACCTTTTTCCTTATATAAATCATCGTACATCTGCTGACGCTTCAATGCGTCCTGATAAATTTTTTCCTTCGTTTCCTTGTCAACGGGAGCCACACCGTCGTCGGCGCCCTCGTCTGCGGAAGCCTCCCTGTACATCTCACCGTGTTTTTCCACGGCTTCACTATAGGCTTTCTGCGCCTCCGCCTGTTTCTTCTTCCGGAAATCTTCTATCTGCTGTTCCTCTTTCGTCCGTTTGCGTCGTTCTTCACGTTCCCGGACCCGCCGTTCCTTTTCCGCTGCCCTGGCTTTCGCCCTTTCCTCACGGGCCAGCTTCTTCTGGCGTTCAGCCTCTTCCTGTTCCGTCACCTGCTGCCGGCGTATCAGTTCTTCACGCTCTGCTGCCTGTTGCCTACGCATCCGTTCCTCACGGAGAAGCTGCTGCTTCTTTTCTTCTTCCTGACGGCGGATAAGTTCCCTTTCCTTTTCCGCCTGCTCCCTCTGGAGCTGCTGTTCACGGAGACGCTCCAACCGTTCCTGTTCCTTCTGTAACTCCTGCTCTTTGATGCGTTCCAGCCGTTCCTTCTCTCTCTGCTGTTTGAGAAGCTCCTCTTTTTCCCGTTCCTGCCGTATCAGAAGTTCCTCTCTCTCACGTTCCTTCTGTTGCCGAATCCGTTCCTGCTTCTCCTGTTCCTTCTGCAGCTGCTGCTGTCTGATTAGTTCCTGTCTTTCCTGCTCCCTTTTCAACGCCTCCGCTTCCCTGCGCTCCCTTTCCAACGCACGGGCCTCTTCCAAGCGGCGGGCTTCCTCCCGTTTTGAAGCTTCTTCCAACCGACGAGCTTCTTCCAATTTTGAAGCTTCTTCCAACCTGCGGGCTTCTTCCCGTTTGCGGGACTCCTCTAACGCACGAGACTCCTCTGACGTATGGGATGTTTCAAAATCGTCCGATTCCTCTTCGGTATCATCGTAAACGACCTGCGTCCGTTTCGTACGCTCCGGACGGTTGGCAGGCATCGTTCCCTTGACCGTCTTCTTCTTTTCCAAATTGAAGAAATCTATCCAAAACTTCTGCTGGTAGAACAGTCTCCCGTGGGGATATACCCCGTCGGCAATGATGTATTCCCCTTTGACACGGTAGTTCACCATCGCAATGTTCTTCTTGTTCCACGGATCAATACTGTACAGTACGGGCAGATCGTACTTGTTATCCTTTGAAATACGGATAAACGTCTGCCGACCGTCATCAAATATCTCCAACGGGATAAGGGACTTGTCCGCTTTCTTCTTCACCCGGATCTCGTAATTCTTGTTGACCCGGTCGCCATATACCGGCGGGTTATCCTCAGGCACCCGGAGGCGCTGCCCCGAAGCAGGACTGTCCGGGAACGTGAACGAGATCAGGGGATCGTAGTCGTTGCTTACAACGACATATAAACGATATGCCCTCTGGTTCGTGTTGATGATGATGTTCGTATCAATGTCAGGCTCGATCGGTTTTATATATACGTGCTGCACGTTGCCGACAATCGCCTTGTCTATGAGCCAACGCTTCGTGTCGCCGCCTGCTATGTGTGTCACGACCTCGCCGGGTCTTAATTCAATATCGTTTACGAATCCCAGCTTCGTGTTCACATAGAACAGGCTGTCATCCTTATACTCGTACGTCACACGCGCGCCCTTGCTCTCCCCGTCGGACGGAACATAAACCGGCTTCTGCCACCCCGCCGCGAAACTTATCTGGGACATACCGATGATCACGCCACCGACAACGAGCCGCCCTATACTACCCAGAAATTTTTTCTTCATAATATTACTCCTTTGAAACTTCTGTCTCACGCGCGTAACTCAGGTCGGCAATACGAATCCCCAACGGGTTGACCAATAACTCTTCTTCCTTTTCAGGAGGCTGCACGACGACGGTGTAAAGGGCAACGTAACTTGATACCTGCCCGGAGGACTGCCCCGACATCGCAAAGTCTTCTTCCACCCAACGTACCTGGTATGTCCGTTCCGTTCCGGGCTGGAGCTGGATGGTCTTAATGTCGGGAGTCACCGTGAACTTACCCAGCTTGCTGATATGTCCTTCCCGTTCAACCAAGACGCTTAATTTCTGCGCGGCTTCCCTCGTCATAAAATTCTGTGCCGTGTTCCAGTTGGCACGCATCAGGACCGGATCGAGCGGAACCGTCCGAATCTTCTTCGTAAACTCGGCAAGGAAGTGACGCATCTCTGCATCCTTCGGACTGTATTCCTTCGCCCGCAGCTCTATCCCCTGGCTCACCTCACCGGTGGTGTCGTTCACGCGGACCACATAGGTCTTGAACTTGGCGGTCATGCAGATATAAACCAGTGCAACGATCAGGACGATGATAATAATCAAATAAATCTTGTTCCTCTGCTGCGATTTATCTAACTGGTCACGTACATTAACGATCATCGACTGGTACGGTCCGATTGCACCCCGGTCAAAGTAATCCTGCGGACTTCCCTCCGGCTCATATTTCTTGTCATAACTGTTATCCATCGGAAACAAAGACCTCCTTCACTTGTTTTCTATAAAATATCATATTTGTAATAATTTTGCAATAAATTATTTGTTGCATGATTGCGTCACGAACCGAAACTCGTTACCCATCAGCACCACATACACAACGATATGTTTCGTTATTGGACCCGACGCCCACACTTAACAAAAATCTCTGTCGTCATCGTTATCGCAAATGAAATATTTTATTGCAATAAAATTTTTATTGTGGTAGAATCGAATCAGAAAAAAATCGACAGAGCGAACTTACCCCAATCTCCCAAACGCATTTTTCCCCGTTCAATTCACAGGGAGATTTTGGCCGTTCGCCCACTTTATAAAAGTGGGACAAAGCCCGCTTATGCGGGACACGCCGGAGGCGTGTGGGAAAGCCTCACGGCCTTCCCGTAGAATAACGACGATTACCCTCATCAATGACATCAACCCATAACGTAACCAATAATAGACGGGCGAAGAAAGAAATGATGTTCCGTTGGTCAAACCAAGCTTGCGAGTTTTATGTAATCCAATTAAGAAAGCGAGGTGTGCAGCATGGCTTCCACATACCATTTCAGCAGCCAGCCGGTCCCGGCGGGCAAGACCGCCTCTGCCCACTTCGATTATATTTATCGCGAAGGCAAATATGATCCACAGGTCTTCGGTCAGGACGACATCCGTGCAGTGAGCCGGGGCAACATGCCGTCATGGGCCAGCACCCCCGACGAGTTCTGGGCAGCGTCCGACCGGTTCGGCAAGGTAAACGGCAGAAGCTACCGCGAGATCAACGTCGCATTGCAGAACGAGCTGGGGCTGGAGGACAACATCCAGCTCGTCGAAGACTTCATTGCGGAGAGCGGTATCGGTAACGAACACGCCTACGTCTACGCCATCCACAGCAGAAGAAGCATAGACGGTACGCAGAAGAACATCCACGCCCACATCATGTTCAACGAGAAGATAGTGGAACACGACAGGCCGTTGGACCGTTACGACTACTTCCGCAACTATGCGGTGAACGCGGCGGGCGAGCCTACCTCCGGCTACCGCACAAGTAAGAAGCACAGCAGCAAGCAGGGCATCCTTGCCGACCGTTACCTGTGGGAAAGCATCGTGAACCGGAAGTTCCGTGAACGGAACATGGACGAGCGTGTCAGCGCCAAGTCATTGAAGGCACAGCGGGCAGACCTGTTGGAACAGGGGCGGTTCGAAGAGGCATCCCTGTTGGACCGCACCCCTGCCCCGCATGTCGGGAGCTTATTGAAGCACAAGGGCAACGCGGAGAAGGTCAGGGAATACGTCCGGCAGTTCCTGCAGGAAGCCGAAGCCAAGGAATCGGAAGACAAGGCCATGGACGCAGCCGAAGCTGCCAAGGAAGAACAACAGCCTGAAGCAGTTGATGTCGCTATTTATAATTATGAGGAAGAAAAAAAGGAAAAGAAGCGCCGGGCGAAGCTGAAAACGTCCCGTGACGAACTTGAAAAAATAGAGAATACCAATGAGAAGCTGTTGGCGATCTACGCCCACGACTACGTCGTCCGCCAGCTGGCCCGAAAGATTCAGAAGGAACGCCTCGAAGCCGTCGAAAAAGCGGTTGAAAAAGAAGCTGACAAGCTGGTCAAGGCCGACCTGAACGTGACCGTAGGAGACATCTCCGACGCGCTTGAAAAGCGTCGCTCCGAGCTTGGCCCGATGGTCGTCGATCTGCGTAACAAATATTCCGAGATTAAGAGGCGCAGAATCCCGGAAGAGCATATCCATTCCGTCGCCCTGAACCATATCACCAACGGGGAATACGACCGGCTGCGTAAACAGATCCCGGCCCTCGAAAAGAAGCTGGATGCTGTCTATGATGAAGCCAAAAAATTGTTCCCCGAATACTATTCGCACGGGACCAAATACTATATCGAACATCCTGAAGAACGCAAGCGTCTCTGGCCACCTGTCAATGACTGGCTGCAAGTGAACGAGCCGCCGGTACTCCGCGCACAGGATAAAGTCCAGTGGCGTTTGGAAGACATTAACAATATGACAAAAACAAATAAAACGGCGTACGATGACGCCGTCGCTGCCGTACGCGCTGACAACGAGAAACTAAACACAGAAATCAAAAAATTGAGCGTCGAGTACGGCAAAATCAAGAATCAGGAGAAGCGTATCAACCAGCTGCAGTCCGAACTGTCCAGGCTTGACCGGGACATGGTTCTTTTTGCCGGAAAAGTCGGGCGGATCCTCACCAAGAACGACAAGGTGAACGGCACAACACCCATCCGTACGATGGAACGTTATGTCCATGACGGCAACGAATATTACATCACCGGCGAGTACAACGGGGGCAAACAAGGCGGGTATGAGACCGCCGTGCGCCTCCATGATGACGTGACAGCCGGGAGCGTGCCGACCTATATGATAGATTATTGGTATGACGGGTCCGTCGCCAATATCGCCCCTATGGAAGAGCGGACACGGTTGTATCCGGGACGGGCGACCACCAAAGACAACGCTTTCGTCTACAAAAACGGTACTGACGGCCCTGTCCCGGACGCTGTACTGGACCGCTCGCCGGCGATAAAAGAAGCCAAGGCCTATCGTGTGGCCGAAACCGTTTCCCTGGCCGTAAAAGGCGTCTCCGGCATTCTTGGCAACAACAGGAAGGAAACCTCCAACAAACACACGAAGCTGCGTTTCCGCAAGGATAACGGCAGTCTGAATGAAATGGAAAGACTCCTGCGTCAGTATTTAGCTGATGAAGCGGAAATCATAGAAGACCTGCCTGACCACAAACCAAAGACGGATGCGATGAAGGAAATTGCGAACGCAATAGCTGCATTCCGTAAACACGGCAACGGGAAAGAGACCTCTTCCCCTTCCCTGCCCCGCACGACTCCCAATAAAAACAACCGGACATCCAACAACAACCTGCCCCGCAAAACGTAAACAAACATAAAAAAACAGCGGCGTGGTTGTCAGACTGTTAAGCCTGATCAGCCACGCCGTCGTTTTTATGTTTTATTAAGGAGACACGGATTAAACTGTTTAAACTGTTATTCCTCGGTGTCCTCGTCGCGGTCTTCACCGTTGCCGGCCATCATCTTGTCGGCCAGTTCCTGCGGCGCACCCAGACGGGCAATACCCTGACGGGCAAATGCGCGCTGGTCTTCCTTGTCCAGGGACACCCATTCATCGTAGTAAGCGATGCGGTTGTCGCCGACTACATAAATCTTGTCAACTTCCTTGCTGATCGTGGAGCAGTCGGCACCTTTGTTCAGGCGGTCAGCCCAAGACGCCATCTTTTCAGCGCAGAAATCCTGACGGCTCATGTTCCCCGGAATGGATACAGCATCAACATCAGCTGCCATGCAGGTTGCACTCAGTGCCATCACTGCTAAAGTGGTCAGTAAAGCGGTCTTCATTTTCATCTTTCATTTCCTCCTTATTTCTTCTCTTTAAAAATATTTTTTGGAATCTTTCAATCCCGTTTGACTAATTATAACACATTTCTATAGTTAATGTCAATACTTTTTCTTGTTTATTGAATTTTATTTTTCGTTTTCTCTATTATTTTACTACTCATTCCGCTATTTGTAAACCATTTTATTCAATTTACTGAACTTTTGTGTTATGATTTTACCTTGAAACACCCTCTCTTTACCTCCCCGGATGATAAAACAGATCGTGGTCGAGTGGAGAATGTTTTTCTTTCCCTTCCAACAGCGTAGCACGTCCCGGCCTCCCCGCAAGGGGTAAAGTGCATCACCAAAAATTTTGATAAAGCGTTAAAATTTTTGATGACCCCCTGCGTTCCGTGCTTGCGGCCGTGCTTCCCCGTTGGTGCGGAAAAGAAAAAATACAGCCCGCAGGGCGATGATAAGCGAGGAGAGGAAAAAATGAAAGCATTTTTACATCATATGCACGGATGGTATGTATCGTTTGGCAACTGGCTGGTGGAACAAGTGGACACCAACGATTACCTGGCAGGCTTTATTTGGGGCTGTGCCGTTTCCATGATGTACTTTGTTTATTTCAAGTGAAAGGGGCGTGAAAAAACCATGTTCATAGAATCGGACCCTGCTGGATTTTCATTCAAACAGATTCTTTCACACGCAGGACACCATATCGAATGTGTGACATACGGGAACGAGGAAACGGGCATCGTAAACGTATCCGTCGAGTGTAAGGACTGCAACGAGGTGCTGTTCGACATGGAGAAACCGGAATCGCTGGGATATATCCCGGCTACCAAATAAGAAAGGAGCGGTAAATATGCCATACTGCCTTGCGTACGAAATCGTTTCCGCCTTCAATAGAAAGGCGGCACGGGAAAAATGGCGGGAGCTGGAAGAAATCCCCGTCTGCACTGACAAGGACGGAAATGCCGTGCTGTTCGCCGCTTGGGATATGTTCCCTGAAGGAACGCCTGTAAAAGAAATATGGCAATGGTTTGAAGATACATACCACGTCAGCGTTGCCGATGACCTGATGAAACGATAATAACTTATAAGGAGATAGTTATGATACTTGACGAAATGAAGATCCCGTACACAAAAGACGGGGAAGACACCTATATTCTGGAAGATGTCGGCGGGCAAATCACCGACGACGGGGACTACCTTTACATCTATTACAGCAATACTGCGGTAAAGATACGCAAGGACGACCCCGAGTTAAGGCATTATATCGAAGCCTATATGGAAGGCGCCGATGAGTTCATGGCTTTCGTATATAACCGTGAGCATAAAAAATCGTAAGGCGAAGCCGGAAAGGAGAACATCAGTGAAAATCATCCACACCCCTACCAACGAAACCGTAGCCCGCGTCCTCACGAACCGGAGCATGACATTGGACGAGGCCATCAAGGCCGCCGGTGGCGAAATCCACCCCGAATACGAGGATGCAAACGTCAAAATCGGCAAACACTGGTATTTTTACGAAGACCTTGAAATGGAATACTGACGGAAAGGAGAATCATCATGCAGGCTGGCAAAAACGTATATACACCGAGATTTTGCACCGTAACCATCAAAGAAGTGTTTGACAACGTAAGGACCGCACGGGAGGCCGGGTATACCGAACCGACACACTACCACAAAGACGGCTGGACGGTTTTAGGCAGGGTTATCAGTTGTCCCAGCGCCGGGTGGTGCCAAATGGTTTTCGCCGGGGCAAAGGAGTAAAAAATGGTTACGCTTGGAGATTTGCTTGACATCATATGGCGCGTCACCGAATTAAATGTCACCGCTTACGATAACTCCCGGCTCCAGCATGAATGGATCATCGGGGAACACGTCGAAGAAACCGTCCACCAATGGCACGACCGGAAACGGGGGATATTAAGCATCATAGACAAAAAGATAAACTTGCACGGGGATATATTGCGTAAAAACGGCTTATGGGAAACCGGCTGGGGCGTGAACAAAAACAACATTCCCCCGGCGATATTGGCTGCGGGAGTAACCCATATGCTATTATTCGATTCGTGGTATCCCGACCACGACGGTAAAAAACTGTCCGTTTCCGTGAACATGGACGCCCTGACCGTTCAAACACTGAAAGCGGAACTGGCGGAAATCGAAAGACCGCTTTATGAAACTTGGGAAGAAGCGGAGGCTGTAAATAAATGAAACTGCCTATAACTTTGACCGATTTTACTTTCTGCATATACATTTGAAATTATATGCAGAAGCTTCTTGATTTTCTGCATATAATACGGTAAAATTATATGCAGAAAGGAGATAACAATATGCACCAATTCGACTATTCTTTTTTGGACAACGGGATGATACCGGCGGGGCTGTTCAATATCGCAACAGATATATATTCTCTCCGTACGATGGCATCGGAGCGGAAGGAACAGTTTGCGGAGATTTTTACCGGGCTGGAAGAAATCGCAAAAGTACAGTCTATTAAAAGCTCCAATGCCATCGAAGGCATTTTAACAACAGATGAGCGGATCAATGCCATTGTTAGACAGAACAGTGCGCCCTTAAACCATAACGAGCAGGAGATCGCCGGGTACAGGGACGCGCTGGCGCAGATCCACACGGATTACAAAAACATCAGATTCAGTGAGGCTGACATCCTTCGGCTTCATTCCATCATGCTGAACATCGCCGGGTATTCATATGGCGGTAAATACAAAGAAGAAGATAATGCGATTATTGAAATAGATAACTTTGGACAGCGGCGCATCCGCTTCAGCCCAACACGGGCGGCCGACACCGCGAAAGCAATGGAACAGATGGTCCTTGCCTACCAGGACGCCTCCAATAACCCGAACATCAACCAGCTGCTTCTGATTCCCTGCGTGATCCTTGACTTCCTCTGCATCCACCCGTTCCGTGACGGCAATGGGCGAATCTCGCGGCTGCTGTCACTGCTTCTGTTGTATAAAAATGGTTTTGATGCAGGAAAATATATTTCCTTCGAGGAACAGATCAACCGTCGCAAAGGATATTATTATGAAGCGCTGCGGGCCTCCTCAACAGGCTGGCACGATAACCAAAGCGATTATGCGCCCTTTATCATGGAATTTTTGGTTACACTGTACATGTGTTACAAGGAACTGGATAAACGGTTCGCCGTAATCGGAAGCAAGAAAGTCACCAAACAGGCAAGGATAGAAGCTACCGTCCTTAACAGCCTTACACCGGTTTCCAAAGCAGAAATCGGGAGAATCCTTCCGGATGTCAGTGCCACTACGATAGAAGCGGTTTTAGGTAAGATGGTGAAAGCCGGACAGATTCGTAAGGTTGGGGCCGGGAGGAATGTCAGATATATCAGATTCTGACTTTTCCATTGTTTTTTCGTTATAAGTTGAAAAACTCTTTCTTTTTTGCAACTTTTTTGGTATAACGTAGAAAAACATGTGAGGTGACACCAGTGAACCTGCGTCCAGACTACATCAACGCTATTGTTCCTTTTATGGATAAGCCGGTGCGGGATCCGCTGGCCCTCGGTAATGACAATGGCATCAACATCGTCCATATCGCCGACTTCCTGTTGACAGACAACTGGTAAAGAACCGAATGAAAAAGTATATTTTGCTTCCGGACACACTTTTATTTTCGCCCGGCTTTTTTGTAAACAATTTTTACTTTTCACCAGCTTCACTGTGTTAAAAAGTAAAAAACGAATGTTGCGAACATAAGCCAGCGACAAAAACATCGTGTTTCGGGTACAAGAGGCCGTGAGTTCGAATCTCGCCGCCCCGACCAGGTTAAAAACAACCGGAAGTCAGTAGGTATCTGGCTTCCGGATTTTTTATAGCGAAAGAAGGCACCCGCCATGAAAATATACAGTCTGAAATGCCCCAATTGCGGCGCTACGCTCACGACTGACGTTAAAAACAACTTCGCAAAATGCCAGTACTGCGGCAATGAATTCAGGATTTCCGAAGATACGGAAGCAGATGAAAAGCATCCATCCCGTGAAAAAGAGAAAGACGCTGCAGAAAATAAAGCTAAGGAGCCCGGGAAAAATCCTGTTACACAAAAAGAAAACGCCAGTCCGGAAAAGCGAAAAACATCCCGGGTCCGCGATATTATCATAGTTTTCCTTATTGTTACGGCAGGTCTTGCCCTTTCCCTGCTTTTTGACAAAGAAAAACCACAGGACATCGTGCCCAAAACAGATTTGCACCGTTTCTTTATGGAACTGAGGCCGGACAATACAGCGAAAGACGTAGAATCATTGGCTCAAAAGCACAAACTTCGCTATTTCCGGACAGAAAAGATGGTCAACTCTGAAACCGCAAACGTAATTTACTATAAAGTCGCCAAAACCAACGAAACCGTGTTAAACAAACAGGGTGAACACGCAGAAACGGTTGAAATCGAGTTCGACATGACAAAGGGCAATGCGTTTAAACTGGCAGCCTACACGGATCCGGAGCACATCACTGCCCGGGCCCTGCTCTTTAAATACGGAACCTACTACAGCCTTTCCGCAGAAAATCCTGAAACAAATGAGTTTGCAGGTTATTATTATTACAATAATTCCTTACGCAGCGCCGCGGGCGAACAGAGTACGCATCCGCCTTACCTGAAATGCCAGAATGCGGCAGAAGCGCTGAAAAAAATATATACTTACAAGAAGTAACTGAACATCACCCGGGAGTTCTTTTCCGGATTACATCCTCATCCCGGAGTTTTTAAATAAAACAGCCGGCCGAATTCAATCGGCCGGCTGCATTTTTTATCCGCATTCCCGCTTCAGAAAGGACCGTTCTTTTTGCCCGCAAGTTGATACCGCTTCGCAGTCTGTTACAGTAAAGCGCGTAACTCCTGTTTCATTCCCGCAATATCCGCATCGTCTCTTCGTAATCTTCCCTTGCTTCCGGGAAAAAAACCGTAGTGCAATAACAATGCGGCATATCTTTCGCCATTTTCAGGTGGTGCTTCACCCCTGCTTTCGTCAACATTTCGTCATAGGCAGCAGCTTTGACAGAAAGCACTTCCGATGTCCCGTAATAAATCCACGTCTCCGGAAAACCGGAAAAGTCCGCCCCGTCACAACTTTGCATCCACTCCGGTATCGTCGTATTACCGTGGGACAGCAACGGTTGTATCGTTTTCATATACCGGGCGGAAAGCATGATGTCCTTGCTGTTCAGGGACTGCATCTTCTCCCATTCTTCCTCCGTAGAAGGTATCCCGCCGGGAGAAATCAGAACCAGTTTCTCCGGCATGGGCAGAGGTTTGTTATTCTCATTCAGGTATGCTCCAAGCAACAGCAGCAGTGCCCCGCCGGAGGAATAGCCGTACCAGCGCACATCTTCGTATTCCCGGCACATGGCAGCATACACTTCCTGCAGCATGCGGACACTGTCCCGGATCGTATACTCATCGCACAGCGGATAATAGGGAAACCACACATCAGCCCCCGTATTTGCCGCCATCTTTTTCGCAAAACCAACGAACATCCGGGGCGGCGCCAATAAGAGGCCTCCGCCATACACGCAAAGGACAGCCTTTTTCGCTTTCTTTTTATGACAGATTGCCAGACAGTGAAACTCTTCGGAATTTTTTTCTGCAGAAGCCGGCATCCTGTTATTTCCGGTTGTACCGTCCAGATCAGCAACCCGCACCGCTTCATCCCGATAAAGAAATTTCCCGTCTTTCGGGATAAAGAAACGGTTCAGCTTGTTGCGTCTCCGTATCTGTTTCAGCATCTTATCTTCCGGCAGACCGGTGATACGCTTACTCCCGGAGAGTCGCACCAGCAGCTTCGTGATAACCAACTGTAAGCTCATGAAACTATTACTTCCGTCGTTCCTCTAATTACTTTTTCCTGTTTCCCGTTCAGGCACACTACCTGCATCCTGACTTGCCGTTTATTCTCCGAATCCTCTGCGGGTACAATCTTTATTACTTTTGCTTCTGCAGTAATGACCTCTCCCGGGCGCACCGGAGCCATAAAACTTACCTCAATCACGCCATTTTCCAGCCAGTCCCTGCCAAACGTACGAACCATCAGTTCCTGAATGAATGCCACGCTTAACATGCCATGGGCAATGGTTCCCCCGAAACGCGTGGTTTTTGCAAATTCCGGATCAACATGCAACGGGTTATGATCTTCCGCCGCATCCGCGTAGTGGTTGATCATTAGCTGGGTTACATTTTTTGCAGGCAGAACAAACACATCGCCTTTACTGATTTCTTTCATGCTTTTCCTCTTCCCGCCATCAAGTATTAATTAACCGAAATGACGCACTCCCGATTTGTAAATGCTTATTTCACAACAACTCGTTAAAGCTGTTTATAAGAAACATTAATCCATTACGCTGGCAAAATAATGGTGATTTCGCTTTCCACTGCCAGTTCTCCTGCACTATTAAAGGCTTCTACCTTTTGCACCACAAATTTGAGGCCGCGTTTTTCCATTTTTTCCTTCACCCGGCCCCGCAGCGTCAGAGTATCCCCCCAGCGAATGGGTTTCAGGTAACGGAACGCCTGCTTCGCATGGACGGTTCCGTCCTCCAGCTGTTCACCGGTCAGCGCTTCCCAACGGGTATATACAGCAGCATAGGCAGGCGGAACCAGTTGTTCATCCACGTACAGCGGTGTATCATCTTCCACCGCTGCCAAGTAAGCTCTCACCGCTTCCTCTGTTACTATGAATATCTTTTCAGGATAAGGCACGCCCACTTGTACTTCCGCAAATTTCATGATTCTTACCACGTCCAACCCGTAACCGGATTGGATTTTCCTTTCATCCGGAACAATCCGGAAAAATTTATACTGAATTTGTCCCCTGCTTCGTCTGTTCCTTTTCCCGCTCCTCGATACGTTTTTCCACTTCTCCCGCAAAATCCGCGGCAAGCTCCAGCCCGACCTGCAACCCTTTCCGGATTTGGCGGCCGGTTTCGGCCACCGCACTCAGCAAATCCTCAATCTGATGGGATTCGGAAATCCCTGTCTTGCACCAGATGGCAAAATGCTCGCAGTTGTTCGTCCACAGACTGTACTGCGTTTCACCGATGCGTTCCCGGGCGCGGATCACCGTTTCCTCCGGTGTGTACAGGTGATAGTTGCTGATCTTCAGCACGTCCCACAGTGTCTGCGCCTTTTCCGGATGGGCAAACTTTTTCCGGAATTCCGCAAAAGGAATTTCTTCCGTAGGACGCCCGTACACCTTCGGGAATTCACAGATGCTGTAGACAAGGCTTCCGTTCAGGAACTCCTCCATGCTTGCCTGATGAATACAGATCTTATAATGGTCCGAGGGATCGATGTCATAGTGAATCACCTTATCATCACCCACATAGATGCCGTAATGTTCAAACCCGATGCGGTGCACGCAAATCACATCGCCATACTCCGGTTCTTCCAGCAGTCCCGGATCCGTCTCCAGGTCCAGCGCCTGCCGCACATTGCTGGAAAATTTATTTGCAGCCATAAAAATAGGATTGATCCGGCTGCCGATTCCGTCACGAATCTCATTAATCCTGTTTTCAATCTGATCTTCGACGCTGTCAGGCAGTTTTTCATCAAACTCCTGCCCATCCGCACTATTTTCCGCTTTGTCTTTGTCAACCCCGGCTTTATCTAATTCCGCCATCTTTTCAAACGCAGCCTTTCGTTTTCTAATTTACTCTTAGTGAAAATCCCGTCAGGTTGTTCCAGCTTCCGTACATAACGAATCCGTACGGCAAATCACTTCTTCTTGCTAAAATAAATCCACAGCCCGCCTAAAATGCAGAGCATCCCCAGCCCCTGCTGCAACACGATACTTTCACCAAAAATCAGGAACGCGAGTATGATTGTTCCTACCGGTTCGCCTAAAATCCCCATGGTGACAGCCGTAGCCGGAAGATACTTCAGCAACAGATTAAATACACACTGTCCGCCAACCGTGGCAAACAGGGCCAGGCCTGAAAAACATCCCCAGGTCTGCAGGGAATAACCGGTAAAGGCCTGACCTGAAACCAGCGCATACACAGCCAGACATACAGTGCTGGCAGAATAACACACAGTCGTATAAGGAAGTACGTCCAGTTCTTTCCGGAGAATCTGCCCGAAGAGAAAGTGCAGGCTGATGACCCCTGCAGACGCAAAAGAGAGCAAATCCCCCCAGAACGCCGC
>JAFQZL010000021.1 GCA_017405945.1 Acidaminococcaceae bacterium
AGGCTGCGGGCTGCCATACTGCGGCAGTAGGGTACACGCAGTTTGATTTGAAAAAGTTTAAGGCAATGGTCTCGCCGGATCACTGGCTGAAAGACATCCCGTCGCTGTTGCCGCTGTTAAAGCGGATATAACATTGGTTTCAAAAGTTGTTTTAATATATTTCAATTAAAGTAAGGAGGAGTTTCAGTATGAACAAAAAATTGTTGGCGTTATCTCTGGCTGTTTTGGTGGCCTGCGGTGTAGCCGGATGCGGCGGCGGGGATAAGAAACCTGCCAAACCGGCTGACCCTCCCAAACAGGCTGCTAACGTGAAGAAAGACGATAAGCAGGCCACGAACGTCGCGAAGGATGATGAGGCTAAAAAAGTAGAACAGGCAAAGCTTCATGCCCAGCAGGTGATGAAACTGCCGGAAGTGGCAAAATATGATAAGATTTCCAAAGATGCTTATCCGCATCTGAAATGGGGCAGTACCGGTTACACTTATAAAGGGCCGAAAAATGCCCTGCTGGATTACGGTGAAGTGTTAGCCGGTTTCCATCGGACTCTGGACAGCGACTCCCGGCCCAAATTCAAGCTGGATGACGGCAGGGAAGTACAAGGCCAGGAGAATTATGATATTGAAGTGTTAGTGGGCGGCTGCAAAGGTAACTGCGTCATCGAAGTTGTAAGCACCCATACCAAAAAGCTTGATCCCGCATCCTATAAGAAGCCAATCGTAGAAAAGAAAGTCCTGGTTCCGTTCGATAAAACCTATGTGCGCCATGATGAAAATGGCAAGAAGTGGGTTACCCACGAAAAATGCGGTACAAAATAAACAATGCAAAGTGTGCTGAAACAAATTATATTTTCTTTTACAGCCGTGGATTTTTCCACGGCTTTTCTTATTTTAATTTTATATGATATAATATAAAGTAGTATTTTCGGGCTGACATAATAATTTCGGAAAGGTGGTAACAACATGCGTAAGATTGGTATTGTAGGCGGCACCGGCATTGAGAATCCCGATACCCTGAAAGGCTTTGAGACAAAAATCATTGAAACACCCTACGGCAAAGCCCTGTGCAACATCGGCGAGATGAGCGGCAACATGGTAGCGTTCCTGTCCCGTCACGGTGTAGATCATTCCGTGGCGCCCCACATGATCAACTACCGGGCCAACATCTGGGCGCTGAAGAGCCTGGGCATCACGGAAGTGTTTGCTACTTCCGCTACAGGTTCCCTGAATCCCAATATGAAGGCGGGACACTTTGTGGTCTGCGACCAGCTGATGGATTTTACCAAAGCACGCATCAGCACGTTTTATGATAATCCCATCCGTGGCGTAGCCCATGCGGATTTTACCAACCCGTACTGTGAAACTCTGCGGCAGAAGGCTATTGCCATACTGAAGAAGACGGATATCACCTTCCACGAAAAAGGCTGCTATGTCTGCACCGACGGCCCCCGTTTTGAAACCGCGGCCGAGGTGCGCGCCTATGCCATGCTGGGCGGCGACGTCATCGGCATGACCAATGCGCAGGAAGCGGCGCTGGCCCGGGAAGCGGAACTCTGCTACACCAACGTGGCCATCGTCACCAACATGGGCGCCGGCATTTCGCCTACGCCGCTCTCACACAAGGAAGTGGTGGAAGCCATGGCCCAGAGCATCAAGAATATGGAGAAACTGATTTTAGGTTTCATCGGCTACAACAAAAAAGTAAAAGACATCTGCCTGTGCAAGCATTGCATGAAAGATTTCGGCGGTTTCAAATTGTATCCGGAGAAGGAATAAAACGTTGTGACGCTCCTGCAGGTCCAGCAGGATACGTTACGCTAAAGAATAGAAGAGACGGGGATTGCTATGGTTGAAACAATGAAATGGGAAAACGGGAAGCTGATTCTGCTTGACCAGACGAAGCTGCCCGTCAGCGTGGAATGGATTTCCTGCGACACGTACCAGCGTGTGGGGAAAGCCATACAAAAATTGGAAGTGCGGGGCGCGCCGGCCATCGGGGCGGCGGCAGCGTTCGCTATGGTGCTGGCCTGGCGGAAGATAGTAGAAAAGTACGAAACAAAAAGGGATGCTGCAAACACCTCCAATATGCAGCTGCAAACTTATGCTGCCATGCTTTACGGAAGTCATGACCATGCCGCTAAAAAGTTGCAGCAGCAGTTACTGAAAAAATTTTTGCAGGCCCGAAACGATTTGGATGCGTCTCGTCCTACCGCGGTCAATCTTTCCTGGGCGACGAAGCTGATGTACGATGCCGCCTGCAAAATGGCGGAAGCGGGACTGGATCTGCCCCAGACAGATGCGGAACTGGAAAAGTTGGCAGTCAAAGTTTATGAACAGGATATTGCCAAAAACAGAAAGATGGGTGAGTATGGCGCGGAAGTCGTGCCGGAAGAGGCTGTCATCTTAACGCACTGCAATGCGGGAGCGCTGGCCACCTGCGGCTGGGGTACCGCCCTGGGCGTAATTCGTTCCGCCCATGAACAGGGAAAAGTAAAAATGGTGTATTCGGATGAAACCCGGCCCCTGTTGCAGGGCTCGCGCCTCACAGCCTGGGAACTGCTGGAAGACAATATTCCTGTCACCACCATTACCGACAACATGGCGGCCTGGTCCATGAAAACCAAAGGCATCAATATTGTGATCACCGGGGCGGACCGCATCGCCGCCAACGGAGACACGGCCAACAAAATCGGCACATACGGCGTAGCACTTGCCACCAAAGCCCACGGCATTCCATTTTACATTGCAGCGCCGGCCAGCACCTTTGACTTTTCACTGAAGAATGGTACGCAGATTCCCATCGAGGAACGCAATGCAAACGAGGTGAGAAGTTTTCAGGGCAAGGTCTCTGCCCCGAAAAATGTCAATGTGTTTAACCCGGCTTTCGACGTAACGCCGGCCAAACTGATTGCGGGCATCATCACCGAATACGGCGTACTGCGCCCGCCCTTCAGCAAATCGATTAAAGAATTAAAAACGAAAGTACTCAGGGAGGAACTCTTTACATGGAAAGCATGATCCGCGACATCAGCCTGGCAGAAAGCGGCCGGAAAAAAATCGACTGGGTGAAAGGCCACATGCCTTTGCTGAATTACTTTAACGAAAAGTATGCGCCCACCCAATTATTCAAAGGCATCAACATGGTGGTCACGATTCATCTGGAAGCCAAGACTGCCTATCTGGCGCTGACGCTGAAAAACTGCGGCGCCAACGTGACGGTTACCGGAAGTAATCCGCTTTCCACACAGGACGATGTGGCGGCTGCCCTGGTAGCAAACGGTGTCACCGTGTTTGCCACCCACGCCTGCACCAATGAAGAATATGACATGTATCTGGATAAAGCGCTGGATACCCATCCCCAGCTGATCGTGGATGACGGTGGCGACCTGGTGAACAAACTGCACACCACTCGCCGGGAATTGATTCCGGAACTGTGGGGCGGCAGCGAAGAGACCACCACCGGCGTGATTCGTCTGCGTGCGCTGGCAGAAGCGGGGAAACTTGCGTTCCCTATGATTGCTGTCAATGACAGCAACTGCAAATATTTATTTGACAACCGCTACGGTACCGGCCAGAGTGTTTGGGACGGTATCATGCGGACCAGCAACCTGATTGTGGCAGGGAAGACCGTGGTGGTTGCCGGTTACGGCTGGTGTGGCAAAGGCGTGGCCATGCGGGCCAAAGGCATGGGCGCCCGGGTCATTGTCACGGAAGTGGATCCCATCAAAGGCATTGAAGCGGTATTTGACGGATTTGAAACCCTGCCCATGGCGGAAGCCGCGAAGAAAGGCGATATCTTTGTCACCGTTACGGGTTGCAAGGATGTCATCCGCAAAGAACACATGGAAGTGATGAAAGACGGCGTGCTGTTGGCCAACGCCGGACATTTTGATGTTGAGATAAACAAACCGGACCTGGAAGCGCAGAGCGTAAAAGCGCCCTTTGAAGCGCGTCAGAATATTACCGCATACACTCTGGCCAACGGTCATCAGCTGAATTTGTTAGGCGAGGGACGTCTGGTAAATCTGGCCTGTGGTGACGGTCATCCGGCGGAAGTCATGGACCTGAGCTTTGCCATGCAGTTCCTGGCCATGCGGCATGTACTGGAGAATAAAGGCAAGCTGGAAAACAAACTGTACCTGCTGCCGGCGGAACTTGACGAAGAAGTGGCAACGATCAAATTGCGGGCCATGGGCTTTGATGTAGACAAGTTGAGTGAAGAACAGTGGAAATATCTTCATGAGGCATAAGATGAAATGATTACCGTCGGCATTCTGCGCTGCAATGTGTGCGGTGCTCCCATGTATCCCAGTCTGGCAAAGCAGGCATTTTGCTGTCCGTTCTGCGGCAATATATCAGCCTATGGGATGCAGCAGTCCCGCATGAAGCACGAACACAGAAAACTGGAATTTACGGAAGAAGGCTATTTCAGTTTGAAGCGTGTGGCTGTCATGACGCCTGTGTCCGTAAAAGAAGAGCTTCTTGCCAAACGCAAGTGGAGAACCTTTGACGAACTGGTGCAGCTGTTTGACCGGCGTGCGTTCGTGACTTTCAAAAACAAAAAAGAGTTTTCCTTTGCCTGTCCGGCCTGCGGAGCGCCCGTCCACGGAAACTCTGTCATGAGTATGTTTGAATGCCGGTATTGTGGAAGCAGATACTCATTTGAGGATGCGGCAGAACACGGGTATATCAAAGTGGCAAGGATCATTGGATATGAAGGCATGCTGCCGGATCAGTGTCTTCCTTACGAAGTTACCCTGGAGCAGGCGGAAGTTTATATCCGCAGGCTTGCGGAACGATATTATCTGGAACAGGGCGGTTTCCCGGTAAACGCCCTGCTGCAACAGAAAAAATTACTGGCTGTTTATGCACCGGGAAGATTATGGGACCGGAAGTTTCTGTTAGAAGTTGTAATGAACGGCAGCCGGTCCAAACTTTATGTGGAATGGCTCAACTGGGTCAGCCTGTTCAACAGCCTGGACGCAGAAACCTTTGACCGCCTCCAGCCCTGGAATTTTGAAAAGGCGGGCCCTTTCGTCCCCGAATATGTGGAAGGGGATGTCCGCCTGATGGCAACCCTGAATGACAACGACGAACTGGAACTGCGACAGGCGCTGCTTACGAAACGCCTTACGGAAGAAATCAGCGAAACCTTTAATGTAAAAGCCCCGCGTATCCTTAAATGGGGCGATGATTTTATCAAACATAAAAACGGCACCATTGCCATGCCTGTTTATTATCTGGAATATCGCGATTTACAAAAACGCCTTTGCCTGAACGTCATGGTCAACGGCCAGACGGGCAAGACGGTTGCGTCCGTCAGCCGGAACGGGGAAGAGCATTGCTGTGAAATGACGCCGGGCAAGTTTACCGATATGACCGGGGAATGTTCCATGCATTCCAAACCGGTAAAAGTCAAGTATGTAAAACCAGGTTTTCTGTATGAAACGTTGCGGTAAATGTAGGCAAAGGAAAGGAATCCGTTGTAATTTTTCGCAAAAAGAGAGGGCTGCATAATGCGTCATTTTAAACATTTTTCGCCTGTAATCGCAACCGGCTCCCTGGTTGCTTTATTGTCTGCCGGATTGATGTCTGATAAAACAGTTATGCCACGTCAGACTTCCGGCAGTCCGTATTACCGGTCAGTTATCTCGCTCCTGCAACCCGGTGTTGCTTCCGCCCAGGCGGAATGGGAGACCCTGAAATTCACCAATGCTGCAGAAGAGTTGTGGGCTGGTGAAACCTATATTACCGGCAGGGAAGTTTTTATGCGGTCCGGCCCCGGAACCGATTTCAAGCCGGAAGGCTTCTTCCGTTTTGCCGAACCGGTACGGATAAACGAAGATTCAGGCGAATGGCTCAAAGTAGAATGCCGGAACTCCGGGGCCCCCGTTTACGTACACAGGAATTATGTAGGTTCCTGGAGTGAAGTAAAAGATAAATTCATTCCCGGATCTGACTGCATGGTACAAGTTGACAAGCTCTACGATTGCCTTAATGCGGCAGCTCCCTTTTACACGAAAAATCTGGACAAGGAACGAAAGCTGAAAGAAATCGATCATTACCAGGATGTACTTGACAAAACGTATAACTATATTGAGTACAGTAAACTGCCTCCCCAGGCTGTTAAGGATATGTTGCAGGCTCTGGACATGATCAATGGCATGTTCAACTGCCAGAAACGTTTTGTTACCGAACCGGAACAGGCCGCAAACATGCGGGACGAAGCCTGGCCGGATTTACAGGTAGAATTCCAACGGCATTATGCAACACTGGATAAATACAGATAAGGCTGAGTTGTTTCTTTACAACGGGGAGCGCTGGTAAACATCGCTTCTGTTTCCGGAGGTTATGCAATGAAAACGTATATTGCCTATTGCGGGCTGGATTGTGAAACCTGTGAGGCCCGGCTTGCAACGATACATAATGACAATGAACTGCGTCAGAAAATCGCAAAAGAATGGTCTGAACTGAATCATGCGGAAATAACCCCCGAAATGATAAATTGTGAGGGTTGCCGCATGGACGGAGTGAAAACGCCATATTGCGATTCCCTTTGCCAGATTCGTCAATGCGGCCTGAGCAAGGGTTATGAAACATGCGGCGACTGCAGTCAACTGGAAACTTGCGAAAAAGTCGGGATGATTATCGGCAACAACAGGGAAGCCCTGCACAATTTAAAATGTTAAATAAAGACATGATAGTTTATAAAGATGAACGCTACACACTGGGACTGAAAGACAAGGATCCGTATCTTACAGTAGATGGAAAGACCTATCAACTTTCCTGTCACCCCTATGAGCCCTGTACATATATCAGGGAGGGAGAGCGTCTTGTCTCCGTGATTCACAACGCATTTGACACGTCGTACGTAGTTGAAGCGTTTTCGAAAGGTGAGACGGTTGCTTCTATTTCAGGAAAACTATATGACGCAAAATCATTTTGTACCTTGATAGCCTTCACGGCAGATTCCCTTTGCGATACGGATATCAGTTACGCGGAAAGCGCGCTGGCTGTTAAAGAGCTTAAAGAGTCAGGGGATGGAAAGTGAACAACAAAAACGCAGGCATTTTTTACGGTATGTATATCCTTTCCATGCTGCTGTTTGGCACAAACGGATATCTGGTGGCGCATATCTCGCTACAGAGCAGCCAGATTGTTCTTGTCAGGACACTGATCGGCGGGCTTGTGCTGTCAGCAATGGTCCTTTTGCAAAAAGACTTTTCGTTCAGCCGGATTAAACCCGAATTGGGCCATCTTCTGGCTGGCGGCATCGCCCTTGGCCTGAACTGGGTGACTTTGTTCGCTGCGTACCGAATGCTGAACGTAAGCCTTGCCACGCTGATTTATTATGCTGGTCCCATGCTGGTATTACTGTTCTCGCCCTGGCTGTTCCGTGAAAAGCTGACAAAGCGGAAACTGGCTGCCGTTACGATTGTTGCTGCCGGTTTGCTCTTTATTACCGGAAGTATTGCCGCCGGCAAGCTGAGTATGGCAGGACTGTTTACGGCGATTGGTTCGGCCCTGTTTTATGCGGCCCTGATCGTGTTCAACAAGCGTATCAGAAACACCAGCGGGTTACAGACAGCCGCCATTGAACTCGATGTGGCTTTTATTGTTGTATTGTTATACGTTCTTTTTGCTTCGGGTTTATCTTACCCGATGACTGCCGATATTCCGTACCTTCTGATTATCGGTCTTATGAACACGGGGCTGGCTTATTTCCTTTATTTTACCGGTATGCAACGCCTGCCCGCCCAGTCGGTGGCGCTTATCAGTTACATCGATCCGGTATCGGCATTATTGTTTTCCGCATGGCTGCTGAACGAAAGCATGACCATGCTGCAGATTGCCGGAGCTGTTTTCATTATCGGCGGTGCAATCATTGGGGAACTGGGTGAAAACTAATCCATAAAAAAACAGCGAGGGGGAGAAAATATGAGAATCAGAAAAGCTTTGATGACAGTTTTATGTTTGGGAATATGCCTTCCGCTATTTTCCGGCATTGCAGAAGCCAAAGGCGGAAAAGATATGGTTCAGGAAAAGACAGCTTATATTACAAGGTGCGGATACGTCAGTTCCGGCAGTTCTACAGGCGGATACGAGCGCATTGAACTGACACGCGTCAGTGATTCGGAAGCAAACTACAAAAGCAGCGGTAAAGACTGGCATAGTTCTCCGGAAAGAACGGTAGACAAAACCATTTCAGCAGACGTGTTAAAAAAGATGGAGGAACTGGGCAGGGAGTATAAAATCTTTAAATGGAAGCCCTTTCGCAAAAGTGCTTTATTTGCCTTGGATGCTGCAAGCGTAAGCCTTTCCGTTTCCTATAAAGACGCAAACAACGGGGCCGGCTGGACTCTTACCATGCGCTCCGATGATGAACTGAATGATAAGCAGATCGATTACTATCATAAACTGCTAGATTTACTACTGTCGGCAGAAGGACAGTAATTTAATATGCATGGACATCATATGAAAACAAATATCATAATCTATTACGACAAAAAATTTATCAAAAATTTTGAGGAATTAAAAACGTTGCTGGACGCCGGAGACAGGCCAAAGCTGTATCAGTTTTTATTGGATAAATTCGGTTTCATTTTCAAAATGAACCAGGTTTATTGGATCCGGATTGCGGAAAACAATGGACGGGACTTTTTGGAAACAGGGAAAGAAATACAGCAGGAACTGATGCGGCCGCTGTCGCACAGGCAATACCGTGTGATAGAAGGATCTTTTTCTCCGTACCTCGAGGAAGAAGAGAACGTCATTTGTTCCATCTGGGATTTTCTATACGACGACGGCCGGATTTACCATAAAAAAGTGATGAGCTCCGCAGAAGTGAGCGGCTGCTCGATGATTTTGGAGAATGTATACTGCTGCCTGGCAAGAGGACAGCATCAGATTAAATCAGAATGAAAAGAACCTGGAGAATCTTATAGTTTATAAACAATTATTTATGGTGACGCTGATTAAAAGGTTAGTTGAAGAGGAGAGGTGTAATCATGATTACAGCAAAACAGGCTTATGAAATTGCCAAAGAGTGGATGGGACCCTTCGCGTTAGTCAGTGCCGGTTATGAAATTGATACCCATTTTATTTTTCTCCGGGAGCATAACAGAGGGAAACTCTGGACGGACCATGCTTCTTTCTGGATTGACAAGACAAACGGCGCGTTAAAAATCGTATCGGCCATCCCGGCAACAAAAGAGTTTGACCTGATGCAGCAGGGCAAACCGCTGAACCTGGCGGAGATGTGCGAATAAAACAAACGAATTATGAATATTGACTGGAATGCAACGAATTACACAAATCATTTTTCCTTCGTTCATCAATTTGGGGAAGATGTGCTGAAGCTCATTGACGCGCCGGCGGGGTCCCTGGTCCTGGATCTGGGGTGCGGCAACGGGGCGCTCAGCAAAAAACTTCAGGAACTTGGTTTCCTGGTCCGGGGAATGGATGCTTCGGAAGATATGCTTGCCGTCGCGCGGCAGCGTTTTCCGGACGTCATCTTTGAAAAGGGGGACGCCACACAGTTTACATTGCAATCGCCGGTAGACGTAATCTTTTCCAACGCCGTGTTTCATTGGATTGACGCGGAAAAGCAGGATGCGCTGGCAGCGCATATTGCAGCTGCATTAAAGCCGGGCGGCTCCCTCGTTTGTGAATTTGGCGGCAGGAACTGCGCTGAATCGGTCCACGTCATGCTGGAGCAGTGTTTTGCAGAGCGTGGTCTGGTTTACTCACGGTTTAACTATTTCCCTACGATTGCCGAATACACTGCCGTTTTAGAGCGTAACGGACTGCGTCCGGACTACGCAGCATTGTTTGACCGCCCGACACCGCAAAGCCCTGGAAAGACCGTTGTGGACTGGATTGAAATGTTCGTCAGGGAACCGTTCCGGGGAATGGACGAAAAACTGAAAGCAGAAATCCTGCAGGAAGCAGAAAACCGGCTGCGGCCAAAACTCTGCAAGGATGGCAGGTGGATCATCGATTATGTGCGGATCCGCGTAAGGGCGAGAAAATTATAATGTAATGCGGCCTTAATATGTACATTTTTTCTGAAAAGAGGTCTTTAACATTGGATAAAGGTAATTTAGAGAAAATCAGGCAATCGGTGGTAGAAGCGGGGCTTGTGCTGGCTCATTCCAGTATGACCATCGGTACTTACGGCAACATCAGCTGCCGCGTGGATGAGAATCACATCGCCATCACGCCGTCAGGCAGGGATTATGAGCAACTCACCGCAGCGGATATCGTTGTGACTGACCTGGAAGGGGACGTTCAGAAGATTAACAGTGATGACGGGAATAAGTCTAATGACGCGGGCAATAACCCCGGAAACAATGCCATTCCGTTGCGTCCTTCTTCGGAATTGCCACTGCATCTTGAAATATACAAAAACTTTCCGGAAGCCCGGGCCATCGTTCATACCCACAGTGTTTACGCCAGCGCGCTGGCAGTGGCGCATAAAGACCTGCCTCCCGTCATTGAAGACCTGACACAAATTACAGGCGGCGCAGTGCGCTGTACGGACTACACGATTGCCGGGACAAAAGAACTGGGAGTAAAAGCAGTGGAAGCCATGGAAGGCGGACGCAGTGCCGCGTTGCTTGCTAACCATGGAGCCGTGTGCTGGGGCAGGAATATGAAAGAAGCGCTGGCAACGGCGCAGATTCTGGAAAAAGCCGCGCAGATTTACTGTATTGCCCATTCTTTTGGTTCGTCATTCCCGTTAAATGAAACTACCGTGAACACGCTGCACGACTTTTATCTGAATCATTACAGCAAAAGACAGCGGGGAGAAGAGTGAATCATTATATCATATTCAAACTTAATGAAAGGAACTTGCCATGAAGAAAATTTTAATCAGCAATGTGGAAATTGTTACGGACGGCCCGGCTTACAAAAAGAAGTACATCGGCATCACCGGCAATAAAATTTCTTACATTGGTATCAAAAAGCCTAAAGGCTATGAGGATGCATATCAGATTGACGGCACAGGAAAATTAGCTGCTGCCGGTATGGTGAACGCCCACACCCACATCGCCATGTGCCTGCTGCGCAGTTATGCCGACGACATGGCGCTGATGGACTGGCTGCAGAACAAGGTGTGGCCTGCAGAAGCCGGACTGCAGAAAGGCGACTGCTATGTGGGTACCCGGCTGGGCATTTTGGAAATGCTGAAGAGCGGTACCACAGCCTTTGCAGACATGTATTTCTTTATGGACGAAACAGCACAGGCTGCCAGCGAAGCAGGGATCCGCGCCTGCCTGTCCCGTGGTCTGATGGGCGACAAGTATGATAAAAAAGATGACCGTTTAAAAGAAAATGTTCAGCTTTACAAAGACTGGAACGGCAAAGACGACGGCCTGATCACCGTCATGCTGGGACCCCATGCTCCTTACACCTGCAGCAAAGAGTATCTGAAACTGTTGGTGGATACGGCCGGCGAACTGGACTGCCAGTTGCACATGCACCTGGCGGAAACAGAACAGGAAGTAAAAGACTGCGTCAAAAATTTCGGCGCCACGCCCATTAAATACGCGGACAGCCTCGGCATTTTGGACAGAGGCTGCCTGATTGCCCACGGCGTATGGGTAACGGATGAAGAAATGGAAATCATGGCTGCCAAAAAAGCAAGGGTAGCCCACAATCCACAGAGCAATCTGAAACTGGCCAGCGGTATCGCCCCGGTAGAAAAAATGCTGGCAAAAGGCATCACGGTTGGTCTTGGCACCGACGGAGCAACCAGCAATAACAATCTGGATATGCTGGAAGAAGCACGGCTTACCGCTATGCTGCACAAAGGCGTCACCTACGATCCGCTGTGCATTCCGGCAGCCACGGCCTGGGACATGGCCACTTATCAGGGCGCAAAATGCCTTGGCTACGACAAGCTGGGAAAAATCGAAAAAGGCTGGCTGGCCGACATTGTTTTGTATGATATGAACAAGCCCCACTGGTATCCCCGCAATAACCGCCTGAGCCTGCTGGTATATGCAGCCAATGCCGGTGATGCGGACACGACTATTGTCAACGGCAAAGTTGTAATGGAAAAAGGTGAAGTGAAAGCACTGGATGCAGAAAAGATTTATTATGAAGCTGACAAGGTAGCAAAACGGCTGACAGGGAAATAAGAATATACCTTACGTTCATTTTTCGTAAATATATTTTTTATTCACAAATTGTTTTAAATTTCGTGACAATGAAAACCGAAAACGTATTATAATATTAAGATAGGGAAATATGAATTGAAGGAAGGGGAATCATCATGGCGAAAATCTTGGACAAAAAACTTGTTTCACCTGCCGTATACGAATTGGTGATCGAGGCGCCGCTGATTGCGCGCAAATGCAAACCGGGCCAGTTCGTTATCGTGTTATCGGATCCCGAAAGCGAGCGGGTTCCGTTCACCATTGCGGATTTTGACCGGGAAAAAGGCACTATCACCATGATCATCCAGGTGGTAGGCAACACCTCACGCCACATCTGTGAAGATTTTGAAGCAGGGGACGAATGGGATAACATCGTCGGCCCGTTAGGCCAGCCTTCTGAAATGAAAAATTTCGGCACCGTGGTCTGTGTGGGCGGCGGCATCGGCGTTGCGCCGGTATATCCTATCGCACGTGCCTATAAAGAACTGGGCAACAAAGTCATTTCCATTATCGGCGCCCGGAACAAAGAGCTGGTACTGTGGGAAGACCGTATGCGCGCTGTCAGTGATGAACTGATCGTCTGCACCGACGACGGCAGTTACGGCCACAAAGGATTTGTTACCGATCCGCTGAAGGCCATGCTGGAAAAAGGCGAGAAGGTGGATTACGTTATCGCCATCGGCCCGGTCATCATGATGCGCAACGTTGCCCGCACCACGGAACCGTTTAAAGTGTTTACGGCAGTCAGCCTCAACACCATTATGGTAGACGGAACCGGCATGTGCGGCGGCTGCCGCGTGCTGGTTGGCGGCGAAAACAAATTCGCCTGCGTGGACGGCCCGGAATTCGACGCCCATAAAGTGGATTTCGCCAATCTGATGGAACGCCAGAAGATGTATAAAACTCAGGAATCGGTTGAATGGGGATGCGGAGGTGCCTGCAAATGCTTAAAGTAAATCGTCACGCTATGCCGGAACAGCCGGCTGAAATCCGCCGTCGCAATTTTGAAGAGGTGGCGCTGGGCTATGATGAGGCCACTGCCATTGAAGAAGCCAAACGCTGCCTGAACTGTCCCAAGCCCCGCTGCGTAGAAGGCTGCCCGGTTAATATTTACATTCCGAAATTTGTCCACGCGGTTTCCGAAGGAGACTTTGCTTCCGCTATTAAAATCATTAAAGAAAAGAGCAGCCTGCCTGCTGTCTGCGGCCGTGTCTGCCCGCAGGAAAAACAGTGTGAAAGCCGCTGCGTGCTGGGTATCAAGGGCGAGCCGGTGGCAATCGGGCGCCTGGAGCGCTTTGTGGCGGATTATGCACGGGAACACGGACTGGATAAAGTGGACCCGTCTGAAGTTGCCGCTAAAAACGGCAAAAAGGTTGCCATCGTAGGTTCCGGACCTTCCGGCCTGGCCTGTGCCGGCGTGCTGGCGCAAAAAGGCTATGACGTAACCATCTTTGAAGTCCTGCATGCGGCCGGCGGCGTGCTGATGTACGGCATACCCCAGTTCCGTCTGCCCAAAGAAATCGTGCAGCACGAAATTGCAGGGCTGAAACAGATGGGCGTGCATGTCCAGACCAACGCCATTATCGGACGCACTTTTACCATTGATGAACTGATGAAGGAAGAAGGCTTTAACGCTGTGTATATCGCGACTGGTGCAGGCCTGCCTCACTTCATGCATATCCCCGGGGAAGAATTCAACGGCGTCTATGCGGCTAATGAATTCTTAACCCGCGTGAACCTGATGAAAGCGTACACGTTCCCACGGGCAGCTACTCCGGTCTTTATCGGCAAAAAGGTTGCAGTCGTGGGTGGCGGCAACGTAGCCATGGACGCGGCCCGTACTGCCATGCGGTTAGGCGCGGAACACGTGTACATTGTTTACCGTCGCGGAGAAGATGAACTGCCGGCCCGTAAAGAAGAAGTAGGGCACGCCAAAGAAGAAGGCATTGAGTTCTGTCTGCTGAACAATCCGGTATGCATTGTGGGCAACGAGCAGGGCTGGGTCACCGGTCTGGAATGCGTTAAGATGGAACTGGGCGAACCGGACGCTTCCGGCCGCCGTTCACCGGTTGCCATCAAAGACAGCAACTATGTACTGGAAGTGGATGAAGTAATCATGGCCATCGGCCAGGGTCCGAACCCGTTGATTCATCAGACTACCCCTGACCTGGAAGTAAACCGTCGCGGCAACATCGTCGCCGATGAAAACGGCGCTACCAGTATGCCGGGCGTCTACGCCGGCGGCGACATCGTCACCGGTGCGGCCACGGTTATTTCCGCCATGGGCGCGGGTAAACGGGCAGCGGCGGCTATTGATGAGTATCTGACAAAATAAAACAGGATTATGGAGTAGGGACTCAATACTGCATAAATTATAGTTTTTGATTACATAAACCAGAAAAAAGTTAAATCAGAAAGGCAGAGTTAAAGTGAAAAAACTCAAATTATTTTTCAGTGTTTTGTTTTTGTTCCTCGCCTTGACGGCCCCCGCCCAGGCGCAGGAAAGAATCCTGGACTATTTTTATCCGGAAGGACGCTCCTCATACTACATTTACAATGACGAAAAATCCGGACCTGTAGAAAAAGTGAACGTTACTTTTGAACGCAGCAATACTGGAGACCGTCTGGACAGGGAATCACCGATTCCTCTGATCGGCAGCATCAAGTTTCTTCCTTACAGCGGTACTTCTTCTTATATGCTTGATATTGCGGATTACTCTGTCACCGCAAGGACATGGTGGACAAAAGACGGGACTGACAATCAGAATTCCCAAAATAAAACCCATGTGAACCTGGAGTTTTTAAAACTCCCCGCGAAAGGCGAGACTCTCAATTGGACCACTACCGTAAACGAAAATGGTATAACACAGCAAATCTGGGAGATGAGTGCGAAACTCACCATGATCGGGGTATTTGAGAATAATGAAAGAGTCGCTGTAAAAGTACTGGAAGTAAAACGTAATGTATTTGACGCGCAGCACAATCTGGTTCCGGGACAGTCCGTTACGGAATACTGGCGGCTGGGTAAAGGCCTGATTAAAGTGGTCAGGAACAAATAAATGTCATTATTGTTCTTCTGCCGTAAAATCAAGTGAGTGTTGTAATAAAAAATTCAGTGCACCGGACACCGGTTTAATGAACTGATTTTGTATTTAGTATGGTATGTGGAGGTATCCGTTTATGAAAAGAAGTACAGCAACAATTATTTCTTCTTTATTGGTTTTAGGTTGTGCCTGTCCTGTTTTTGCGGCGCCTAAAAACGTTTACACAGACGCAGATTCCGGATTTGCTGTGCAAACTGTGAATCCGATGATAGAGTATGCATCGAAATACAGTTACGGATTCCAGGAAAACGATAGCATTACGGACAGCTTTACCTCTGTTGTGGCCATTCCTGCAGATGTTCTCGCCAAAAAGAAAGGAATCGTTTTCACAACGAAACAATTTAAAGAAAAACTGGCGGCTGAAACGGGTAAAAAGTCCGGAGACAAGCCTGATTACGCTTTATTCCGTCCGGAAACCTACACCCACGCCACAGGTCAGCCCTATCTGAATATGGAAGACTCGATGCTGGATTGTTTTGACGAAGATGAATTACAGCACGCCACATTTTCCTATGAAACAAAGACTGTTGGAAAACAAACTTATTTTGTGATATCCGCACAATTCCCTGGCGCGTTTGACAAAGAAAAAGGGATTGACCAAAAGGTTACAGACAAAAAACTGTTCATCACTTCTGAAAATAATGTCCTGTATCTGACAGAATCCTACTGCAGTGCAGAGACAGAAGCAGCCAAAAATGCCAAAGCAGCCGAAAGTAAAAATACCACATTAAAAAAAGACTATGAAGAAAAAGGGATTTCCTCCGAAACGGCCGGCAGCGCCGTGCAGGATCCCAAGGCCTTGCAAAACGCGCTTCTGCCGCTGACCGATTCTTCGTTGAATGATCCCAAGATCCAGAAAGCATTGCAGAAAGAACGGGAGGCCATCTTAAAAGGCCTTACTTTCTTTAAACCGGACACAAGCAAAAAGAATTTTGGCATGAACGATCCGGTTTTGAAACAGTTTGTTTCGTTACCGGACAACTGGCTGTATGTGCGTGCTACTCCGGAAATCAAGGATCAGGATGGTTTGAAAGCAAATGTGGCCTGGGCAGCACCCTATACTATGGTAAGCAATCTGGCAAATTTTGCTTTTATGAAAGATTTTGAAAAAGACCTGAAACCGGAAGAGATTTACAACATTTATGATGAGAGTGTAATATTAGCCAGCTACAGTATCCGGAAAAGCAAAAAGAGCAAAAATATTTCTGATATAGCTGAAGAAATATTCAATATCCCGCAGTCTGATATGCAGAAGGCGCTGGACGAACTGATGCCCAAGTTTCTCAGCAATGAAGACCTGAAAAAATATGCCGTGTTAAGCAATACAAAAGCAAAGATTGCGAATGACGGCCAGGTTATTAAACTTGCTTTTGACACCAATGTTAAAGTTATGAACCGGTTTGATTTTCTTACCCGTGCAAACCTGGCGGGAACCAGGAACAACGGACTGCTCAGCCTTTATATTTCAAAAGGCGATAAAACAAAAACCAAAACAGCCGCCAACCTGGCAGACAAGGTGAAACTACTGCCGGGAAAATAATAAGGAGTTAAACGAAAGATGAACAAAGTCCTTTGCGCTTCAATTACTGCAATTCTGATGTCCGGAAGTTTATCTGCTTATACTTCCGCAACTATCTATACGGATTTGGATTCAGGTTTTAAATTGAAGTCACAGCCTTCCTGGATGGAGATCGGCGGCAAAAATTTCTACGGTCTTGCCAATAAGCCTGATAAGAAAGAAGCATCTTTAAACGTTATATGCGCATTTACGGCAAAAGAAGTAGAAGAGTCCACAGGGGAAAAATTTTCTACGGAGGAATTCTTAAGTAAATATAAAGATTTGCAGGTTCTGGAGCGTAATGAACTTTCACCTGATAAAGTGAATTATAAGTTATTTATGCCAGATCCGTATGAAATTAAAGCGGATAACAAACTGTCTCTGGCGCCTAAAGAACTCCTTGATAACTCAACCATAAGCATTTCCACAAGCAAAAGCGGAAAACAGCCTTATGTGTATCTTCACATCGTCGACAAAGGGAATACAGATACGCTGAAGAGCCTCCGCCGGTCTGTTGATATGCAGATCGCCATCACATCTGCCAACAATATGCTTTATGCAGTCGTCTCCACATTCCCACTGCCTAATCTGAAAGCGCAGAAAGATAAAATAGAGGAGGCCACGCCTTTTTCCAAAAAGAAGGTCCGCAGCGAATTCACAGACGGAAATATGGAGAAGCTCAATGGCTATGTCGCTTCCCGCAAAGCTTTTCTGAAAGGTCTGTCTTTCTTTGCGCCGGCAAAGGATACCATTCCTTTCGGTTTCAATGATGAGTTGCTGGGAGGCAGAATAAAACTACCGGAAACATGGGCATATGCGCAGGTTACTGATAATACAATCGATATTAATATTCCGGTTAAAATTACACTGGCCATGCCCTGGGGCGGAATATCCGAATTTCTGGCTCCTCAGGAAAAAACGGGAGCTGCAACGGACAAAGAAGACGAAGGCAATGCGCCGGATAAAAAAGCGCCCGGTGGCGCACAGGACAAGGAAAAGTCAGGTAACGTGCCGGCTGCAGAAGACACAGGCAAATCGCTGAACAAAGAAGACATCTCAAAAATAAATTATCAGAAAATTTCAGAGGTAGCCTTCTTCGCTTCCTCCAAACCCAAAGATAAAAATACGTTTTCTGAACTCTTCAACAATCCTTTCCTGACAAATTTACTCGTTGATAAATTTATCAATGAAGGATTGAAACATCCGTCTGTAAAAGAATATGTAGATTTTAAAAGAATTAATACAAAATCAAATTTCAGCAATAATTACGGCACAATATCATTATCCGGCGGCGGATCCGTGAAAAACAGTTTTACGTTTAATCTCAAAGCTAATGCAATGGTTACGCCGCAAACTTTCGGATTAACAGCTTACATTTCCAAAGATGAGAAAAAACCAGATCCAGAGCTGGAAAAAATTTTTGGTAATATTAAATTGAGAAGGTAATACAGTTTGTAATAAAAAACCGGCCAAAATCCGGGCCGGTTTTTTATTTTGAAAAACGACCTCGTAAAATGCCCGTAGAACGATTTTTAAGGCAGGGCACGATAAATGAGTCGCGTAAAAACAAAAACGGGCTTAAAACGCAAATAAGAGCGTTGTAGAGAATAAGCGCATATTTCGGGATCCAAACGGGTTTAAGAAGCGTGAAGAGAAGCAAGTTAATGCAGATTATTTGCGCAATGGCCGTCTTAAATCCATTGGTTTGGAAACATTTTAAGAAAACGGTTAAAAAATGCTGTTTTCCCGCTTCTGATTTTACATAATATATATTATCGGACGTAAAATGATTATCGGGAAATACTCTGTGTTTTTGTACGTTACGTTACTTTTATTGTAATATTTTAAAAAGCAAACGCTAATGAACAAACGTTTGACATCTCCCCCATGTTTTGATATAATTAATTTAGTAAAATATCAATATGCATACATATAATATTTTTTAATATTTGTTCAGGAGGTTGTTTCCATGGCAAGACACAAAAGTTTAATCCCTAAAGATTTTGACGGTAATTATACGGAAGATATGTTGACGGATCGTCAGAAGCAGGTTTTAGATTTTATCCGCAGTTACGCTCAGTCTAAGGGTTATCCGCCGTCTGTCCGTGAAATCTGCAAAGCTGTTGGTTTATCTTCTACTGCCAGTGTCCATAACCATTTACACAAGCTGCAGAGCATGCATTTTATCCAGCGTGATTCTGCTAAACCCAGGGCTTTGGAACTTACCCAGGAAGCCACCTGGCGTAATAAAACTGTTGTTCCTGTACCTCTTGTCGGCAACGTTACTGCAGGTGTTCCTATCCTTGCTGTTGAAAATATTGAAGAAACTTACCCAATACCTTTGGATTTAATTGGTACTGAAGATGATGTTTTTATGTTGTCTGTCAAAGGCGACAGTATGATCAACGCAGGCATTCTTGATCACGATTATATTTTTGTACGCAAACAGAATTTTGCTAACAATGGCGATATTGTTGTTGCTTTAATTGATAATGAAGAAACTACTGTTAAACGTTATTTTAAAGATTTGCGTTCTATCCGGTTGCAGCCTGAAAACGATGCATATAGCCCAATTATCGGAAATGACAATATCCAGGTTATGGGTAAAGTGATTGCTGTTTTCCGTATGCTATAGCTTCGCATCATTGTGACGTCTTTTATTTTTAATGTCGTTTTATCATCTTTCTGATGTCATTTATATCTTTTATATACAATAATAAAACTACAGGATTTTGCTATCTTGCACATCCTGTAGTTTTTGTTTTGCTTGTTTTGCAGAAAAGACAGCCTGCTAACCGTTATTCGTAAGACTCTCGTGCGTTTTTAATCGCTTCACAGGTTTTTAAAACCTCTTTATCCGTTTCTCCTGTAATGTTAATATCGCCCACTACCTTCGAATTACGTTTTTTTTCAGTTCCAGCTCCAATCAGGCGTGCTGCTGCATTGATTGCAAGTTGTCCGTGTTCGTATGTTAAGCCTCCCTGCATAAACACGTTGAAAGGCTCTCGCATCGGTCCGTCAGCACTTAATTCTATGGATGCTCCCTGAACAAACGTTCCTGCTGCCATAATTATTTTGTCCTGGTATCCGGGAATATAATTAGGTACAGGTGTTACATGTGCGTCAACCGGTGAATTAATCTGTACTGCTACGCAGAAGTTTTCAAGATTTTTAGCATTTTTCAATGTAATCGACTGTATAATGTCATGTCGGATCTCATCATGCAGCGGATTAACCTTATAGCCGAGTTTTCTAAACACTGCCGCGGCATAAACTGCCGTCAGCACAGCCTGCATCACTACATGAGGCGCCATAAACAAACCTTGATAGAATTCCCGTGCAGTATCACCTAATGTCGCTCCCATCTCTCCTGCGAGACCAGGAGCTGTAAGACGGCAGGCTGCATTATAAACCAGCTCTTTTCTTCCGACAATATAACCGCCGGTCGGCGCCAGCCCTCCTCCCACATTTTTAATCAGGGAACCGGCCATCAGGTCCGCGCCGCAATTTGTCGGTTCTTTTGTTTCTGTAAATTCGCCATAGCAATTATCTACAAAGCATATGATATCTTCACGGACTTTATGAACTTCTGCAATCAGCCTGCCGATTGCTGCAACATCCAACGTTCCCCTGTTATCACTGTACCCGCAGGACCGCTGTATATGCACCATCCTGGTCTTTTCTGTAATAGCTTTGCATACAGCACAAACGTCTACGTAATTACCCTTCATAGGAATTTCTTTGTAGATAACCCCTGTATCTGTCAGTGATCCGGGTATCCTGACAGGATATCCGATGATAGTCTGCATGGTATCATAAGGTGTACCTGTGGCACCGATCACTTCATCACCGGAATGTAAATTACCCAACATAGCAACAGCCAGGGCATGGGTTCCGGATACAAACTGGGAACGCACCAGAGCAGCTTCAGTTCCAAAAACGTCTGCATAAATAGCGTCCAGCTTTTCCCGGCCCAAATCGTTATACGCATAACCTGTTGAAGGTTTCATATAGAAATCCGACACCTGATGCTTCCGGAAAGCAGAAATCACTTTTTCGGTATTCGTTAAAGCAACCGCATCATAATAATGCTTTTGTTTCTCCACTTCCTTTCTTGCAAAACTAAAAATCCCCTCAAATATGTCATTTTTTAAAATATCCATAAAGTTAATGAACCCCTCATTTTATTATAAATTTTTTCCAACGTCCAACGTCGTTGGCCTGAAGTCGAACTTTAATCTTAATTCCCTCCGGCTCATAATCCTGTGACAGCACGGTGCCTTCCTCAAACAATTTGGCAGCAGCGCCGGAGTCACTGTAGGGAACCAGCAAAGTTACTTCGATCGACTTTAATTTCAGATGTTCGGAAATGGTTGTAAGCAACGTTTCCAGTCCGATTCGCTTTTTAGCAGAGATACATACGCTTTCTGGAACTGATCTCAATTGTTCCAGGAAACCACTGCTTTCGTCAGGCAGTTTATCAATCTTATTGAAAACACTCAATATCGGTTTATCCTGCGCGCCAACTTCCTGCAGAACCTTGTACACCGCTTCACTCTGCTCCTTATACAGTGGATGGCTGACATCAATAACATGAACCAGCAGGTCCGCATCCAGGGTCTCTTCCAAAGTAGATTTAAAAGCCGCAATCAGCTGATGCGGAAGACGCTGGATAAAACCTACCGTATCTGTCAGGATAGCCTGCTGCTTATCCGGAAGATTCAGCTGACGCGTAGTGGGATCCAGTGTTGCGAACAACTGGTCTTTTTCATACACATCGGAATTGGTCAGAACGTTAAGCAACGTTGACTTACCCGCATTTGTATATCCAATCAGACTGACTGACGGAACCTGGTTTTTATTACGATAAGACCGGTGCAGTTTACGCACATTCTGAACCTTGTCAATACAGCCCTTTATATATGCGATACGGTCACGAATCATACGGCGGTCTGTTTCCAGTTTCGTTTCGCCGGGTCCCCGGGTACCGATGCCGCCTCCCAGACGGGAAAGGGAAAGTCCCTGCCCCATGATACGCGGCAGCGTATATTGCAGCTGAGCCAGTTCAACCTGCAATTTTCCTTCATTCGTCTGGGCGCGCTGGGCAAAAATATCCAATATCAGGGCCGTACGGTCCAGCACCTTTATCCCCAGTGACTGTTCCAGATTCCGCTGCTGGGCAGGCGATAATTCTTCGTCAAAGATGCACAGGTCGATATCCTCCTGCTGCGCATATAATGCCAAATCACGTACTTTGCCACGCCCGATAAAAAATCCCGGATCCGGCTTGGGACGCTTCTGCAGAAATTTGGCTATTACCTCAGCTCCTGCCGTTTCGGCCAGCTGGCGCAGTTCCTCCAGCGAGTCTTCGCTCGTCCACAGTCTGTCCTGTTTCCCATATTCCAAACTTACCAGAATAGTTCGTTCCGGTCTCTTCTCAAGCTTCTGGTTATCGTCGGTTACAGCCAGAAGTTTTTCTGCCGAACTGATAATATTTGGCAGAAACAAGATTTCCAGTACGTCAGGTTTGAAGACGCCGTATTCCTGAACCGTGTACTGGTCATACTCGTCCTTTCCCGTAATAATTGCAAAATCGAACACAAACTCTTCAGGCTTTTCATCGTTCACGCCGATAGCAGCCATCAGATCATATTTATGGCTTCGCAAAGCAGACAAATCGATACCGCTTAACTGCGAACTCCCACCCGGGTGCGTATGGATACAGCGGATCCCGCTTAAGCGTCCGCTTCCCCGCCTGCCCGGCAGATCCGGCAATGAAACCGTATTGCTGTCACCCACGGAAACGCTTAATACGTTTCCCTTGCGATCCAGAAATATGTTCACTTCGCGGTTTATGGCATTCGTAATTTTTGCCATCTGTATTGCAATTTCCGGGGATACCAGTTGCCAGGGCGGGACCCGTAACTGGTACAACTGTTCCAGTATTGCAATAACGTTATTTTTTAATCCTTCTGTATTCCCCAGAACTTCTTTCATTCCAGACCCAACTCCTTAATCTTTGGAATGCGCCGGTTCAATATTGACCTTATAACCGCGGATGCTGTTTTTATGCATTACCGCCAGCACCTTTTCTGCATACTGCTCCGGTACCTCGACAAAGGAAAATTTATCAAAAATATTTATCAGACCTATAGAACGACCGGGAATGTCTGCTTCCCTGGCAATCGTCCGCACAAGTTCGGGAACTGTAATCTTCTGACTGCGCCCGATATTCAGGAAGAACCGCACCATACCGGGACGGCCGCCGGTATTCGCCAGACTCTGATCCGTCAGATCGCTGACGGTATTCTTTTCTTCCGTTATCTCAAGGGCCCTGTTCCCTTCCTGCATCAGTTTTAAAGCCGCTGCCGCAATTTCTTCCAGCTCGTATTCCTTGCTTAACGCCGTCACTACCGGCATATATTTCCCATAGCTTCCCATTTCCAGCAAGGCCTGCATCCTGGAGATGATCTGCTCCCGCTGATGCTCCAGTACGTCACTGGTGGTAGGCAGTTCGCGGCGACGGATACGTGTTTTTGCAATCTGCTCAATCAGTTTTAACTGGCGGAATTCCCTGGGAAGAATAAATGTCAGCGCCACACCGGCATTCCCTGCCCGACCTGTGCGGCCGATACGGTGTACGTAACTTTCCGGATCCTGCGGTATATCAAAGTTGATGACATATTGCACATTATCAATATCCAGACCGCGTGCCGCAACATCTGTTGCGATTAAAATATCCAGACGTCCTTCCCTGAATTTTTTCATGACACGGTCACGCTGGGCCTGGCTTAAATCTCCATGCAGACCTTCCGCAATGTATCCCCTGCTCCCCAGTGATGCCGTCAAATCATCTACGCCCCGTTTGGTACGGCAGAAGATAATGCTTTTTCCTTCGATACCCGCATCCAGCAGGCGGGAAATCCCTTCGATTTTATCACGGGTCTCAAAATAATACTGATCAATCAGAGGCACTGTGATCTCTTCTTTACTTACAGTTACTATCTGAGGCGCCCGCATATATTTTTTGGTCAGGCTCAGGATCGGACGGGGCATGGTCGCGGAAAACAGCATGGTCTGCCGCTCGGACGGAACACTCGCCATGATTTCTTCTATGTCTTCGATAAAACCCATGTCCAGCATTTCATCCGCTTCGTCCAGAACAAGGTAACGGACATAATTCAGCTTGATCGTACCCCGGCGGATATGGTCCAGCAAACGGCCCGGTGTACCGATTACGATCTGCACACCGCTTTTCAGGGCGCGAATCTGCCGTTCAATAGGCTGCCCGCCGTAAACAGGAACTACTTTGATGCGTTTATTAAAACCAATCTTTCCGATTTCCTCTGCTATCTGGATCGCCAGTTCACGGGTTGGACTCATAATCAGCGCCTGAATATGCCGGCGGTCTTCAATGCCCTGGATAATAGGAATGCCGAAAGCTGCGGTTTTTCCTGTGCCGGTCTGTGCCTGTCCGATTATATCCTTTCCATCCAGTAACAAAGGAATTGCCTGCTGCTGAATCGGCGACGGTTCTTCAAATCCCATCTCCTTTAAGGCCGCAACAACACGCTTTTCCAATACCAGTTCTCCAAAACTATCTGTCTGCATCATGGTTATCAGTGGTTTCCTCCAAATTATTCTGTGCCGGAATTTCTTTCAGCCGGTCCAGCGCCATTCCCAAAGCAGCGAACGCCGCCCGCTGTTTGATTTGTGTACGTGTACCGGTAAAATTATATTTCTGGCATGACGCGCCATTTGCATCTGCAACAGCTATATAAACAAGTCCTACCGGTTTCTTACGGGTTCCCCCGCCGGGTCCGGCCAGCCCTGTAATGCTCACCGCTATATCGGAGCCGATTATTTCCCGTACGCCTTCCGCCATTTCCAGGGCAGCCTCTTTACTCACAGCTCCTTTTTTCGAAAGTGTGGTTTTGCTGACATTGATTACCTGGTTTTTGACTTCGTTCGTATAAGAAATCACAGAACCTTTCACATACTCTGAACTCCCCGGCACATCGGTCATCAGGCTGGATGCCAGCCCGCCGGTACAGGATTCCGCAAATGCTATAGTCCGTTTCCCGGCTAAAAGCTCTTTCCCCAGCACTTCAGGCAGGGTATCTCCGTCATAGCCGTAAACATAAGCTCCGGCTATCTCTTCTACCCTTTCCTGCATAGCAGCAATCAACGTGTCCGCTTCCTCCGCGGTAGGAGCTTTGGCAGTCAGACGCACCAGTATTTCCCCGTGCCTTGCATAGAGGGCGATGGTGGGATTCGACTGGTGGACAATAATATCGTCCAGCATCTCGGCCAGACTGGACTCGCCGATGCCCCTCAGCTTCAGCGTATGGGACTTGATGATTCCCAAATGAGGAAAACGCTGTTCAAAATACGGGAACAATTCATGTTCGCAAACATGTTGCAATTCAAAAGGCGGTCCGGGAAGCATGATGAATGTAGTATTCCCATGTTCCAATATAAGTCCCGGAGCGGTTCCCACCGCGTTATGCAAAACAATGGCGCCGCTGGGAACCAGGGCCTGCTTTTCGTTATTAGACGCAATACAGATGTTCCGCCTGGATAACAGGTCGTGGATATGGTTCCACACTTCCAGATTCATATACATGTCTACGCCGCAATATTCCGCAACCAGTTCTTTGGTAATATCGCCCCGGGTCGGTCCCAGTCCTCCGCTGGTGATAACGATATCAGCACGCCTGGCGGCAATGTCCAGCACTCCTTTTATGCGCGCCGGATTATCTCCTACTGTGGTCTGATACAAAACATCAAACCCACGAAGATTTAATTCTTGTGCCAGCCAGGTAAAGTTCGTGTTTAATATTTCTCCCAGAAGAAGTTCCGTGCCGGTTGTGATAACCTCTACTTTCAATTGACTCCCTCCCCACGAGTTGCTCTTATAATCATAAAATAGCGGTTAATGGGCAAAAGAATGTATAACAAAATGCGAACCGCATTAAAAATAGCACAATGCATTTTTCTTGTCAATGAAACTATAGCTGTTATTATTCAATCATCATCTCAAGGCGGGAGGCTACCACCTCATAGGCAAACCCCTGCTCAATCCTGACTCTGATAAAATCTCCCGGCTTCAATCCGGGAGCATTTTCCACAAAAATATTTCCGTCGATATCCGGCGCTTCCCGGTAGCTGCGGGCAACTGCAAGGTTTTCCTCCTCTGCTTCATACCCTTCCACAACCACTTCAAGCTCCCGGTCTTCCATGGCCCTGTGACACTCTTCCGAAATCCCTGCCTGTATCGCCATCAGTTCATCATAGCGATCCTGTTTGACATCATCGGGGATCTGGTCCGGCATAGCTGCCGCCGCCGTATTCTCTTCCCGGGAATACTGGAACACACCGGCATTCTCAAATTTCTGTTCTGCCACAAACTCTTTCAGAATCGCAAAATCTTCTTCTGTTTCACCGGGAAAACCCACAATAAATGTCGTGCGAATCACAATATCCGGAATCCGCTCCCGTAATTTTTTCAAAAGGGCTTTTGTTTCTTTCAGCTTATCACGGCGCCGCATATCGTGCAGCAGCCGGTCGCTGGCATGCTGTAACGGCAGGTCCACGTAATGGCATACTTTTCGCAGTGTGGCATACGCTTCGATTAACTCATCCGTAAACGTATTGGGATAGGAATACAATACACGAATCCATTTTAATCCCGGAATGTCGTTCAAATCGCGCAACAGTTCTGCCAGGCGCAACTTTCCGTACAGATCCTGTCCATAACGCGTGGTGTCCTGGGCAATGACCACCAGTTCCTTTACGCCCCGGGCCGCCAGATCTTTTGCTTCAGCCATAACCTGTTCGTACGGTTTGCTGGTATAACGGCCGCGAATCAGGGGAATCGCACAGAACGAGCAGAAATTATCACAACCCTCAGCGATTTTCAGATAAGCCAGATACGGCGGAGTCGTTAACTTGCGGGGATCCGCCAGCACTTCTTTTACCTGCGGCAAACCAGATGGGGACGAAGAAACCGCCATGATTTGCCTGGTTTCCGGCAAAGGCAGCAAATCATTGTCTTTCAGATGCAGAACCCGTTCTCCCTGCATCACCCGGTCTATCACCCGTCCGATGTCTTTGAAAACATTCGTCCCCACAAGGGCATCAATCTCCGGCATATCCTGGAACAAGTCCTGCGCATAGCGCTGGGCCAGACATCCGGTCACAATCAGATGCCTGCAGCAGCCTTCTGTTTTATAGGCAGCCATGGAAAGGATAGTATCAATGGATTCCTGTTTGGCAGATTCAATAAAGCCGCAGGTATTTACAATAATGATTTCTGCCACCTCAGGATTGTTTGTAATCTCAATGTCATATTTTTCAATGATGCCCAGCATGACTTCGGAATCTACCAGATTCTTCGGGCATCCTAAACTGATCAGACCCACTTTCATTTTGTACCCTCCCCGGCATCCGCAAGACGGATTTCCCTGAGCCAGTCCGCCGCTAACTGTTCCAGCGCCTGCCCGCTTTTGTAAAATGTATCGGTCCATAAACCATCCCTGTTTACAGCCTGTCCGTTTTCCCCTTTCGGCAATACCGGCAGATAGCCGCTGCGAGTCGTAATGAGAAGCGTTCTTGCTTCGGAAGAGCGTAAAAACCAATTAATAAACGCTGTAATTTCTTTTTGCCTCCTACTGTTCTGCGATAATCCGATGCCAAACAAATTCACCGGGGTTCCTTCTTCAGGAATCAAAATATAAGCCGGAAAATCATTTTGCAAATATTTGAACACGTGGCTCCGCCGGGTAATCGCGATATCAGCGTCACCGGTAGCAGCCATGCGGACCGGCGTGATGGGGAACTTTGCGAATTGCCTGATCATGGGCCGGATCTGTCTGAAATAGGCTATGCATTCATCCTGGCCCATGCGGGATGACAAAGCAGCTAAGAACATAACAGTGGATTCATTGTCACTGAGATTTTCCATAACAATCCGCGCGTCCTTCTGCCCCGGCACGTCAGACCAGTGCAAAAGCTGTTGCTGCCCAACCTTTCGGGAATAAGCCTGGTTGACCAGCAAAACCGCCGGATCGTAAAAAAGAGTGACCCATTGTTCTTCTTTATCTTTCAACTCTGCCGGCAGCAGGTCGGCAAATTCCGCATGGATCTTCTGCAGGGAGCCAGCAGCCGCTTTTTGCTGCAACAAAGTTGATCCGCTGATGACACAGTCTGCCTGTTCCAGCTCATCCTCTTTATCCGAAATGACAAACGCAATCTTTTTATCCTGCGGCAGGCTTTCGGTAAACTTTCCGCAAAGCGCTGCAACAAACGTTTTATCCAGCGTCGTATATACTTTTACTGTTTGCGTCGGTCCGGCAGCATTGAACCTGCTGCATCCTGCCAAAAGGAAAACCAGGCAGACCAGGATCGGAAATAATAATTTTCTGTTCATCACTTCTTCACTTTGAAAACCGCTTGACGTAGGGAATACTGTTTTTTTTCGCGTAAATCCGGTTAATCAGCAGTCCTTACTGTTTTTTACGTATCGGATTCTTACATTTTCCTGATTTCAGCGTACCAGTTCTACGGAAACGTTCATCCCGGATCAGGCAGCGGGGCCCGTCGCCAATCAGGTCTTTGCGCCCGCCCTCTATTAAGGCTTCCGCAACCAGAGCCCGGTTCCGCGGATTACGATACTGCATAAGGGCACGCTGCATGGCTTTATGGTGCGGATTATGCACGGTGTACACTTTCTCCCCCGTAAAGGGATTCACACCGGAATAATACATAGCGGTGGAAGCGCTGCCCGGGGTGGGAATAAAATCCTGCACCTGTTCAGGATGACGACCCGTATCGCGCAAAAACTCCGCCAGTTCAATGGCGTTCGTCAGCGTACAGCCGGGATGGCTGGAAATAAAATACGGAACCAGATACTGTTCCTTACCGATTTCTTTATTTTTTTGCATAAAGGCTTTGACAAATTTCAGATATACTTCTTTTCCGGGCTTGCCCATATGCTTCAACGTTGCATCCGCAACATGTTCGGGAGCAATCTTTAACTGTCCGCTTACATGATACCGGCACAGTTCATCCAGAAACTGCTGTTTGTTTTCCGCCAGCAGATAATCGTAACGGATGCCGGAACGGATAAATACTTTCTTCACTCCCGGAAGCGCGCGAAGCTTACGCAGCAACCGAATGTAATCGCTGTGGTCCGCGTCCAGATTGGGACAAGGCTTGGGGAACAGACACTGACGGTCTTTGCATGCTCCAAACTTTAACTGTTTTTTGCAGGCAGGATGCCGGAAATTTGCCGTCGGTCCCCCTACATCGTTGATATACCCCTTAAAGTCAGGCATCCGCGTCATCTCTTCGGCTTCTTTTAAAATGGAAGCGTGGCTGCGGGCCTGGATAATCCGTCCCTGATGGGCGTGGATGGCACAGAAAGAACAGCTGCCAAAACAACCCCGGCAGCTTACGATACTGAATTTTACTTCCTCCAGCGCTGCGATACCGCCTGCCTTGTCGTACATGGGATGCCACTGTCTCGTGTACGGCAAGTCGTAAACCGCATCCATCTCTGACTCTGTCAGCGGCATAGCCGACGGATTCTGCACCACATATAAACCGCGGCTGTTTTTCTGGACAAGGGTTTTTCCGTAAAATGGGTCAAAATTCTCATGCTGCAACCGGTACGCTTCCGCCAGCAAACTTTTATCTTTACAGATTGCGTCATAACAAGGAAGCTCGACAAACTCTTCCACACCGTCCAACGTTTTTGCCGTATAGGCAGTACCCCGGATATAATGCAGATCTTCGCCGGAGGCCCCGCCTGCCAGGTAATCCGCTATTTCCCGGATTTGGGCTTCCCCCATACCGCACACAAGGAGATCCGCACCGCTTTCCGTCAGAATAGAGGGCAGCAGTTTATCTTCCCAATAGTCATAATGGGCAAAACGCCGCAGACTTGCTTCAATGCCGCCAATGATGACCGGGACATCAGGCCACAGTTGCTTTGCGATTTTTGTATAAACCAGCGTAGCGTGGTCCGGCCGCTTCCCCATCTCTTTTCCGGGCGAATATTTATCTTCTTTGCGGGGTTTTCTGGCTGCCGTGTAATGACACAGCATAGAATCCAGATTCCCTCCGCAGACCAGCACGCCCAAACGTGGCTTTCCCATGGTCTGAAAAGAATGGGAGTCACGCCAGTCCGGCTGGGGTAAAACAGCAACTTTATAACCTGCCGCTTCCAATACACGGCAGATAACCGCCGGCGCAAAAGACGGATGATCCACGTACGCATCTCCGCTGACAAAAAGAAAATCAAGCTGTTCCCAGCCTCTTTTCTCCATATCTTCTTTGCACACGGGTAAAAAATACTGATTCATTGTAGTTCCTTTCGGAAACAGTATTATGTCTCTTTCCGCTATTCTTCAGTTAATTTATACTTTTCCTCAATACTTCTTTACTTTTCCTTAATTAACCTGTGTTGTCTCAGCAGGTGTATATGTCCTTGTTACAGCTTCTTTGGGGTCTTCCGGAGGAAGCAACTTTCCGTTGTACTCCACCTGCAATTCCTTCAGATTGCCGATTCGCATAACAATATCCGAACTACTGGTAAAGGTTTTGCTTTCCCCTTTCAGCAGATTTCCTTCAAACAATACCGTTCCTTTTTGATCGGTAACCCGCAGCCAGCATTTCCCGGCAGAGGTTAATTTTAACTTTGTTATCTTTTTCGTTTCCCCGGGGGTTACTGCAGAAGCGCTTTTTGTTTCCTGTGGTACGGCAGTCTGCTTCTCCTGTACCTTGTTTTCTTTTCCACTCAACGAAGATTCTTTGCTCTGCTCTTTCACTTCGTTGTTCTTTTCTTTCGTTTCGGCGGAAGCGCCAACGCTGAACGGAAGCGGCAGATTTGCTGCCCGGCCCGTCTGTGCCAGGTAATAATAAAACACGCCGGCAGCTGACAGCACCAAGGCAAGTATGCCTATAATAATAAACAGCAGTCTGTGATCATTGCCGTTGCCGGAACCGATGTCCCTGTTGGATTTAAAGGTAGGACGTACTTTAACATCCCGGGACTCGCGGATTGCGTTATTGTTTTTAACCGGGCAGTTTCCCGCGTTGGCAGCCTTATACTCTTCTACCAGCTTTGCGCCGTCCAGACCGAGATAATTGCCATAGGTGCGCATTATCCCTTTCACAAAAACGTCACCCTGAAGCGTTGCAAAATCATTTTGCTCAATTGCTTCCAGATACGCTTTACGGATATTGGTTTCCTGCGCCGCCCTTTCCAGAGTCAGCTCTTTTGCGACCCGCGCGTCCTGTAGAACTTTCCCGACATCCATAACGGCATCAGCCTCCATCATACAACAAGCAAACCCGCATACAGGTTTTTAAATTAAAACATTTGATTCCGACTTGACTGTTAATACGGAAAGCTTCCTCTCCATTACTGACTGTCTGAAAAATTGTCCTTCTGCAGGAATTTATATTCCACATCATCCCTGGACATCTTCAACTCCCGCGGCTTGCTGCCGATAGCGGGCCCCACGATACCCAGTTCTTCCATGGCTTCCACCAACCGCGCCGCCCGGTTGTAGCCGATACGGAACCGGCGTTGCAGCATGGAAGCAGAAGCTTGTCCCAAATCCAGCACCAAACGGATTGCGTCAACCAGCAATTCGTCCTGCCCCTGTTCTTCCGGCGCATCCCCACCGCCTGCAATCGCGTTTTTAGCTTCTTTCTGGCTGTCACTGGGCAACGCTGCGTTTGTAACTTCATCGCTGTATTCAACGGGAATAGCCTGCTGTTTGATGAAATCGGTCACCCGGTTCAGTTCTTCGTCGCTGACAAAAGCGCCCTGGACACGGGACGGTTTATTAGCTCCAATCGGATAATAAAGCATGTCGCCTTTACCCAGCAGTTTTTCCGCGCCGCCCATGTCCAAAATCGTACGGGAATCTGTCAGGGAAGAAACGGCGAAAGCAATGCGGGACGGGATGTTCGCTTTTACAATACCGGTAATGACATCGACTGACGGACGCTGGGTCGCCAGCACCATATGGATACCGCAGGCCCGGGCCTTCTGGGCCAGGCGCAAAATGGCGTCTTCCACATCGGCCTTGGCCACCATCATCAGGTCACTCATCTCGTCAATGACGATGACAATATACGGCATTTTTTCTTCCGCCTGGGCATTATAAGCTTTGATATCCCTTACGCGGGTATCCGCAAAGGACTTATAGCGCCGTTCCATTTCCCCTACTGCCCAGTGTAACGCCGATGCCGCTTTTTTTGCATCCGTAACCACGGGAACCAGCAGATGGGGAATGCCATTGTAATTGGTCAGTTCCACCACTTTGGGGTCGACCAGAATCAGTTTCACCTCGTCCGGGCGGGCTTTGTACATGATGCCGGCAAGCAGTGTATTCACGCAGACGGACTTACCGCTGCCGGTAGTGCCCGCTACCAGCAGATGCGGCATCTTGGCAAGGTCGATCGTAATTACCTTGCCTTCTATATCCTTCCCCAGTCCGACACACAGCTTAGAGGAACTCTTGCGTACATCTTCGCAGTCCACGATTTCCCGGAAGCTGACCATATCATTGGTAACATTTGGCGCTTCGATGCCGATAGCTGCTTTCCCGGGAATGGGTGCCTCCACCCGGACGCCAGGCGCAGCCAAGCGCAACGCGATATCGTCCGCCAGGTTTACGACAGAGCTCACCTTTACGCCGGGCGCCGGTTCCAGCTCATACCGGGTAACCGAAGGTCCCCGTGTCACGCCGGTCACTTTGGCGTTGACCCGGAAATCCGCCAGGGTCTGTTCCAGCTTGCGGCATTGTTCTCTTACGTCTGAATCAAACTGACGGCGGTTTGTCTTTTTTACTGGATTCAGAAGATCCAGCGGCGGGAAGATATACTCTTCTTTTTTCTGCTCCGTTTCTTTTTCTGCATCGGAATGTTCCGTATCCACCTCTTCATTGGAAGCAGAACCAGCCGTTACATTTTTGGAAACTATTTCCTTTTTATCTGCAGATTTCACGGGCCCATCCTTAACCTGGGTCACCCCGTTAGGTGTCAGGACAAAGCGCGGTTTTCCGGAAGTCACTTCATCCGGTACCGGCAATTCATGGTCCATCTCTGCGCCTGCCGGTGTTTCCGCCCCGTAACCGGTAACAGAAGGTTCGTGAAACTCCTGCCCGGGAATGATGGCGCCCTTTTCCCAGGGTGCCGGTTCCGGATTGTCGGTATGGCCCGTGATGATACCGGACGCTGGTCGTAAAACCCTGGTTTCCTGCTGTTCAGGATAGATTTTGATTAAAGATGGCTTTTCCTTTTCCGTCTTATCATGATTCGCCATGCGCTCCACAGGAACATAATTTTCGGCTCCGGGTTCATCCGGCCTATTCGGATCTGTTCCTTCCGTATTCCTGTCCAGCGCCTTTTGCCCGAAATTAAGAATCTTTTTAAACGCGGATGGTTTGCGCACATCATTATTAAAATCAGAAAACTCATCTTTGTTATATACATCCAGCGGGCTGGATTTTCTGTCCTCTGTATCCACGCCACCGAAAAACGGCCGGGCTTCCTGTTTCCGGGGAACATACCGGTCAGTCTCTTCGGAATCGTTCTCCATATTGCGGCGTTCCCGCCTTGCGCTCCGGATATCCTGAATCTTGTCTCCCGCTTTCGCCGTTAACGCAGCTACGGATAATTTGCCGGTCAGCACCAGGCTGGCCAGCATACCGGCGATTAATAAAATAACTGCCCCGGTAGCGCCCGCTACCTCGTGCAGCGCTTTGGACAGAAGTCCCCCAATCATACCGCCCCCCTGGGGCAAGAATGACAGTTCCGTTTCATAACCAAGGGGGATAAAGATGTGATGCAGAAAGCCCAGCAGGCAGACATAAAAAAGCACAGCCGCCCAGAATCCCCCGAACCGGACCAGGTTTTTCTTCAGGCGGAAATAACCGATTCCCATCGCGATAAAAACGAATGGGAAAATGATTGCGCCTAACCCGAAACCGTAGGACATCGCTTCATGCAGGAACTCCCCGACAAAACCTGTAGGCAGCCCCGCGTAAGAAGCCAGCAGAAACAATCCCGCTGCAATAAACAGGAGGCCTTTCAGTTCGATGTTTTTCCGGTTTTTCTGTATTTCTTTTTCATTTTGTACTGCCGGTTGCTTTTTCAATTTGGTACCTCGCACGCCAAACGTAAAGAAAGACGGGCTTAAAGATCCATCTTATAAAACAGGTTTACACTTCCATAATAATCGGGATGATCATCGGGCGTCGTCTTGTCTTTTCAAACAAAAACCGTCCCAGGGAATCGCGGATTGCAACTTTAAGGGTTGACCATTCCGTATGGTTTCTTTCCTCGCATTTATCCAGCGCGTCCTGAACCCTGCCCTTTGCTTCGACCATCAGGTCCTCTGCTTCCCGCACATACACAAAACCACGGGACACAATATCGGGACCGGACACAATCTGGTTTGTAGCGCTGTCCACACCAACTACAACAATCATGATGCCGTCCTGGGACAACTGCCGGCGGTCACGCAGCACAATGTTGCCCACGTCGCCTACACCTAACCCGTCAATCAGCACCTTGCCTGCCATAACCTTACCGTTCACGCAGATTTTATCCCGGGAAAGTTCCACAACAGAACCGTTTTGCGCAATCATGATGTTTTTCGGATCCATGCCAAGGCTCTCTGCCAGTCTGGCATGCTTGACAAGATGCCTGTATTCACCGTGGACGGGCATAAAAAACTTCGGACGGACCAGATGATGCATGAGTTTCAGTTCTTCCTGGCTGGCATGTCCGGAAACATGCACGCCGTTCGCCTTTTCATATACTACTTCCGCACCCAGCATATATAAATGGTTGATGGTATTGGACACCATCTTCTCGTTGCCGGGAATCGGCGCGGCGGAAATGATCACCGTATCGCCGGGAACGATCTGTACTTTGCGGTTTTCACCCATGGACATACGGGTCAGGGCGGACATGGGCTCGCCCTGGCTGCCTGTACAGATCACAACAACCTGGTCATTGGAATAATTACGGATGTCATCAATGTCAATCAGCAATCCCTCCGGCACTTTCAGGTAATCCAACTTCAGGGAAATATTGACAACATTGACCATGCTGCGGCCCATAACCGCAACCTTGCGCCTGAATTTGACGGCCGTATCACAGATTTGCTGGATACGGTGTACATTGGATGAGAATGTGGCAACAATGATGCGGTGCTTTGCGTGGCGGAACTCATTATCAAACGTTTCCCCCACAAACTTTTCGCTCTGGGTATAACCGGGGCGCTCCGCATTCGTGCTGTCTGCCATCATCAAGAGGACTCCGCGGTCACCATATTCCGCGAACCGGTTCAGTTCCATCACCTGCCCGTCTACCGGTGTCTGGTCAATCTTAAAGTCGCCGGTGTGGACGATCAGCCCCACCGGTGTATGGATCGCCATGCCAATCGCATCCGGGATACTGTGGTTGACCCGCATGAATTCCAGTTTAAAAACGCCGGCCCGCACACGGTCGCCGGATTTTATCACATTTAAATTGGCGGTAGAAACACCCGCCTCGTCCAGGCGGCCTTCCAGAATACCCAGCGTTAAGGCAGTACCATAAACCGGCACATCCAGCTGTTTCAGAATAAAAGGCAGCGCCCCGATATGATCTTCATGACCGTGGGTCAGAAAGATGCCTTTCAGTTTGTCCTGATTCTCAATTAAATAGGTAATATCGGGAATCACCAGATCGATTCCCAGCATATCGTCTTCAGGAAACATTAAACCGGCGTCAATCAGGATGATATCGTTTCCATAACGGAACGCCGTCATGTTTTTCCCGATTTCGCCGAGACCGCCTAGCGGTATGATATTAAGTTTAGTAGAACCCTTATCCAAAATTTACCTCCATATATAAAATTTCCGCTCATTTCAACTCTGCTGTTATTATACTGCAATTAAAACGGAAAAACAACGTTTCAGCTTCATTAACGCCGCTTAAATGTGAGAAAAATGTGAAGTTTAGCCGCAATCAGGTAAAAAATCATATAAATACTCCCAACTTTGAACTGTTGGCAAACTGTATTCCCGCAATTTTATTCTACCTATTTATACTTATTTTATGAAAAACAGCCCTTATATTCATGAAAGCGGTTCTAAAAAAATAAACGCACCGGCTTGTTCATGTGAACCTTATTGTTCGAAAGGAGGGAAAAGGAAGAACAACCGGTGCGAAATAAAAACGTATTACGTTGTCAAAACAACTACAAAATCATTACTGACAGGTCTCCGCCTGTTAATCATCAGAGCCCGCTTTCAGAGCGCCGCCCTTGTTGCGTTTCTGCCACAGGAAGCCAAGCGCCAGTACAGCCACGCCCGCGATGTCAGTCATGGTTCCCGGAATAATCAGGCACAGACCGCCTAGGAAGAACACGATACGCTGCAATATGTTCAACGGATGCTGGCAGAAGCCAATCATGGCAAGGGACAGGCCCCACATGCCGAGAATGGCGGTGACCATGGACAGCAGTACCGTAAAGGCGGTTGCGTTGATCATCAGCAGTTCAGGCGCCAGTACGAAAATGTACGGCACGATGAAAGCCGCAATTGCCAGCTTCGCCGCGTTGACACCGGTCTTCATGGGGTTGGCGCCGGCGATACCGGAGCCTGCGTAAGCCGCCAGGGCTACCGGAGGCGTAACGTCAGCTACGATACCGAAGTAAAACGCGAACATATGCGCAGCCAGAACAGGCACATTCATCTGGACCAGTGCAGGAGCTGCAATGGTAGATGTGATTACATAGTTTGCTGTGGTGGGAACGCCCATGCCCAGAATCAGCGAAGTAATCATGGTGAAGAACATGGCCGGCAGCAACTGTCCGCCTGCCAGATCCAGCAACGCGGTAGCCAGTTTCAGGCCAACGCCGGTCTTGGTGACTACGCCGATGATGATGCCGGCAGTGGCGCAGGCGATCAGTACGCCCAGCACGCCTTTGGAACCGTTGATCAGGCCGTTGACAAAATCCATAGGGGTAATACGCGTGCTCTTACGCAGGCAGGCGCAGATGATAGTCAGCGCAATGGCATACAGAGCCGCCCGCATGGGAGTATAACCGGTAACCAGCAGGTACACGATGATGATCAGGGGAATGGCCAGATGTCCTTTTTCCCGCAACAGTTCGCCAAACTTCGGCAGTTCTTCACGAGGGGTACCCTTTAAGCCGTATTTTTTCGCTTCAAAATGAACGCCGATCCAGATGCCGGTGTAATACAGCACCGCCGGAATCACGGCCGCCTTGACTACATCAATGTAAGGAACGCCTACGAATTCCGCCATCAGGAAAGCCGCCGCACCCATAACAGGGGGCATCAGCTGGCCGCCGGTGGAAGCCGCCGCTTCAACCGCGCCGGCAAAAGCGGGACGGTAGCCTAACTTTTTCATCATGGGAATGGTAAAAGACCCGGTACCTGCCACATTGGCTACGGAAGAACCGGATACCGTGCCCATCAGACCGGAAGACAGAACCGCAACCTTGGCAGGACCGCCCACTGCCCAACCTGCCAGGGCGTTAGCCGTATCGATAAAGAACTTACCCAGACCGGTAGCTTCCAGATAGGCGCCGAACAGGATGAACAGATAAATGAAAGTAGACGATACGCCCATCGGCACACCGAAGATACCTTCCGTGGTAAAGTACAGATGGCTGACCAGTTCGTCAAAGCCGACACCGCGGTGTGCCATGATGCCGGGCATATAGGGGCCGGCAAAAGCATATGCCAGGAAGACCAGCGCCACAGTGATCATGGGCCAGCCGACCGTGCGGCGGGCCGCTTCAAATACCAGCACGATACCAAGGATACCTACCATGATATCCGTTTCAGTGTTCATGCCGGCACGCAATACCAGTTCATCATATTGAAAGAAGATATACATCGTTGCAAATACACTGAGTACCGCAAACACCAGGTCAACAGGGTGCATAGATTTTCTTGACCAGCTGGCCCGCGCCGGATACAACAGGTAAATCAGCGCCATACCGAAGCACAGGTGGATGGTACGTTGCAAATGCGCATCCAGGACACCGAAGATGCCGGTATACAGCTGGAAGCAGGCAAACAGGATGCAGATGGCAGAGATCACATATCCCCAGAATCCGTCCGGCTCCCGTTTGTTCGATTCTTTATCAAATTTCTGCATCACCTCTTCGGCAGACATCTCCGCCGGAGCGGCAGTTGTTTTCTTTTTCAAATCGTCCACAGGCCTCACCGCCTTCTCTAAAAATTATTGGGAATTAAAACAGGATTTGCAGCTTTTCCAAAAGGAACTTCAGAATCAGTTCACTACTTATTTTACGTTATTTCGTCAGAGACAGCAGCCAATACTGATAACGTTTCATAACTTTAACTTCTACCAGGGTCCCCTGCCCATACAGCGGACATAAATCATAGGTTACGTCCTTATGGATGATCTTTGGCATCGCCTGTACGGCAGTCCGGAACTTTAAAGATTTATAAGGCCGGTTCATTTCCAGGTCGAACTTGCCGTCTTTCTTCAGGCTTGTAAACGTTCCTTCCGAAGGATCATAAGGAAGTCCAACCCCTAATGACTCATAGGTCGTATGGGTCATGGTCATATCATCCGTGCCGTTGACCCGGAAATATTCATCCACAGGAGTCTGCTGGACAGAATGCTTATAATGATAACTCCATTCCCCGCCCTTTTCCACAGCAAAATACCGGACCGGGAGATTATTTTCAGGCAGCAGTACCACCAGCAGCCGGTTCCCGTACCAGGTTGTCAGCGCCACCACAACCGCCAGCAGTAATACAAAAGCGGGATGTTTGAAAAAAGACCGGGCCCCGGTGGACGCCGGAGTCCGGTCTGTACTTGTGTGATCCATCAAAAATTACTTCTCGTTGAAGAATTTTTCCGCACCGGCATTCAGTTTAATGGACATGCCATCTTTACCGGTTTCTTTGGTGATGTTCTTGGATACGTTATGAGCAGCTTTCATACGGTCCAGGTTGCCATACAATGCTTTTACTACAGCGTAACCGGTGTCGGCATCCATCTTATCGGTAACAGCCAGCATGCATTTTACAGCAACAGCTGCGGTATCGGTCTCAACCTTGTTATAGGTCTTGGCCGGAATGGTAACTTTGGTGTAGTACGGATATTTGGCAATCAGCTTGTCAGCAATGTCAGCACCTACGCTTACCATTACCACTTCATGCTGGGTTGCCAGGTCCTGGATGGCAGCAGTCGGGAAACCGGCTACTACGAAACCTGCGTCAACGTTGCCGTCTTTCAGAGCGGAAGCAGCTTCACCGAAGGACAGGTACTGCGGTTTGATGTCTTTATAGGTGATGCCCGCAATGTTCAGGATCTGACGGGCGTTTGCTTCGGTACCGGAGCCTGCAGCGCCTACGGCAACTCTCTTGCCTTTCAGGTCAGCAACGGTCTTGATACCGGTTTTTTTGGTGGTAACGATCTGAACGGTTTCCGGATACAGGGTAGCAAGGCCTTTCAGAGATTCAACTTTCTTGTCTTTGAACATTTCTGTTCCGGTCGCGGCATAGTAAGCAATATCGTTCTGGATGAACGCAATGTCGACTTTGCCTTCCTTCAGCAGGTTTACGTTGGCGACAGAAGCGCCGGTGGACTGAGCGGAAGCATTCGCGCCTTTCAGGTTCTTGTTCAGGATGTCAGCCAGCGCGCCGCCTAACGGATAATAGGTACCCGCGGTTCCGCCGGTAGCAATGTTAATGAATTTTTTGCCACCGTCAGCAGCCGGTTTCGGAGCATCTTTTTTCTTGTCTCCGCCACCGCAGCCAGCCAATACGGAACCAATAACCGCAAAGGCCATCAGGAACGCCAAAAATTTTTTCATAGAAAAATCCCTCCCTTTCGCTTACAGCAAAAAATACATACTAATGCTTATTAAATTCGCATTCGATTATATGTTCTCTGTTTCTTACGAAAATCCTGCTTACGTAAAAAAAAAAATAAAAGAATATTGTATACAAAAACTTTTAATTCACTCTTTCCCATTAAAAAAGTTTGTGTTAAAATATGTTGCGACAAAATTTATTAAAGGAAGTGTGACATTATGAATAGTGTACCTGTTTACAAATTGCGGTTAGCCCGCACTCTCTACAATAACTTTTTCCGCGCCCGCCTGCAGGACGCCAACGGTGAAGATGCCGGTCAGTTGCTGATTGTGCCCGGTCTCCCTCTTGACCGCAGCCAGCTCCCGGAAAACGCTCCGGAAGCAGATCCTTACCTCCTGATAATCGTAGAAGACGCCAACATCAACAAAAACAATGTCATCGACTTTGAAGAAGGCGTTTCCCGGGCCGTGCTGTCAAAATTTACAACGGAAACCACCTCTTTTAATCACTGTGAATTTTACTATCCCTCTCCCGCTTTCTACTTTGCGCAGGAAGAAGAGTAACGAAAAAGTTTAACTGATTGAATTATAAGAACACCCTGATAAAACAGGTTAGTTAATGCTTCTGATAAATCCGTTTTATAATCAAACCGCCCCTCCCCTGAAATATTTAACAGGGTTCGGGGCGATTATTTTTACTGTTTCAAATTATTTCTGGCGCCATCTTGCACAATTATCAGCTTGGTAAAGGCAGGAAAATTACAGGGCTTCATTCTGTTTTTCCTTATCAGTGAACTTATCCGCAACTTCCAGTATCTGATCCTCCGAAGCAAAGAACGCATCCACGATTTTCGGATCAAACTGCCGCCCCCGTTCCTCCCGGATAATGCCCAACGCTTTATCATAGGAGAAGCCTTTTTTATAACATCGGTTGGAAATCAGCGCGTCAAATACATCCGCTACAGCCATGACACGGGCCGACAACGGGATGTCTTCCCCGGCGAGTCCTGAAGGATATCCTTTCCCGTTCCACTTTTCGTGATGGTACATGGCCAGGTTCTTCGCTTCATACAGGTACTCTGAATCAGGCACCTGGTCAATAATGGAAGAAATGATATTCCCGCCTGCCGTGGTGTGGGTCTTCATGATTTCAAACTCTTCGTCCGTCAGCTTACCCGGCTTATTCAATACCATATCTGAAACATTGATCTTGCCTACGTCATGCAGAGGCGCGGAACTTACTACGTTACGGATATACCTGTCCGTCAGCTGCTCTGTGTAGACGCCTTCCCGTTTCAGTTCTTCCAGTATAATCTTTACATAAGCCGCCGTCTTGCGGATATGATCCCCGGTATTCTGGTCACGGTTTTCAACCATATCGGCCAAGGTGATCAGGAATGCGTTATGCATCCTCCGGATGGTCTCGTTTTTGTGATTGATGTCCGACACGTACTGGACGCTGTCATTGGTCATCTTTACAAAAGCCCGGTACAGGTTTTCAATTTCGTCACCGGTTTGAATATTCAGGCTGCGAATCAAATCCAGATTGTTTTCCAGGGCTTTTTCATCATCAAAGACAAAACCGTCTGTGGTTTTTGCCATGGAATTAATCGGCGTGATAATCCGGTGCGCCAGTATTGCAGCCATAAATACAATAACAAGAAGGATTATGGCGAAGATCTCAGCCAGTCTGTTATAAAACTGATCCGTGTCTGCCCGCAGATAATCCATAGAAATGTCTACTGCCGCATAGCATTGGCATATACCATCTGTATCATACACCGGAGTGTAGACTGTCATAAGCCAGCCAAATTTATCATCAGAAATAACCGGATCGATTCTCCCGCCTTTTAACAGCGTAGGCAGATATTCTTTGAACGCTTCGTCAAATTCCACCACTTCGCCCGGTTTACCGGCAGCCGTTTCGTCCGTATCCAAATCGAATACCACATGACAGCCATCGGGCAAAATCTTATACACGTACACATATTTAATATTAGGTGAACTGTCACGGATGATTTCCAGCTGGTGTTTCGTATTTATGTAACCGCTGGCTTTTTCCCCATATTTAATGTAATTAGGAACCCGGTCGGCATCAACCACACTGGCAACCAGCGCAGAAGTAGAAATACCCAGCCGCTTATGCTGACCAATCGTAGCACCCAGATAGTACTCATAACTTAGTTTGGCAGATACTATACCAAAGATGGCAAGCGCCACAAAAAGCAGCAGAATGATCTTGGTTTGTATCGAAAAATGAAATCGCCTGCCTTGCTCCTTGTTATTATTCTGTAAAGATGTCTGCAATTGTTGATTATTATGACGCATAACCGGTTGAAGCTCTTTCTTTACTTTACCATGCATTTCTTTAATCATAACTCATTCCATTCCCCGTTTCCTGAGGAAACTAAAGAAGACTCTTATGAAGTGAACTCTATCAAATTAGTGTTTGATGTTTTATTTTATCACAACATATAGCATAATACAATAAAAAACACCGGGCTATCCATATATGTCAGGAATAGCTCCGGTGTTTATCTCAGTTACAGCTTAACAGGTATGACACTTATCATAAAGTCCTGCTTTTTTCAGAACACGCACCGCGGTTTCGCCGATGTGGGCAACCGTGTCCGCCACTTCGATGCCTGCCGCGTTCAGCGCTTTGATCTTGTCGTCAGCAGTTCCCTTACCGCCGCTGATGATGGCGCCCGCATGACCCATGCGTTTGCCGGGAGGAGCCTGACGGCCGCTGATGAACCCGATAACCGGTTTCTTCATGTTGGCTTTGATCCATTCCGCCGCCTCTTCTTCCGCCGTACCGCCGATCTCGCCGATCATAATGACAGCCAGCGTGTCGTCGTCTGCGTTAAAGGCTTCCAGGGCTTCGATGTAGTCCATGCCCTTAACCGGGTCGCCGCCCAGACCTACCGCGGTAGTCTGGCCGATGCCAGCCATGGTCAGCTGATAAGTCGCTTCATAAGTCAGGGTGCCGGAACGGCTGATAACGCCTACATGGCCTTTCTTGTGAATATACGTCGGCAGCAATCCCAGACGGCATTCATCTACCGTTAAAATACCGGGACAGTTGGGACCCAGCACACGGGTCTTCTTCCCTTTCATGTAAGCGCGTACTTTTACCATGTCCTGCACCGGGATATGCTCGGTTATGCAGCAAACAAAATCCAGGCCTGCGTCAATCGCTTCACAAATGGCGTCCGCCGCGAAACGGGCCGGAACATAAATCACAGAGGCGTTGCCGCCGGTAGCTTCCTTGGCTTCGCTTACAGTATTGAATACGGGAATCTTGCCCAGCACTTTTTCCCCGGCCTTGCCCGGTGCTACGCCGGCTACCACGTTAGTGCCGTATTCCAGCGCAATCTTCGTATGGAATGTAGCCTGACGGCCCGTGATGCCCTGCACGATGAGTTTCGTGTCTTTTCCTACAAATACTGCCATCTCTTTACGCCTCCTTCCCTTCCGCTCTCTTCTCTTTCAGTTCCGCTGCCAGCTTCACTGCCAGCTCCGCGCCCTCTTCCATCTTGGGAACTGCATGAACCATGGGCAGGTTGGCTTCTTTCAAAATGCGGCGGCCCTCTTCATGATTGGTGCCGTCCAGACGGGCAATGACCGGAACACGGAGGCCTACCACCTTGGCCGCTTCCACGATACCGCCGGCAATGACGTCGCACTTGTTGATGCCGCCGAAGATGTTTACGAACACGCTGCAGACCTGATCATCGGACTGCATGATGCGGAATGCTTCCGCAATCTTTTCCACCGTGCTGTCGCCGCCTACATCCAGGAAGTTGGCCGGCTCGCCGCCGTAGAATTTGATGATGTCCACCGTGGCCATGGCCAGGCCCGCACCGTTTACCATGCAGGCTACGTCGCCGCCCAGGTTTACATAGGACAGGGATGCCTTGGCCGCCGCTCTTTCTTTCGGGTCTTCTTCCGCTTCGTCTCGCAGCGCCTCAATTTCCGGATGACGGAAAATCGCCGCGTCGTCAAACTGCAGCTTGGCGTCCAAGGCCATTACTTTATTGTCTACCGTCACCACCAGCGGGTTGCATTCCGCCAGGGTACAGTCTTTTTCTACGAACAGATTGTAGAGGTCCATCATGCATTTCTGGGCCTTGGAAATGACTTTCTCCTTAAACTTTAAGTTGTAAGCCATGCGTTTGGTCTGGAAAGGCATCAGCCCGATGGTGGGATCGATGTATTCCTTGAAAATACGGTCCGGCATCTCCGCCGCCACCTTTTCAATCTCCATGCCGCCTTCCGAGCTGCCCATCATGACCACGTTCGCGGTTTCACGGTCAATAACGAAGCCAAGATAATATTCCTTTTCAATGTTGCTGCCTTCTTCTACTAAAAGGCGGTTGACCATCTTTCCTTCCGGACCGGTCTGGTGGGTAACCAGCACTTTGCCCAGAATCTGGGAAGCATAATATTTTACTTCATCAATGTTGTGAGCCAGCTTCACGCCGCCCGCTTTACCGCGGCCGCCCGCGTGGATCTGTGCCTTAACGACGGCGATCGGCGCGTCAAAATCTTTGGCGATACGGGCCGCTTCTTCCGGACTGAAAGCCGGGCTGCCGTTGGGCACGCTGATGCCGTACATCTTCATGATCTGCTTTGCCTGATACTCATGAATTTTCAAAATGATGTCCCTCCTTTAGATTTGGTATTCATTTCCGTTACGTTTCGCTGCCTCTCCGTCATTTCCGGAATCTTTTTATAATTCCGGAAACGGCCGGAAGAATATAACATTTTAAAAAAATTGCCGTACGCGAGAACAATTACGTACGACAGCTTTGTTACATAATTATTATCGTATTTTTTACATAAAATGTCAATTGTTTTTAAGGCTCCGGCCTGTGCTTTTTACTGTCTTTCCAAACCGTAACGCCCTCTCCTCAAACAGGGTTACGATGCGCTTCCGGATACCCTTTTCTCATTGCGCCTGCATCCGGACAGTTTTGGACTGCAGCTCCAGACTGCGGACGGAAATATTTACACGCTGGACCTGCATCCCTGTCATGGATTCCACCCTTGTTTTAATTTTACGCTGTAACAGACGGGCCACTTCAAAAACCTTTACACCGTAATACAGGTTAACTTCCACATGCACAGCCAGGCCTTTATTATCGGTACGGCGGCGCACATGGATGTAATGTATCTTCGCCACGCCCACCATACGCTTCACAATCAGATTGACGATATCCTCTATCACGTAGTCGGATATCAGGATCGTCCCGTAATAGCTGAAAGCCGGCCGCACGATAGAACGGCTTTCCCTGCGTTCATTTTTGTTTTTGGAAAAAATATTATAAGGAAGGTTGGCAAAAAAACCGCTGAAGTGCTGCTTTAATTCCACCGTCGGCACGGGCACGATGTGCTTGCCGTAACGCAGCCTGGACTCATGCGCCTTTTTGATTTCCTGTTTGGATGCAATGTCCGTAATATAAATAGTCTTTAACGGGTCGGGCAGGACCAGCCGCGCCGTGATCTTACTGATCATACGGTCCGATGTGGCAATGATCAGAATACGGCGTATGCTGGAACGCGCCAGCGCTTCGCGCACTTCCGCAGCGTGGCTGTCTTCATAAAATATGGCGCGTTTTACTGCCTGCACCCGGTTCTGTTCACTTTTTGCCGAAGTACCGCCTAAAATCTTTGATCCCTGGATCAGCAGACCGTCGTCAATAATCGCATCGCAATGATGCTGGTGCGCCACCCCTATGGCGCGGTGACTTTTTCCCGAACCGCTGGGACCGACAAACGCAATAACTTCCATCGCAAATCTCCGCTAATGAATTAAAAACCAAATCTTCTTATAAAATCCCGTACATCTTCCCTGCGAACCCGCCATTCCGTCAGCTTTTCCGGAAAGCGGCCAGCGTTTCCGTGGTAATCGCTTCCGCCCGCAATCAAAAGACCGCGTTCCTGTGCGATTTGCAGCCAGAAAGCTTCAATTTCTTTTTCTTTCGCCGAGGGATGATACACTTCCAGTCCGTCGTAAGGCAGTTCTTCCAGCAACCGCAACGCCAGTTCACGGTCCCCGATCTCTTCTGGATGCGCCTGCACCGCCAGCCCACCGGCCTGATGGATCAGTTTCACCGCCTCCGGAGGCGTCATCTTGGTCTGGGGCTGGTAGGCAGGCTTGCCTTCCCCGATGTACAGATCAAATGCTTCCTGCACGGTCCGCACATGCCCCTGCGCCACCAGCGCGCGGGCAATATGGGGACGCCCCACGGCGCGCTGGCCTTCTTCCGGGACCGGAACGTTCACATCCATCCCCATCTCATGCAGCCGTTTTATAATTTTCTCCAGACGGCTCCTGCGGGCTTCACGGACGTCCGCCAGCCTTTCCAGGAGCAATGCGTTCTGCTCATCGATACCATAACCCAGAATATGTACCTGGCGGTTTTCCCACCGGGCGCTGAATTCCACGCCGGGAATAAAACCGATACCGGCAGAGGTTGCTGCATCTTTCATTTCCGGCAGGCCTTTTAAGGTATCGTGGTCCGTCAGGGCCAGCACCGTAATACCGGCCGCCTTCGCCATAACCGCCAGCTCCCTTGGCGGATATACGCCGTCAGAATTGGAACTGTGTATGTGTAAGTCTGCAAATCCCCTCATAACCATTACCTTTATGCTGCCAGAAAAGATATCGCAAAACCGTTCCCGTGTTTTGCCCTTATCTTTTCCCTGTCGCATTATATATAACAAATAACTGTTTAAAGCGTACGCGCGTATTCAATCAATGTGGCCGTGCCGAACGCGGTGCAGCCTTCCGGCAGATGGCCTTCCGGTTTTTTGGATGTAGAAGTTCCGCCGATGTCCAGATGCGCCCAGGGTATTCCCTGGTCCACAAACTGCCCGATGAACACGCCGCCCGTAATCGTACCCGCCGGACGCCCTGCGCTGTTTTTGATGTCCGCACAGTTGCTCCTGAGCATTTCTTCCGCTTCTTCCACGATGGGCAGCTGCCACCAGCCCTCGCCCACCCGGTGCCCGGCCTTTTTAATCTCCTCTGCCAGGCCGTCGTTATTGCTCACGATACTGGAAGTATGTTCCCCCAGCGCAATGATCACCGCTCCGGTCAGCGTCGCGATGTCAACCACTTTCGCCGCGCCTTTGCGGCAGGCATACCACACGGCGTCGGCCAGAACCAGCCGCCCTTCCGCATCGGTATTATCCACTTCAACGGTTTTGCCGCTGGCCGCCCGTATGATGTCGCCGGGCCGCTGGGCCGAACCGGAAGGCATATTTTCCGCGCAGGCCATGACGCCGAGGATATTCACCGGCAGCTTCAGAGCCGCAATGGCCTGCATGGCGCCCAGCACGGCGGCCGCGCCGGTCATGTCGTCCTTCATTTCTCCCATGCCGTCAGAAGGTTTGATGGAAATCCCTCCGCTGTCAAAGGTGATACCCTTGCCCACAAAGGCAATAAACGGTTTGTCACCCCCATTGGCGTATTTCAGCGTAATCATCCGGGGTTCGCGGATACTGCCGGTCCCCACCGCAAGGATCGCGCCCATGCCCAGCGCCTGCATTTCCTTAACGTCCAACACTTCCGCTTCCAGGCCATATTCTTTCGCAACCTGCAGCGCTTCCGCTGCCAGTGTCTCCGGATAGATTACATTGCCCGGTTCATTGGCAAGGTCCCGGGCGCGGCAGATTGCGTTACAGACAATTTCCGCTTCGCCGATAATCGCGCCGGCGTTTTCGATTGTGCTGAAAACCGTCACGGACGTGTTTTCTTTACTGTCAGGAGTTTCACCGGGAACACCGTCATTTACGGTTTCATTTCTTTCCTGACCGGTGGCGTCATCGTTCTTCTTTTCACTCTTGTATTTATCAAACGTATAGCTGCCCAGCAGCAAACCTTCCGTCAGTGCCTTAAGATAATGTCCCCGTTTGGGATTCGTCAGCAGCGGAGCTGCTGCAACCGCTTCCCTGATCTTATTCTTTTTCAGTTCCCTGGCCGCGTTGCCTGCTGCAACGCGCAGATGGTTCGGAGTACAGGCCTTACCGGCGCCGATTCCCGCGAAGATGATGCGGGTAAAACCGGCTTTGGTTTTCAGCAGCACCGATGTGATGCTTCCCGTATCAGTGAAACCGTAGCCCTGCGTTTTGATCTGCCAGGCAACGGCATCGTAAAATTCTTCCGGCAGCGAAAGCATGTGAATGTGGTCCGCGCATTCCCTGCACAGGAACAGAACCACCGCTTCCGCCTTTTCATACCATTCAATTTTCTCTTTCGAGCTCTTTACTGTAATCAACTGTGCCATAAATTTTTCCCCATATCCCGTTTCACAAAACCGGCCGCCCGTCTGCATTACCTCATCCGTACAACGCCGGCTGAAAACATCACTGATACGTTACTGCGTTCACGAGATTTTCCAAAAAGCTTTTCCCGTTACTCCGGTCCATGGCCAGATCGCTGACCAATACCCGGCGCACATAAATCTTCCGTCCGTCTTTAAAGTAACTGCTGGAGGAATGTATCACATAAGGCGTCCCCTTTTCCATGCCAAGGTAGATCATGATATGCCCTTTCATGGAAAGCGGTGAACCCGGTCTCACCGTTTCCAGCGCCTGCAGTCTTTCTTCCCGGTTCCGGCCGGTAAGGTCTGTCACGCTGCCCGGCATTTTGACAAGCTGTGACGTATTGCGGGGCAGATCCAGCCCCATGGTGCGGTAGACCGAATCCACCAGGGAAGAACAGTCCACGCTGCGCATGGCGCCGCCCCACCCGTATACGGAACCGTAAAACTTAAACGCCTGCCGGATCACCTGGTCGGACGTGTACGGAAGATAGCCGCGGTGCAGATTCTCATCTTTGCTGATCCAGACCTGCTTCTCTTTCAGCAGGCCCGTCTTGTGGTCCTTATACGGCTGCAGTACCTGCCAGCGTTTTTTCTTTTCCTGCAGAAGCTGCAGCTTCGCACCCATCAGATGGAACACGTCCTCCCCGTTGACCCGGGTGTAATAATCCCTTCCGGTAACCACAAGAAAATCCTGCGGGTCAGCATATTTCATCCACTGTTCCCGGGTACAGGGCGCCACATCCTCCTGCGCGATCCACCCAAACAGATTGTACAGCCTCACATAGTAATACTTTTTGTCCAGGGATTCATGCAGAATCGCCACCGGTTCCCCCGCTTCCAGAACGGAATCCTGCACATTATCGTAATACACATCTTCCGGCGACTCAAACAGACCGTCCGCCAGGGGCAGGTTCCGGATCAGCGCGTGCCGTACCGTAACACCGTAACGCACATCCGCCGCTTCGTTTTCCGAAGGCAGCGCCGCCAGATTCAGGTTGTTTTGTATCGCTTCCTTTTCCGCTTCGGTTACTTCCCTGCTGTTCCGGTATACGGTTCCCCGCATGGCCCACGTGTTTGTAATCCAGGGAAGGAACTCCTGTACGGGAACAGAAGACGGCATCCGTTTCATATCGGTCACATCCAGACCCGCCGCGCGGATTTTCTGATTAAATGATTCGATCTGTTCCTCGTCCAGGATCACCTGGTCCCCTGCATTGTTATTTAAAATCCAGTACGACCCCTCTGTCAGTTTCCCGGACTCTACAATGCCTGCCAGAGCAGGCGAAGAGAAAAAGAATACGGTCATGCATGCCAACGCTGTCGCCTTAATCATGTTTAATACTGATTTAATTATGTTGAACCGGTTCAAAAAATCTTTACCCATTGCCCCTCCGGAAAATACGCCCTGTTTAATGTGCAACACTCTGTCTTGCTTGCTCAAACTCTCTGTCATACTTACGCATGCTGTCTTACTTACCTAATTATAACCCATAAAAAAAACGTATTCAATAACCTTGCGGTTAAAGAATACGCTTAATTTAATCTGATCCCGGCACCTGCCTTTCCCGAGTTCTCCCAAAACAGGTCAGGCAGATGTCTGTATCAGTTTGTGATAAGATTATAAACTAAAACGGTTTGAAATGCAAACTTTTTTCAAAATTTGACGCTTACATGAAACGGATTACTGATAAAACAGTAAATTTTTAAACAGAATACTGCAATAACCGTCCAAAAACATTATACAGGAAACCATTCCTGCCGTCTTTCGAAACGCGCATCAGATCAGGCCGCCCGCTTTCAGGATCCCTTTCATCTTTTCGAAAGCGCCTTCGGTCATGGGGGTCAGCGGCAGACGCGGAGCGCCTGCGTCAATGCTGGTAACCAGGGTAACCGCGGCTTTGACCGGAATCGGATTGGTTTCAATGAACATGGCGTTTGCCAGCGGAACCATGCGCTTGTTGATTTCCGCGGCTTCTTTTACATTGCCGCTTTCGTAGGCGGTCATCAGATCCTGCAGGATCTCGCCGCCGATGTTGGCCAGAACGGAAACAACGCCGGTGGCGCCAACGGATGCAAAGGGCAGCAGCAGGCCGTCGTCGCCGCTGTAAATGGTGAAATCAGAAGGCAGGATGCGGAACAGTTCCGCTACCTGAGCTACGTTGCCGGCCGCTTCCTTGATCGCCACGACATTTTTGAAATCTTTGGCGATACGGGCTACGGTAGCAGGCGGGATGTTAGCCGCGGTACGTCCGGGAACATTGTATAAAATAATCGGTTTTTCCGTGCATTCGGAAATGGCTTTGAAGTGCTGGTAATAGCCTTCCTGGGTCGGTTTGTTGTAGTACGGGCCAACAATCAGGAAACCGTCCACACCGATCGCGTCCGCGATTTTAGTGGTCTCAACGCTGTTGGCGGTGTTGTTGGAACCGGTACCGGCAATAACAGGGATACGTCCGTTGACCTGTTTTACAACGGTTTCCCAGATTGCTTTCTTCTCTTCGATCGTCATGGTCGCAGCTTCACCGGTAGAGCCGGTTACCACCAGGGCATCGGTGCCGTGGGCAATCCACCATTCCACCAGCTGTTTCGTTGCTTCCAGATTTAAGCTGCCATCTGCAGCAAACGGCGTTACCATTGCGGTCAGTATTCTGCCAAAATACGGATTCTTCATAATTTTCCTCTCCCTTTCTTACAAACCTTTTTTATGTTCAACAGTTTACGTTCACTGATTTATACCCAGCCGTTTTTGATCATACATTCCGCGATCTGCAGGGTGTTCAGGGCAGCGCCCTTGCGGATCTGGTCGCCCACTACCCAGAAGTTAAAGGTGTTGGGGTTGGAGAAGTCGCGGCGCAGACGGCCTACATAGCAGTCATCCTTATCGGATGTGTACAGCGGCATCGGGTAGATCTGCTCTTCCAGATTGTCCTGTACCTGTACGCCCGGGAAGTTTTCCAGCGCCTTGCGCATATCCGCCAGGTCAAGATCATGTTCAAACTCTACATTGACGGATTCGGAATGGCTGCGGTAAACGGGCACGCGCACGGTCGTCGCCGTGATCCGCATATCATAATCGTCAAAAATCTTCTGGGTCTCATTGACCATCTTCATTTCTTCCTTAGAATACAGATTGTCCAGGAACACGTCAATCTGCGGGATCAGGTTGAACGCGATGGGATAATGTTTTTTCAGGCTGGCGGACGGCAGAATGTGGGGAATCATCTCCCGGCCTTCCGCGTATGCTTTGGTCTCATCCGTCAACTCGTCGATGCCTTCCTTGCCGGCGCCGCTGACTGCCTGATAGGTGGAAACGACGATGCGTTTGATGCGGGCCAGATCGTACAGCGGTTTCAGCGCCATGCACATGATGATAGTGGAACAGTTGGGGTTGGCGATGATACCTTTATGTTTCAGGATCGCCTGGGGATTGATTTCCGGAATGATCAGGGGCACTTCCGGATCCATACGGAAGGTGCTGGAGTTGTCAATGACAACCGCGCCTGCCTTCACAGCGATGGGGGCGAAATCTTTGGAAATGCTGCCGCCTGCAAACAGGGCGATGTCGATGCCGTTAAAAGAATCTTCTTTCGCTTCCTGCACCGTGTAGGTTTTGCCTTTTACCGTAAGCTGGGTTCCCGCGCTGCGGGCCGAGGCCAGTAACCGCAATTCCGCAAAGGGGAAATCCCGTTCCTCAATCAGTTTTAAAAACTCCGTGCCTACCGCGCCGGTAGCACCTAAAATGGCTACGTTGTACTTTTTCATAAAAACTGCTCCTTTTCCTTTATAACTTTATTAAGAGGATCCCCGCCTCCGCTGCCATGCGCTGTAACGGACAGGCATGGCACTGCGCAGGTTTCTCCGATTAATCCAGAATCTGATCCAGGCCGTACACCAGTCCCTGACGGGAACCGATCTTCTTGCAGGCCATGGCCACGCCCGGCATGTAGCATTCGCGGTTGATGGTATCGTTGATGATCTTCAGGGTCTCGCCCTGGCTGCCGAACACAACTTCCTGGGAAGCTACATACCCCTGCAGGCGCATGCTGTGGATGCGGATGCCGTCAATATCGCCGCCCCGGGAACCGGCCAGGGTCTCTCTTTCATTGGGATGACCCTGCTTATGGGCTTCCCGCACTTCCCCGATCTTCTGGGCAGTCAGGATTGCCGTGCCGCTGGGAGCGTCCAGCTTCTGGTCGTGATGCTTCTCGATGATCTCCACATCTTTAAAATATTTGGCCGCTTCCGTTGCCAGTTTGATCATGACCACTGCGCCTAAGGCGAAATTGGGAACGATTAGGGCCGCGGTATTGTTTGCTTCCGCCAGCTCTTTGACTTCCGCCAGGCGTTCCGGGGTGAAGCCGGTGGTGCCGACTACCGCGCGGATGCCTTTTTTCAGGATGATACGCAGGGAATCCATGACCACGTCGGGACGGGTGAAGTCAACCACTACGTCCGGTTTGACCGCTTCCAGCGCCTCGCCGATATTGGTATATACCGGTTTGCCGTCCGGCAACGTTTTCCCTGCCGCATTGATGTCAACACCGCCAATCAGTTCCAGTTCGGGGTTGGCAGTAACCATGCGGACTACCTCGCTGCCCATGCGCCCGAAAGCTCCGTTCACTAATACTTTGATCATAATAAACCCTCCCGTTTCTCCTTAAATTTAAAAAGGTTTTGCATCGTTGTCTTATTATTATATTATATACTGTTTTTGCAACGTTGTCAGCCTTTCAGCCCAACAAATTGATATTTTCCCACAAAATATTTCTATATGTTGTGCAAATAAGAAAAACCGTTGAGAAGTATCCCAACGGCCAGCATGAATTATTTTGCATAATAAAACACTTTAGTTGAGATAGCTCTCCGCTGCACCGGCATACGCCGCACCGCAACGACAGTCCTGAAATTATTCACCCCAGGCCCAGCAACCTGTTCCCGCCGGAACCGGCCCTTCGGCAGCAATCCCTTTCCCTTACTTCCACGATGCCTCTCCGTAAGGTACTCTTACTTGCCGCGCCTCTATCATTGTTATTGGAAATATTATATGTTAGCTTGTTTTTCTTGTCAAACAAAAAGACTGATTTTTTCCTTATTTGCAAGAATTGATTCTGTTTTTGCTGTTTTTGAAACGTTTGTTACAGATATTGATAATCTTTCACTTTTCCATAAACCATTTATTTTCATCGTTGAACAGCGCCACCGTCCTGCCGCAGATGCGGCAGATGTAACGCAGCCCCGTGCCCCCGGCTTTCAGCGAAGCGGCGCGGCGCACATCAAGCACCCGGTCCACGGCAAACACGCGCCCGTCTTCCCATTCAATGGACCGCGGCATAATTTTTCCGCTCAAATCAAAATCTGCATTCACTTTCAAAGGGATCTTCATTATACTCACCAGCCTGTAACCTGGAATGCCGTTTTCGTTTTGCACAATACGCTGCGCCACGGCACACCAGAACTCCATGCGTTTCATCTGAAATAACTGTACGGATGTATGGTGTGGTCCTCTTTCGGGTTGAAGCCGGTCAGCTTCGGGTCCAGCAAGGCCGAGGCCCGGGTGATCGCGTCATGCCCGAAACGGTCCCGCAGTTTGTCAACGGTCTTTTCGAGCTGTTCCTGTACCAGCAGCCGTTCCGCCGTATCGTCGAATAACGAAAGTTGCACGTGCCGGCTGGCGGTCACAAGGTAAATGGCGGAAAGGCTTACGCTCCGCAACGGTCTGGGCCACCGGTAATGCTGCCGGAACAGTTCCATGGCCGTTTCCAGAATCGGCGCGGACGTACAGCAGGGAAATTCCATTTGTTTCTGCCGCGAGAGGGTGAACAGCGAATTATCCCGTAAAAAAATCTGTACGCCCCGGCATTTCACACAGCAGTCCCGCAACCGCGCCGCCACTGATTCCGCCAGCACCGTGAATACCAGCCTGACATCCTGTTCCGTCTGCAGGTCCCGGGGACAGGTAGTGCCGTTGCCGATGCTTTTAATCTGCTCGCTTTCGCTGATCTTCCGTACCGGGGACGTATCCATCCCATTGGCAAAAAACCACAGGATTTCTCCCCACTTCCCTAACCTGCGCCGCAAAATGGCAACGTCCGTCCGCGCCAGGTCGCCGATGGTATTGACAGCGATCAGTTCCAGCTGCCGCGCCGTGGATCTCCCGACGTACAGCAGGTCACCCACCGGCAGCGGCCACACGATTTCCTTAAAATGTTCCCGGGAAATTACCGTGGTGGCGTCCGGCTTTTTCAAATCGCTGCCCAGCTTGGCAAAAATTTTGTTGAAAGACACGCCCACGCTCACCGTCACCCCCAGTTCCTTTTTTACCCGCCGGCGGATGGCATCCGCAATAGTCACCGGATCGCTGTGCAGGCAGGACAGGGAACCGGTCAGGTCGATCCAGTTCTCGTCCAGCCCGAAGGCTTCCACCTGGTCGGAATACTCGTAATAAATCTCCCGGGCCATGCGGGAAAAACGGATGTACTTTTTGTAGTCCGGCGGCACCAGCACCAACCCCGGCGCTTTCAGCTTCGCTTCCCAGATGGCTTCCCCCGTCGTGACGCCCAGCTTCTTCGCAATCATGTTTTTGGCCAGTATGATGCCGTGCCGGTTCAGGGGATCCCCCGCCACCGCCACAGGAAAGTTCCGTATCTCCGGACGGTACAGGCACTCTACGGATGCGTAGAAATTGTTCATATCTACATGCAGGATGGATCGCATGACAACACACTTTCAGGGAAGCAGAACGACAATGAAGCACAACAACAACACCAACAATACCAATAATAACGACAGCAATATGAAAAAGAAAAATTCCAAAAATTTGTTCATGCAAAGAGCATCAGATAAATTTTAATTTTTATTGCAAAACGAATTTTAATTTTAATTTATATAAAACTTTTGTTCGTTTTATATTGTAGCACAGTTTTTACAAAAAGAAAAGCGAACACGACGAAAAAACCTGATGCGTGTCAAACGCATCAGGCCAGAAAACACAATCCGGTATTTATGTCCGTTTAGATAAATTTATTTTTTCCTGCAGTCAGATCAGCAAATCCTCGGCAGGCCTTCCCCCCGCAGCGGCAGTACTTTACGGTAACTGCCCAGCGCGGTCAGCAGAAACACGCCGGTTCCCTCCGTAACTTCGCCGGCAACTACGGCGTCTTTGCCGTATTTTGTACTTTGCAGAATCTCTAATACTTTCTCTGCTTCACTATGAGGAACTGTCATCAGCATCTTGCCTTCGTTCCCCATGGTCAGCGGGTCCAGTCCCAAAATACCGCTGAGCCCTTTCACTGCTTCGCTGACAGGTAACTTTTCCTCTTCCAGATTGATGCGGCAGCCGGACGCTTCCGCCAGTTCGGTGGCAACCGTTGCCAACCCGCCCCGGGTGATATCCCGGATCGCATGGACGTCAACACCTGCATCCAGCACAGCCTGCACCATATGGTTCAGCGGGGCGCAGTCGCTCTGCAGGGAGGTTTCCATTTGCAGGCGTTGCGTTAAGATTGTAGCATGGTGGTCGCCCAGGGTGCCTGTAATAATGATGGCGTCACCTGCTTTCAGATACGCGGCGGAAATCCTGCAGGCAGCCGGACGCACGCCGATGCCGGCGGTATTGATATAAACCCCGCCGTTCCCTTCCACTACTTTTGTGTCACCGGCCACGATTTTGACGCCGGCTTCCTTTGCCGTGGCGGCCATGGAGGCAACAATCTTTTCTAACGTTTCCGTCTCCAGCCCTGTTTCCATAATAAAGGAAGCCGTCAGATATAACGGTTTGGCTCCCATGCAGGCCAGATCGTTAACTGTGCCGCAGACAGAGAGTTTTCCGATATCCCCGCCGGGAAAGAACAGCGGCTCCACCACAAAGCTGTCGGAAGTGAAGACGGGGACGCCATCCATTTCCGGCAGTACTGCCGCGTCTTCCATTTTATTTAAAATTTCGTTTTGAAAATGGGAAGCGAAAATGTCGTGAATCAGTTTTGATGTTTCTTCGCCGCCCGCTCCGTGCCGTAATGCGATTTTCATATTATTCCGCCTTCTCTGTATGTTATGCAGCAGGTTCCTTCGCTGCTGACCATGCACGCCCCTACCGGATGTTCCGGTGTGCAGCGTTTGCCAAAGTGAGGGCATTGCGTTGGCAGCGCATCCCCCAATACAATCCGGCTGCACAGACAGCCGGTTGGGATTCGGTCTTCGTTCAGACCGCGGCTGCCTGCGTCAAACGCTTTGTATTTTTCTTTTATGTACAAACCGGAGCCCGGCAGCAATCCGATTCCCCGCCAGACCGCGTCGCCGGCTTCGAAAATTTCACCAACAATTTTTTGCGCCGCCGCATTTCCTTCCCGTTTCACAACAGACGGATATTCATTCCACAGGCCGGCGTGACCTTTACTGCTTTCCAACACCAGACGGACCATCGCCCGCAACAGATGGGGCTGCGAAAAACCGCCGATGACCATAGTTTCCCCATAGGCTTCGGCCAAATCCTCAAACGGCTCGCTGCCGGTAATAACCGCCACATGTCCCGGACACAAAAAACCGTCGATTCGGCCTTTGCTGCATAAAAACGATAAGGCCTGAGGCATGGTTTTTAAGGCAGTCAGAAACTTTATGTTTTTCAGATTATTATCTGCCGCCATTTTGATTACCGTCGCCCACACCGGCGCCGTGGTTTCAAAACCTACAGCGGCTAAAATAAACGTGGTTTCCGGTTGCGCTTTGGCTTTTTCCAGCATCTCTTCCGGCGAATAGAAAAAATCCGCAGTGCCGCCCTGGTCCCGGGCTTCCGCCAACGACATTTTGCTGCCCGGTACCGCCAGCATGTCCCCGAAGGTCATCACCCGGCAGCCGGGAGTAAAGGCATACTCCACCAGCTTATCAATGTAGGACGTGGGCGTCACGCAGACGGGACAGCCCGGACCTGATACCAGCGTTATCGTTTCCGGCAACAGCTGCCGCAATCCGGTACGGTACAGTGCTGATGTATGGGTTCCGCACACTTCCATCAGCTTCAGCGGATGGCCTTTGTAATTCTGTAAAAACGCAGCCAGTTCTTTTTCACGCATGATGGATCTCCTCTGTTTGAGATTCCGACGCCGCAATCGTTTCGGACTCTTCCTGCGCGGCAGCCTTAATATCATCCGCTGTCTCCGCTGTCGCGTCCTCCAAATCCCGGAACAGAGCGATCCACTCTTTTGCCTCTTCCGTTTCCACCTTCTGGATCGCCATGCCGGCGTGCACCAGCACATAATCACCGGGCTGCACAGACACCATGGAAACATTCACCGGAACAACCGAGCCGGTAAAATCCACGCGGGCATGATTGTTTTCAATTGATAAAACTTTTCCCGGATATGCTACACACATAGTGAACTCCTTAACAGTCCGTAATACGCCTGTCCCAGGCTGATGCCTCCGTCACCGGGGGACACTGCTTCGTTATGATAAACCTGAAAACCTCTTTCCTGCAGTTCCTTTGTACAGGTTTCCAACAGGATACGGTTTGCGAAACAGCCCCCTGCTAAAACCATTTGCTTTACTTTCATGCGCTCCGCCATATCGGTTACCATGCTTACAACTGCATAATGAAAGCCCAGCGCAGCGGCGCAAATATCTTTACGTTCTTTCTTTACTTGTAACAGCGCCTCGCATATAGGACCAGGATTGTAGATAACTTTTTCTAAATCATAATTATCTTTATCTTTTCCATCCGCTTTGATAGTTTCGTTGAACTTTCTATCATTGCTGTTTTTAATACTTTCGCCTGACTTGGTCAATTCTATCGCAAACGCAAGCGGCAACGGTTGTATCTTTTCCCGTAACGCAACCCGCGCCGCCGATTCCAGCGCCATGGCGCAGCGCCCCTGGTGGGAGTTAAAATCCGCCAGTCCCAACAGACTTGCAACCGCGTCAAACAGACGCCCCATACTGGATGTCTGAATTACATTGACGTTTAACTTTAACGCTTTCTGAACTATAGCAAAGCGTGGATCATGACTATGCAAACCGGCCGCAGCCAGATGACATAATGCGGTTTTCCACGCCTGCTGCATGGAAACATCTCCGCCTAATATGGGGATAGATTTCAGATGACCGACCCGTGTAAAATCAGAGCCTTCGCAAAGCAAGAACTCCCCGCCCCAGACGGTACCGTCCGTACCCAGCCCGGTCCCGTCAAAACATGCCGCCAGCACTTTTCCTTTCAGGTGATGTTCCGCCATCACCGCTAACGCATGGGCGTGATGGTGCTGCACCTGATAAAACGGCAATCCGTTTTTCTCCGCAAACATTTTTCCCCATTGCGCTGTTGCATAACCGGGATGCAAATCGCTTACAACCGCCAGCGGCTTAATGGAAAGAAGCTCTGTCCAGTCCTGCACGGAACCGGCAAAGAACTGTTCCGTCTTTTCCAATGATACATCCCCCGGGATTTCAGCCGGGAAAAAGCTTCCCTCTGCCGTCAGACAGAAGCCCGGCTCCATCTGGGCCCCAAGAGCTAAAATATGGTTATTGTTATACGCAGCATCAACGTTTGCCTCCGGATCCGACTTTGCCACCGGTTCCGGCATATACCCCTTCGTGCGGCGCAAAATCTGCACTTTGCCGTTCACAACCCGGGTCACCGAATCGTCAGCCGGGCGCAGGATTTCCCGTTCATAGGTAAACAGCGCGGCAATATTTTTGTGTTCATCAAAAAAACGTTGTGCTTCTTCGTCTTTATAAATAATCGGCTGCCCCGTATAGTTGCAGCTGGTAACGATAAAAGGAAACTCTGTATCGAGTTCGCTGTAAAATCCCATGGACGGCAGGAACACGCCCGCCTGATCGGAAACATCCGTCACATTTGCCGCAAGCCAGGCTGTCGCGTCTTGCTTTTTCTGACACAATACAATGGGACGAACCGCCGACTGCAGCAGTTCTTTTTCTTCTGCAGATATGTAGCAAAACTTTTCCGCCAGTGTCACATTCGTAACCATCACGGCAAAGGGTTTGGACATTCTCTTTTTCAAATCCCTCAGGCGCGTTACAACTTCCACCTTGTCTGCGCGGCAGAGAAGATTAAATCCCCCCACTGCCTTGACCATGATGATCCGGCCCTGTGTCAACAAATTGCGGGCTAAGTCAATTATGTTTTTATCTTGCGTCTGTCTGTCCGGAGAACCGGAAAAAGGATTTGCAAATAACTCGCCTTCTATACAGTCAGATGTTAAACCGTTTTTGTATTCTTCTTTTACAATACACTGCAACTGCGGCCCACAGTGATAACAGGAAATCGTTTCCCCGTGCCCGCGCCGGTTCTGCATGTCAGCGTATTCTTTAGCGCATTCATCACATAACGTAAACCGGTCCATGGTCGTGTTGGCACGGTCATACGGCAGCTTGCGGATAATCGTGTAACGGGGTCCGCATTGGGCACAGGAAATATAAGAGTATCCCTGCCGGCGGTTACCGTTTTCTTTTAGTTCGCGCAAACAGTTTTCACAAATGCCAGTGTCAGCAGAAACAGACTTTACTTCGTCGTTTTCCGTGCTTGCAACAGAAATAAATTTATCAAACGCCTGATGCGAAACCGCTTCACATAAAAGTTTTTCAACACGCACCGGCAGTTTCGCTTTAACGAGGCTGTCGCATAACTGTTGTATATCGTCCGGCAATCCCGTAGCGGTAATTTCCACATGGGTTCCGGCATTGCGCACAAAACCCGTCAGTTTATTATCTTTTGCCAAACGACAAACAAGGGGACGGAAACCGACCCCCTGCACTTTTCCGTATACAGTTATTACAACAGTTACGTTTTGTTTCATTTTTTGTATAACAAATTCTTATTCAGAAACCTGCCCGCTGTTTCAGCCACGCCGCAGCTTCCGCGTACCCTTCGCCGGTCTTGCCGCTGACCTTGAACACCGGCGCCGTCTTGTTCAAATGCCGGATGCCTTTCATGAAAAATTCTTCATCAAAGTCAACATAGGGCAGCAGGTCAATCTTGTTCAGCACAATAATATCCGCTTTTTCAAAAGCCAGCGGATATTTGTAAGGCTTGTCGCTGCCGTCCGTCACGCTGACCTGCAGCAGCTTGATATCCTCTCCGATGGAAAACTCCGCCGGACAGACCAGGTTGCCCACGTTTTCAATAAACAGGATACCGGGCTTGTCAAACGGCAGCGTATGGATGGCATTGTGTACCAGCGGCGCGTCCAGATGGCAGGCGCCGAAGGTGTTTATCTGGGTGGCCGCGATGTTTTGTTTCCGCAAGCGTTCCGTATCAATATTTGATTCAATATCGCCTTCGATGACATACCCGGGCACATCCAGATGTTTCAGCAGGTTTTCCAGGGTGGTGGTCTTCCCTGCTCCCGGCGGCCCCATGATATTCACCGCGAAAATTTTATGTTCCGCCAGATGTTCATGGACATGCTCCGCAATATGGTTGTTCCGGGCATGAATGTCCACCATCACATCCGCTTTCATCATATGCATTGTTACTGATCCTCCACTTCCAGTTCCACGCTTTTTACATAAAACTCCTTGCCGATGGGCGTAGGTTCCCCATCCCCGCCGCAATAAGGACATTGAAAGGAAAACCGTTTCCGTTCAAACTGTTTCCCGCATTTTTCACAGCGCAGCTGCGGTTTCACGCCCTCGATGAAAAGCTGCGCGCCTTCGCAGAGGGTGCCTTCCGCTATCACATCAAAATACATCTGGATGGACTCGCCGATAAAACCGGAATCCTCCCCAACTACCAGATTGATGCGGCGCACACGGCCGTTGTTCTTTCTGGCAGTTTCGGAAGCGATATCCACAATCTGTACGGTAACGGGATACTCATGCATGAGCTGCTCCTTATGCTTCGCCTGCTGCAGCCCGGATACAATCATCCGGTGCTCAGGCTTTTACCTGCTGCAGCCTTCGCGTTTTGCTTCCATTATCAGGCTTTGGCCTGCCCCGCTTCGGCAGCCGCCTTCTGCGCCGCCGCTTTTTTAGCCTGGGCTGCGGCAATAGCCGCTTTCTGGGCTTCCGTCAGAACCACCTGGGGCTTGGGCGGAGGCGGCGGACCCTGCAACACTTCCTCCTCTTTTTCGGTGGCAGGCGCCGTATATTCCGTGTCCATGGTCAGGCACTTCTTCGGGCAGTTGGTCACGCATTCTTTGCACTGCACGCAGGCAAAGCGGTTGATCTTCCAGGTACGGGCATTCCGGTCCACCGTAATGGCATCGGACGGACAGTTCCGCATGCACATGCCGCAGAAGATACAGTTATCAATATTGTTGATTACCTTGCCCCGGTCGGCTTCGTAAACTTTTCTCGGTTCAAAAGGATATTGACTGGTTGCCGGCGGTTTAAACAGATTACCCAGCATCTCGCTGGCAAAGGACATAAAACTCATCGCCAGACCTCCTTATCTTTCACAGCAGCTGATACACGGATCGATGGTCAGAACAATGTTCGGCACATCCGCCAGGTCGCAGCCCTGCAGCATTTTTACCAGCACCGGGATGTTCGCGTTGGTCGGCGTACGCAGACGGAACCGTTCCAGATTCTTTGTCTTGTTCCCTTTTACGTAATACACCGCTTCGCCGCGGGGCTGTTCCACGCGGGTAAAATATTCCGCCGCAGGCGGGAAGCCTTTCACCGGTACCGCAATGTCACCGGCCGGCATGTTTTCCACGCAGCCTTTGATGATGTCCAGGGACTGGTACAGTTCCAGCAGACGGACTTTAACGCGGGCGAAACAGTCGCCTTCTGTGGCAAGGACCGGGGTAAAACCTAATTCTTTGTAGGCTCCCCCTTCATCGCCAATCCGGTAATCCTGCGGCACGCCGCTGGCCCGGGCCGTAGGACCTACGCAGCCCAGCGCCACCGCTTCATCATAGGTCACCGTCCCTACGCCCTTCAGCCGGGCGTGGATGGTTTCATCATTCAGGAAGATCGCCGCGATTCCGTCTATCTCCTTTTTCAGCGCATCCAGGCGCTTTACAATCTCTTTTAACTCGTTATCGGAAATATCACGGCGCACACCGCCCACCTTGCAGACGGAGAAGATGACCCGCCCGCCGGTGGTCTGCTCAATGATATCCAGAATCGTTTCACGGACACGCCAGCACTGCATGAACAGGCTTTCAAACCCCAGGGCGTCGGCGCCCAGCCCGGCCCACAGCAGATGGCTGTGCAGACGGGAGATTTCGTGCCAGATGGTGCGCAGGTACTCCGCCCGCTTCGGAATCTCAATTTCCATCAGTCCTTCGATAGCCTTGCTGTAGCCCCAGCCGTGGCCGAAGGAACAGATGCCGCAGACCCGTTCCGCAATATACACATATTCCTGGAACCCGCGTTTCTCCACCAGCTTTTCCAGACCGCGGTGGATATATCCGATGGAAGGAATGGCTTTTACAACTTTTTCATCTTTCAGTTCCAGGTCCAGATGGATTGGCTCCGGCAATACCGGATGCTGGGGACCAAAGGGAACGATTGTGCTTTTACCCATGTTACTTCCCTCCTTCCGCCGGTTTTGCCGCCGGTGCGGCAGGTTTCTGCGCAGCCTGATTTGCTGCCTGCGCTGCCGGTTTCACCGAGGCGTCTACCCCCAGCCCGGGCCGCAGGTTCACTTTAACGGCCGCTGCCGGCTGCTGTGCCTTGGACAGTTCATGCCAGGGCATGGGCTTGGCAAGCTGGAAGAACTTTCCGCCGTAATCCACTTCCGGCGCAATAAATTCCACATTCAGGCCGAACAGGTCGTGGATCTCGTTCTCCCAGACAAAGGCGTACCAGTACTGGCTGGTGACGCTCATGACGGAACCTTCCAGCGGCACGATGACCCGCAGGTTCTCCATCACATAATCCTTATCAAAACTGTACGTCAGTTCATAGCCTTCCGGAACCCGGGTGCACAGGATCTGCACCATGCGGTACCCGTCTTTTTTATACTGCGCTGCTTTGCCCAGCAAATCAGCAGCTTCTGTCTGAATAAAAATCTGTTTCATTTCCCGGCCTCCTGACTTTTACTGATAGCCATTTCCGGTTCTAATTCTTTTTCCCGCAGGGCCTGTTTTTCTCTCACAGGAACTGCCAGCGCCTTCTGTTTTTCTTCCAGCACGGCCAGACCTTTCACCACACCGTCGATGATGGCTTCCGGCCTTGCGGCGCAGCCCGGTACATACACATCCACAGGGATGGCCTTGTCCATGCCGCCCAGCATATTATAGCAGTCATGGAACACGCCGCCGCTGCAGGCGCAGGTCCCTACCGCGATGACAACCTTCGGTTCCGGGATCTGTTCGTAAATCTGTTTCACGACAGGCAGGTTCTGGGTATTCACGCCGCCCGTCACCAGAAAAATATCCGCGTGTTTGGGGTTGCCGGTATTTACAATGCCGAACCGTTCCACATCGTACAGCGGTGTCAGGCAGGCCAGCACTTCAATGTCACAGCCGTTGCAGCTGGAGCCGTCATAATGGACAAGCCAGGGTGACTTCTTTATATAACTCATATAAGCCGCATCCTTTCATCAACGCATATACATTAAAAACATGATATTCACAAATCCGGCCACTAACGTTACCAGCCAGGTGGAAGACAGCATCTGTTCCCACTTTACACGGGAACAGCAGTTATCGACCAGCACATCACTGAAATAGGTGAACAGACACATCAGTACGGCCAGCGCGGGACTCCAGGGAGCAGACCAGGCAAAGAACAGATACACGAAGCCCAGCAGGAATACGTTCTCATACCAGTGGGCCAGTTCGATCATGGCCAGCGTGCGTCCGGAAATTTCCGTAATTACGCCACGGATCAGTTCCTGATGCACTTCATGGGACATGGATAAATCAAAAGGAGACTTCCTGAATTTTATCAGCAGGATAAAACTCAGGCCGATGAAGATGCCCGGCATATAAATAAAGTTCATGGAAGGCGCCTTCAGAATGGTATCGATACTGAAGCTGCCGCATTTCAGGTAAAAACCCAAAGCCATTAATAACAGCATGGGCTCATACGCCATCGTCTGGACCAGTTCCCTTTCCGCCCCGACCTGGCTGTACGGAGAATTCGAAGAATAAGCAGCCACGATGAAACATACGCTGGCCATCGTCAGGGTGAACACAACCAGCAGGATATCCCCGTGGGTAAAGAAGAACAGGCCGCTGATGATCACGAACAGCAGGAAACCGAACACGTAAAAGCGCTGGGCTTCATTGACCGCGATGGGCTGTTTGTCCCACAGTTTAAAGAAATCGTAGAACGGCTGCAGAACAGGAGGACCGACACGGCGCTGCATCCGCGCGGAAATTTTCCGGTCGAGCCCGGCCAGCAGCCCGCCGATGACCGGCGCCAGAATCAGGTATGCTATCCCCGAAATAATGTTTAAAACCATCTCAGACATGGAAAGCACCTCCCAGAATAATCGCAAATTCAATCAGGAGACAGGAGCCGCAAAGAATAAACCCGCACAGTTTCATTTTGGCCTCTCCGAACCATTTTTCCATATACCAGTTACGCAGCGTAACCGGAATCGTCTGTCCGGCCGCGCCCCGGTAAGACAGGTTGTCTCCGGAATTTTCCCCGGCCAGGTTGGTAACGACCTGTTTCTGTTTGCGGCCCTTGCCGAAACGCAGCGGCAGCACCACAAGCAGGATGACCATCATGGACATGATCAGCAGGTTGCTGCGGGCGATGACATCCATATTTGTCTGGTAAGTAACTTCCAGATACGGGATTACTCCGTACTGGGAAATCCCCGGGAACAGGATACAGGTAATGATCGTCAGCGCGCTTAAAACCCGCAATGCGATCCATTGCACGCCGTGGATCCCTTCTTCCAGGTTTTCCTTTGCCGGAATAAACGCTGTAATCTTACCCAGCCATTTGGTCCAGTAGAACAATGTCGTGGAAGAACCGAACACCAGGACCAGCAGCAATAACGGATGACCTGCGTCAACAAATGCCTTCATGGCGGCCCACTTGGAAATCAGCATGCCAAAAGGCGCCAGGAACATGCCGCAGATACCGATGATCATGCACAGGGATAACCTGGGCATGGAACAGAACATCCCGTCAAAATTCTCAATATTACGGCTTTCCAGCTGCTGCTCGGCCGTACCGACCGACAGGAACATGAGGCTTTTGGCTACCGCATGGAACACAATGATCATGATCGCCGTCCACGCAGCTTCATAGGAACCGATGCCTGCGCAGCAGACAATCAGGCCCAGGTTGGAAATCGTAGAATATGCCAAGACCTTTTTGCCGTCAGACTGTGAAATCGCCGCACAGGAAGCGAACAGGAAGGTTGCGCCCCCGACGAACATGGTCATCAGGCCGGCATGATTGGATCCCAGAATGGGACAAAGTTTAATAATCAGGAACACGCCTGCTTTAACCATTGTGGAAGAATGAAGCAACGCGGATGTGGGCGTGGGGGCCACCATGGCGCCCAGCAGCCAGCCGGAAAACGGCATCATGGCGGCTTTGGTAAAACCGCAGAATACCAGCAGCGCAACCGCCAGTTCCACAGGCTCCGAGCTGCGGCCCAGATTCACCAGCATGGAAAGCTCCACCGTGCTGTATTCCAGTCCCAGCCAGACAATGGCAATGGCAAACGCCAGACCGCCCAGCAGGTTCATCCATAACGCTTTAAACGAATTGTTGATGGCTTCCTCCGTCTGGGTATAGCCAATCAGCAGGAACGAACATAAGCTGGTAATCTCCCAGCAGGTGTACATAAGCAGCAGGTTGTTGGAAATGACAAGGCCGAACATGGCCGAAAGGAACAGGAAGATGACAAAGAAAAAGAACGGACGGCGGTCTTCCACGTCACGATGCTCTTTCTGGAACTCTTCCATATAACCAAGGGAGAAAACAGCGATCAGACTGCCGATAATACCTACGATCAGGACCATAATCATGGCAAAGTTATCAATCGCGATATTGGCCGCTATGTCGATGCTGTGCCCCACGGTCTTCTCAAACCAGAACACGGCCCCAAGCTGGACCAGTTCCAGAAGCGCGATCCAGGGCCTTTTAAACCGGACCAGCGTGTAGTACAGAATCACAACGGCCGCGATGATATCCAACGCCATGATAACCATCGGAAGTTCCGGCGCTGCCAGTTTAAAAAACTCCGGATGGCCGAAAAACTTCAATGCAGCTGCTACAGATAAACCCATGGTAACCGCTGACGCCAGCGGGACGATCGCATTACGCGCCCCGTTGCCGCGCAGACAGAAGACCAGGAACGCAGCGATCAGAGGAACACCGATCAACAAGGCAAACAAAGACATAAAGCATTCCTTCTTTCTTAATTAGTGTACATTTAACCCTGCAAAAGATAAATATAGTATGCACTATATCACAATTCCCCGGTAATGACAACCTTTTTTTTCATTTTTATAAGAAATCGTGTAAAAATTACGGCAATTGTAACAATCGCAACTATTTTTCTGTTCCGGTACTGCCAAAACCGCCGCTGCGCTCTTCCTTTTCCGCAGCGTTGTCGTCGTCTGTTGTCAGATATTTATAAAAAATACCCTGGGCAATCCGTTCGCCCTTCTTTAAAACCAGCGGCTGCAGACCGGTGTTCACCAGCGCCAGTATAATATGTCCTTCGTTATCCGGGTTATTGTAATAATCCGCGTCAATGATACCCACGTTATTGACCAGCCGAATGCTTTTCTTCACTGCCATGCCGGAACGGATATGCACGCCCAGGAACTCATCTTCCTGCATATAAGCCTTCACACCGGTGGGCACCATAACAAGACGGCCGGGACGCAGGGCCACGTCTTCCGGTACGCAGATATCGTATCCGGCAGACGTTTTTGTCTTGCGTGCCGGCATAGGGAAATCAACGTTTTTGTATTTCGTTATTTTTTCAAAGCCGCGTACTTTCATCTGAACACTCTCCAATCCACTGCGTTAACTGGTACACTGTTGCAAAATGTACCGGGCAGTTTCTTATTATATATTATATCATACCATGCGTGTTTTTATCGAAAAAATCTTGTTCCTGTCCGCGTAAATTAGCCCTTTTCAAAAGAGATTTTTTCATATATGATAAATAATATAGAAGTAAACAATAAATAAACGAACACCGGAAAGGGAATCAACAGTAAAGGAGGCTGCGCATGGAAATCACACAGGTAGTCAATTTCAGGCGGGAAGTATTACGGAGGATTGCGGAATATACATGGAACGACTGTCTTCCGGAACATATTTACGATATTCTCTATAAAACAGTCAGGGACGATACCCCGCGGGTCCGGTGCTGTGTGCATAAAGAACGGGCTGTATTAAAGAACCGCGTCCAGATGGCGCTCTGGCAGCCGCTGGGACGTAATATCATCAACGCCGCAAAAGCCGCGCTGAACGGTGAATTCGACAAAAGCCTCCCTATTATTGACGTGCTTCCGGATGCCTGCGACGCGTGCCCTATCGATAAATACTATGTAACAGATATCTGCCGGCACTGTATCCAGCATAACTGCATGAACAACTGCCCGAAAAAAGCCATTTCCATTGTTAACAACAGAGCCTTCATCAACCGGGACATCTGTATCGAATGCGGGCGCTGCGCCAAGTCCTGCCCTTACGGCGCCATTATTGAAATCAACCGTCCCTGTATCCGCGCCTGCGCGCTGGACGCCCTCTCCGCAGGCGAAGACAGGAGAACGAAAATCGATTATGAAAAATGCACGAACTGCGGCAACTGCCGGGCAGCCTGCCCCTTCGGCGCACTGGACGAACGCAGCATGATTGTTCCCCTGCTTCTGGCCTTAAAACAGCGCAAACCGGTGGTCGCCATGCTGGCGCCTTCGTTTGTGGGACAGTTCGGTATGAAAATAACGCCGGCGCAGATTATCGCCGCGTTGAAGAAAATCGGTTTTTCCGACGTGGTCGAAGTGGCCATAGGCGCTGATATAACCACGCTGCATGAGGCCGAAGAGTTTATGGAAAAAGTGCCGAAGAAACTCTCCTTCATGACCAGTTCCTGCTGCCCTGCTTTCGTAAAATTAGTGAAAAGCCGTTTCCCCGAATACGAAGAAAATATTTCCAAGACCACGTCCCCCATGGTATCCTGCGGCCTGTACGTAAAAGACAAATCCCCGGAAGCCATGACCTGCTTCATCGGTCCCTGTATCGCGAAGAAACGGGAGGCGGTGGAACATGCGGACACGATCGATTTCGTGCTCACCTATGAAGAACTGCAGTGCATCTTTGAAGGCATCGGCATTGATCTGACAGAACCCGTGGAAGAAGAATACGTAACGCAGGCAACCGCCGGCGGCATCGGCTTCCCCCTGACACGCGGCGTGCAGGCCTCCATGAAAGAAGTGCTGCCCATCGAGCGGCAGGCAGAGCTTACAGCCGAATACGCCGACGGCCTGGAAAACTGCAACGACAAACTGACACTGATTAAAAACGGAAAGCTTTCCGCCGACTACTTTGAAGGAATGGCCTGCTGCAACGGCTGCGTAAACGGTCCCGGCTCTCTGGCGCAGCAGGGGCTGACCCGGGTCATGGTTACCAAATTCCAGAAAGCGGCAGAAAAAAAGACCAGCGACCAATTGCAGGAAGCAGTGGACGCTGTCGGTAAAATCAGTTTTGAAGTGTAATTTGTTTGACTGGTAACGCTTCTATTTTAAATAAAATTGTTTGCAAACAGAATTTTTAAACAGTTTGCGAACAGGATGAACCGTCGTTTCCAACATAAGGCCCCAAAGAAAAAACCTGATGCGCGTTAAGCGCACCAGGTTTTTTTAATCATATGAAATCAGGTAATAGAAGCCTCGTAAATGGAATCAACCGATGCTTTCAGCATCGCGTCAAATTCCGCAGCCGTCTGCTTCGCGTTCAGTCCTTCGGACAACGCGCGGGAGAAGCTGGCGATGAGGCCGTGGTTTTCTGCCAGTTTTTTGTTGGAATCTTCCCGGGTATAGCCGCCGGACAGCGCTACCACACGTACTACCCGCGGATCGGCGATCAGTTCCGCATAGGTATCGGGAATCGTGGGAATGGTCACCTTGAACATCAGCTTGGTGTCTTCCGGCAGTTTCGCCAGACGTTCCATAATATTTTTCTTCAGGATTTCTTCGGCTTTTGCCTTGTCCGGGCAATGGATATCCACTTCCGGTTCGAGGATGGGAACCAGACCGGCCGCCGCGATCTGCAGGCCGATTTCAAACTGCTGGTCTACGATTTTCTTAATGCCCTCTTCCGCCGCTTCTTTAATTACGCTGCGCATCTTGGTGCCGAAGATATGCCGCTCGTCACGGGCGCGGGCCAGCAGCTTGTCCAGACCGGGAATGGGTTTCATCAGCTGCACGCCGCCTTCCAGATCCATAAGTCCCTTGTCGACTTTCAGGATCGGGATGATGCCCTTTACGTCCCACAGATAATCTGCCGTAAATTTGTCGTCAATCTTGCGGTCCATGGTATTTTCAAATAAAATGGCAGCCAGAACACGGTCGCTTGTGAAAGAAGGGCTCTTGATGATTCGGGTTCTCATCTCGTGAACCAGGGTGAACATTTCCTCATCATTGGAATAGGCAGTTTCCTCCACGCCGTAAAGCCGCAACGCTTTCGGTGTGCTTCCGCCGCTCTGGTCCAGCGCAGCAATAAATCCTTTGCCGTTTTTCATTTTTTCCAACTGCTTTTGATTCATGTTTTTACCTCCATCCTTTTTTGCTGATTCTCTATCGTTTCCTGCTTGGATCCCGGATAACCGTCGCGATGATTTAATCAGGCTATATTCGTTATTATTATTATACCATTAACTTACTGCCACGTCCAATTAAAAAACGCTTTGTAAACAGTAAAGTTGTAAAGGAAAAACTCTCCCCTGCAGCTTATTTGCAACTCACATAAACTTCCGCTAAAAAACGCAGCCTGCCATTTTGAACTGACAGGCTGCGCTTTAAATTGCATATTCAATTAATTACTCATTAACGAAATACTGACGGATTATTTTTTGGTCCCCTGGAGAATCGCTTTGCGGGACAGATTGATGCGGCCCTTGCTGTCGATCTCCACGCACTTCACCATGATCTCGTCGCCCACGGAAACCACGTCTTCCACTTTCTCGACCCGTTCGGTGGAGAGCTGGGAAATGTGAACCATGCCTTCCTTGCCGGGCAGGATTTCCACAAAAGCGCCGAAGTTCATGATGCGGGTTACTTTGCCGGTGTAGATCTTGCCCACTTCCGCTTCAGCCGTAATGCCGTCAATGGCCTTGATGGCCTTTTCAATGGCATCGGAGTCCGGGGAAGCGATATACACTTTGCCGGTATCTTCGATATCGATCTTGGCGCCGGTATCTTCCACAATCTTCTTAATGGTCTTGCCGCCGGGCCCGATGATCTTGGCAATCTTTTCCGGATCCACGGTGATGGAAGTAATCTTGGGAGCCCATCTGGACAGGGACTTGCGGGGTTCGCTGATACATTCCATCATCTTGCCCATGATGAATTCGCGGCCGCGTTTGGCCTGGGCCAGCGCCTGCTCGAAGATCTCGCGGTTGATGCCGTCGATCTTCATATCCATCTGCATGGCGGTGATGCCGTGTTCCGTACCGGCAACCTTGAAGTCCATATCGCCCAGCGCGTCTTCCAGGCCCTGGATATCCGTCAGGATGGTGAAGAAGTCGCCGTCTTTTACCAGGCCCATGGCCACGCCGGCCACCGGGGCTTTAATGGGTACGCCCGCGTCCATCAGGGACAGGGTGCTGGCGCAAACGGAACCCATGGAAGAAGAACCATTGGATTCCAGTACTTCGGAAACCAGGCGCAGGGTGTACGGGAAATCTTCCTCGGAAGGAATAACCGGCAGCAGTGCGCGTTCCGCCAATGCGCCGTGACCGATCTCGCGACGGCCCGGGCTGCGCAGGGGTTTGGTCTCGCCCACGGAGTACGGCGGGAAATTGTAATGATGGATATAGCGCTGCATCTCTTCCGGTCCCAGGCCTTCGATGACCTGCGCTTCACGCAGCGGGGCCAGGGTGCAGGCGTTCATGATCTGGGTCTGGCCGCGGGTGAAGAGCGAGGAACCGTGTACCCGGGGCAGCAGGCCTACGCGGCAGGTAACCGGGCGCACTTCATCCAGCGCCCGTCCGTCCGGACGGATCTTGTCCACTGCGATGGTGCGGCGCACGATTTTCTTAACCAGCTTCTGGGTAATATAGGCAACGTCGGTGCCGTTGTCCGGATATTTTTCGATAAACGCTTCCGCGATTTCTTTCTTCACGCGGTCCACGTTTTCTTCGCGCTGCAGTTTGTTGGCGTCCATGAGGGCCGCTTTCAGTTTTTCAGCGCCGAACTCTTCGATTTCTTTTACCAGTTCTTCCGGCGGATTGTACTTGGGCACTTCCATTTTCGGTTTGCCGATCTCAGCCTGGATGCCGCTAATAAATTCGCAGATCTTTTTAATGTTCTCATGGGCAAAGAAAATCGCGTCCAGCATTTCCTGCTCGGAGATTTCCTTGCAGCCGGCTTCTACCATCAGGATGGCATCCGTGGTTCCGGCTACCGCCAGGTTCAGGCGGCTTACCTTGAACTGGTCCACAGTCGGATTGACGATATACTGTCCGTCGATCAGGCCTACGCGCACACCGGCGATGGGTCCTTCAAAGGGAATATCGGATACGCACAACGCAGCGGAAGCGCCGATCATGCCCGGGATATCCGGCGCGTTGTCCGGATCTACGGAAACCGCAGTGGCAACGATCTGCACATCATTCCGGTACCCGTCCGGGAACATGGGACGGATGGGACGGTCAATCAGGCGGCTGGTCAGTACCGCATGGGTGCTGGGGCGGCCTTCCCGTTTGATAAAACCTCCGGGGATCTTGCCTACCGCATACATTTTTTCTTCGAAATCAACAGTCAGCGGGAAGAAATCCACGCCTTCACGAGGGGTCTTGGTACCGGTAGCGGCAACCACCACAACCGTGTCGCCGTAACGCACCAGCAGACCGCCGTTGGCCTGTTTGCAGACTTCGCCGAATTCCAGCGTCAGAGGTCTGCCGCCCAGGTCCATTGTGTAACTCTTCATCATTTTTCCTCCTATACTCTTACACTTTCTCTTACCTTTGCAGTTAGAATAACCGCAACTATAAAAATGGGTTACTGAAAACAAGCATAAACATATATATTATAAAGTTTGTTACACTTTTGGTCAATACATAAATGAAGAGATTTTCCTGTTTCTTCACAGATTGTATGTAAATCAACTGTAAACACACGAAATGGACCGGAATACAGGCGCGCCACACATAAAAAAGACCGGCGTTATAAACGTCGGTCTTTTTCTGTATCAGTATTCTGTTTTCAATACATTTGCTTGAGTTCAAATTGCCCTCTGCTTACTTCAGTTTACACCTTACTTCAGTTTGCTCCGGCAATCGGCGGCTGCGGCCAGTTTTCAATGCTCTCGAAGCAATCCACGGACACATACTTCTTCCCATTTTCTTCCTGCACCGTGCCGAAGAAGGTTCCCCGCTGACCCAGCGGACAGTAGGTGTTGTTCATCTTCAGCGTCACCGGGGTCATGTTCTTATCCCAGAATTTCATCCAATCTGCTTTGATTGTGGCAACGTTGCGGCCCATCAGGGCAACCTTCGTTCCTGTTTCCAGATTCTTGTCGGCAAAAGCTTTCCCGTCGATCGTCTGGTAGGACGCCAGGTCTGCGTAGCTCAATCCTTTAGGATTGTTCTGCAGGAAACGTTTGTTGTCGCTGGCGATGGGGTCATGGAAGAAAGCCGGGTCACGGTCGTTTACGACTTTCTTATTACTTTCCTGGTAGACCGGGCGGGTCCTGTTCTGTGCGTCAAAGTATTCCTTGTACGGATTTACGTCACGCCAGATGACTTTTTTCACTAACAGGTAATCCCCCTGCGCATCCTTCCGCATTACTCCGATGGCGGTAAACGGTGTCCGGAACAGCAGCCGGCGGCTGTACCTGCCGAAATTGGCGCGCAGCCGTGTTCCGTTCTCAGCCTGCATCTCATATATATTGCCTGTCACAAAGTACCGGATCGGACCCTGTACCGCAATGAGCTTTTCCGTATATAACTGCGGGGACGCCACAACGTCTTCTATTGCTACTACCGGGTAGTCCTTCACCACCACCGGTTTGTCATCGCCCCGGCGCAACGCTTCTTTGGAATATTCGCCTGTTTCGTATGCAAACGCCTGCGACGCAAGTAACGCACAACCCAGCGCTGCCACAGCCAATAACTTTTTAACCAACATAATGGATATCCCTCCTGTTATCAAGTATCATCCATATCGCAAAATGTGCTATGCTTGTATGTAACCGTCCTCATGCATGTCCTTGTTATTCGGCCGGTTTTTCTGCTGCCTTAGCTTTAGCTGACTTAGCTTCCGCCTTTTCTTTTGCCAGCTGTTCTTTGGCAGCCTTGGCTTCCGCTTTTTCTTTTGCGATTTTTTCTTTAGCAGCCTTTTCTTGTGCTAATTTTTCTTCTTTATAGACCGGGTCCGGCTTTTCCTCTACCCGTTCCTTAATCGTACGAACACGCTGGATATGCGGCGTGCCATCCTTATGGTGGGTAATCGTATCGACGCGGATGCGATCCAGTTCCGGTGCGAACTCGGTCAGAGCCTTATCGCTCAGGCGCGCGCCGTTCTGCATCAGACGATACAGCACCGCTGCCATTTCGTAACGGGTCATGTTGCGGTTGCCCTTGAAGTAACCGTCCGGATAGCCTTCCAGTACGCCGTTGCCGGCCATGGTGGCTACATAGTCATAGGCCCAGTGGTTTTCCTCCACATCCGGGAACAGCTGAATCTTGGACAAGTCAAGCTGGTTGCCTGCTACGGCATCAGCCAGGAAGGAGTGTACATTTTCCTGATTCTTGCGCAGCTCGATGATTTCTTTTGCGGAAGAAATGCGGTTGGCGGAAATACGGTTCTTCTGACCGAACTTCCAGCTTACACCCACGTTGACCATGTTACGTCCGTCACCGATTGTACCGGCAATACTGAACATGGTGTCTTCGTTAGGACGGTAGAACGCACCGATGGCGACAGCCTGCTCGCTCTTGTAACTGCCGACGGAAGCAGCGAAATCCCACTTTTCATCCGGGTCAAAGTCCAGCGGATGCAGGCCTGCCAGAGCCGCAGCGCCGGCACCAACCTTATCGATGCGGTTGCTCAAGTTAACGATATCCGCTGAATTGGCAACGACCTGTTGTTCTACGGCATACAATTCGGAACCGTTGATGGCATCGGTACTGCCGGGGCCTACACGACCTGCAGCCACATTGGTAATCGTGCGTTCTTCGCCCGGCTTGCCAACGCTGACGGTGCCAACAGGGCTTTCACCGGTCACGTTTGTATATTTTGTATTGGTTCCCGGAATCTCAATTTCCTTCTTGCCGTTCAAACCACCCATATGCGTGGTTTCGGATCCGCTGCCCAGTGCTACAGAGTTTGCTATGGTAGCTTTTGCACGGTTACCAATGGCAACGGAATCTTTAGCGGTAACCTCGGAGTTGCTGCCGGCAATAATACCGCCCTGTCCGGAAATCTTGCTCTTGTTACCCATGATAAAGCCTTCGTTGGCATCTTTTTCAACTCTGCTGTTATTACCGACAACGTAAGAATTGTTTCCGTTTACAATGTTCGGATCACCAAAAGCACCGGAGTTCTCACCTGATACTTTGTTCCCGACACCGATGGCGATGGAATTGTTGCCGGTTATTTCATTTTCATTACCAAGGGCAAAGCCGGTTACGTTTCCCTTGTCGGTATCTGCCGTCAATTCTTTGGTATCACCGGGTTTAGTTACGGAACCGATGATGTTTTTAGTACCGATACCGATGGAATTATTGCCGGACACCGCGTTCTGCATGCCCAATGCTGTGCTGTTATCGCCTGTAGTTGCGTTCCTATATCCGACTGCCGTGCTGTAATCACCGGTTGCCTGGTTAGCACCAATAGATTCATATTCTCTTGGTGCTTCCGTGTTATCGTTATCGTCTTCATCTACTTTATACAATGACCAGCCTGCGCCCATGGCCGTACTGTATTTACCCAACGCCCGGTTGGAGTCACCGACAGCCACGCTGTGGGTGCCTTTCGCAAAGGTGCTGGCGCCGATAGCAGTGGTGTATTCGTCAAGAGCGGTAGCCCGGTTGCCTACGGCAACTGCAGATTCCCCTTTGCTGGTATCTTTCTGATCTCCGGCAATGGCCTTGTTGCCAATGGCTACAGAGTTAAACGCATCAGCGTGTGCGTTGTTACCGTAAGCGGTAGCATTGCGCATTAGAGCCCGGGACTGGCGACCGACAGCTGTTGCATCTTTGCCTTCTACCAATGCATCCCGGCCAATGGCGATGCCGTGCACAGCAATTTGTTTCGTATCGTCTTTCTCTGCTCCATTAACATACTCTACACGAGCATTATCACCAATGGCGATGGAATATTCTGTCCCTGCGTTGGAACTATTGCCTACTGCGATACCTGAGAATGACCAGGTTTGTGCATGGCTGCCCACTGCAACGCTGGTTCCGCCATACGCTTTAGCGGAATCGCCAATTGCAACGGCCGATGTTCCGTTGTTCCAGTCGCCACCAGCATTTTCCTGACCAGCCTCCGCCTGTGCTCCAATAGCTATACTTTGAAAACCCCTTGCATTACTGTTGGATCCGATAGCAGTCTGTGACTGACCGGTCGCTGTCGCTTGCGTTCCGATTGCAATGTTATTGTTGCCAGATATATCTGCTCCATAAGGTAAATCCAAAGAGCTGTAAACGATTAAGGTTTTAGGTCTTCCGTTTTCTTCACCATCTTTCGGTTGATAATTTTCATCCAGTTCATAATAACACTCCCCATAATTTCCTGAAGAGTCGGTTCCCCACCCGTAATATGCGAACATCTTGTCTTCCGTTTTCACAATTTGTCCACCATACACACGTTTGAAATAATGCTGTTTATTATTTTCATCGTTTCTGGATGTATCATAGCCTTGCTGGGCTTCTTCTTCCGTTATCTCCTGAAGAAAAGTTGCATTCATACGGCCTTTGTCGTTATCTGGAAGCTTGGCGGAGGCAGCGTAATTGCCTAATGTAACATTTCCTCTTTGTTGGGCTAAAGTATAACTTGTGCTATTGTAATGCTCCTTATAAACACCGCCATTACTATTTATATAACTCCAGCTTTCTTCTTCAATATGGTTATCTAAATATTTAAATTGTGTATAACTTTTATACAAGTCTTCGCCACCATAAGCTTCATAGCCCATGGTATACATATTATTAAACGCTTCCGCATCCCCCATTGGCAGCATTAAACCGACCACAACCGCGCCGGCAGCCAGCAAGCATCCCACACGCCTGCCCGAACAGCCTTTGCTGTGGCTTTTCGCCAGTTCAGACGTAACAACATAACAGTTTTTAACTTTGGACCAAATCAACTTGTAGATTCTGTTCATAAGGATCCTCCTTATCAGGATAATATAATTATGACTTACTTCCCGTAAATCTCAGCTGCCATTCATTTGTTCTTAATTAATCATGGAATGCAAAGCAATATAGTATCTGTCGTTAAAAACGACAGATACAGATTTATCGCTCTGGAAAGGATTATGAAAAATTAATTATGTTTTGATATTTACATGCTAATACACTTTTAGTTTAAACTAATATCTTAATGGAGAATATGACAAAAACCATAACAATGGTGTAAGAGAACATTACGGGTAACCAAGAACTTACTAAATATTAATTAAAAACCAACATTTATTTAGATTCACAAATATGATAAAATAAGTATATTTAATACTATATTTTTCTGTTTTTTCGAAACAATACAACAATAATGAAGATGGTGGTCATATTATGATTAGTTCTCAGATATTCAGGAGATTGCTGCAAATTGCCCAATGCGGCAGTCTGACAAAAGCGGCAGATATTCTTTTTATCTCAAGACCCGCTCTGGTCCAGCAGGTCAAAGCCGCAGAGGCGAAGCTGGGATTTACCGTTTTTGACAGAAGCTCAAAAGGTGTTACTCTGACTCCTGTAGGAAAAGTGTTCCTGGAAGAAGGGGAACCGATTATTAATAATTACGAGCAGCTTTACCGGAAATGCCGGGATATGACGGATCAGATGCCGAAATCCGTCGTCATCGGGACGCTCCCGGAAATTTATTCCCCCCTGCTGTTTAACGTTTGCAGGAAGTACAGGCTAAATTTTCCGGATGTCATCATTGTGTTAAAACAAGAAGCATTCCCGGACTATTTTTCGGCATTTCAGGCGGGCGATTTTGATATCACTTCTGACTACATGTTTAACTTTGCACAGGGTTTTGTTGAGACCCCTGCTACAGAAGTCGTTTCCTTAAAACCCTGTCAGTTAAATATTTGTGTTCCAAAAAGCAACCCGTTAGCCAGCATGAAAATGGTGGCCATTAAACAACTGCGGGGTTGCAAGTTGATGATACACACCCGCGGTCTCTCCAAAGCTGACGATATGCTGCGTGATTACCTGGAAACGCACGAACCGTCTATTACGATCATTGACCATCCCTATTCCAGCCATGAGCTTTTAGTAAAAACTGAAATGGATAATGCCATACTTGTCTGTGTCAGGCAGTATTGTTTTGATATACCGAACTTCACGCACGTTCCCATGGATTGGGATTTTCCCGTTGAACGGGGCATTATTTACCGGAAAGACTGCCGGCCGGAAGTTAAAGATTTTATCGACCTGCTTAAGCATGAGATTGAAAAGAATGACCTGTAACGCTTTCTTCTTTCAGACAAGGTAATATAATAAAAAACCTCCTGTGATTCTGTGTGGCAGTCAGCCCACATCCGTTTATCACAGGAGGTTTTCTGTTTTTCGCGCAAAGCCCCCATGACCCCACTCTCAGACAGTTTGAATTGTCTGTCTGCGGTTACGCTTACTGATACAAACAAACTGTCTATCTTATATTAATGAGTGCGTAGGGTCTAACCCCAGTAACCATGCGGCTTTACAAAAAAAATCCGGGTGTTTTTTCCCCCGGATTGTATGTTGCTTCTTAATTAAATATGGCGGTGAAAGCAGTTTTTTGCCGACTCACCGCCAGTTAAACGCGCATTTATTTCTAATTTTGCTTCCTGTACAGTCTTTCTTGTTATTTCACTGTTTCAGCGTTCTGTTGAACTCTTCTTTGTTTTCTTCAATAGCCTGCTGTCCCCCGACGACGCAGAGGTAATTGTCCGCCAGCACGTCACGGATCATCTTTGCCAGGGCTTTGATATCCGCCAGTGTTACATCAAGAATCTCATTCCGCGTCTTCTGCCGGTCGGCATCGGAAACGGCCAGCAGTTCCTGCAGGGCTGCCCGGGACACTTTCAGGGAGTTGGTCAGGGGCACGTCCACCCCGCTCATGGTACCGATGACGTATTTGGTCATCTCCCGGTCGGTCAGTTCCAGTTTTTCAAGCCAGTCCGGCAAGGCGCGGAAGGCTTCCAGGCTGTTCTTCAGCTGCGGATCCCGGTAGGTGGAAAAATACATGACGCCGTTCCGGTCGAACACGGCGTTGGCGCCGTAGGCCCCGCCCTGTACCCGGATTTTCGTCCACAGATATTCATACCGCAACATGGTAGCCAGCACCAGCATGCTTCCGTTATATTGATAACCGTGTTTGCGGTAATCGCCGCCGGCCAGCACGTACTGCACCTTGCCCGGTGTGATGATGGCCTCGTTCTTTTCCGGCTGCGGGAGAGTCTTTGCTTCTTTCCCACCAGCCACACTTTCTGCCGGCAGTACTGCTGCAAAGTCCAGCGCCATCCGGCGCACTTCGGCCCGGTCCGCTTCATCACAGCTGTAGCTTAACAGATACTGGTCTTTATTGAAGAATACGGACAGCAGTTTTTGCAGGTTCGCAATAACCGTATCCGCTTCTTTTTCAAAATCTTCCGCCAGTCGTTTTACAAACTGGTAGTAACTGTAATAATCCTGCTCCGTTACACGGGCTTTAGCGGAAAAATACGAAGCGAGCCGCACCGCCGCAACCGTCTGCCCTTTGGCAAAAAACGTATTATCCCAGTCGGTTTTCACCTGGTCGATCAGTTCTTTCAGCCGTGCTTTGTCGGTAAACCGGGTGTGCAGCGTCATGGCCTTCAGGATTTTGAACAACTCCAGAAGTTTGGCCGTCAGGCATTTCGCCGCCAGGGAAAACTTCACCGTATAGTCGTTGCAGTCGCTGTTCCGGCTTAACGCTTCCATCTGGAAAGAGATGCCGCCGGTGTACATGTCCGTATATTTTGCCAGGTCCGCGTAGGAATACTCATCTGTGTTCAGTTTGCCCAGCACATCGCTGAGGAGGTTGCAGTATGGCAGCAGTACCGGGTCAATGCCGGTCATATCGAAATGCCAGTTCAGGTAGGTAACTTTGTTGGTCGGCAGGGCCTGGTACAGCAGGGTTCCCCCTTCCACCGTTTCTTTCTCTACGGTCAGCTTTTCCGTTTCCCGCCGGATATCCTTCCGCTCCAGCAAGGGAATGGATGCCAGATCTTCTTCCGGGTCCGGCGCGGCCTGCCGTTCATGGAGTTCCGCGCATTCCGCGGCGTACCGTTCCAGTTCGCTGCGTTTCGTCTTCTCTTTTACCGCGGCCAGTTTTTCCGCTAGTTCCGCCTGTTCCTTTTCCTCTTTGCCCTCTTCCGGGGCCAGGGTCAGGATGACCCGGTGGGTATTGTCCAGCAAGTTGGTCTCGATCAGCGTTTCATAATAGTTGGTATGTACGGCGTCACGAAGTTCCTGCAGCAACGGTTCATATTGCAGGCTGCTGACCGGGTCGATGTCGTAAATCCAGGAATCCAGTACGGACAGGCCGTAGATCAGTCCTTTGGGATAGGTTCCGAAATCCGCTTCCCGCAGTTTGAACTCCGCGCTGTTCAGGGACGCTTCCAGCAGCTCCTTGTCGATGCCTTCCATGGAAATCTTCTGCAGGTTATGATACAGCGCTTTCACAAAGGCATCTTTCTGTCCCGGTTCGCTGCCGCTGGCGCGGACGGAAAAAATGTTCTGCAGCATGCTGCCGCTCATACTGCCGGAAATATCTTTGGCAACGCCTGCGTCCAGCAGGGCCCGGCGCAACGGCGCCCCTTCCGATTCCAGCAGCACATTTTCCAGCAGGCGCAGGGCCATGATGGTCTTCTGGTCCCGCATGTCCCCCGCCACGATCTGTACTTCGTGGAAGGTCATACCTTCTGTGGGAGACCCTTCCGGCACCGGATAGGTTCCGTCGAACTCCGCTGTTTTGGCCAGGGGGTTCTGCAGCGGGATTTCGGAATGCACATTTCCTGTTTTCGGGAAGTCTTTCAGATAACTGTCCAGATGGGCCAGCGTTTTTTCAATATCCATATCCCCATACAGGTAGATATAGGAATTCTCCGGGCTGTAATATGTCTTGTGGAAACGGGTAAAGGCTTCCTGGGTCAGTTCCGGAATGGCGGAAGGCAGACCGCCCGATTCAAAACGGTAGGTCGTGTCCGGGAACAGGATCTTTTTTCCGTAGTATTCAAGAAAAGCGTCCGGAGCGGAATACGCGCCTTTCATTTCGTTGTACACAACGCCGTTGTACTGCAGCGGGTCGCCGGCGCTTTCCAGTTCGTAGTGCCAGCCTTCCTGCTTCAGGGTAAACTTGTTTTCATAAATCAGCGGATAGAACACCGCGTCCAGGTACACGTCCATCAGGTTGCGGAAATCCTTGTCGTTGCGGCTGGCCACCGGGTACACGGTCTTGTCCGGGTACGTCATGGCGTTTAAAAAGGTATTCAGGGAGCCCTTCACCAGTTCCACAAACGGCTCCTTCAGATGATACTTCCGGGAACCGCACAGGACGGAATGCTCGAGGATGTGGGCCACGCCGCTGTCATCGGAAGGCGGCGTGCGGAAGCCGATGGTAAACACCTTGTTATCGTCGTCATTGGCCAGATAGAATAGACGGGCGCCGCTCACCACATGCTCCATGAGGTACGCCGCAGAGTTTACTTCTTTAATGAATTCTTTTTTACAAACGCGGAATCCGCTGTATTGTTTTCCTGTTTCCACTTTCTTTACTCCTTTGATGTAAGGAAGTACTGATCGCCCGCGCGCCTGCCGGCGCTTTTTGTATCCGTGTTTCCTTAACTGAAATCTGTGTTTCATTGTACCATATTTTACACGGTAAAACAAAAGATATCACTATAAGTATGAATGCTTTTTTCAAAGAGTTCACAAAACCGGTTATTTTATATTCTTTCTATTGATTTAACGGCATTTCTCATTTATAATAACAGTAAAAGGTGACATTGAACTGACATCATGCTTTTGGGAGGTATCTGCTATGGCTTCTATGGAACAATACCGTTTTACATTACGCATCCATCCGCTGATCATGGAGAAAATGAAATACATCGCGGAGACAAACGGACGCTCTGTGAATAAAGAGATTGAGCAGATTTTAAAATGGGTCATCAGCGATTACGAAAACAAACGGGGCCGCATCCATGTGGATGAACAGGACCAGCCCGGTTTCCGCGGCACCCGCACCAACAAAGAAGAACTCCGCCGCCTGGAAGAACAGGCAAAGATGCGGAACAAACCCATCAGCCCGGCTTTGTTTAAAATTAAATAATACTATAAAAAAATAAGGGAAACTGCGGTTAAGCAGTTTCCCTTTTATTTTCGAGGTGAGTGTTCAATAAGCCGAGTTCTGTTCCGACAAGCGGTGGCAATCATTTATCTATTCCTGCGATTACTCGCAAGATACAGCGACACAACCCGGAAGGTTCAGCGGGCCGCTTCATCCCTTCCCTATTTGGTCTTA
>JAFQZL010000022.1 GCA_017405945.1 Acidaminococcaceae bacterium
AGAACGATCTGACCGGGTTGTATGAACCATTAACGAAGTTGCTTCAGGAGGTAATGATTTCCGAAAACGAAGCTGATGTTATTGAGGAAGCCCGTCACATTTTGGAAGCATATATGGAGATGGAATAAGTAAACAAATTCCGGTTTTTCTGACAGCCGTAGATTTTTCCGCGGCTGTTTTGTTATAATATTAAGAAAACAATGGTTTCCGGATACAATTTGCAATTCTTGATAGTAATGATTTGCGTGATGACGGGGGGACAGTATGAAAGTAAAGTATGTTTGCACGAAATGCGGAAAAGCGGAAGACGTTACGACGCGGGCGCCGAAATGCGAATGCGGCGGCCTGTGGAAACTGCAGTATGAACTGCCAAAGTTTGACGAGGCGCTGATCGATAAGGACGAATGGAGCATCTTCCGTTACCGTGCCTTTATGCCACTGGCGGACGAAACGTGGAAAGCCGTCACCATGGGGGAAGGCATGACGCCCATCGTTCCCTTTGACGAGGACCTGATGCTGAAGATGGATTATTTCATGCCGACGCTGTCTTTTAAAGACCGGGGCGCGGCGGTCCTGGTTTCCCACTGCAAGTCCATCGGCGTGACGGACGTGGTGCAGGATTCCAGCGGCAACGCGGGCAACAGCGTGGCGGCCTATTGCGGGCGCGTGGGAATCCATTGCGAAATCTTTGTTCCGGAAGGGACGTCGCCGAAAAAAATCGATATGATTAAAGCCCACGGGGCAAAGGCCAATGTGGTGCCCGGTTCCCGCGACCACTGCGCGGATGTGTGCAGGGCGAAAGTTACGGAAGAAGGAAAGTATTACGCGAACCACGTGTACAATCCGTTCTTTTATGAAGGAACGAAAACCTACATTTATGAAATTTACGAACAGCTGCACCGGGTCCCCCGGAACATTTTTATTCCGTTGGGGAACGGGACCCTGTTCCTGGGCGGGGTCTTTGGCCTGGAGCACCTTGTGGCCAGCGGCGTGATTCCCGAAATGCCCAATGTGATCGCCATCCAGAGCGAACACTGCGCGCCCTTTGCGGAAGCGAAACGGCAGGGACTGAAAGTGCCGGCCGCGGTTACGCCAAAGCCGACGCTGGCGGAAGGCATTGCCATCGGCCAGCCCATGCGTGGCGTGGAAATTCTGGAAAAGATTTATAAATACGATATGGAAATCGTGGAGATTCCGGAAGAAACGATTCTGCCGGCCCGCGCCACGCTGGCGGCGAAAGGCATTTACTGCGAGCACACCACGGCGGGCAATTACGCGGCGTACCTGAAATACTGCGAGCTTCACGGCAGGACGCCGGACAGCCTGATTACCATGTGCGGCGCCGGACTCAAGTCAGACCATTGATACAAGTTCCGGTTTTGGTTTATAAATACGTTTTATCCTGACAGCCGTAGAATTTATTTTCCGCGGCTGTTTTGTTATAATATAACTGTACTATGAAAGTACGGTTTTTTAATTCCCAAAGGAGGCCCTGAAAATGCCAATCAACAAAAACGAAATCACAAAAGAAATGATTGAAAAAGCGATGCAGTGCAAGACCGCCGATGAGCTGATTGCGTTGGCGAAGACCGAAGGCTGCGAGATTACAAAAGAAGAAGCGGAAGCGTATATGGCGGAGCTGGCGGACGTTGAGCTGAACGGTGAAAAGCTGAAAAATGTAGCCGGCGGCAAGGATGTCTGCTATACGGATGGTTGCGCGTTGCGGATGCCCGGAAACTGATTTATTCTCTGACTGTGACCGGTTCATAAGGAGAATACAAACGAAGCTTACGATGCCCGGTACGGGAAACGCGCTGGTCACTGAGTGTTACAACACCTGTTTCCTGCCGTTTTGTTATAATTAAGTAAATCATAGTTAATCGTGCAAATCGTGATTTGCAGACAAGTGATGAAAATGGACAAGGAGGTATGTATGCCTGTTTTCGAATTTAACTCAGACGCAGAACCTTCCGGAAAGAAGGGGAATTTTACGTATCCGGTAAGCGTTCCGGTAGATGGTCTGCCGTTTGTAAAACTTCATGTTACCGGTCAGGTTGTGTATGAGATAACGGATCCATCGAGGAATAACGCATTTGGCGAAAGAATTCCCCAGACGTTGTATCTGGCGCTGAAAGAAGTGTTCCTGAAAGGTGTGCCCGGTGTAGATCCCCGGGAGATTCCGGCGCATGAAGCAGACTTTTTTAACATGCTGCGGCAAGGCACCCTTTCCCCTATGATTGAGAATCTGGGTATCCGGCCTGTCGCTGTAAAAATTAACAGCGTCAGCGCTGAGTCCGTGATGGGGGCGTTCATGGAGGCCCGGCAAAGGGCCCAGGCTCAGCAGGCCGGTACAGGACCATGGTCCTGCCCGAACTGCGGGGCGCAGAACAAGGGCCGCTTCTGTGAGTACTGCGGAAGTCCTAAACCGTAAAATTTGTGTTTTATTCAACAGCCGTAGATTTTTCTGCGGCTGTTTTGTTATAATTAAGTAAACCAATGTTAATCGTACAAATCGGTGTTTTGCCATAATTCAAATATACGGCACTTCATTTCCGCCATAGTAAGGAGGCGCAAAGATGGGAATCAGTAAACGGTTTTGCATGTTGCTGGCTGCGTTGTTGTGTTTGTTGTTTTCCGTTCCGGCCCTGGCCATGCTGCCCCAGCCGGGCATCTATGAAAAGACAGACGGTTCCGGACGGGTAACGGCCCGCATGTTTATCATTTCACTGCACGGTAAAGGATACACCATGCCCGGGTCCCTCACAATGCAAACATTCTCCGGCTCCCCGATTATCGCGCTGCAGGCGCTGGACGCGGACGGCAGCGTGACGGAAGAGCTGGCCACCACTTACACCGGGAAGACCCGGACGGCCGGCGCCGGGGAAACGGGCCTGCGCCTGACCACGGACCAGTTGCGCGCCATGCACCTGACACCTGACGCATCCGGCCCGTATGAACCGGTTTCCCCGGAAATTTTCAGCACGGCGTTTGGCCGGCAGGTGGAGTTCAGCTTTGAGGAAGAAGGCAAAGCCGGCGCCTATAATTGCGGTGACGCGCTGGACGGCCTGTACGTAAAAAATGACGGCGCGGATCTTCCTTACCCGGTTTCTGCCGTGATATACGCCTATGAAAAAACGTACAACCGCAATGCGTTTTACAGGACGGGCACAGCGGTGAACCAGTACACCCGCAGGACAGACAGCGGGAATTTCCTGCATGAAAATTACTGGCTTCTGAATATAAGGAAGCCGGACACATGGACGCATCTGATCGCGGAGAAAAACTTCCGCGTTGTACAGGAGAGCTTTGGACAGCACCAGTTCCGTTTCCTGTTAGTGGATGATAATTATGAACCGGCCTGGCTGAGCGAAGTCTGGAGCGGTTTTAAGGGCTCCGCCCTGACGGATTACTGTGTGTTGTATCTGCACCAGTTCCTTATCCGGAACGCGCCGGAGGTGGTTGAGAATCCTGACATCTATGTGCGCATGACGGATTTTTACTGCGGAGAAGGCCCCAACGCGGTGACCACCAATGCCCTGGCAGTTTTTCTGGAAGAGAACGGGGAACTGATGCGCCTGGGCCATGGGCCGGTTGGGGATAATGGCGTCATCCGTTTCAGCAAGAATATGGGACGCGCCAGCATTAAGGGGGAAGGCGTGCGCCTGCGCCGGCAGCCCAACACCAGCTGCGCCATCCTGGGGGAGTATGACACCGGCTATCCCTTAACTGTGCTGGGTTTTGTAATAGAAACCGGGGACCGGTATAACTTCTTTAAATGGGCGAAAGTCCGGCTGGATGACGGAACTGAGGGCTATGTAAGCGGTCAGTTCATCCAGGGGCTGGAGACGTTGGAAAAACCGTGACGGGCAGGCGCATTTATAAGTGTGGTAAAAGGATAATAAAATGCGGCGTGTAATAACGGGTCAGGCGCTTTTGATCGTATGCTGCGTGTTCTACCTGGCATGGTGGTACCGGGCATACCGGCCCGGTGTATCTGTCAGCCAGACTGGCGGGATCAACGGGGTGTTGCTGCTTATTACGATGGTTTTGGGAATTTCAGGGACGGTCTTCAGTCTGACGCTTATTCCGGAAGTTTCCGGACCGGAGCATTATCCGCTGATGATTACCGGAGCAGGAATTGCAGCATACACGGTGCTTCTTTTGGTTACAAAGTATGTTTTTCACCGGATCGTAACGGCAGAATTATTCCTGATTGTTGCGTGGACTGTGCTGGAGGCGTTGGTGATTCACAGTTTATATGCCGGTAAATTCCTTTCGGGCAGCGGAGTTATGTTCCTTGGCTCTGTCATAACGGCGGCTTTTGTAATAAGCATGGTTTTGTATATGGCATATTACCGTATGGAAGAGATGAAAGCGTTTTATGCAGCCATGGTGCCGCTGGTGACGGAAGCGGTGGCAATGGCTGTCCTGATAAGTGTAATGTAATACGGTACGGCGAAAATGGAGTATCGTATAACTGATAAGGCCGGTTTAAAATTTTAAGGCGGCGGAGAGGCAGCCTGAACGGGGAGGAATCGTCATGAGAAAGTGTATAAGGACTGCGTTGCTTACACTGGTTCTGATGCTTGCCATGGTGGCAACGGCACTGGCCAATTATCCGGGTACATTGGACGGCGGGAATCTTGTGCTGGTGGACGGCGGCATGGGCGTGGGATACTATGCGGACAGGTCATCGGTGAAGGTGGAGAAGTATGCGCCCCCAAAGTATCAGCTGGCTGTCAATGTAGTGGGCGTAGAGTTCTCGGATGAGTATTGGCGGAGCCATGAGACTTATATTGGCGGCCCGTACACTAAGGGTGACAGCTTTACGCTTAAGTTCCGCTACAACTGGGACAGGAAAGTCATTTCCCACCAGCGGGGAAAGACCTGGCTGGATTGGGACGTCAACCGTGATTACAGCCATGCAGAGGGGGATCCCATGATTCCCTTTGCTGCAGAGGTCGCCTTTGTGAGCGCCTACAACATGAGATTCTTTAATGACAAGCTGGGCTACAGCCCGGTGCTGAAGAAGTATCAGCGGGTCATTGACGAACAGCTTTACCTCAGGCTGGGGATCTGAAGTTAAGTGAAATGATGTTTACGAATACAAATCATGGTTTTGCCCGGTAAAGATGAGTATGATATAATTAACCAGTAAAGATGAGTATGATATAATTAAAATAATAATTCCAACAGGGTCAATTTTTGAAAGCCTGTCTTGTATATATAATTAAAGGCATTTAACATTTAACACCTAAGGAGGATTCTGCTATGCCGATTAACAAAAACGAAATCACAAAAGAAATGCTGGAAAAAGCCATGCAGTGCCAAACTGTGGAAGAACTGATTGCATACGCTAAAACCGAAGGCATTGACCTTACGAAAGAGGAAGCCGAAGCTTACTTTGATGAGTTATCAGAATGTGAATTGCAAGACGGCGATCTCAAACATGTTGCGGGCGGATTATGTGGGGCTGTTGGCGCTCCTCCTGTAGGACCTTCAAACTATAAATAATTCACGGAAAACCCCTATTTTTTGTATAAGAAATGATTCAACAGCCGTGGGGCTTCAGCTTCCGCGGCTGTTTTGTTATAATGAAAATAGCAAATCGTTGTTTTCTCCCGGCCGGAGTTCTGTGTCAGCATAAAAAACGTCGTCGCTGGAGGTATAACAGGATATGAATAGCATGAAGATGTATCAGGTTTCAACACTGCAGGCTCTGATGCTGGGATATTCGAGGGCCGTTATATCCGTTTCGGAGCTGCTTAAGCACGGCAATATCGGGCTTGGCACATTCAAAGACGTAGATGGCGAAATGATCGTACTTGACGGTTGCTGTTACAGGGCTATGGAAAACGGTGAAGTGGCAGCGGCGGAACCGGACCGTGGCGTTCCGTTTTCCACTGTTTGCGTAATGAAAGAGAGCACCCCTGTAGAATTCGGCTGTATTAATAACATAGAAGAACTGAAGAGAGCGCTCAATATTATTATTGATTCCCACTTTGGCCTTAACAGCATGCATATGGCCCGTATTGACGGGGAATTTGATATTGTGGATGCCAGGTCGGAATCAGGTTATGAGTCCGTGCATGTGGACCTGAAAACAATACTTGGGAAAACCCAGAAAGCTTTTAAATTTGAAAAAATCAAGGGCACCCTTGTCTGCGTCTATTTTCCTGACTATATGGACGGAATCAATGCCTTCGGATGGCATTTGCATTTTATATCCGAGGACAGAGCGCATGGCGGGCATGTGTTTGACATTGTCATGAAATCCGGAAAAGGACAGATTTCAAAAATCAACTCGATAGAGATTAAACTCCCGGAAGGGCCGATGTTTGACACTTACGCCTTAAAAGAGGCGTCGGAAGAGGAAATCAAGGCTGTTGAGCAGGGGCACGGCGCTGTATGACTGTGTTTTGCCTGCGGATAACCGGTCAATTCGTGTTTTCCTTAACAGCCGTAGATTTTTCTGCGGCTGTTTTGTTATAATGATGGCAGTGAAGCAAATCGGTGTTTTTATTAGGTTTTGCAGGATAAGGATTATGAGCAATATTATCGGTTTTAGTAAAGCTGTTTTTGGAAAAGCAAGAATTTCAATGTCAAATCAGGGAACGGATTGTTTTCTGGAATTATTAGAGTTGGCTGCAGCTGAAAATAATATGACGAACAACCAAAGAAAACTTATTAGTTTTTTGAAAGAACGCAGGGAGGAAAATCTGTCAGCTCCCGGAACGGCTTCTTTTGATGTAGATGAAATGCCCTGGAGTAAAGATACACTGTCTGAAGATGTTGTATTTATGATGAAGGTAATTGAGAAGGCAAAGACAGTAGAAGTTGCAGGAAAGCTTGACTATCGCCCTGACCTCAGGATTGTCTCTCCATGGTTGGATCAGTTTTCATCGATGATCTGGAAGCTGGATAAGGATTATTAAGTAGACAACTTCGTATTTGTCGTGCTACATTGCAAACCTGACACGTTTGTCGCGTGTCAGGTTTTATATTTTGCCAGAGGGCTCTTTACATATTGGCAAATATATTGTACAATAAACAGGACAAAAGGAGGCGGGAATATGCTGGCTGTTAATTATTCAACGTTACGAAACAACCTGAAAGCGTATTGTGATAAAGCGACAGACGAATCTGAAACGGTGATTGTGACACGGAAAAATGAAAAAAATGTTGTTATTATGAGTTTGGAAAAATACAACAATCTGCGGGAAAATCTGTTCCTGATGCAAAACCGGAAAAACTATCAGCACATTTTGCAAGGGATTGAGGAACTGGAACAAGGTCAGACAGTCACTAAAGTGGCAGAAGATCTGGAGGAGTTTTTAATTGAATAGAACTTTTTCCAGACAGGGATGGAATGATTTTGTGGAGTGGGTGAATGAGGACCGCAAAGTTGCCCGGAGGATTATTTTGCTGCTGAATGATATTGAACGCAACGGTAATGAAGGTCTGGGTAAGCCGGAAGCGTTGCGCAACCGCTTATCCGGTTACTGGAGCAGGCGGATAACGGAAAAGGATCGTTTGATTTATCGTTTTGATGAGAACACGATTTATATAGCAGCTTGTAAAGGGCATTATGACTGACTGAAAACGCAAATGTATAACACATACAAATCGTGATTTGTGAGGCGGCTGTCATGAGAATAGATGAAAAATGGATACGTGCGCATCTTCCGGTAGACTGTGCGGATGAACCGCTTGACGTTTTCTCAGGCTATTATCTGGACGGTCTGACAGTAATGGCGGAGGGAGAACGCGGAAGACCGGACACGGTTGTCTACCGTGCCAAAAATGAAGAGGAACTGCGTTACTGGCAGTTGGAAAACATCTGTCATTTTGTGGGAAAAGCCGATACATCAAAAATCTGGCGGTATTACCGGCATCATGCCGAAGACGGAAGATGGCTGTATATCGAACACAGGCATTATGATTACAATGCCATCGAAGATGCGAGACTTCCAGGTTTTGAGCGCTTCCTGCGGAATCTTAAGTCCGGCTTTCCGCCTGGCCGCTGGGAAGAGAAGGTAAAGGAGTATGTCCGTCTTATGAATATCTGGTATACAACCCCGCACTGGGATTACGACAGGGACAGGCTGTGCTTTATTGAAATCAGTGCTTCAAAGGAACACGACGACCATAGTATTATCATTGAGGAGCCAAGACCCGGTTCGGTTATAAAGATAGTAGACTGACAAATTCCAGTTTTTTTCACAGCCGTAGATTTTTCCGCGGCTGTTTTGGTATAATAAAGTAAATCAATATTAACCGTACAAATCGTTGTTTTCCGCATCAATATTATGAAGGGAAGTCCGGAGATGGAGGAAATCTCTATGAAAAAAATGAAACATGTGTTGACCGGAATCGTTTTACTGTTAACCTGTGTATTTTTGTTCGCTGCACAGCCGGCACTGGCGGATGAAGCTCAGGGCCTGAACGAACCGGGGAATATCCGTAACGCGGCCCAGGAGTTTGCCGATTCTGCCAGCCGCTTCATCATTGGACGCCAGGTGCGCATGCGCAGTTCTGCCAGCGCGTCGGAGGAAAATGTGATTGGCGAGTATAAATTTGGCGAACCGGTGCAGGTGGTAGCGGAGTTGGGAGAATGGCTGCAGGTCAGGGTGACGACGAATGCCATCATTCGGGAGGCGTCTCCCCGTTTTGTGCACCGGGATTTTGTCGGCAGCTGGGAACAGGTTGAAAACAAAATGAAGAAGACCAGCCCGTATATGATAGAGCTGGATCGCCTGGGCGAGGTCATTTTCTGTATCAGCTATAACGGTGGGCAGGTATGGTCCGAAAAAGAAAGGGATGAAAAAATGGATGAAATCAATTATTACCGGCACAAGATCCCGGGTATCCATGCGTATATTGCGGGCAGCGGGCTGCCACAGGCAACGATGAATGAAATGCTGGAGGCGCTTGACATACAAAAAAGCCTGCTGGATGTACAGGAAAAACGGCTGGATAAACCGGCGGCAGGCGAGGCTTCTGCAGGCCTGTTTGAAATGATGAACCGAAAACTGAAGATATTAAATGAAAAGTATCTATAAAAGGAAGATGGAATCCCACATGTTCAAATGATATTGACATGATAAATTGCAGTTTTGTTCAACAGCCGTAGATTTTTCTGCGGCTGTTTTGTTATAATTAAGTAAATCAGTGTTAATCGTACAAATCGGGATTTTTCGAGCAGAGTAATTAACAGGAGTACAGATATGTTTCATGAAGAGCTG
>JAFQZL010000023.1 GCA_017405945.1 Acidaminococcaceae bacterium
AATCCGCTGCAGTGTGGATGCATCTTTTGATGATGCTTTCTTTATCCGGATCCAATTTTAACTCGCCTAATTCTTCTGTAATAATTTCAAAACTGCGCTTTTCGATATCCATTGGCAGTACATTTTCCAGATTCATTTGATACCTCCTCGTTTCATGAATATTTATCGACGATATAGTTCCATGCGTTTGCGCCGTTTCATTCCGGTAAACGGAACTCTGACAACAATACTATTATACGCAAACAAAAAAATAACGACAATATATCTTCCGTATCATTTCTCTTATTTTTCAATTCCTTCCCTGGCAGGAATTCCTTTATCAAAGGGATGCTTGCGTTTACAAATCTCTGAAACATAATCTGCCAGTTCCAGCAGATCCGGCGATGGGTTGCGTCCTGTCATCACCACTTCCAGATGTTCCGGCTTATGTTTCAGAAAATCAATCAACAGACTTTCATCCAACAGATGGGTTCCGCAGGCACCGATTACTTCATCCAGTACCAGCAGGTCTGTCTTTTCCTGACGACAGTACGAAGCCAGTTCCTGTATAAATACATTATGGCTTTGCAGCACTTCTGCCTTTTCCTGTTCATTCATCTGGAACGAAAACTTGGCCAACGGCTTACCGCGAAACACCTTTACCCCCGGGAGCAAGGAAAGAGTATGCAACTCTCCCGTTTCCCTGCCTTTCAGAAACTGCCCCAAAACAACATGCAGGCCCCGTCCGCTGGCACGCAAAATTAAGCCCAGCGCAGCCGTGGTCTTTCCTTTTCCGTCACCGGTATAAATATGGACCAGGCCCAGTTTGCTTTTATCCATGTAAAGCACTTCTCCCTCTGAATTATAAAAAACGTCAGTCAGTATTTTATAACAGCACAACTCCGGCCAACAAGACAATCCCTTATCTATTCTCCCAGCCCTTTTTCCACGATTGCATAAACCTTTTCCATATCCAGGTTTTCGCGTACACTCTGTGCCAGCAGGTCATACTGATGCTGTTTATATTCCTGGTAATCAATTACCTTGACGTCGTCCATGCTCAGACCTTTTCTGGCCAGCAGCGCTTCCACGATTTTTGCGGCAATGCCTTCCCCGTCAAAAATGCCGTGGATATAGGTTCCGTAAACCTGCATGCCGCCCCGCACTGTCTGGCTTCCTTCCACAAATGGTTCCGCCTTTTCATTGATGGGCTCTACTGTATTCAATGCTTTCGTCTCTTCCAGTTTAGTGATTCCGCTGTGGATCTCATACCCGTAAAATTCCCTGCCGTTTAAACCGGAGAAAATTCCTTCCACCCGGTTGAAATGCCCTTTCATCTGAATGGTGCGTTTATTCTCTACAAATTCCGTTTCCGTATTCAGCAGGGCCATACCGGTAGTCACGCTTCCCGCATGCCCGCTGTCATAGCCAAATGGATCGGACAGACTGCGCCCCAGCATCTGATACCCGCCGCAAATCCCAAAGACCACCGTGCCGTTATTCGCTTTATGCAGCACGGCAGTTTCCAGACCGTTCTGCCGCATCCACTTTAAATCATCTATGGTATTTTTGGTGCCGGGCAGGATGACCATATCTGGATTGCCCAGTTCTTCCGTGCTCTTAACATAACGCAGGGACACGCCGTCAATCAGTTCAAACACATTGAAATCCGTAAAATTGGACATGCGGGGGAACTTAATCACCGCGATGTCTATTAATGCATTCTTACTTTTCACCTGGGTCAGTCGTTCCGATAAACTGTCCTCATCCTCAATATCCACATTCATCATGGGCAATACCCCGATAACCGGAATGCCGGTCTTTTCTTCCAACATGTCAAGACCGGGTTTCAGGATGCTCACATCGCCACGGAATTTATTGATGATGACGCCTTTTACCATAGCCCGTTCTTCCGGATCCAGCAGCATCAGCGTTCCGTAGATTGAAGCGAACACGCCGCCGCGGTCAATATCAGCCACCAGTAAAACGGGTGATTTTGCCATCCTGGCCATACCCATGTTTACGATGTCCTGGGCTTTCAGATTGATTTCCGCCGGGCTGCCGGCGCCTTCAATGACCATGATGTCGCTCTGATCCGCCAGAGTATTGTACGCTTTCATGATATCGGGAATGAGTTTTGTTTTAAATTTATAATATTCCACAGCCGGCATCGTGCCGATGGCCACGCCGTTGACAATGACCTGTGAGCCGCTGTCACTTGTGGGCTTAAGCAGGATCGGGTTCATCAGCACGCTGGGTTTTACCCCGGCCGCCTCTGCCTGCACCACCTGGGCCCGCCCCATTTCAGCGCCTTCTGCCGTAATAAAGGAATTCAAGGCCATGTTCTGGGATTTAAAAGGATTGACCCGTTTCCCGTCCTGATGGAAAATCCGGCACAGTGCCGCCGTAACCAGGCTTTTACCTGCGTTTGACATGGTGCCCTGTATCATAATCGCTTTAGCCATCTTATTCACTCTCTTTCATTAAAAAGTCTGTTATGTCCCGGTATGTTTCAATGTAACGGTTCAACGGATGCCCGGTTCTTGTTTCGGCGGCTATCACCGGTCCCCTGCCCCTGGTATGTTTTCCCGTCACGCTGCTGGTCACATGGTCGCCGCAGACCACGATACGCAACGGTTCTTCCGCCGTGTCCAGCAGCGGCTCTAAAAACTCTTTATCAATGCGGGAAATGAAATCGGCCTTGCCCTCATAATCATGACGGTGCGCCGCTTCATCGGTCCCGTTAAAATGCGTCATCACGAAAGGGAAACGCGCCAGCATCTTACGGGTAACCGCCAGCTTTTCCCTGATATTTGTATCTGTGTCCGCTGTGCAGTACGAAAGTTCCGGCACTTCCATCTTCAATGCTTTTCCGATGCCCCGGACGATTTCCGTCTGGCAGACCAGAGCGCCTTTCCGCCCGTTCAGCGCTTCAAAAGACGGCATCTCCGTCCGGCAGGAAGCCCCCCAGGGGTACAGTCTGTAAGTAAGGTCATTGCGGTTGTACTGCTGCAGAATCTGATCCGTTTCCTGCATAAACAGTTTCATGGCAAGGGAAGAAGACTTCAGTTCCGCCAGCAGTTCTTCCACCGGAAGCCCCATGCTTTCGTGAGGCGGCGCGGTCCGGATCCGCAGCACGCTTTCATTGCGGTCCATCACCAGCAGGTTCCGGTAACCGGACAGGTGAATAAACTCTATATCAGGCGTCAGGGAACTGAACTGTCCTGCCATGGTTTCCATCTCCCGGAAAGAAAGCCCCATTCCGTTAAAGGAAACCAGGCGGCCGCTGCTGTCCTGTGATACCACGTTGCAGCGCAGCACCATCTCATACTCGGAAACATCCCGGTTCTGGGCCAGCAGTTCCAGATACGCCCTGTTAGTGGGAAACGCTTCTTTCGGAACACCCAGAAGCCGCAGGATGCAGGTCAGGCTTTCCGGCACTACATCATTTTCACAGATACTGACCTGAGACAGTTTTCCTTCCCGGATCAATCTGTCTATGTTAGGGTGAAACGCACGGGAAAACGGAGTCTGTCCGTTCCAGGCAGGAATCGGATCGTCACCCAGTCCGTCAATTAATATAATTAAACATGTCATGTTTCACAAGTTCCTTCATAATTTTGATCAGCTTACGGTTATCCCGGCGCGTCTTCACGGCAATCCGGTAATAGCCTTCAGACAATCCGTGATAGTTGGAACAGTCCCTGATCAGGACATGGTGTTTCTTTAACTTTTCCGGCCAGGGATAATTATGGGTTGTTTTAATCAAAAGGTAGTTGGCCGCGCCTTCGAACACCTGCAGCTTGATGAGGCGCAGCTGCGTTATCAGATACGCTTTTTCTACTGCGATCAGTTCACGGGTCTCCACAAGATAATCCGTTTCCTCCATAGCGGCAATACCGGCCGCCTGCGCCAGCGCGGAAACATTCCAGTCCTGTCCGGAAGCATACAGTTTGTCTATCAGGGCCGCGTCGGAAGTCAGGCAGAAACCAAGCCGCACGCCCGGTATGGCAAATATTTTCGTAAAAGCTTTCAGAATGATCAGATTAGGATAACCGGCCAGTTGGTCGATCAGTGTATAGTTCTCCCTGTCCTGGACAAAATCGAGAAAACATTCATCTACCAGTAACGGGATATGCAGTTCTTTGCAATGCTGCAATATCTCTAACAGCAATGCTTTATCCATCAGTTTTCCCGTGGGGTTATTGGGATTGCAAAGCACCACCATCTCTGTCCGCTTGGTAATTGCTTTCAGGATTTCTGAAGTAACAACAAACTCATCTTTTTCCTGTAATGTAAAATAATCTATCTTGCTGCCTGCTGTCAGCGCGGCCTTTTCATAATCCGCAAAGGTAGGCGCCAACACCAGCGTCCGTTTCGGCTGTAATGCAGTCATAAGCCGGAACAGTACATCGGCTGCCCCGTTGCCGCAGTAAAACATCTCTGCGGGCAGGGAAAAATACCGGCTGAGCCTGTCCCGCAGTTCCCTGCAAAACGGGTCCGGATAGTTCACACACCCCGCAATCGCTTCCCGCAAGGCACGGCGGACACCGGCAGGTATTCCCAATGGGTTGATATTCGCGGAATAATCCAACACATCCTTATTGCACTTTAAAGAAGGGTCACTGTATATATCACCGCCGTGAACATATCGGTACATGAATAAACTCTCCTTTATCGAATGAATTGCAACGTTCCAATGCAAACAGCAAAACAGCTGCCTTTTGACAAGGAAAACGATAGCAGAAACTGCAAAAGCAGCAAAGCAACGCCTTATCCCGCTGCAAACAGATATATTGCACGCAACAGGCTGAAGCCAAGCAGTCCGGTAATGGACGTAAAGTACATCAGCAGGTTCATCTGCTTAATATGCAAAGAAGCCGCATGTTCTAAATCGTCCCCTATGGTTTCCTTATGCACCAGTTTACCAAAATAGTAATGGTCACCACCCAGCATCAGATGCAACGCGCCTGCCGCTACGGATTCCGTCTGGGCCGAATTGGGACTTAAATGATGGTACCGGTCACGCCAGAAAATTTTCCAGGCATTTTTTGCATCCAGCCCGGTAAAAAAACTGGCTGCCATCATACAGAAAGCACAGATGCGTGCCGGAATACAATTCGCTATGTCATCAAGCTTGGCAGCATACCGGCCGATATACAGGAACTTTTCATCCTTATAGCCGATCATACTGTCCATGGTGTTAATACCCTTGTATAAAAAAGCCAGCGGTGCACCGCCGATAAACATGTACAGCATGGGTGCGATTATACCGTCTGCCGTATTCTCCGCAACCGTTTCCACCGCACCCTTAATTACTTCTTCTTCCGAAAGCTCGGCAGTATCCCGTCCCACGATCCAGGACAACATCTTTCTCCCCATCGGAAGGTCGTGGGCTTCCAGCGCGTCATAGACCTTCATGCTTTCATCACGCAGGGAACGGGTGCAGAAAATCTGGTAACACATGATGGTTTCTATCACAAAACGCAGCCAGGGGTGCACGGTTCCCGCAGCCAGCAAAATCAGATACGGAATCGAAAAAGATAAGATACAAACAACCAGTACAAGGACAAATCCGCCCCGCAGCAATTTATCCGGGTCTGTTCCGCTGACAGCCCTCACCCGTTTTTCCAGCCAGCTGATCAGGTTTCCGATTAAAATAATCGGATGGGGCCAGCCATGAGGATCACCGATTGCCAAGTCCAGCAGAAATCCGCAGACAATGGCGCCTAACAACATCATATATAAAACGCCTCTTTAATAAAAGGATTGGTATTTCAGATAATATGAACAAATCAACATCAAATTCGCAAATACAAAAGTTCAAGAATAAACGGCAGAACGGATTACTGTTCAGCGTGCTTCTGCTGATAACGGATGCAGGCTTTTACGAAATTTTCCGCAAACCTGATATTGCCCCACAGATGCAGATGGGGATACCCTGCGTACAGCGTTCCGTTTGCCTGGGCTGCAGGCCAGGAAACCGCTTTTCCAGCCTTTTGCACCGTAAAGGCAGCACCGTTCTGATCACTGTCGGAATAATGAAATTCATGGGCATGAATGGAATCGCCGGCTTTGCACAGCATATTGTCTGTGTTCGCAGTCATATTGACATAACCGAAACGTACCAGCCGGTCTGTCATCCAACAGGTACCTTGCACCGCGCCTGCCCAGGGATATAATGTATCGTTGTCCCTGTAGCCTTCCATCAGATACATGAAGCCGCCGCATTCCGCATAACAGGGCAGCCCTGCCGCCAGTTTTTCGCGCAGGTCTGTAAGCAGCGAAGCATTCTCACTCAGCTGCTTTGCATATAATTCCGGATAGCCGCCGCCCAGGAATACACCGTCACATTCCGGCAACGCCGTATCCTGCAGCGGACTGAAGGGAACAATCTCCGCACCCATCATAGACAACAAATCTAATGAATCCTGATAATAAAAGCAGAATGCCTTATCCTGCGCCACCGCAATTTTAACATTCCCTAACGGTGTAATATCCAACGGCTCATATTCCAGCGGCTCTGCTGTCTGAGCCAGGGCCACCAGCCCTTCCAAATCTATGGATTCCTCAGCCTGCTCAGCTAAGCGCTCCACAATGGTTTCCAGTGTTCCAATCTCTCCCGCAGTCACAAGACCCAGGTGCCGGCTTTCCAGATTGCATTCCGGCAGGTGCGGAAAATAGCCGAGCGCCTTAACGCCCGTTTCCTTTTCAATCACATCTTTATAAAACAGGTACGTCATCTTTTTAATATTGTTGAAGATGACTCCCTGTACGTTACTGTCTGTGCGGAATTCCTTAAAGCCTTTTACAAGGGCAGCCATGGATACAGCTGCGCCTTTTCCATTGATAATCAATACCACCGGCGCTTTTACAGTACGTGCCAGGTCGTACGCGCTGGCTTCCGTGGTTTTGCCCATGCCGTCGTAAAAGCCCATGGCGCCTTCCAGGATGGCCACATCAGAATCTTTACTGTTTTTTGCCAGCAGCCGTTTTACATTCTCCGGACCGGTAAGAAACAAATCAAGGTTACGGGATTTTGCCCCAATCACCTTCGAATGGAACATGGGGTCTATATAGTCAGGACCGCTTTTGAAAGCGGTAACCCGCAGTTTTTTATTCAACAAAGCCCGCAGTACCGCACAGACCACTGTGGTCTTGCCGCTGCCGCTCTGGGGCGCCGCAAAAAGCAGCCGGGGAATAATCAGAAACGCCGTTTCCTCCACCTTCCTTCCCCCTTCCTGATCACATTTATTGAACACTAGTATGATATGAACGCGCCTGCATACAACAACGGTTCATACCTTACCGCATTTGACTCCGTCAGGTTCGTCCTGCTTACGCTTTTTTCACAGCCGTAATGATGTAAATCGGATTTTGCGCCATCATCAGGTTATACCTGCCCAGCTTTTTGTTATAAGCCGATGCAATGTTCACTACATCCAACTCATAATCCGGTTTTTCTTTGTAATAATTAACAACCGTACAAAGTGTTTCCAATGCAATCACATTAATTACAATACGGCATGACGCATTACGGGCATACAGGCTGTCCAGCATCTTCGCCATATTCCCGCTGCTGCCGCCGATGAACACACAGTCTGGCGCCGGAGTCTTTTCAATCTCTTCCGATGCTTCCCCTGCTACAATTTCCATATTGTCGCAATGGAACCGCTCTTTATTCAAACGCAGAAGTTCCAGCGCGTCTTCCTTCATTTCAAAAGCATACAGTTTTCCCAGGGGCGCCTGCAGGGCCAGTTCCACAGAGCACGAACCGGTACCTGCTCCGATATCGTAAATAATGTCGTCCGGGCGCGGTTGCAATTTGGAAATGGAAACCGCGCGGATCTCCTGTTTGGTCATGGGCGCCTTGCCCCGGAGGAACAGACTGTCATCCAGACCGTGCACACCCTGCCGCAACGGGCCGCCTGCCTTTTCATTTAAGATCATCATTACAGACAGGGACGGATAATTCCCTTCAGCGATTTCTTCCGCTGTACCGGTTACGATTTTTTCATCCGGATAAGACAGGTTGGAGCCAACATGAACCGTCACTTCACCCAGCCCCTGTTCACCCAACTGCCGGCATAATACCTGAGGGGAATTTTCCCCGCCGGTCAGGGAAAAGACTTTTTTATATTGCAAAACAGCAGAAACCAGATTCTGCTGCCTTCCATGCATGCTGATAATCTTCGCATCGTCCCAGGAGATCTGCAGCCGGGATGCGAAATAGACCAGACTGCTGATCCCGCAATAGCGTTTTACTTCACATTGAGGCAGTTTACCGGCAATGGTTTTTGCCAGACTGAAAAAGCCCACGTCGCCGGAAACCAGAATGCCTAACACATCCTTCTCTGCATCCGCGTTTGCAGCCACTTCTACCAGCTCCGCAAGTTTGATCGTAGGACAGACTTTTTTCCCGCTGCCGAACTGACCTACCATCCGTTTATCCCCGGCCAAAATCGTACTTTCGGCAATGGCTTTCCGGGCCTCTCCTGTCAGAAGATCCGGATTGCCGGGTCCGATTCCGATTACATTCACTTTCAGCATGAACCGTCTCCTCATCTTACATAAACAACAATTAACGTAACCTGTAACTGTCAGATATCTTCTCTATGTATTTCAAGCAACGTCAAACGTTCCAATTACAAAAAGCAATGGATTCATTGGCAAGTACTGAATCTTTCTTTCAGTTCCGCCAGCACCTGTTCCAAATCTTCGCCGGTTTCGGGATTTCTGTCAATCAAGATCAGCTTGGCTCCCACTTCGGCCGCTGCTTCCAGCTTATCTTCAAAGCCGCCGGCTTTACCGGAATCTTTGGAAACAATAAACTTTGCACCGGCACGCCGGAACATGGCTATGTTCAAATCTTTGGCAAAAGGTCCCTGCATACAGATGATCTGCGCCGGTTTGTAGCCAAGATTCAGTGCGTTGTCCAGCGAGTCACGCAAAGGTAAGATCCGGCAGGTAATCCGTTCCGCATAATCGGGAAGCCGGGTAAAATCAACCAGGTTCTTGCTGCCGGTGGTTAAAAACACGGGGCCTTCCGTACCGCTCAATATTTCAATGGCTTCCCCGAAATCCTTTACAGTAATACAGCCCGGGTGTTCGCTGGCAGGCCGCAGCATCCGTTTATAGGGAAAGCCGGTCTCTCTGCAGGCTTTCTGTATGGTTTCCGTAACCACTACCGCATAGGGATGGGTGGAATCCAGCACCAGATCCGGCTGTACTTCACGCAAAAACGCACACATGTCCGCAAAAGTCATGCGTTTCGTCTGCACGTGGATAAACGGATTTTCAGGATACAAAGACGCACCGTATGCCGTAGCAACGGAGACATAAACATCTACCTGCAGGGCAGCCAATGCGTCAGCAATTTTTCTTCCTTCTATGGTTCCGGCAATCAGCCAGACTTTTCGTTTCATAAATGATAACCCCGGGGCGTTACAATCCGTCCGTTAATCACCTTGCTCTGGGAATTACCGATGATAACCGTAGAGAACATATCGACGTTCTCGTTATCTCCCAGTTCTTTTAACGTAGTCAGTTCGTACGATTCCCCGTCCCGTCCGATATTATGCACAATACCGCAGGGGATGTCGCCGCTCTGGTTTTTCAGCATGATATCGCAGGCTTTCTTCAGATAATCTTTCCGCTTGTGGCTTCTGGGATTATAAATAGCAATACAGAAATCTGCCTGGGAAGCGCAGTCCAAACGTTTCTCAATCTTTTCCCAAGGGGTCAGCAGGTCGCTTAAGGAAATAAGGCAAAAATCACAAATCAACGGAGCGCCCAGAAGTGCAGCGCCGGAGCAGGCAGCCGTTACGCCGGGAATCACTTCAATCTCCACATCCGGATAATCAGCCGCTACCTGGCACATAATGCCTGCCATGCCGTACACGCCGGCATCCCCGCTGCTGATGATAGCAACAGTCTGTCCTTTCAGCGCTTCTTCCAACGTTGCTTTGCAGCGGTCCACTTCCTTACGCATGCCATTGGAAACAAACCGTTTGCCCGGGAATTCGTCCTTAATCAGGTTCACATACACATTGTATCCGGTGATCACATCACAGGACTCCAGCGCTTTTACCGCGCGCTCTGTCATCTGTTCCCTGCCGCCGGGCCCAAGGCTTACCACATAGATTTTAGCCGCCATTTTTTGCTCCTTTTATCTTCAGAATCGTCTTTATTATTCATTAAAATCCACAACGAAATTTTCAGCAGCCACAGCCAGCGTTACACCATTCCTGCCTGTCTTACGCAGCAACAGCTTCCCGCCGTTGCTGTCAAGTACTGCCGCTCTTTCACAGACATTATCTACACCCACCGTCTTCGCCACAAAAGCAGAGGGCGTAAAATCTCCTTCTGCAGCATTTAATTCTTCCGCAGAGTAAAAGCGGATGGGAAATGAATTTTCTTCGGCGAAAGCCAGCAAACCGTCCTCATCTTTTTTTACATCAATGGAAGCGATTCCTTTTACCACGCTCATTGTTACCTTAAGCTTTTTAAGTTCCTGTATGACCAGCTCTTCAATTCTGTCCTTGGGCGTGCCTCTCCGGCAACCGATGCCCAGGTGAAGAATGCGGGGACGCAGCACAACTGTCTCAACAAACGGTTGTACCGTCTTCCGCAGGGAAATAGCCATACCGACAGGCCCCCCCTCCGCCAGAACCAGTCCTTTAGGAAGCGGGCCCCTTATTGGAAATTCACTCTTGACCCCCACCTTTTTACAGTCTACCAGGTAAGAGGCGAAGGTTTTGGCACTCTGCATGTTATAAATTGACATATTATGCCGGGCAGCCCATTCATCTACAGCAAACAGGTCGTTCACATCCGTCGCCGTAGTAATCACGGGAACCGCTTTCAAAAAAGCCGCAATTCCCGTCGCCAGTCCGTTCGCGCCGCCAATATGCCCGGAAAGCAGGGGGATGACAAACTTCCCCTGTTCATCAATGGAAATCACCGCAGGATCCTTGGTCTTGCTGCGGATATAAGGAGCAATGCTGCGGATCGCGATCCCCGTAGCGCCGATAAACACCATCAGGCGGCACAGGGGAAATGCCTCTTTGCACATTAACTGCAGAGAAGGGCCGATTTCCTTTAACGCCGGGTCCAGATCCCTGTAGCGCCGGGTTGTAAATATCTCCGTCGCGAATCCGCAGGAATCCAGATATTTTTGCAGTTTTAAACTGATTTTTGCTCCATTGCGGGTAAATGAAAAAACAATCGCATTCATAAAACAATCGCATTCATATCAATTTACCAAAAATCGATATCAACTTACTCCTGTTAATCAGGAACAATACAACAGGTAATACAAACTAAATAACTGCGCTGCTGTTATTTCTTATCCGGTTTATGATGCGTCCTTGTAACCGGCTTGATCTTCAGTTTGCTTGCATCGGCTTTACGGTATCCGGTTTCAAAGGTTGGATTGTACAGTTCGCTGCGTTCATAAACAGAGCCCAGGAAACCGCCTACGGTGATCAGAGCCAGATTCTTGACATTATTGGCCGCTGCAGTTTCCGCAATGGTGCCAACCGTACAGTGCAGCACCTTTTCATCCGGCCAGGAAGCCTTGTAAACGATAGCCGCCGGTTCGTCCGCGCCATACCCGCCGCTGATCAGTTCTTTCTGCAGCTTATCCAGCATGCCGGCGCTGAGGAAGATGACCATGGTGGCATGATGTTTTGCGTAATCTTTGATCTTTTGTTTAGGCGGAACTCCGGTACGGCCTTCCATGCGGGTAATGATAACCGACTGGCTTACATCCGGAAGTGTATATTCCGCTTTCAGGGAAGCCGCTGCAGCGCAGAAAGAACTTACACCGGGCACAATTTCAAAATCCAGATTATAACTCTTTAAAAGATCCATCTGCTCCCTGTGGGCACCGTATACGCTGGGATCTCCTGTATGCAGACGGACCACCAGTTTGCCTTCCTGTGCAGCCGGAACCATGGCCGCAATGACTTCTTCCAGAGTCATCACAGCACTGTTCATAATTTCGCATTCAGGTTTCGCATAATCCAGCAAAGCGGGATTTACCAGGGAACCGGCATAGATGATCATATCTGCCTTTTCCAACAGTTCCTTGCCCCGGACCGTAATCAGATCCGCTGCTCCGGGACCTGCGCCAATAAAATAGATCATTACTGTTCAAACTCCTTTTCTTTTACCAGTATCACTGAAAAATAACTGCTCTTATCGTTAACCTTGCTCAGATCTTTATAAATCTTTTCTCCGGGCAGACCGCAGTTCTCAATCATCTGGGCATGCTTCAGAAGACCGCGCCCTGTCAGTTCATCCCGGACCCTGCCGATTTCGCTGGCCGATTTCATCAGGATTTTGTTACCGGGCATATCCAGGAACCGGCTGGATTCTTTATAGCTTCCCGGCAGAATGGTCAGCGGTTCTGCTTTTTCACAGAGGGAAACATTTAACTTGGCCGCAACAGCGCAGAAACTGGTTACGCCGGGAACCAGCACTGCTTCATAGCCGGCTTTCAATACCAGTTTATGAACATAGATACAGGTGGCGTAAACGGTAGGACAGCCAAGCGTGATGAACACTACGTTTTTACCCCGGTCCAGATACTTAATAATATCATCCGCGCCTTTCTGGTGGGCCTTGGATATAATGTCATGATCCTTGACCATGGGCATATAAACCAGAAGCTGTTCCTTGTTGTTCAGGTCGACAATCCCTTCCACAATGTTTTTGGCAACCAGCACATCGCTGTCGCCCTGGGGGATCGCCAGCACATCGCACTCTTTGATCAGCCGGACCGCTTTCAGTGTCATCAATTCCGGATCGCCGGGGCCTACGCCAACGCTGTACAATTTACCTTTCATACCTTGCTTCTCCTTTATCGCTTGCAATTTTTAATAACCTTTTATTTTCACCGGGCTTTAATCAGATGTTCTTCTGATGCAGTTTCAACAGTTCTTCCGCGCCGGCGGTTTCTCCTAAGATTCCGTAAACATTGGAAAACAGGATCGCGCCGGTTTTCAGTTTCCCGTGCACTCGTTTCTGCATGTAGAAATCGATTTTCCGGGCCGCCTCTTCCATCACGGCTTCAAACAGTCCTTCCCGTTTCAGGATTTTCGTCATTTCGTCTGTAGTCAGGGCCTGGTAAATCTCTTTTCCGACGGCAGGACTTGCTCCGTGGAACATAGCCTGCAATGCCAGAAATTCCGAACGGCAGTCCGCGTATTTGGAATGGGTGTTCATGACGCCCTGGGCCAGCTTGATCAGTTTTCCGGAATGGCCGACGATCAGAACGCTTTCAAAACCTTTTAGCACCGCATAATCCAGCAGTTCGCCCACAAAATTGCTGCAGGTCACCGCCGTACTGATATCGACTTTCATTTCATCCCGGGTAAAATCAGCGCCGTAATTGCCGAAGAACACTAATAAATCTTTATACCCGTTCGCCTTCCGGGAATCCATCTCCGTATACATCGTATCAATCAGGGCGCGGTCGCTCATGGGTTCCACGATGCCGCTGGTGCCTAACACGGAAATGCCATCCTCGATGCCCAGCCGCGGGTTAAAGGTTTTGGGAGCAATCGCAGGCCCGTCAGGAATGGATATCACCACACGTAACGGTTTTTCATAACCGTATTGTTTCATGGCGGACAGAACTTCCTGTGTAATCATTTTCCGGGGAACCGGATTGATCGCCGGTCCGCCTACCTTACAGGCCAGGCCCGGTTTCGTCACCTTTCCTACGCCGATACCGCCCCAGATTTCCACCCTTCCGTCTAACTGTTCTACCGATGCTGTACGGGGCTGCATCACAATTTCTTCTTCCGGAATCTTAGCCTGCAACTCAGACACGGCAGCATAAATCAGCGTCCCGTTTGTATCATCCGGATCGTCGCCGCTGTCCTTACGAATCGCGCAACGGGCAAATCCCGGACCGCGCAGGATATCCAGCACATCCAGTGTCAGGGTGATTCCTTTAGGAGTATCTAAAATAATTGTATCCGTTTCTTCTCCGGAAAGAAGCATCACCGCAGCCGCCTTGGAAGCAGCCGCTGCGCAGCTTCCAGTCGTATAGCCCCGGCGCATAAGTTTGCCCTGAGAAACAACAACAGACTGTTCCATCGTAATTTGAACACCTTCTTAACGGAAACCTGGTCCCATGCGTACGGCTTGCCGGCAAAAAACAGCGGTCTCCAAAATAACAAAAAAGACTTCCGCATCCACCGGCGGAAATCTTCATAATTAACCCAGGACGCGGCAACTTATTTCATACTCCCGCGCCTTTGCGTTATGCCTATTCCATCGCTCGTGGATTACGGTGCAGTTAATCCGGGCAGGTTGCTGACTGTAGACAGAAATCAAATACTGTTTGACAGCGACGGGATCGTGACGGAATTTCACCGTCTTGCCTTTTAAACAGACAGTTACCCGGACTTATTCATTTGTAACTGACTATTAATGAATTATATCATAGTTACAGTTTCGATACAATATTTTAGTTAAGGAAATCTTCATAATATAGTATGGTTTTTTAAATTTTTGTTATATCAATAAATATCAAACAAATTCCTTGCATCGTTATTATTTTGTATTGTATATTAAAAATATGCAAAAGAACCATTTGGTAATCAATCTCCTGAAAGAAGCGTGCTTTATATGCTCGACATCCGTTATGAAGATGAAGCTCTCCTGGTCGTCAATAAACCTCCCGGCGTCCTTGTCCACCCGACAACAAAAGAAGACGCGAATACACTGTCTGCCCGGATCAGTCAGTACTTCCGGCAACAGGACTGGAATCTGAACCTGCATCCGGTTTCCCGTCTGGACCGGAATACATCCGGTCTTGTGGTTTTTGCCAAACTGCCTGAAATCCAGGGACAGCTGATCAAACAGGGTATGCAAAAGGAATACCTTGCCCTGGTTACCGGAGTTCTCCCTTCCGGCCACGGGATCATCGATTTCCCCATTGCCCGGAAGCCCGGCAGCATCATTGAGCGGGAAATCAATGCCGGAGGAAAACCCTGTAAAACCGAATACTGGGTAATTTCCGCCGCAAAGACTGAAGCGCATGTTTCTCTGGTGCGGTGCCGTCTTTTTACGGGGCGCACTCATCAGATCCGGGTACACTTTGCCAGCATTGGCTGTCCCCTCTGGCATGACAACTTATACGGAAAAATCCCGGGGCCTCCCCTGCGGCACGGGCTTCACGCATATAAAATCTCTTTCGAACATCCCTGGACACACACGAATTTGGAAATCACATCCGCATTGCCGGAAGATTTGAATCTGGCCTGGCAAAACAGCCATCCGTGATGCAGTACACGCAGCGAAGGTTTTTTTTCATTCGGCACTCTCAACAAACGCACTACGGACTCTTTCCACAAAAGAAGTAAAAGGCAGCCGGTTAACACCGGCCGCCTTTTTTCATTTTCTGATTCAGATTGTACGTCCCGGATACTGTTTTACCGCTTCTGCCAGCAACGCAAGAGCTTTTTCCAGATCTTCACTCTTTAACACGTAGGCCAGCCGGGCTTCGTCCACGCCTTTGCCAGGTGTGGCGTAAAAGCCGTTGCCGGGTGCAATCATAACCGTTTCACCGTTTACGTCAAAGTCCTGCAACAGCCAGATGGCAAATTTTTCCGCATCGTCAACCGGGAATTTGACCATTACATAGAAGGCCCCTTTAGGCTGGGAAGAAACCAGCCCCGGAATTTTCGCAAGGCCGGCCGCAATGGTATCACGGCGTTTCTTATACTCTTTGTTCACTTCTTCCAGATACGAAGCCGGTGTTTCATACAGGGCTGCCGCGCCTACCTGTTCCACCATAGGAACGCACAGGCGGGTCTGGCATAATTTCATAAACTGTGCACACAGGTCATTATTTTTGGTAATGACACAACCGATACGGGCGCCGCAGGCACTGTACCGTTTGGAAACAGAATCAACCATGATCAGGTTCTGCTCCAGTTCTTCATAAGTGCCAAAGCTGGTGTAGGTGCCGTCGTAAACGAATTCCCGGTACACTTCGTCCGCAATCAGCGCAATATTATATTTTTTTACAATTGCAGCAATCATATCCATTTCCTGTCTGGTATAAACCACACCGGTAGGATTCCCCGGATTGGTTAACAGGATTGCCCGCGTTTTGCCGTTAATATACTTTTCAATCGTTTCCTGGTCCGGCAGGCGGTAACCATCCTCAGCGCTGGTAGGCACTGCCGTAACTTTGGCGCTGGCCAGTTTGGCAAAGGATGTATAGTTAGCATAATACGGTTCAAACACCAGAATTTCATCGCCGGGATCGCACAGACTGAAAATCGCCATTTCCAGTGCTTCGCTGCCTCCGTTGGTGATGAAGATATTTTTTGTTTCATAGTGGATGCCCCAGGCGTCATAATACTTTTGGATCGCTTTGATCAGATTCATATCACCCTGGGAATTTCCGTAAGCTACTACCTTCGGGTCGAAATTACGGATGGCTTCCATAAATTTAGGCGAAGTCGCAATATCCGGCTGTCCGATGTTCAGATGATAAACTTTTTTACCGTTCTTTTTGGCAGCATCTGCATAAGGCACCAGTTTGCGAATCGGAGAAGCCGTCATGCCCAGCGCGCGTTCTGAAATCTTCATTTTCTTTCCCCCTTTTAAAACAGCAGGTTGAACCCTGCTTCTAAAAAATGTTAACCCTTATATTTTTAAATTATAAAGCAATCGGCAATAAGCCGCAAAAAAAATAGTGTAATAGATATTACACTATTTGTAAAAACGGTCCGGAATCTTCAAAAGTATATTGTACACAAAATACCGGCTTACCGCACCTGTATAAAATTTACTTATAAATCTGCCCCGACCACATAAAATCTGCAAAAATCATTCAGGTTTTTCTTTCGCCCGGCAGCGGAATCTGTACCAGGATAGTGGCTGCAAACATTACTGCGCATCCCAGCAGTTCCCGGGAACTCATCTGTTCGCCCAGCAAAACCGACCCGGCAATGACAGCAAATACCGACTCCAGGCTCATAAGCAGCGACGCAATGGCAGGATCCGTAAATGTCTGGGCGACAATCTGCAGGGTATACCCGATGCCGCCCGAAACCACGCCGCAATATAAAATAGGAACCGCGGCAGCCACGATGCCTGCCCAGTTAGGATTTTCGGTAAAAGATGCGATCACAGCGGAAACAATTGCCGCCGTAGCAAACTGGATGGCAGCCAGCTCAACGGCGCTGGCCAGTTTTACAAAATAGTCACAGCATAAAATGTGCCCGCTGAACATCAGCGCGCAGATACAGACCAGAATATCGCCCCGGGTCAGGGTGAAATCTTCTTTCACGCACAACAGATACATGCCGCCCACGCCCAGAAAAACGGCCAGCCACACCAGCCATGAATTTTTCTTTTTAAACAAAAGAAAATTCAGAATCGGCACCAGCAACATGTACATGGCCGTGATAAAACCGGCCTTGCCTGCTGTCGTATATACCACGCCCATCTGCTGGAATACGCTTCCTGCCGTTAAAAACAGTCCGCAGCAGATGCCACCCTTCCATGTCCGGCTCCACTGCGACTTACTTTCCCCTCCCTGCGGTGTTAAACGCCCTGCCGTTCCATGTACCGGGGTTCCGGCATCAGTCTGCCTCGCAATACCTTTACTGTTCCTTTGCCGCAAGACAAAAGCCAGCGCGCCCACCATCACCGCGGCCAGTGCCATACGCGCCGCATTAAATGTAACCGGTTCTATGCTGTCCATGCCCACGCGCTGGAACACAAAAGCCGTGCCCCAGATCATCGCGGTCAGCAGCAGCAAAAGATTGCCTAACACTTGTTTATTCTTCATCAGGTTCCCTACTTCAATGTAATCACAACGATTTCCGGCGTGCTGCCGATGCGCACCGGCGAACCCCACAGGCCATAGCCGCAGGAAGCAACGCCAAGCATGTTGCCGAACTTTTTGCTGCCGTAATCCAGCAGATACATACGTTTCGTTACCAAATTAAGCGGAGCCTGCTGACCACCGTGGGTATGCCCCGCCATATATAAATCATAGCCGGCCTTCTCCGCTTCCAAAAAGCGCCGGGGCTGATGTTCCAACAGTAAATTAGCCATACCGGGATCTATTCCCGCCAGTTTTTCCAGATACGGATTGCGCGGTTCGCTGCGATAGTCTTCCAGACCGACCAGATGCACACCGCAGGGTAAATCTACCGCTTCGTCCACCAACATGTGGAAGCCGACGGACTTAAACAGTTCCAGCTCTTCCCGTACCCGGCCGCTGAAATGGTCATGGTTTCCCAAAATCGCATAGATACCATATTTGCTTTTAATATTCTGCAACGGTTCGTAGCTTTTCTCACGCAGCACATAGTCCAGGTTATTGTCCACCTGGTCCCCGCCAAACAACACCACGTCTGCATTCTGGCGGTTAATAAGTTCCGTAAGTTCTGCTGCGTATTGCCGGCCAAACAGGGCACCCAGATGGATATCCGTCACAAGCACAATCTTCACCGGCTGGGACAGATTCTTTCCGGTATCATGCTCCACCGCCCGCACAACAGGATGCAACGCGTTCCAGCCACCATAAGCAAGGATTGCTATTACAGCAACAAAAGCCCCTTTGGCATAAAGGTTGTATGCCTGTTGCCAGAAAGTCCCGCTTCCGGCAAGCAGGCCGGCTAATCGCAATACCAGATATAAAATACCCGCATAGGCAGAATAATGGAAAAAAGCCAGCCAGTACCCTCCCAAAAAGGCAAAGGGCCTTATTAACCGGGGATCCGCAGCAAAGGACGGTCCCCACACGTTGACAGCGCAAAACAGCAACGGCAAACACAGAAAGAAGCACAAAACAAAAGCGTGGTTTAAAAACGTAAAACCACGCCGGTACATCAGCCAATATAGACCGGTCAGCAGTACCCCTACCGCTGACCAAAAATAGAAAAACCTTCTCATAGTCTACTGATTGTCACCTCTGAAAATCACAAAGAGTTACAGCAAATTCCGTTAAATATCCTGATTCCGGATCTCTTCCAGCAAAAATTCGTTTTTTACTTTAATGTAAGTACCTTTCATTCCCAGCGATTTGGTTTCAATCAGGTTAGCGCTTTCAAATTTGCGCAACGCGTTCACGATGACAGAACGGGTAATACCTACCCTGTCAGCAATTTTTGACGCAACCAGAATTCCTTCTGTTCCGTTCAGTTCTGCCAGAATGTTAACGATAGCTTCCCATTCGGAGAAAGAAAGAGTGGAGAAAGCGATCTGCACGCTGGCTTTCTTTTGTGCGTTTTCCTTTACCTGAACTTCGCGTTCCCGCAGGATTTCCACACCGATCACCGCTGCCGCATATTCTGCCAGCAACAGGTCATCGTCATTAAAATCCCTGTCATAACGGGCCAGAATCAGGGTTGCGATGCGTTCGCCATTGCCGTTGACCGGTACGATCGTAGTGCGTTTTTCCCCATATATACACTTCTTCGTGTCAATAAACGAACACTTCTGTTCTTTGTGGCTGATGTTGGGATTGGTTTCCGTTGTCTCCCTGACAAATTCCATGTACTTTTCCGGGAAACGCTGGTTCACCAACACCATATCGCGCATCACATCGCATTCAAATTCATCCATCAGGCCGTAGCCCATAATTTTTCCGTCTATGTCAATCACATAAACATTGCTGGAAATCAGGTTACGCAATAATAACGCAACTTCTTTATATTTGACGCGTTCCCCGTTCTGCATCAGTCTGTTCAGGATACGGGCTTTTTCCAATAACTTCATTCACACACCTCCAAATTTAAAACCGTTTACGTTTATGCCCTCGGGAATTTTTTCTGATAGACTTTATTGATTCTCTCATTGGTAATATGGGTATATATCTGGGTCGTGGACAGACTTGCGTGCCCTAACAGTTCCTGAACCGCACGCAAATCAGCCCCGTGTTCCAGCAAATGGGTGGCAAACGTATGCCGGATGGTATGGGGACTGACGTTTTTCTGCAACGCCAGCTTCTGTACGTACTTATCCAGAATCCGGCGGACGCTCCGGTCCGTCAGCGCTCCACCCCGGTTATTCACAAAAACATACTGATGCTCGTCCACATGATATTTGACCATCAGGGGGGACCTGCTTTGGGCATAATAGCGGAGAAACGCTTCTTTACAGGTATGCCCGATGGGGACGATGCGATCCTTATTGCCTTTTCCATGCAACAGGACAAAAAGCCCGCTCAGGTCCACATCTGCCAGCCGCAGACCGGCCAGTTCTGACACACGGCAACCCGTAGCATACAGCATCTCCAGAACTGCCTGGTCACGCAGTCCCAGAGGCGTAGCGTCAGGCAGGTCCAGCAGGGAATCGATTTCCATTTCCTCCAGAAATACCGGAAGCCTTTTATCCAGTTTCGGCGTACGGACCTTGGTAAAAGGATTCTGATCTACATATTCTTCCCGTAATAAAAACTTGTAAAAAGAACGCAGGGACGAAATCCGTCTGGCAATGGTCCGTCTTGCATAATTCTCATGATTCAGCCTGGCAAGATAGGAGCGGATATGAATGACCTGAACCTCTTTCCAGTTAAAGCCCGCTCCGGCTTTGGCAGACATAAACTGCTCAAAATCGGAAATATCCCGCCGGTAATTCTCTCCGGTCAGCCTGGATCCATTCTTTTCTACCAGTATATAATTATAAAACTTTTCAGCCCATTCTTTGCGCAACTCTGCTTGCAGCAATAAATCCACTCCCCCGGAAACCTTAAGCCGAATAAAACGAGATAAGATTTATTTTATAACTAAAAAATCAACTTACTCTATACTATCACATACTACCACGAGTTTAGAAAATAAGCAAATTTATTTTTTTAATTTTAATATGAATTTTTCGAATATTCAAAAATGGTGTTCTTTAAAAAAATGAACGGAACAACTTACTCTCGGTTCCCCAGCCCGGAACACCGTACCGTCACCTGTCCAAATGCCTGCAGCGCCCTCTGGGACAACAGCTCATTCCGGAATCTTCTTTTGCGCACTTTTTTTCCCAGGGGCGGCATGATGCCGTAATTCACATTCATAGGCTGGAAGTCCGTAATGGCAGGATTACTGATATAATGAGCCAGAGCACCCATGGCCGTAACTTCCGGGAAATCAACAGGGGGCAGCCCCTGCAGCGCGCATACAGCCTGAATACCAGCCATCAGACCGGACGCCGCAGATTCCACATAACCCTCTACCCCCGTCATCTGTCCGGCAAAAAAGAACCTGGGATTTATCCGCAGACGGAAATCTGCATTCAGCAGTTGGGGCGAATTCAGGTAGGTGTTTTTGTGCATCACGCCGTAGCGTACAAACTCCGCATTTTCCAGACCGGGAATCATACGGAACACCCGTTTCTGTTCCGGCCATTTCAGATGGGTCTGGAAGCCTACCAGATTGTACAGCGTACCCGCTGCGTTATCCTGTCGCAGCTGTACGACCGCGTATGCTTCCTTCCCGGTGCGGGGATCCCTCAGGCCGATGGGCTTCAGAGGCCCAAAGCGCATGGTGTCCTCACCCCGGTATGCCATCTCTTCAATGGGCATGCAACCTTCAAACACATTATGTTCAAAATCTTTGACTTCAGCCGTTTCAGCTGCTTTTAAGGCTTCATAAAACGCAATGTACTCTTCTTTTGCGTAAAAGGGGCAGTTAAGATACGCCGCTTCCCCTTTGTCATAACGGGACGCACGGAAAATAATATCGTAATCCAGGGAGTCCCCTTCCACAATAGGAGCCGCCGCGTCAAAGAAATGCAGATACTCCGCCTTGATGATACGCTGGATTGCTTCACTCAGGGCCGGGGAAGTCAGGGGACCGCTGGCAAAAATGACCAGGCCTTCCATACTTTCCGGGTCTGTCACTTCTTCTTCCACCACCGTTACTAACGGATGTTCCCGGATAAAAGTTGTTATCGTTTTTGCAAACAGGTCCCTGTCTACCGCCAGGGCGCCGCCTGCCGGAACCCGGTTGGCGTCGGCAGCCTTCATAATGATGGACTCCAACCGGCGCATCTCTTCTTTCAGGAGGCCGACCGCGTTTTCCACGTTGGCAGCCCGGAAGGAGTTGCTGCAAACCAGTTCCGCAAAAAATCCCGTTTTGTGTGCCGGACTGGATTTGCCCGGGCGCATCTCGTGCAGGATGACCGGAAAACCCCGTCGGACAAGTTGCCAGGTCGCTTCGCTTCCCGCAAGACCGGCCCCGATCACATGAATCGGCCGGTTCGAATTTATAAACTGTTCCATAATGTTCTTCCCATCACTGCTGAATCATACTATAAACCGCCAAAAAACCGTGTCCTGTGTTTTCATACTGCGGTTTTTTTGAAAATGGACAGGAGGATGGGTCTTCTCTCATCCTCCTGCAGGTTTAACCGTTTCTTCTGTTATTTTGATTCAAAATGCCGCCTGCTATGGCAGACGATGTTTAAACAATGATTCACGTTTCCTTACTAAGTATCACAGCAGCGGCGTTTATTCTTCTGCTTTCTTTACCACTTTTCTGACACCAGTTTTCTTTGTTCTTTTCTTTTTTGCAGTTTTTCTTTTCGCTGTTTTCTTTTCCGTAACTACAGTCCCGTCATCCATAAGCGAGGCCGTTGTCACCTTTTTCCTGCGTCCCACACGCTTGGGCGCAGCATTGGTGCACTCCGGATCGGAACAGAAATATTTTACCCTGCCATTACTCTCAGTCCGCTCCAGCAACTGCTTGCCGCAAACCGGACAGGGTTTGTCAGTAGGTTTATCCCAGGAAGTAAAATCGCAGCCAGGATAATGCTCGCAACCGTAGAAGACACGTCCTGTTTTAGTCCGGCGCTGCGTCACCTCACCGCCGCACTTGGGACAGGGCACGCCGATTGTTACCAGCAGAGGTTTGGTATTATGGCACTGGGGAAAACCCGAGCAGGCCTGGAACTTGCCAAAACGTCCTTCGCGGATGACCATGTCCCTGCCGCACAGTTCACATTTTTCACCGCTTAACTGCAACGGGGGCGGATCCTTGGGAATCACCCTGTCCGCTTCTTCCAGCAGCTGTTCAAAGGGTTTGTAAAAATCGGCAAGCGTTTTTTCTTTTTCCACCTGATGGGCCGCAATCGCGTCCAGTTCGTTCTCCATACGGGCAGAATACGGGATGTTGATGATGTCACCGAAATGACCCGTCAGCATATCCGCCACTTTGACACCTAACTCAGTAGCCATCAGCTTTTTACCGTCCCGGACTACATAACCCCGGGTCTGGATTGTCTGGATAATGGGCGAATACGTGGAAGGACGCCCGATTCCTTCCTCTTCCATCTTCCTTACCAGGGAAGCTTCCGTGTAATGTGCCGGGGGCTCGGTGAAATGCTGTTCGCCGGGCAGTACTTTATACAGGGTCAGCACGGTACCGGATTTAATAAAGGGAACCTCTGCCTGCTTCTCCGCGCTCAGGTCTTTCTTATCCGCCAGGCACAGGTGACCGTCAAAGGTCATAACAGAACCTGTTGCTTTTAATTCGTAGGCGCCGGCTCCGATAGTCAGCGCAGTCTGTTCAAATTCAGCCGGCGCCATCTGGCTGGCAACGGTGCGGTCCCAGATCAGCTTGTACAGACGGTACTGTTCTTTCGTCAGGTACGGCTCTACATCCTCAGGCTTCCTTTCGATGGAAGTGGGACGGATAGCCTCATGGGCATCCTGTGCGTTGCTCTTATTACTGAAAACGTTGGGGTTTTCCGGGCAGTATTTGTCGCCGAAATCCTGCTTTACCAGTTCGCGGACTGCGTCTACTGCTTCTGCAGCCAGACGGGTAGAATCGGTTCTCATATAAGTAATAAGACCGGCAGAGCTTTTGCCGATGCTGATTCCTTCATACAGCTGCTGGGCTACCATCATAGTCCGGCGGGTCGTGAAGTTCAGCTTATGGGAAGCTTCCTGCTGCAGCGTGCTGGTTGTGAACGGCGGCAGCGCACGGCGGGAAACTTTTTTACGGAAGGCAGCTTCTACTTTGTAAGCCGTCTGTTTCAGGTCGTTTTCCACTGCCAGCGCTTCCCGGGCATTGCGCATTTCCAGTTTAACGCCGTTCTTTTTGACGGCTTCCGCTTCAAACAAAGGAGACCCGGCCTCCTCACGCAACTTTGTTTTGATGGTCCAGAACTCTTCCGGAACAAATTCGGCAATTTGTTTATCACGGTCAGCAATGATTTTTACCGCTACTGACTGCACACGACCGGCGCTCAGCCCCTTGCGCACCTTACGCCAGAGCAGCGGGCTCAGCTTATACCCTACCAGACGATCAATAATGCGGCGGGTCTGCTGCGCGTCAACCATAGACATATTGATGGGACGGGGATGTTTTAACGCTTCCTTCACTGCGCCGGAGGTAATTTCATGGAACTCGATCCGGCAGGGGGATTTATCATCCAGCCCGAGAATATGAGCCAGATGCCAGCTGATTGCTTCCCCTTCCCGGTCAGGGTCAGTTGCCAGATACACATTATCCGCTTTGGCCGCTTCTGCTTTTAATTCGCGGATCAAATCCCCTTTACCCCTGATATTGATGTACTTCGGTGTAAAATTGTTCTCTACATCCACACCCAGCGTACTCTTGGGCAGGTCACGCAAGTGACCCATAGATGCTTTTACCGCATAATTCTTACCTAAAATCCTGGTAATCGTCCTGGATTTTGTCGGTGATTCAACAATAATCAGATTCTTCATATATCCTCCCATAAAATGATTTGGGTAATTAACCGGTTCAAAAAACAAGCCTTGTGTGACGGATACAGCCAACAACCGTTGGCTCTGAATAAAACAATCACCTTAATCAGATGAGAAAATACTGCTGCGCGGCATTCATCTGCACAAAGCCTTTCATCTGCAGTTCCAGCAGCATGACGCTGGCTTCCCCAACGCCGAAACCGGCTACAGCTACCAGTTGCTCCAGCGTCTGGGGCCCACTTGTCAACAGGTCCAGTATCTTATGCTGCCCTACGGAGCATTTTCCCAATGGCACTGTGCCGTTAAGCCCCGCAAACAGATTGGAATGGACGCTTCCGCATAATTCCGGAAAGAACTCGTCCATAATATCCTGCGGGGAATCAGCAAGACGCGCCCCCGCCTTGATCAGCCGGTGGGGTCCGGCGCTTTTATCTGTAAAGATATTGCCGGGAACGCAGAATACCTCGCGCCCTTCATCCATGGCAAACTCTGCCGTGATCAGCGCCCCGCTCCGCTTCGCAGCCTGTACCAGCACAACGCCCTGACAGATACCGCTGATGATCCGGTTGCGCTCCGGAAAGCGAAACCGGTCCGGCGGGGTTCCGGGCGGATACTCGGAAACAAGCGCGCCGTTCGCTTCGATTCTCTCAAACAGCCTGCGATTTTCAGGCGGGTAAACTATATCCGGGCCGCAGCCCAGTACTGCCACTGTTTTTCCCCCACCCTGCAGCGCCCCTTCGTGGGAAGCTGTGTCAATGCCTTTTGCGCCCCCGCTGACAACGGTTACTCCGGCTTCTGCCAGAGCCCTGCCAAAACAGGCCGCTGCCTTTTTGCCGTAGGCGTCCGCCATACGGGAACCTGCCATGCCGATGCTGTACCGGCAATCCGGTAGTGTTCCTTTCACATACAAAACTGCCGGCGGGCGAAGAATCTGCTTCAGGCGTTCCGGATATGCGGAACTGACGACAGAAACAACAGAAATGTGCAGCCGCTCACATTGCTCCTGCAGCATTTCCGGAAGCTTTCTGTTCCTCCTGCTGCTTTCAACAAATTTCGCAGTACGTTCCGGCGAAAGGATTCCCGTAGCAAGAATATCCGCTTCCTCCGCATCATAAAGATCCTGTGGGCTGCCAAAAGAATTGACCAGCGCAAGCAGACGCGCCGTATCAACCCCTTTGACAGCTCCCAGTGCAGCCCAGTAAAATTGTTCCATTAAACCGCCTCTTTTCTGAAATTTGGGTGCCCTTTACACGAAATATTAAATTTTACAGTGTTACGAAAAATAAGGTTACTTTAATATACATAGCACAACGGCTATCATAAAGTCAATGTATTTTTCTTTTTTCTTCATTAGATAGGGCAAAAGCTGTAAAATATCCGGAAGAAAAATGCATCAGCAGTGCAGCAGAAACGCGGATAAAGATCAGTAATTCCGCATTTTGTCCGTAAGCTCCGCGATCCGCCCTGCCGCTGCCCTGTATCCGTAGCGTTGCTTCCGCGCTTTCTGTCTCTGCAGTCGCTCCAGCAGGGAAACCTTCATCTCACGTTCCAGATATTCATCCAGCTGCCGGATATCCGTTACCGCCGCAGCGCCATACTGCTGTTGCAAAAACACTGTGTTCCCCTGCTCCTGCCCGGGCAGCGGATGATAAATCAAAATATTCGCTCCGCATTCCAGGCATTCCGCAAGAGATACGCCGCCGGCTTTGGTAATGACCACATCCGCCGCCTGCATCAGCTGCGGCATTTCATCGGTAAAACCGAGAACGGTCAGACGGGAAGCGATTTCATCAGTTTCAGCCTTTGAAAGTTCTTTTTGCAACGCTTTCAGTTTTTTACACAGCCCGTCATTATGTCCCGTAACTGCCACTACATGGACTTCTTTAAACTTTTCATTTTGCAGGCTCCTTACTATCTCTTCCATGGGCAGCATGCCGCCACCGCCGCCTGCCAGCAGGCAGATAAATGCGCCGTCAGGCCAGCTAAACCTGTTGCGCGTTTCCCGGCGCACTTCCGCAGGATCCTGTTTTTCCGTAAACCTGCCGCGCACAGGAATGCCCCATCCATAAATCGCAGGGGTCGTTTCAGATTGTCCTGCAGCAGAGTCTATCTGCCCAAACAGTTTTTCATCTGCCACAAAATAGGCGTCCACCCCCGGACACACAAGCCAGCGGTGCACAGTGAAGTCCGTCACTACAACTCCCAACCACAGGCTGCCGTCATATTTCTGCTTGTACAGTGAAAGAATTCCCGTAGGCGTAGCATGGGTACTGAACACGGCATCGGGCTTCACCTCTTCAATGAATGTTTTGCCCAGATGCAGCATAATCCCGTTCAGCAGGTTGCGCATCCATAAGGAACCACCGTCCTGATTGCTCCAACGGTAGGACAAGGCGTACAGCCCGGGACAAACTGCCAGGATGGTTTCATAAAGCTTCAGAAACGCCTTCCCGATGACGGAGGGAAAGAAATCAAAAACATTCCCCTGCACCACTTCCACGTTTTCCAGGCGCAACAGCGCTTCCTCCAGCGCAGCGGCAGCCATCCGGTGACCGCTGCCGATGGGGGCAGACAGGATCAGTATCTTCAGTTTTTCATCTTTAGCCGGCAGAAGATCCATTTGTCGTTTTTTCAACCCATGTTATAATACTATTAATAATTGACCTGTGTCACTGAATCAGGCGATTCCATACAGCAAACACGCTATACTATACATCACCTTTGTAAAATATGCAAGAACAGGAAAGATAAATTTATAATTATTATTTGCGCTGCCCCCTGACGGCAGCAGAACGGAGCATTCCATGAGCAGCTTAAACGCAACCCCGGCAGGAGAACGGGTCCATATCGGTTTATTCGGAAAGCGCAACGCAGGCAAGTCCAGCCTGATCAACGCCCTGACCGGGCAGAAGCTGGCCGTAGTGGCAGACGTGCCGGGTACAACCACAGACCCGGTGCTGAAAGCCATGGAACTGTTACCCTTAGGCCCGGTACTGATGATGGATACCGCCGGCATCGACGACAGCGGCGAACTAGGACAGCTTCGTGTACAGAAGTCCTTGCAGGTGTTAAACAAGACTGACATCGCCATCCTCGTCGTCGACAGCACCGCCGGCCTTGCAGAAGAAGATTTGAAATTACTGCAGCGCATTCAGGACAAAGAACTGTCCTGCGTAGTTGTATTTACGAAGGCTGATGTGACAGAACAAAAGGCAGAAAACCTTTCAGAGACAAAAGTAGCAGAGCTGTTTTTGCAAAACGAAGCGCAGGAAAATGCAGCTTTGGAAACAAAGAAAAACGAATCGCAAAACCACGCAGCTTTTGAAGCTACGCAAAAGTTAATTCCCTCCTCCATTCCGCAAATTTCCGTCAGCTCCACCACGGGAAAAAACATTAAAGAATTGAAAGAACTGTTAGCCCATCTGGTACCACAAAAGAAAGCGCCTTTCCCCATCTGCTCCGATTTACTCAAACCGGAAGACCAGGTATTGCTGGTAACGCCCATTGACAGCGCCGCACCCAAAGGCCGTCTCATTCTGCCCCAGCAGCAGACTATACGCGACATCATCGACAGCGATGCCGTGGCCGTCATCACAAAGGAAAACCACGTGGACAGCGCACTAAAAAATATGAAAAGGCCGCCGGCGATGGTCATCACCGACAGCCAGGCGTTCGGCAAAGTCAATCAGGCGGTGCCGCAGGAAATCAAACTTACCTCTTTTTCCATTTTAATGGCCCGTCACAAAGGCAATCTGGAACAGGCCGTGCTGGGCGTAGCGGCACTGAAACAGCTGCAGGACTGCGACCGTATTCTGATTTCCGAGGGCTGCACCCATCACCGGCAGTGCGGCGACATCGGCACGGAAAAGCTGCCGAAATGGATTCAGGATTTTACCGGAAAACAAATTAGCTTTTCCTGGACCAGCGGAACAGAATTCCCCACCGACCTGTCCCTGTACAAACTGATTATCCACTGCGGCGGCTGCATGCTGAACGAACGGGAAATGCAGTACCGGTACCGCTGCGCTGCGGACCAGAACGTGCCCATGACCAACTACGGCCTGTGTATCGCCTACACCCACGGAATTTTAAAGCGCTCGTTAAGCGTGTTCCCGGATTTGGCGGAAAAAGTATAATTAAGAACTTCTCTCCGGTCACTTTAGTGACCGGATTTTTTTCGTAACTCCAGTGATAGTGCGGTTTCTCATCCTGCTTTCTGTTATTTAATATAGACAGTAGTATTTGTCTGTCTCCAGATAGTACATCGTTCGTTCATTTTATTGCCGGTTTTGGGAAAGCTGCCACTGGACCGACGCGTAAATCTCCGGTCAAACATTTAAAATAAAAGAAAAGGCAAAAGCAAAACACACGGAACGGTTTTGCAACGCCTTTTCTTTTGCTTTATAATTACCCTGTTTTTATAGTGAGACCTTATTCTTTAAACAGCTTCTTCTTCCCGATATAAAATACCACAGCCACCACGATCACAAGAACAGTTAAGCGCACCATGCCCTCCCTGAAATGTACTACGTCGTGACCGATGACCACTTCCAGCGCAGTGGAAGGAAATTTGCCGATGAGGTTGGCGATGATGTAGTCTCTTGTGCTCATGCGGCTCAGGGCACCGACGGCAGTAAGGATGCCGGACGGAAAATACGGCAGCGCCCGGGCGAAGGTCATCCAGATGATGCCGTTCTTTTCGCTGGCCTTGTCAATATCCTGAAGGCGGTTGGCTTTGCGGATCAGTTTTTCCGCCGTGTTACGGAAGAAGAAACGCATTAGCAGGAAGCTCAGCACCACGCCGGTGGTCTCCGCCAGCCAGGACACGGCGATGCCCAGGGGAAGGCCGAAAATCAGACCGTTGGCGGTTGACAAAAAGATAGAGGGAAAGATGCTGCCCGCATTGATGAGCACATCAATAAAAAAGCTGATGAAGATAGCCCAGGGACCGAAGGACCGCAGGTATTCCGCCAGCGCTTTCACGTTGCCGCTGACTGCAAGCCGGCCCGCTTTGTGTAACACTTCGCCGGCAAACAGATTCAGGCACAGCAGCAATACCAGCAGCAGCACAAGGGCCGCAATCTTGGTTACCCCGTCCGGATCCTGATACCACTTCTTTTTTTCTTCTGACATGAAAGCTCTTCTTTCTTGTTTTTATTTACAACATTGGATGGAAAATTGCAAAATGCTGCAATATTTTATGAAACATTACGAATTAAAAATTCCGGCAAAGCGGCTGTCAAACAGATTGGCGGCGCCTTTCAGCATTTCTTTCCGCAACTCCGGCTGCGCCAGAGCCCGGGCCGCGTCTTTGCGGGCCGCCAGCAACACATCTGTGTCTCTCAGTATATCAGCCAGTCGCAAATCCGGCAAGCCGTGCTGGCGCAAGCCGAACAGCTGCCCCGCGCCCCGCAGTTCCAAATCCCGCTGGGCCAGTTCAAAGCCGTCGTTGGAATTGTGCAGCACCGTTAAGCGGGCCAGATTGTCCTGCTCCTGATTGTCCGTCAGCAGTACACAATACGATTGCTTATCGCCCCGGCCTACCCGCCCCCGCAGCTGATGCAGCTGGGCCAGGCCGAACCGGTCCGCGTTCTCCACGATCATCAGGGTGGCGTTTGGCACATTGACGCCTACTTCAATAACAGTCGTAGTCACAAGACATTTCAGTTTCCCTGCCGCAAAGGTTTCCATGATTTCATCCTTTTCCGCCGGTTTTAACTTGCCGTGGAGCAGACCGCAGGGAATGTTCTTCAGCCATGTCTTTTTCAGTTCGGCATACACATCGTTCACGCTACGGATGCCTTCCATGGCTTCCGATTCCTCAATGGAAGCGCACACCACATACACCTGCCGCCCCGCTTCAATCTGCCGAACCATGCCGGCATAAACTTTCTGCCGCATGTCGCCGGTATAGCACAAGGTTTCCACGGCCTTCCGCCCCGGAGGCATGCCCCGCATCACGGAGGTTTCCACATCACCGTAGACCGTCAGAGCCAAGGTGCGGGGAATGGGCGTGGCCGTCATGATCAGCACGTCCGGCGCATAGTCCGATTTGTTCACCAGCGCCGCCCGCTGGTTCACGCCAAAGCGGTGCTGCTCGTCCGTCACCACTAACGCCAGATGGGCGAAGACCACGTCTTCCTGCAGCAACGCATGGGTGCCCACCAACACTTTCAGCGTTCCTTCCGCCAGTTCCTGCAAAATTTCACGACGCGCCGCCGCTTTGGTGTTGCTTGTCAGTATTTTTATGGTAATACCGGTATCTTTAAAAAAATCTGTCAGCGTTTCCAGATGCTGCTGGGCCAAAATACCCGTAGGCGCCATGATGCATCCCTGAAACCCATTTTCCGCAGCTTTTGCCAGCGCCAGGGCCGCGATGACAGTCTTGCCGCTGCCCACGTCGCCCTGCAGAAGGCGATGCATAGGTTTCACATCTTCCATGTCGCCGGAAATATCCGCCCAGGCTTTTTGCTGGGCCCCGGTCAACGTAAAAGGAAGATTCTGCAAAACCTTTTGCACCAGCTTCCCGTCCCGGGCCAGTTTAACGCCCGGCCGTCCGTCGTGATTGTGCTCCCGGTTCAGCATCAGCCCACACTGAAGCAAAAACAGTTCTTCATACACCAGACGCTTTTTCGCCGCGCGGAAATGTGCTGCGCTTTCCGGAAAATGAATGTTGCTCACCGCTTCGATGCGTGATAAGAATCCGTATTGCCTGCAAATGCTGTCCGGTATGGTTTCCGGCAGCCCGTACTCTTCCGCCAGCTGCAACGCCTGCCGTACCGCCGCCCGGAGATTTTGCTGTGTCAGCGACTCCGTTAAATTGTACACCGGCAGAATGCCTACCGATCTGTCAAGATTCACCTCATCGCATGGCTGAAGCAACACTTCGCTCACGGCTTTGGCCGTACGTCCCGGTTTTACCCGGCCCGTAATCAGAAGACGGCTGCCCGGTTTAAAACGACGGGCCTGGAAGCGTTGGGCCCCGAACAAGAAAATTTCCGCGTATCCCGTTTCATCTTTCACGGTGATGACCGCATACCGCCTTCCACCGCCGGACACTCTCTCCAGAGCCCGTAAGGCATCCGCTTCAAAAATCTGGCGGCTGCCATCCGTTTTCAGTTCCCGAATGGTTGCAAGATGGGAATAATCGATGTAACTGTCCAGCCGGGGATAATAATTCAGCAAGTCCCCAATCGTTACGATTTCCAGACGGGCAAAGGCTTCTGCCCGTTTGAAACCGATTCCCTTTAAGGCAGTAATCGGTTTCTGCCACCAGTTCTCCATGCCTTCCCGTCCTTTCTGCATTAAATATATATAGATTATAGCATTATTTTCACTTTTTTCTTTGACATTTTTGAAAAATGCTTGCTTTTCAGTTACACATGTGGTAATATACTCATGTTAATTTAATGAGTAGCTATATGCTTGATTCTGTGAAGGAGGTCGAACCACGATGGCACATATTTGTGAAGTATGCGGCAAGGGCATCATGTCCGGCAACAACGTAAGCCATTCCAACCGTCACACCAAAGCTGCCTGGAAGCCCAATGTACAGACTGTACGGGCTGTCGTAGACGGCGAAGTGAAACGTGTGAATGTCTGCACCCGTTGCCTGCGTTCCGGCAAAGTTACCCGCGCATAATCAGAAATGATACAATGAGCTGTTCTCTTCGGAGAGCAGCTTTTTTGTTTTGCAGAGAACAAAACGTAAAAAACCATTGCAGCCGGTAAGGCATCGCAAAACTGTTCCCGTTTGCTATTCCATGAATTCATCTCATGGAATAATGCAAGCGTGCACGATGTTTTGCTTATGTCTTACCGGCTGCAACGGTTTATGTACATTATTCAATCATCACTACGGAAAATAGAATCAAAAATACTCTTCTTTTCATCCGAATTGTCAATCACATCTTCATTGAAATTAATCCGCGTGCCGCATTCGGGACAGAATTTCGTGTTGGCCCTCACCTTGTGCCCGCAGCTGGTGCAACGGATGAACGCCTTCATCTCAATGAGGCGCTGTTCATACAGCTTGTAAAACGCGTCCACATCACTGTAATCCGGCTTCCATGTATACACTTCGATATATTTTTTATGCTGGTCAAAGAACAGCTGTACCGCACCGTCACCCATGTCCTGCAGGGTAACGTCAAAATATTTTTTCCGTTTATGCCCGTGAATGACATGATGCTCTTCATCCCGTTCATCCACATCGATGCCGATATCGTTCAGACAGTCAAAAATCAGTTCCCAGGCATCCTGGAACGCAACCTCATAAATACGGATATCCTGTACGCCGCCGGCTCCCGGTATACGCATATATTATCACCTTCTTAAAAAATGGCTGCGAGCCTTACGGAACGCAGCCATATATTTACTTCGCATAGTCAACAGCCCGGGTCTCACGAATGATGACCACCTTGATCTGTCCGGGATATTCCATTTCTTCCTCAATCTTCTTGGAGATATCGCGGGCCAGCAAAACGGCTTTCGTGTCGTCAATGACTTCGGGTTTAACCATGATGCGGATCTCGCGTCCAGCCTGAACAGCATAGCACTTCTCCACACCGTCAAAGGATTCGGAAATCTCTTCCAATCGTGTCAATCGTTTCAGATAACTTTCCAGAGTCTCTCTGCGGGCGCCCGGACGGGCAGCCGATACTGCATCCGCAGCGGCAATCAGTACAGATTCCACGCAATTGGGTTCAATGTCCCCATGATGGGAACCGATTGCATTGATTACAAATCCGGACTCACGGAACTTCTTGGCAACTTCCACGCCCAGTTCCACATGGGAACCTTCCATTTCGTGGTCAATCGCCTTGCCAATATCATGCAGGAGGCCTGCACGTTTTGCCAATGTAACATCCACGCCTAATTCTGAGGCCATGATGCCGGCCAGCTGCGCCACTTCAATGGAATGATTCAGCACATTCTGCCCGTAACTGGTACGGTATTTCAGACGTCCCAGCAATTTGATAAGCTCTGGTCTCAGACCGTTGACACCAACGGTAAAGGTTGCCTGTTCACCGGCTTCCCTGATGTTCTGCTCAACCTCTTTCTGGGCTTTTTCAACCATTTCTTCGATACGGGCCGGATGAATCCGTCCATCATTGATGAGCTTTTCAAGGGCGATGCGGGCAACTTCCCGGCGTACGGGGTCAAAACCGGAAATAATAACTGCTTCCGGAGTATCATCGATAATCAGATCAATGCCTGTCAGGGTTTCCAGCGTGCGGATATTTCTGCCTTCCCGGCCGATGATCCGGCCTTTCATTTCATCATTGGGCAGACCAACTACGGAAACCGTAGTCTCCGCCACCTGATCGGCAGCACAGCGCTGGATGGCCAGCGCGATAATGTTCCGGGCCTTTTTATCGGCCTCTTCTTTCGCGCGCTGTTCCATTTCCTTGATCATAACGGCAGTGTCATGCTGTACATCGTCGCGGACTGCAGCCAACAGTTCCTGCTTCGCGTCTTCGCTGCTTAAACCGGATAACCGTTCCAGTTCCTGCAACTGTCTCTGGTAAAGAGCGTCGACCTTTTCCTGTGCAGCATTCAGTTTGGATTCTTTTACTGTAAGATTTTCCTCTTTCTTTTCAAAAGCGTCAATCTTGCGGTCCAGATTTTCCTCTTTCTGTACCAGACGGCGTTCCTGTCTTTGCAGATCGTTGCGCCGTTCTTTATTTTCACGTTCCATATCGGAACGCAAGCGATGAATCTCATCCTTAGCTTCCATTAAGGATTCTTTTTTCTTTGCTTCAATTGTTTCTTCGGCTTCTTTGATCATGCGGCTGGCTTTTTCTTCCGCTGTGGCCAGCTTTCCTTCCGCCACATTCTTGCGCAACACATAACCCGCGCCGCCGCCAATAGCCAAAGCCACAACTGCAGCAATCACTGTTTCAAAAATTTTCTTTCACCTCCTTCGTTTACGACATAAAAATAAGGCAACCGATACGGTGGTTCGCCTCGTGAAATACGAAAAATCTTTAATTTTTGGAAATACTGATTAATTTTACTTACACGACTGGCAACTATAATTTTAATGAAAAATCCCCAAAAAGTCAAGGCGGCAATGCTGAAATGCGTTTCTGTGCCGACCTCGCCTTTTGGGGATATTTTTTAAGTTATAACTGACTCATTAGCTTACGAATCGTACACGTACTATTCCTGGGACCTTGACATGGCATCTTCTTTCGCCAGAGCCAGACCTGTGCGGATCATGGAGGGACCGAACCCTCTGGCGGAGAAATACCGCGCCAACGCTGCCACGCCCTTTTCTGTCGTAACGTCATATTTTTTATCGTGCCTGACTGCAACCTGCCGGTATGCTGCCCGTACACGCTGCATTTCTTCTTCTTCGCTCAGCATGGCCAAAATGACAGGAATATATGCCTCGCCCACCTGCTTTTTCAAAAGTTCCGCCTGCAGATGCAGCTTTCCGTAGACTTTTCTGCTCCGCCAGGATTCAAAGACACGTCTGGCATAGCGTTCTTCATTAAGCAGGCCGTAATCTTTCAGCTTTGCCACGGTCTCCCGGATCAGTTCAGAAGAAGAACAGCGCCGCCGCAACTTCTGCACCAGTTCCTTTTCACCGTGTTCCCGGCGATCCAGCAGACTCAGAGCGTATTCGTAGACTTCGTTACTGGTTGTCAGGGATTTGCTGGCGTTCCGGAACATCTGCCGCTACTCCTTCCAACTCCTTCGGAGCCATCAGTTTATTAACAGTGAGTTCGCGAATCTTTGCTTCCACTTCTGCCGCCACTTCCGGGTTATCCTGTAAAAATTCCTTGGCTTTTTCCCTACCCTGACCGATACGTACGTCCCCGTATGAGAACCAGGCGCCGCTCTTCTGCAGGATATCCAGGTCCACGCCCAGATCCACCAGACAGCCGGTACGGGAAATGCCCTGTCCGTACATGATGTCGAATTCTGCCTGCTTAAAGGGCGGGGCTACTTTGTTTTTGACTACCTTGATGCGGGTGCGGGAACCGATGACATCGTTGCCGTTCTTGATAGCTTCCACCTTCCGCACTTCCATACGGATGGTAGAATAGAATTTCAGCGCACGGCCGCCGGTGGTGGTTTCCGGGTTGCCGAACATAATGCCCACTTTTTCGCGGATCTGATTGATAAAAATCGTGGCGCATTTTGATTTCGAAATGATACCGGTCAGTTTGCGCAGCGCCTGGCTCATAAGCCGGGCCTGCAGACCCACATGGCTGTCCCCCATCTCCCCTTCGATTTCTGCCCGGGGTACCAGGGCCGCTACAGAGTCGATGACGATGATATCAATGGCGCCGCTCCGAACCAGCGCGTCACAGATTTCCAGCGCCTGTTCCCCGTTATCCGGCTGGGAAATCAGCAGGTTATCAACATCCACGCCCAGACGGCGGGCATAATCCGGGTCCAAAGCATGCTCCGCGTCAATAAAAGCCGCATAGCCGCCCATCTTCTGGGCTTCCGCAATCATATGCAGCGCTACTGTCGTTTTGCCGGAAGATTCCGGCCCGTAGATTTCCACAACACGTCCCCGGGGGATGCCGCCGACACCTAAAGCAATATCCAGAGACAAAGCCCCGGTAGGAATGGTTTCCACATTCATCTTGGCGCTGGCTTCGCCCAGACGCATGATGGAGCCTTTGCCGAAATCCTTTTCAATCTGCCGCATGGCGCTGTCCAGCGCCCGTAATTTATCATTAGAAATACCTGCCATAATTAAACCTCCTGCGTTCGTCGAAAACTTTCCTGCACTCATTATACAAACAGAAGTTCGATTTGTCAATACAGAGCTGTAACCTTTTTAGCAGTAATTTTACAACGCTCTTTGTGAAAGTATGGTATTATATATACAATTCGAAAGGAAATGAGGAACCGCAAATGGAAATGCAGATGGAATTCATACGGAAGCTGCCGTCGCCCCAGGAACTGATGCAGGATTATCCGCTTGGCTCTGAAGCTTTAGCCGCCAAAACCGCAAGAGATAAAGAAATCAGAGATATTATTTCCGGCAAAGATGCCCGTTTCATCCTGGTGATCGGCCCCTGCTCCGCAGACAATGAAGACGCGGTGCTGGACTATATTCACCGCCTAGCAGCCGTGCAGGAAAAAGTGAAAGAAAAACTGATGCTGATTCCCCGGGTTTACACCAACAAGCCCCGGACCATCGGCGTCGGTTATAAAGGTATGCTGCACCAGGCCAACCCGGAAGGAAAGGAAGACATGCTGGCTGGCATCACCGCCATCCGTAAGATGCATGTACGTGTAGTGCAGGAAACCGGTCTCACCAGCGCGGAAGAAATCCTTTACCCGGAAAACCACCGCTACCTTTCCGATGTGTTATCCTATGCAGCCATCGGCGCCCGTTCCGTGGAAGACCAGCTGCACCGGATGATTGCCAGCGGCGTGGGCATTCCCGTAGGTATGAAAAACCCCACCGGCGGCGACATCGGCGTCATGATGAATTCGATTGAAGCGGCCCAGCATGAACAGAGCTTCCTCTTCCACGGCTGGGAAGTGCGCACGAAAGGCAATCCGCTGGCTCACGCCATTTTGCGTGGTTATGTTGACAAATTTGGCAACAACATGCCCAACTACCATTATGAAGATCTGCAGGGACTGCTGGACGCCTATCACGAACGGGAGGTCGTTAACCCGGCCGTCATTGTGGACGCTAACCACTCCAATTCCGGGAAAAAATATCTGGAACAAATCCGCATTTCCAAAGACGTGATGCACAGTCGTCAGGTTTCCCCCGATATCCGGCAGCTGGTCAAAGGCATCATGATTGAAAGCTACCTGGAAGACGGCAACCAGAAAATCGGCGGTGGCGTGTACGGCCGTTCCATTACCGATCCCTGTCTGGGGTGGGCCAAGAGTGCGCGCCTGATACTGGAACTGGCAGAGATGGTGTAAAGCTGTAGAAAGTTAAATAGTTAAAGCGCGGTCATGTATCCTGTCGGGATATGTAATCGCGCTTTATCTTTTTCTTAAATATTATTTTTCAATAATAGTTTTCGCAATATCATGCCAGGCTAAAGGAATTTTTTATCAGAAACGATCCAGCAGCCGGTAGCCCTTGCCCCGCAGGAACGTTTCCGTTTCCGGTTCGTCGGTGCAGAACACCGCAATGGGCGTGCTGTCGCTGCGGTCAAAGGAAATGTACAGATAGCGGATCATCACATTGGCATTCTGCAGATCGGAAAGGATCCGGTTCAGCGTGCCCGGCTTATCCGAAGCCATGTCAATGGCAAGGACTTTGTCCAGGCGGCACTGGTAACCGGCTTTTTCCAAGGCAGACTTTGCCTCTTCCGATTTGTCAACGATCAGCCGGACAATGCCGAACTCCGCGCTGTCCGTCGCCAGCATCGTATAAATATTAACTTCTGACTGAGCCAGCACGCCTGTTATTTTACTTAACGCACCTTTCGTATTGGCCGCAAACAATGAAATCTGATTCAGCATGGTAAGTCCCCTCTTTCTATTTTTTAGCCTTTTGCACAAGCTGTTTTATCTCTTCCCGGGAGAATTCATATCTTGCATTGCAGTACGGACAGGTAATTTCCGTTTTCTCATCCTCCGCCAGCTGGTTCAGCTCTTTTTTCGGCAGGGTCTGCAGGACGCCTTCTACCCGTTCACGGCTGCAGCGGCAGCCGAAGTGCAGCGGGTAGCTGTCCAGGATTTCCACTTTCATATCTTTTCCCAGCATCTGAATGATCCGCTCCGGCGTGAAGCCCATGTCGATGAGACTTGAAACATAAGGAGTATTCCGCACATTTTTATCCAGCTGCTCCAGGGTTTCCTCGCTGCAGTTAGGCAATGCCTGGATGAACCAGCCCCCTGCCGCCTGCACGTCGCCTTTTTCGTCCACCAGCACGCCCAAACCCACAGAAGACGGTGTCTGTTCGGAAGTGTAAAGATATCTTGTAAGATCGTCGGCAATCTCGCCGTCCACCAGTTCCGCCGTTCCGGTAAAAGGTTTCGCGCCGGCTGTGTAACGGGTCACGGAAATGGTGCCGCTGCCAACCGCTCCGCCAACATCCAGATGACCGTTTTTCGGTGGCAGGTACACATCCGGGTTGCCCACATAACCCCGGGCAATGCCTCCCTGGGCTTCTCCCGTAATGCCCTGGACCGGTCCGTCGCCGGTAACTTTGATGCCAACGCCTTCCTCGTTTTTCATGGTGGCAGCCAGCAGCAGTGCTCCGGTAACGGTACGTCCCAGGGCGGCGGTAGCCAGGTGGGACAGATTATGGCGCAGGGACAGCTTGCGCACCAGACGTGTGGTCCGGGCGACATAAATGCGCGCGTCCCCCACAGTGGCACGGGTTAAAATGTCCGCTTCACTGGTAAACTTTGCTTTGGCAGCCTTATCTTCGGTTTTATCAACAGTATTCGTTTTGATTTCTTCCATGGTACCCCTTATCGCAAATCTTTTTATAATTTTTTGAACAGGTTGGCCATTTCGATAGCGCTCATGGCTGCGTCATAGCCCTTGTTCCCTGCTTTGGTTCCGGCACGCTCCACGGCCTGCTGGATGGTCTCCGTGGTAAGGATGCCAAAAGCCACCGGCACGCCGGTCTTCATGGACGCCTGGGCAACACCCTTGGCCGCTTCTGCGCAGACGTAATCAAAATGCGGAGTGGAGCCACGGATAACGGCTCCCAACGCAATTACTGCGTCAAACTTCCCGCTTTCCGCCAGCTTCTGCGCAACCAAAGGAATCTCATAAGCCCCGGGCACCCAGACCAGAACTACCTCATCGGTGTTTCCGCCCGTGCGGTGGATGGCGTCTTCCGCTCCGCCCAACAGCTTGCTGGTAATAAATTCATTAAACCGGGAAACTACGATTGCCAGCTTCAATCCTTTTGCCGATAACATGCCTTCCAATGTTTTCATTTTCAGTCCTCCTCGTATAGTTCATTCTCAGTATATTTAAAAAATCTATAATAAGTTCAATTAAGCTGATAGGGAAATGCATGAGCAAAACATCGGGGACGATTGTGTTATTCCACAAGATGAAGTACGGCGTCGTGGCGAGACTGTCCGAGAGGCGCAGCCTCGAGTTTCGAAGCCACAGGCGTATAAATCCGTGGAATAGCAATCGTATACAGTTTTGCGATGTTTTTCCATGCTTATTCTTTATGACTGCCGCAATGACACCCCAGATGCAGATCCGACAGCTCATGCCCCATTTTATTTTCCTTGGTTTCCAGATAAAACTCATTGTACTGATTGGGTGCAATTTCAATGGGCACTCGTCCGGTGACCGTGATGCCGTAACCGGATAAGCCGGCCCGTTTTGCCGGATTGTTGGTGATCAGCCGCACACTGGTGAGACCCAAATCTGATAAAATCTGGGCGCCCATGCCGTAGTCCCGCAAGTCCGGGGCAAAGCCCAGCCGCACATTGGCCTCCACGGTATCCAGTCCCTGCTCCTGCAGTGCGTAAGCCCGTATCTTATTGGCCAGCCCGATGCCCCGGCCTTCCTGTCGCATATAGACCACGACGCCGCAGCCTTCTTTTTCAATCATGCGCAGGGCGGAAGCCAGCTGGTCGCCGCAGTCACAGCGCAAACTTCCGAAGGCGTCTCCGGTGAGACATTCCGAATGGACCCGCACCATCACGTCTTTCTTCCCTGCAACCTCTCCCTTGACCAGGGCGATGTGGCATAAGTCGTCCAAATCGTTTTCATAGGCGATAATTTTAAAGGTACCGAATTTGGAAGGCAGCTTTGCCTCCGCCACCCGGTGCACCATCTTTTCATGCTGCTTGCGGTACGCCACCAGCGAGGCCACCGTTATAAACACCAGATTGTGTTTCTTCGCGAACTCAATCAGCTGCGGTGTACGCATCATATGGCCGTCTTCATCCATAATTTCGCAACAGATGCCTACCGGTGTCAGGCCCGCCAGCCGGCACAGGTCCGTGGTGGTTTCCGTGTGCCCGGTCCGCACCAGCACCCCGCCTTTCCGGCTGCGCAGCGGGAACACATGGCCTGGCCGCCGGAAATCCATTGCCTGGGCGCCGGGTTCCGTTACCTTTTTCATAGTGTAAGCCCGCTCATAAGCCGAAATGCCCGTCGTGGTATCCACGTGATCGATGGAAACGGAAAAGGCCGTTTCGTGATTGTCCGTATTGTGGGAAACCATAGCACTGAACTGTAATTTGTCCATGATTTCGGCATCGGCCGGCATACAGATAAGGCCCCGGGCTTCCTTCGCCATAAAATTGATGGACTCCCCGGTACAGAACTGGGCCGCCATGATCAGGTCGCCTTCGTTTTCCCGGTCCTCGTCATCGGTCACCAGCACCATCTTCCCCGCTTTGATGGCAGCGATGGCTTCTTCAATCGTGTTGAACGTAAAGTCTTTCATCTTTTTCTCCACTCCGCCTTTAATGGAAAAACCTAACTGATCTTACTGATACTTTTCTTACTAATTCCGTAAAAGAAGCGCTGTTTAATCAACGTTTCCTTAAAAACCATGCCGGAGCAAAAACGCTTCCGTTAATTCCGGTTCTGAATTGTTATTCTCAGCAGCTCCCGGCTTATGCCGGCCCGCAAAACCGCTCCCCTTTTTATCCATCCCCAGCATTTTCTCTACATACCGGGCCAGGATATCTGTTTCCAGATTGACGGCATCGCCTGCGCTTTTATAACCCAGCGTGGTCATCTTTGCCGTATGGGGAATCAGGGAAACCCCAAAACCGGAATCATCGGCTTCCGTCACCGTCAGGCTAATGCCGTCCACGGCGATGGAACCTTTTTCTACTATATAACGAAGCAGTTCCCCGGGCGCCTGGATCCGGTACACCCGTGCATTGCCTTCCGAAATAATTTGCTGAATCGTTCCCACACCTTCCACGTGTCCCTGCACGATATGCCCGTCCAGACCGTCCGTGGGCCGCAGCGCTTTTTCCAGATTCACCCTGTCCCCCGGCTGCAGCAGATGCAGGGTGGTCCTGCGCACGGTTTCCGGCATCACGTCCGCCGTAAAGGTATCGCCCCGAAGATGCACTACCGTTAAACAGACACCATTCACGGCAATACTGTCCCCGATTTTTACACCGGACAGTAACTGGGGAGCGCGAACCGTCAGCCGGCAGCTTGTACTTCCTTCCGCCAGTCGTTCCACCGTGCCAAGGGAAGCTATTAAACCCGTAAACATGATACATCCTCTCTTTAACAGTCTTAAAGCGTTTTTATATAACTGCGTTTTCGTAAGTAAAAACCCATTCCTTGCTCATGCAGACAAACAATGCCATACGGTTTATCAGCCAGACAAAGGAGAGCCTCTTCGTTTCTTTTTAAAACGTTACTCTGCCGGTGATCAGCCAGTCTTTCCCCAGGGTCAGCAGTTCCGGTTCCACAACCGTTGCGCATTGGGACATTCGCTCAATGCCCCTGCCTCCAACGGAAGGCAGTGCATGGGTTCCTCCCACCAGTTTCGGCGCAATAAAGGCGTAGACCCTGTCGGCAATCTGACTGTCCAAAAACGAGCCCAGCACTTCGCTGCCGCCTTCCACCAAAACAGATGTAATCTCATGCTCATATAAGGACTGCAGCAAAGCAGAAACGGAAATTTTGCCATTCTCACAGGGAAGAGTTACCACTTCCACGTTATGCAGACGCCGCAGTGTATCGCACGTATCTGTATCCGCTTCCGGAGCGGTAACCACTACCGTCTTCGCATCCCCCTGCAGCACCTTTGCCGTCAGTGGAATCCTGGCCCTGCTGTCCAACACGATGCGGATGGGATTTTTCCCCTCCACCAGCCTTGTGGTCAGTTCCGGATCATCATCCAGTACCGTACCAATGCCTACCAGGATCGCGTCATGGATCTTACGCAGGTAATGACTGTACGTATGCGCCTCCTGTCCCGTCACGAAACGGGAATCCCTGGCAGTAGTAGCCAGTTTGCCGTCCAGCGTCTCCGCAAATTTCAGACTGACAAAGGGACGGTTTTGGGTAACCCACAGTAAAAAGTGTTCATTCAGACGCCTTGCTTCTTTTTCGCAGACGCCTGTAATAACCTCTACGCCAGCTTCCCGCAAACGGCGAAATCCGTTGCCCGCCACTTTGGGATTGGGGTCTTCCATGGCCGCCACCACCCGTTTGATGCCCGCTTTGATCAGTGCTTCGCAGCAGGGGCCGGTCCGTCCCCAGTGGGAACAGGGTTCCAGCGTAACAAACGCGGTGTAGCCCTGCCGTTGCTTCGCCTTCATGTCCGCGATGGCGTTCACTTCCGCATGGGGCGTCCCCGCCTTACGGTGCCAGCCTTCGCCGACTATTTTTCCATCTGCGTCGGCAATCACACAGCCCACCATGGGATTGGGACTGGTACAGCCTTCTGCCCGTCGGGCAAGTTCCAACGCCCTGCGCATATACATTTCATAGTCAGACATAGGCAACTCTCCAAAATAAAAAACCACAGGAAACGTCAGGAGGCATTTCCTATGGCAAGACAAATCGTTCCTACATGTCTTTTCTCATCCAGACTATACTGTCGGTTCCGGAATCACACCGGATCGTGCGTCGGCGCACCAGGCGCTGTCGGCTCGCGGACTGTACCGCCGGTTGGGAATTATGCACCGGATTTTCCGGACACACTCACCCTGCCCCAAAGACTGTTTTCGCTATATAGTTTAATATGAAATCACGCGTCTGTCAATCGGACAAGCCTGCATTTAAGGAAACGCTGAATAATTCCTTTGCAGGCGCTTACCCGCGCAAGCTCTTTACCGCGGCGTTCACATCCTTCGCCCCGTACACGTACGAACCCGCCACAAGCACCGTCGCCCCGGCCCCCACAACCTGCCGGGCCGTTTCCGCATTGATGCCGCCGTCTACCTGAATGTCGGTACAAAGGCCGGCCAGGTCTAACATCCGGCGCAGCCGGCTGATCTTCGGCAATACGGCAGAGATAAACTGCTGCCCGCCGAAGCCCGGATTCACCGTCATCAGCAACACCATATCCACATCGGGCAGGATTTCTTCAATCAAAGCTAAGGAACTGGCCGGATTCAACGCCACGCCGGCTTTGATTCCTTTGGCATGGATGGCCTGTATGCAGCGGTGCAAATGCTTTGTAGCTTCCGCATGCACCACGATCTGGTCTGCACCGGCTGCGGCAAAATCCTCAATATAGGTTTCCGGATGGTCTACCATCAGATGGCAGTCGAAAAACATCCTGGTCACGTTCCGTATTCTTTTCACCACCGGCGCGCCAAAGGTCAGGTTCGGCACAAAATTGCCGTCCATCACATCAATATGCACCCAGTCGGCGCCGGCCTTTTCTATCTTCCGGATCTCGTCTCCCAGGCAGGAAAAATCTGCCGATAATATGGACGGGGCTATTTTGATCATCTTCGGTTCCTCGCTTTGTTTTCTTTTAACTCTTCCAGGATTGACAAATAAGATGCGTAACGGGTAGAGGCGATCCGGTTTTCCTGCACCGCATCCTTGACGCCGCAGACCGGTTCATGGGTGTGACTGCAGGGTGAGAATTTACAGGTTGCTTCAAACTGCCTGAACTCGGGAAAACAGGCCGGCAACGCTTCCGGTTCAAGATTTTCCATCATCACGTTGCCAAAACCGGGCGTATCGGCCAGATACCCTCCGTTGAAGGAAATGAGTTCCGTATACCGTGTGGTATGCTTCCCCCTGCTGATTTTTGTGCTGATTTCCCCTGTAGTCCTCAAGACACCGGGCTGAATAGCATTCAACGCAGAGGATTTTCCCACCCCGCTGGGCCCACCGAAAGCCGTTACCTTGCCCGCCAGACGCTGGCGCAGGGCGTCAATGCCCTCTCCTGTTTTGGAAGAAATCACAAAGGTTTCATACCCAATCTTCCGATACACCGAAGCAATTCTTTCCCTCTGTTCTTCCGTTGCAAGGTCTGCCTTGGACAGCACCAGCAGTACTGGAATGTTTGCCGCTTCCGCCAGCACAAGCAATTTATCCGCGATCAGAAAACTGAAGTCCGGCTGTACCAGCGCCAGGGTGATTACCAGCAGGTCAAGGTTCGCCACCGTAGGTCTTTCCAGATAATTACTGCGGGGCAGCACAGCTGTGATCATCCCCTCGTCCGCCTTGTCCGGATTAACTTCCAATTTTACCCGGTCGCCGGTACACAGTGAGAACCGTTTTTGTTTCATGTGCCCTTTGACCTTACAGGTTATCATAACGCCGGCACAATCCACGTAATAATATCCGCTGTAAGACCGAACTACCAATCCTGATGTTACCAACTCTTCTCCTCTACCAGCCTGTGGTCAACATAGAAACCGACACGCAGTACATCACTGTCAACCTTTGTACGCAGCCGCACACCGCCGTTATAGGATCCGGACACTTCCACTTTTTGCGACCGGCCGTTGTTGGAAACGATCTGCACCGTATGGGTTCCGGTTCCGGGCACCACAAATTCGGCATACCGGGCCCCGGTGGTCCTGTTCACAGTCACGCTGCCGTTGCTCTTGCCGCTGTTGCTGTTGATTTTGTCAGGCGTAGCCGGGAAACCGGCCTGCTTTTTCGCATTGGAAACCAGCAGAACTACCGTAGAGCCTTCCGTAATTGTATCGCTCACTTCCGGCGACATCCCGATTACCGTGTCTTTATTCTTTTCGCTGTCTTCCTCTCTCACTTCTACTTTCAGCTTCAGATCTTCCAGTTTCTTTCTGGCTTCTGCCAGGGTCATCCCTTTCAGGTCAGGCACTGCCACATTCTTTTCTTCTTTTTTGTTGATAACAATGTTTACCGCGCCGTTTTCGCCCAGCTGGCTTTTTTCTTCCGGCGACTGGCTCAGGATGATACCTTCCGGCTTGTCCTGTTCCCACTTGTACTCAATTTTTTCAATACGCAGGTTCTTCTCCGACAGCAGCTTTTCCGCCTGGTCCTGTTTCAGCCCCACGACTTTCGGAACCGCTGTCGTCTTTTCTGTTCCGGAAACAACCAATGTGATGGTAGCCCCCTCTTTCCGCCTGATACCGGCCACCGGATCCATGCGCAAAACCGTACCCGGTTTAACGCTGGTATCCACTCTATTCTCAATTTCGACTCTGAATCCCTGGGCTTCCAATACCTGCTGCGCTTCCGCAACCGGTTTACCGTTAACATCCGGTACAGTAATTTCAGGCTTGGAGGAACTGAAGAAATAGAAAATCCCTCCTGCAATCAACACGAACAACAATAATACAGCTGCTATTAATTTCTTTAAAAACCCCGATTTTTTCTTCGGCTTATCATTCTTTCTTTCCTGCTCCGGTTCCACAGAATCCGGGCCTTCCTTCTGGCCCTCCACAGCAACTGCAGACGTGCCGACGACTGACAAATCAGAACCGGGCGGTTTGATCCCCGGTGTGGAAATTTCCGGTTTGGAAGCACCGTTCATATCCGCAACCGGAATCACCACCGGTTTGCCATCCGTTTCTTCATCTCTGACAGCCGGTCTGTCTACCGGTTCCGCCTTCTTTGTTACAGGAACTGTATCTGTGTCTTCTGTAAACAGAGATTGCTGCTCCGCTTCAGACGCACCCATTGCCGCAATTGCCGCCGCTGAAGCTGCTGCCGTTCCCAAAACTGCAGCAGCAGATGTCTGCGTACCGGTATCAGCAGCTTTTTGCTCCGCGTTTACCGGCACAACTTTTCTTGTGCTCTCCGGCTCTTCAAACTGTCCGTATTCACTGGTATCGTCATCCACTTCCCGGGTAAGGAAACTCGGCAGGCTCATGATCAGAGTCTGATATTTTTCCTCTTCCGAACGCGACCGTGCCTTTGACGGTCCCGGTGCAGCCGCTGTTGCAGCTTTCACCGGGGATGTTGTCGCAATCGCCTGCAGCGGTATGGTCTGATCCAGGAACGTTTCGTTGTTTTTACTGGGATAAATCAGATTTTTAACACGCATCAGATCGTTTTTCATATCCTCAGCTGTCGCGTAACGGTCCTGAAGATTTTTAGCCAGCGCTTTATCAATAATCCCCTGCAATGCATCAGGCGCTTCCGGCCAATATTGCCTTAAAGGCGGTGCCTGTTCCTCTACCTGTTTACGGGCCACGGAGACAGCATTATTGCCGTCAAACGGAACCTTCCCCGTCAGCATTTCATAGAATACAATTCCCAGGGAATAAATGTCCGACTGCGCCGTTACCGCCAGCCCCTGAGCCTGTTCCGGCGAAAAATAATGGACGGATCCTACTACGGAAGCAGTAAAAGCCATAGTCTCATTGGAAACAATCCGCGAAATACCAAAATCTACGATTTTCGGTACCATGGCTTCCGTCAGCACGATGTTCTGCGGTTTGATGTCACAGTGGATAATGTTATGCTTGTGGGCATGGTCCAATGCAGAAGCCAGTTGTGCTGTCAGGGCCACGGCCAGAGCCGGGTCCATACGTCCGTTTTGTTCCTCAAACGCCTTCAGGCTGACGCCTTCCACATATTCCATCAGAATATAACTGATATCCCCTTCATCACAGACATCATAGATGGTCACAATGGACGGATGGATCAGACGGGCCGCGGACCGCGCTTCCCGTTTAAACTGTTCTAACTGGTTCTTGTTGTCCAAAAATTTTTTCCGCAGCACTTTCACTGCGATTTTCCTGTCCAGCAGAACATCTTTGGCCAGATACACTTCGGCCATGCCGCCAAATCCGACGGATTTTAAGATTTCATAGCGTCCGTTTAAAATCTCACCGACCATCGTGTTCCACCTCCTTCCGATCCAATTTCAGTATAATGAACGAAATATTGTCTTTGCCTCCCTTTTCCAGCGAAGCACTTAACAGCGCGTCGGCGGAGGCTTCCGTATCTTCCATCTGCAGATATCCTGTTATCTCATTGTCATGCAGCATATCAGTCAGTCCGTCGCTGCATAGCAGGATGATATCGTCTGTATAAATGTCTATGACAAACACGTCGCCGTTCACGTTCTTGTTTACGCCGATCCCCCGTGTCAGCATATTTTTCTGGGGATGGTTGAAGGCTTCTTCCTGTGTCAGTTCACCATTCTCTACCATTTCCGCCACCAGGGAATGGTCCCTGGTGATCTGTTTCAGATGGTTCTGCCGCAACAGGTAGACCCTGCTGTCCCCCACGTTGAACACGTATCCTTTTCCCTTACCGTTAAAATAAATACCGGCAAGAGTCGTTCCCATTCCTTCCAGTGCGGAATCAGACCGGGCTTTATCGTAAACTTCCCAGTTAATATCACGCATAATCTGATACAGTTTGGAAACCAGGGAAAAGCCTGTTTTTCCGTACAAATCTTCTTTTTCCGCCTTTAGTTTCTCCAAAGCCAGCTTGCTGGCGACCTCTCCGGCATTATAGCCGCCCATACCGTCTGCTATGGCAAATAAATACGGCCGTTCCAGCAACAGGCTGTCTTCATTATTCTTCCTGACTCTTCCTTTATGAGTCCGGGTCGCTACTGACACAACAATCCCTCCAGTCAGCGTACATGCGAGCCAATCAGTGTTTCTTGAATCCACTATCTCTGGCAAACGCCGCCCGCAGCTGGCCGCAGGCCGCGTTGATATCTTTTCCCATTTCCCTGCGCACCGTGACATGCAGACGGTGCCGCTGCAATATGGATAAAAACCTTTCAATACGTTTCTCCCCGGGCCGGAAAAATCCTTTCTCCGGAACCGGGTTCACCGGGATCAGATTTACACTGGCCTGTTTATAACGCAGATACTCTGCCAGCAATTCCGCATCCCTGTCGCTGTCATTCTTATCTGCCAGCAAAATATATTCATAGGTGACCTGCCTGCCGCTGCTGGCCGCATACTCTTCCGCGGCAGCGATCACATCCGGGAACGGGTAACCCTTATTGACCGGCATCAGTTCCGAGCGCAGTTCATTTCTGACAGCGTGCAGCGATATGGCCAGATTAACCGGCAGGCTCAGTCCCTGCATCTTTTTGATCCCCGGAATGATGCCGCAGGTGGAGACTGTCATATTGCGGTAGCCGATATTGCCAACATCCGGCTGATGCAGAAACTGCAGGGCCCCGAAGACCGCATCAAAGTTCAGCATGGGTTCGCCGCTGCCCATGACCACCACGCGGCTGACCCTTTCATTCTGCGGCCGCAGCTGCGCCTGGAACATATACAGCTGCGCCAGGATTTCCGCAACGGTCAGGTTCCGCGCAGCGCCATGCAATCCGCTGGCGCAAAATGCGCAGTGCATATCGCAGCCGGCCTGGCTGGAAACGCAGACACTGTACCCGTAATCATGATGCATCAGCACCGTTTCGATGGCATTCCCGTCAGGCAGCTCCAGTAAAACCTTCTGTGTCAGCCCGTCGGAGGAATCCAGCCTGCGGACAATATGTATTTCCGCCGGCAACACCGAAAAACAGTCCTGCAGCAACTGGCGCTCCGCTTTGCCCAGATTGCTCATCTGCGCAAAGTCAAACACGCACTTCTGGTACAGCCAGTCAAATATCTGTTTTGCGCGGAATTTTTTCAATCCCAACTCTGCCAGCGCCGTTTGTAACCGTGGCAAAGGCATACCGAAAATTTCAGTCTTCATACTACGTTTATCAAAACACTATCTGTTATTCTCTATCGTTTTGCAAACAAAACGCCGTAAATATCCCAGGGAAACTATTTCTCTTTTTTCAGCAGCGTAAGGTAAAAACCGTCCACGCCATCCCGTTGGGGATACAGCTGCAGCTCTTTCACCACTTCGCCGGAACGGGGATGGACAAAGCCGGCCTGTTTCCATTCCCTGTTGTTCTGCAGGAAGGTTTCTATCTGTTTCCCGTTTTCGCTTTCTTCCAGGGTGCAGGTACTGTATACCAGGACACCGCCGGTTTTGACATACCGGCCGGCGTTTTCCAGAATACGCTGCTGCAGCGCCGGAAATTCCCGTAAATCCTTTTCTTTTTTAGTCCAGCGCGCTTCCGCCCGACGCCGCAACACGCCCAGACCGGAACAGGGGGCATCTACCAGAACCCTGTCAAATATTTCAATCCACTCTTCCCGCAAAACTGTTCCGTCCTGGAGTTCGGTTTTAATATTATCCAGCTTCAGGCGTTTCGCGTTTTCTTCTATCAGTTTCAGTTTATGCGGATATATGTCACAGGCCGTCACCCGGCCTTTGTTCTCCATCAGCGCGGCGATATGGGTGGTCTTGCCTCCCGGCGCGGCGCACATGTCCAGAATCTGCTCGCCTGCTTTCGGTTGCAACAGCAGAGCCGGCAACATGGAACTTTCATCCTGCACATAAAAACTCTGGGGAAAGTTTTGCAACAGAGCCGGCAGCCCTGGCGATCTCGCAATCACGATACCATCAGGGCACCAGTGGGACACATCTCCCTCACAGCCCATTTCCCTTAAATCCTGCAGAAAGGCGTCCCGTGTTGTCATAAGGGTGTTGACTCTCAGGCACAGACTGGCCGGTTCGTTGTCCCAACGGCACAGGGCTTCTGTTTCTTCTTCACCGAACTGTTTCCGCCATCGCTGTACCAACCATTGGGGATGACTGAGCCGCAGCGAAACATCTTTCCGGATTATCTCCCATAGAACGTCTTTCTGCCGAACGCTGCTCCGCAGCACTCCGTTCACAAATTTATCCGTACCCTTATGGCTGAACTTTTTTGCCAGATTCACGCTCTCATTACAGGCAGCGGAATCCGGGATACGGTCCAGATAAAAAATCTGGTATAAGCCCAGATGGAGGATATAGTGAATCACTGGCTCCAGCTTCTGAAGCGGACGATTCACCATCTGGTCAAGAATAAAATCAAGAGTACCTCTGGCTTTTACAGAACCGTTGACCAGCTCCGTGGCAAAACGCCGGTCCGGTTCTTCCAGCTTTGTCTGCCGCAGCACACGGTTCAGAGCGATGGCCGTATAGGCCCTTTCTTCCCAGATTTGCAGCAATATCAGCAGGGCCGCTTCCCTTCCGTTCACCGGAACAATTTTTTTGGCAGTTCCTTCCGCCGATTCTGAAAACCTTTCTTTACGCACTGGCTTCCTCCGGCAGGTCTTCACTTAACAATCTGATTGCTTCTTCCACTTTATCTATATTGACCCGTGTGTTAAAGCATGGGCCAAAGGGACGTTCGTTAAAAATTGCTATGACAGGTATCGGGAAGACATCCTGTATGCCGCTGGTCAGATCCCGTTCACAGGCCACGGCAATGATAGCCTTGGGCCTTGCCTTGGCCACCATCTGACGGGCCAGCGTCCCGCCGGTAGCCACCACAAAATGCATATGATATTTGTGACAAAGCCCCAGCAGACCGCCCACGCAGCAACCGCCGCACTGCTGGCAGTTTTCAATATTACGGGTAATCTTCCGGGGACAGGTATCCAGCTGCAGGCAATGAGGTGTCAGGATCAGCAGCCGGTCAGAAGGTACCTTCACATGGTGCTGCTTTACCAGGGCATTATTCACCGCCACAAAACTCTGTTCCACTTTCTCCCGGGGAATGTTGAGGATACGTCCTAACCCCACGGCAAACGGGAACAAAAAGTTGATGGCTTTCCATGACCAGAAGTATAAAATTTTCGGCAGGGGCATACCCATGATTGCCAGCACGATCGCTAATTCTCCCGCAAACAGGAAGAATATGGCGCCAAACACCAGAAGCCCGAATGCCGTGGGCAAAAACTGGCTGATAGCTTCAAAGCCAAGATATGTCACTTTCCAGACAAAAAACAAGAGGATGGCTGTCACAATGGCGCTGAATAACACCAGCGCCAGGAAAACCCGTTTCTTGGGATTCACTGCCATTTCCACCGCTGAAACCATAAAACTTCTTACTCCTTACTTCCCAAAACATCTCCCGCTTTAACACCATGGCCGTTTAAAAATACGGCAGCCGGCATACGCTTCTTAGATTCGGGCTGTACTGCCAGAACACGAAGCACCCCTTCACCGCAGGCTACGGAAAATTCTTTTTTGCTGACAGAAACTACTGTCCCGGCAGGCGCCCCTGTGCTGTTGCAGGCAATCCGGGTTTCCCAGACCTTCAATAATTTCCCGTCAGGCAAATACGTAAAAGCACCCGGCACGGGATCGAAGCCCCGCACTCTGTCATGCACTTCCCGGGCAGGGCGGGTCCAGTCTATCTTTGCCATCTCTTTGGTGATGAGTGTGGCATATGTGGCTTCCCTGTCGTCCTGTTCCTCCGGCTGCAGACCGCCTGCTATCTCAGGCAGTGTATCCGTCAGAAGCTTCGCACCTTTTTCCTTCAGTTCGTCATGCAGGCGGGCAAAATTCATTTCCCCATCAATGGGCACTGTCACTTTGCTGTACATCGCCCCGGTGTCCATGCCCTTTTCCATCCGCATAATGGTTACGCCGGTCTCCTTTTCACCGTTCATGATTGCGTACTGCATCGGCGCAGCACCCCGGTATCTGGGCAGCAGGGATCCGTGCACATTGATGCATCCATACTTTGGGATATCCAGAATTTCCTGTGACAGGAACTGGCCAAAAGCTGCCACTACTATAAAATCAGGCTTCCATTCTTTTAGCTTCTGTACAAACTCCGGCTCTTTCACTTTCAAAGGCTGGAACACCGGCAGGTCATGCTGCAGAGCAAAGGTCTTCACCGGAGTTTCCACAACCTTCTGCCCCCTGCCTTTGGGGCGGTCCGGCTGGGTCACCACCGCCTGGATATGATACTGCCCTGATTCCAGCAGGGCCTGCAGGGATCCCACCGCAAAATCCGGCGTACCCATAAATATCACGTTCCACATGGTTCATTCCTCCGGAATTTTCAGAGTGATGGTTATGGCCTTATCCGTAAACAGGATGCCATCGAGATGATCGGTCTCATGCTGAAGACAAATGGCCAGCAGTCCGTCGGCGGCAATAAACTGTTTTTTGCCACGAGGATCTGTGAACTCACACTCCACATATTCCGCCCGTTCCACTTCCCCTTCAAAATTGGGCACGGAGAGGCAGCCTTCCCCCACAATCCTGGAACCTTCCTTTTTAGTTATGACAGGATTAATCAGTTCCAGCAAACCGTTTCCGTCCTGCAGGTCAATGACCACAATGCGCTGAAGGATGCCTACCTGAGGCGCAGCCAGACCGATACCGTTGCCGGATTTATACAGCGTGTCTGCCATATCCTTCAAAATCCGTTTAACTTTTTTATCTATACGCTTCACCGGTTCGCAAACTTTTTTAAGAACCGGATCGCCGGCGCGTTTAATCTCCAGAACTGCCATGTTTCCTCCAAAAAATGATCGAATTCAATAAAATACATTATATTATATCACATTTTATATGATTTTAAAAATTATATTGCGGTTATGGGATCCACATCAAAATAAATATTCTTTACTGTCCTGAACTTGCTGCCTGACAGACAAACCTTCACCTTCTCCATCTCCATGGATTTAACTACGATATTAATGCGGTACAGATCCCTTATCTTGGCTACACCGGAAGGAAACGGTCCCATAATCTCTGTATGTCCCCATTTCTCCGTTACGCACCGGTCCCGTAAAAACAGGGCAACCTCATCGCCCAGCTCCCACGCTTTTTTTTCATTTTTATCAACAACTGTTAATTTAATAATTTCACCATAAGGCGGATAGTTCAACTCTTTGCGCCGGGCCAGTTCCCGTTTTGCAAAAGTCTCATAATCCTGTTTTTTCGCAAAATTGATAACCTCATTTTCCGGATTATAAGTCTGGAGCACTACCCGGCCCGGCTTGTCCCCTCGTCCGGCCCGGCCTGCTGCCTGGATCAGCAGGGAGAAACCCCGCTCGGAAGCACGGAAGTCCGGAAGGTTCAGCGCGCTGTCAGCCGCTAATATGCCTACCAGGGTAACGTCAGGTATATCGTGACCCTTGGCAACCATTTGGGTCCCCAATAGTACGTTAGCTTCCTTTTTTACAAAACGGCTGATAATTTCCTCATGGGCCAGCTTCGTGGCCGTGCTGTCCTGATCCATGCGCAATACCCGCACGCCGGGCATCTGGCTGATTTCCTGTTCCGCTTTCTGGGTACCGCTGCCGAAAAATTTAATGCGCCGGCTGCCGCAGTCACGACATGTCAGGGGAATCGGATACGTGTTACCGCAATAATGACAGCGCATCACCTGTTCGTCCGCATGATACACCAGGCTTACAGCGCAATGGGGGCAGGTCAGGGTTTTCCCGCAGTCCCTGCACATGACAAAAGTTGAATAACCCCGGCGGTTCAGCAGCACCACAGCCTGTTGTCCGGCGTGAACCGCCGCAACAATTTCCCGACGCAGCTTCCGGGAAATGACAGAATAATTCTTCTGTGCCAGTTCCTCCCGCATATCCACCACGTCCACAGCCGGTAAAACCGAACCGCCCGGCCGGAACGTGAGCTGCAGATGGCCAATGCTTCCGGAAACCGCCCGGTAATACGTTTCCAGAGAAGGCGTAGCGCTGCCAAGCAGCAGCACCGCGTTGTTATTATTACAACGGCAGCGGGCCACTTCCCTGGCATGATAAGAGGGTCGTTCTTCCTGTTTGTAACTGTTCTCCTGTTCCTCGTCCATGATAACCAGGCCCAGGTTTTTAAAAGGCGCAAAGACAGCGCTGCGCACACCGATCAAAACGTTGGCCTCGCCGGTCCGCATCCTATACCAAACGTCGCCCCGCTCATTCTGTGACAGCTTGCTGTGGACCACCGCCACTTCATTATGGAACCAGGCCTGAAACCGCTGCACAATCTGTGCCGTAAGGGCGATTTCCGGCACCAGTACCAAGACCTGTCTTCCCTGCCGCAGCACATAATCAGCAATCCGCAGATACACTTCCGTCTTTCCGCTGCCGGTAATACCCTGGAGCAGGAATTCCTGAGGGCATGGAGAGGCAAAATGATCCAGCGAAGCCCTGATTGTCAGTACAGCCTGTTCCTGTTCAGAAGTAAGCTGCAGGGCTTCTTTCCGTTCAGCCTGCCGGTCATAGCTGTTGCGCAGCAGGCGTTTTTCAGTCCGGAGCGCCCAGCCTTTTTCCGCCAGTATCCGCAGCACAGCAACGCTGATATGCTGTGCCTCCGCCTCTTTTCCGTCCAAAGGCTCTTCAGCCTGCTGCAATAGTTCCAAAGCCCGCATCTGCGCTTTTGCCCGCGAGTTGCCTGCCTGCAAGGCTGCCCTGCCTGCCTCTGTAATGCTGTAGGCCAGAACCGTTTTCGCTTTCAGGCGTTCTTCCACAGTATAGGCTATGATTTTTCCATCCTGGTACACCGGTTTACGCCTGATACTTGTCTTGCCTGGAATAAACAGACGCATGGATTCCGCCAGAGAACACAGGTAATACTTTGCCTGCCATTTCGCCGTCTGCAGCATCTCGTCATTAAACCAGGGACGGGTCCCCAGAACTGCCGACACTTCTTTCACACCGGCAAAGGAGAATTCCGGATTATCCTTTTGCAACACTTCGGCAGCTTCCTCCCGGGAAAAGGCTTGCACCACAAAGCCTTCCACCTTTTGCGATCCGAAAGGCACTATAACGCGCCACCCCTCTCCCACCTGCAACAGGTTCTCCGGAAGCCGGTATATAAACTGTCTGAACAGATTTTTTACAGGCAAATTGATTGCTACGAGTACATATTTCATATAATTAAATTCCATTCCGCCGTCTTTATCCGGCAGTATAAACAGTTGTGAAAGCATACGCTTTCAAAAAATCATTCCCGATGATTTGAACCGTCAGCGTAATTGATCCTTATCCCCGGCTGCATGTTGTACACGAAAACATGGAACCGGACCGCCCTGCCTCCGTCATCCGCAGAAAGCGCTTCCATTGCCACGCCCCGGGCCACAAGTTCGCGGCCCTTAAAGACAGGGGTCACCCTGTAATACACATGCTTACGGGTACGGCGTATATAATCCGCCACCCGGTTTTCAAAGGGAAGCATCCCCGTCACGTTAAAATGTCTGGTGCCCGTGATAAGATTCCGCTTATTGGCATTTTCCCCTGTGAGCTGGAACGCCAGCAGATGGCACCGGTTATACAGGTATTTCTTATCTATCTCCTCATACTTGCTGTAGCGCCAGCCGGTAGGCTTGACCATACCGAGAGGCCCCCTGGGCCGGGTGGGCAGGAATTCCGGTCCCAGCTTACCGTAAGCGGAGCCGCAGCGCCCCAGTTCGTCCAAAGGCGAAAAAGAATAGTAGGGATTGTTCTTTGCCTTGAATTCCGCGGAAAACTGCGGTTCGTTCCCGTACAGTACAATAAAGGTCCGTCCTTCACTTTCCGGCAAATTATCCAACGTCACAAACGGCGCGCTTTGGGCTAAGGCGCTGAGATCGGCAGGTACCCCGGAGAATGCCGGAACGTCCTTCTTTTTCATCCCGTTCTTCAGAACGTCCGCCGCATCCGATAAACTGTCCGACTGTATGATACGGCGGCCCCAGTCAAAAAACTGACTGGCCCCGTATCGCGGATAGCCTGCGTACTCCAGCCCAAAAAGCGCCAAGAACACCAACAGAACCACGCGCAGCAGAACCCATCTTAACTTTTGCGACAAACGGGTCCCTTTACGCCCGGCCATCCGTTTTTCCTCCCGTCAAAAAAGAGGCGGCTACAGTATACAATTATGCTGTAGCCACCGAACACCTTTTAATTCCCAACGTATAGGAACTGCTGATTAATCATCGGTTCCATTATTTTAACATGGAGAGAAGCCCCAGCAAATCACTCCCGTCAAAAGAAGCCTGATTCTGGGGCCGCCTCTGCTGAGCTCCGCCCTGAGCCTGAGACATCATCTGCATAAAGCCCATGATATCCGATGCATCGATTCCGTCGCTCAGGTCAATAGGCGGCTTCCGAGACTGTACCGGTGCCCGGTTGGATGCGGCGGACAGACTGTTGAGCAATACCGGAGCCAGTGCTCCCAGGGCGGATCCGACCTGGTCGTTGCTCAGACCACTCTGACGGGACAAACCGTTCATAACAGAAGATGAATTACTGCCCAGGATATGCTGCAGAATTCTCGCGCCGTCATCAATATCTGCAGTTTCAAACTGTTCCGCGACAGAACCGGTCTCCGTATGCTCGGTCAGGGCCTGCTGCAGGGACTCAGCGCCTGACTTGGTGGAAGCATTCGCCGTCAGGGCCCGCAGCAGGATCGGCAGCGCAGCAGTAATCAGCGCGGCCATCTGGTCATTATTGCCGCCGGCCCGTCTGGACATGGTGTCCAGCGAAGAAGAAGAGGTCATCGATTTTAACAACGTTTCCAGTAAACTCATGATAGCATCTCCTTTTCATCGTAAAAAAATAATTATTAGTACAATACTGTTAGTATTATTATACCTTGAACCGCAGCTGTGACGCAAATATAATTTGCGTCAAAAATGTGATTTTAATTCCTCAAGGGCGGCCTCCATTGTCTGCATGCCATACTGACCGCCAGTTTGAATATAAGAACCCATTTGCTGCGTCTTCCCTTCCCGGATCAGGTTGCGCAAAGCGGGTGTAACGATCATAATTTCAAAAGCCGCCGTCCTGCCGCCTCTCTTATCCGGCAAAAGTTGCTGTGAAACCACACCCTGCAGACAGCCGGCCAGTTGGACACGTATCTGCCGCTGCTGCTGATCCGGGAATACATCTATAATGCGGTCAACAGTTTCCACCGCGCTGCGGGTATGGAGCGTAGCCAGCACCAGATGCCCGGTTTCCGCTGCCGTAACAGCAATGGAGATCGTTTCCAGGTCACGCAGCTCCCCAACGACAATCACATCAGGATCCTCCCTCAGCGCCGCCCTGAGCCCGGAAGCAAAATCCATGGTATCGTTTCCAATCTCCCGTTGATGGATCAGGCTTCTGTCTGAAGTGAATCTGAATTCTACAGGATCTTCCAGCGTTAAAATATGTACAGCCCTGTTCCTGTTTATTTCATTAATGATCGCAGCAAGCGTCGTACTTTTACCAGAACCCGTAACGCCGGTAACCAATACCAGGCCGCTTTTTAATTCTGAAAATTTCTGCAGCGCTTCCGGCAATCCCAATCCATGGCAAGTGGGAATACTTTTGGGGATAATCCGGATAGCGGCATCCAGCTTTTCCATGCTGCGGTATAAATTAATACGGAAACGGTATCCGGAAGAAAGCGCATAAGCGAAATCACATTCGCCTTTTATCTTCAACGCATTATACTGTTTTTCCGGCACTATCGGCTCAAACAGGGAGAAAACATCAGAGAGTACGCCGCCCGGTTTTGCCAGTGTCCCGGCAACACGGATAATGATTGGTCCTCCTTCACTGATATGCAAGTCTGAGGCGTTCATTTCCGCTGCATGCAGCAGCAGTTCGTCTATCTTGTAACTCATCTCACACCGTCCCCATCACGCGCAGTAATTCCTGTACTGACGTAACGCCTTCTTTTACTTTTTGTACGGCGTCTACTTCCAGAGAAGAAATGTCTGGAAATTCTCTTTTTGCTGCGTTCCACAGCTCCTGTTCCGAAGCGCCGCAGATAATCTTGTCTTTTAAGACATCATTAACCGGCAGTACTTCATGAACAGCCATACGCCCCCTGTATCCTGACTGGCGACATGCGTCACAACCGGATTGCCGGTACAATGTCAGACAGTCCGGCTCTTTTATTTCACCCCGCATATTTCCTTCACAGGCCGGATTTCGAAAATGCTTCCATTCCCACATGGTTTTATCCGCCATATATTTTTTTTTGCAGACCGGGCACAGCTTTCGCACCAGACGCTGGGCCACGACCCCGCGCAGGGCCGATGCCGCCAGAAAAGGCTCTATGCCCATGTCCAGCAGCCGTGTAACGGCGCCGGCAGCTGTATTGGTATGCAGGGTGCTGAATACAAGATGCCCGGTCAGTGCGGCCTGAATGGCTATCTCCGCCGTTTCCCGGTCACGTATCTCCCCAATCATGATAATGTTGGGATCCTGCCGTAAAATGGCACGTAATCCGTTGGCAAAGGTCATTCCGATTTTCGTGTTGACCGCAACCTGGTTCACCCCTTCTATACGGTACTCGACGGGGTCTTCCACCGTGATGAGGTTCCGCTCCGGCTGATTCATTTCCTGCAGTGTCGCATACAGCGTGGTAGTCTTTCCGCTGCCGGTAGGTCCGGTAATCAGAACTAACCCATAGGATGCTTTGTACATGGTCCTGTACCGGGCCAGGTTTTCCCCGGTAAAACCCATATCCTCCAACCGGAGCTGATTCGCTTGCGAATTCAGTACCCGGATGACGATTTTTTCTCCCTGTATTGTAGGAAGGGAAGAAATACGCAGATCTATCTTCTGTCCGCTGTGGGTAACCTGCGCCCTTCCGTCCTGCGGCTTCCGTTTTTCCGCTATATCCATGCCTGCCATCAGCTTCACACAGGAAATCAATGCCGTATGGCGTTCCATCGGAATTCTTTGAGCCTGCTGCAATACTCCGTCAATCCGGTAACGCACCCGGTTACGTTCGATCCCCGGTTCCAGATGGATGTCACTGGCCCCTGCTTCCAGCCCCTGTACGATAATCCCGTCCAGCAGACGCAAAATCGGCGCATCCTCTGCTTTCAGTTGGTATTGTAACAACAAATCATCTCCTTTTCCATTTTGTCCGGTTTCTGAGAACACCAGATTATGTTACCACTCCTCTCCTGATTATTAAATATTGAACAGGGGCATTTTTTAAAATATTTGTGAACTTTTTTTTCCGTTTTTGATAGTTTTTCCTGTTTTTGTGTAAATCCGCACAAATTGGAAAACATTTTATGAACTTTTATACAACCGCTTTTCTTTTCCTTCCGGCAGAGCTATAATTAATATTATTGTGGCAAAAGTTACGACAATACAGACATTGCGTACGCGCTTTCAGGAGGAAACGCATGCGCGGTATTTTACAAATATATAAATCTTTTTCCGGAAAACTCACAGCCTTTATGGTTTTTTCTTTTTTTGTATCGGGATGCCACACTGGTGACGAACCGGTTTCTGTTCCACAGGTCACGGTAAAAAAAGAAGCAACCAATCACAATCAGACCGGAGGAATACAGGCTGATACCATAGTGAAAACACGAAAAAAGATACCAGAGACACCTGTAAATCACAGTGCCTCTGGTATTTTATTGCCTGAAAAAAAGGCCAAAAAAAGCAGGATTAACGATCCGGCGCAAGTCGATAAAAATCCGGATATTGCCGCCCGCCGCAATCCCTTTACCATGCCTGCGGCGTTGCGGAACCAACAGACCGTAAGTCTGGGAAACCAGATTTTTGTACAAAGAAAAACACAGGCATCCCTTAGATGTACCACTCCCGCTGCACCTTCCGTTCCCGGTTCGCAGGAACCGCGCGTAGCCGGCATCTTTGACAACGGAAAAGAAAAGCTCGCGTTGCTTCACTGGCAGCAGATTCAGGGAACCTTCCGCCGCGGCGAATCCTTAGGAAACGGATATTACATCAAAGAAATCACAGCTGCCGCTGTATTGCTGTATCCGGAAAAAAACGGCTCAGGTATAAAACCCATTACGCTGACATTGCGTCAATAATGATTTCCAAAGGAGGATTATAATAATTGATTTTTCCGTTCAAGTTGAATTTGTTTTTTGTCTCAAATTTTTTTATCACCGGCTTTGCATTTTTTCTCGTAATTGCCCTGACAAAAACTGCCGATGCCGGAATTCCCGCAGATTCTTTATCCGCCGAAACCTTTACACAGCACGTGGAGGAACAGCATAACCACAAGCCGGAGTATTGGCAAAATAAGCCTTCCCTGATTTCCTTGTCTGTAAATAATGCCTCGCTTGAGGAAATCGCTGCAGCACTGACAAAAATGTCCGGTAAAAATGTGGTTGCTGACACAAAAGTTCATGAACCGGTAACACTGCAACTGGAAAATGTTTCCCTTAATACCGCATTGGAAACCCTGGCTGCCGTACAGGGTCTCACCTATACGGAAAACGACAGTGTAATCCTCATATCGCGGGACGATACGCTGAAAAAGTTATCTGCCGGTTTTTACACATTTCCCCTTGATTACGCCAGAGCAGAAGATTTGCAGAAACCACTGTCCGCCATCCTGAACACTGGAAAACTGGCGGCAGATGCCGGCAGCAACAGCCTGCTGTTCAACGGCAGCCCCGCCGAAGCCCGGAAAATTAAAGAAGCCTTGCAGACTTTGGATAAAACTACCCAACAGGTCACACTGGAAGCAAAAATCCTTTCCATCAGCCAGTCTGACGAAAAGAATCTGGGGATACAGTGGAACTGGGACGCATTACCCCAATACAACATAGAAGAACGCAGCAACACTTCTTCAGCAGGAAACAGAGCCGCTAACACAGTCGATAAGGGACATCTCCGCCTGTGGCACCGGACTGACGCGCAGTTCCGGTTCAGCGCAACACTGAATGCTCTTATCACCAGCGGTAAGGCAAAAGTGCTGGCAACCCCTTCCCTGATCACCCTGCCTGGAAAAGAAGCCAGCATATTTATCGGCAGCCATATTCCAGTAGTTACGGAAAAACACAATAACGGCGAGAACACCTACTCCACCGAATACGTGGACGCTGGCATCAAACTGAAATATACACCTATTGTCAGTCGAGACGGGTACATCACTTCTGCAGTCCATACCGAGGTCAGTACGCCCACTCTCATCAGCGAGCTGAAAAACTACCGCATCAACAGCAGGACTGCCGATACCAATGTACGTATGCGCAACGGCGAAACACTGGTTATCGGCGGCCTCATCAGCGAAGAAGAACAGAAACAGCTGCAGCAGATCCCGTTCCTTTCCAAAATACCGTTGTTAGGTTTTCTGTTCAAAAATCATTTTAGGAGTAAAAGTAAAACAGAAGTCATCATGCTGCTGACGCCGTATCTGTCTGACGCCGGGACCTCGCCGGCAATTCATGGAGAGAATGAAGCCACATTACGCGAAGCAGCGGGCAGACATTAACTTCCTTACCGCAAGTCCTGATGCAAATAAAAACGCGCTGTCTGACACAGATACTGCTCTTGCCAGACAACGCTTTCAAATTTTTTATTCCCTGTACTCAAATCCGCTGCTGTTCCGTAATATCTTCTGCAGCACCCGTTCCTTTTCCCCGCCTTCCAGCACCACCGGCTGGTAGTTGTTGCAGTAGCTTACGCCGGAAACGGAAACCGGGATGATGGAAATGTTGTCGTCCGGCTGTAGTTCGTGGTTCACAAAGGTAAAGGTCTGCTGGAAGATCATACTGTCCTTGTCCTCCGGATCGGTGTTGCCGCCGAAGCAGAAGTTGCCCATGGAGTACAGGATATATTTTCCTTTGTATTTTTCAATCCCCTGCAGCACGTGGGGATGACTGCCCAGCACCAGGTCCGCGCCCTGGTCCACCAGATAATGGGCCATGTTGATCTGTGCGTAGTTCTGCGCATATTCATATTCTGTGCCCCAGTGCATGGAGGCAATGATCAGGTCGCAGTTCCGGCTCTTCAGGTAGGCCAGCGCGTTGTCAATTTCGTGATAATACTGGCAGCCGTAATCCAGCAGGGAAAAGAAACCGATTTTTACCCCGCGGATTTCCTGCACCCCATAGGCGCCGTGGCCGAAGTGCAGGATGCCGGCGCTGTCCAGGGCCGCCAGGGTATCCTGATACCCTGTTTCGCCGAAATCGTAGGTGTGGTTGTTGCCCAGGCTGACTGCTTCCACACAGCCCTGCGTCAGTACGTTTTTATAGGATTCCGGAGCCGAAAAATTAAAGGTCTTCTCCATTTTTACAGGATAGGAGGTTAAGGCGGATTCCAGGTTGGCGATGGTAAGGTCGTCTTCCCGGAACATCTCCCGTACCTTGGCCAGATAATAGCCGTAATCACCGCCGTTGTTTTCCAGATAGGTGTCGAACCGGTTTCCCCGGGGGAACCGGTCGTCCCAGCCGATGGTGCAGTCGCCCACGGCGGAGATCTTAACGGATTTGCGCACAATGGAAGGAACCGGCGGTTTTGCCGGCAGTACGGCGGGATTATTGCCAACAGTTTCCGCAGGCGCTTCCGACGTAGTTTTTCCAGAGGTCCCGGCAGACGTTTCCACAGACATCGCAGGTTTATATTTTTCAGTTCCCTCCGCATGCGTTATCCCTGTGACGTTACACACCGCAAACAAAAGCAACAGCGTCATCATAAGCCTTTTGGCAGAATATTTAACAAAAACTGTTTTACATGTCATAACCGTTCATCCTTTTATAGTGCTATTATTAATAATTAAATCCGCTTTGCCGTCACTTTTTCTTCGCAAGTATCCCCGGCAACAACAGAGTCAGGCTTACCGCTACCGCAAGGAACATAGGCTTAATTGGAGACTGCATAATCGTAGCAATAATAGCCACCGCGGTACTTGCCACCATAGAAATAATTACCCATTTGCTGCTGACACATCCTGGTTTGAACACGGCCAGTGTCAGAGGAAAAAAGATACCACCGCCCCTCAGGCCCAGGGAAAGATAGTTCCAAAACAGGATCTGGGTATCCCTGAAAATAATGGAAAACACACAGCCGATAGCCATGATCAGCACCACGGTGACCCGGTTCAGCTTCAGCAGGGTACTGTCATTTTTAATGCTGAACAGCGGGGCCAGGATATCTTTGGAAACAATTGTTCCCATACCCAGAGACTGACCGCCGATGGAACTGATGATGGAGATAATGATGCCGCCCATGGCCATACCTCCGATAAGGGCTGGCTGATGGTGCAGAAGATATGTGGGCAGCACCATCAGAGGCTGCACATTGGGTTCCACCACATGCATATACATACCGATCATGGAACAGGGAAGCCCCACAGGAATGGCCACCAGGGCCGCGGCGAAGGCGCCGTAAGCCGCTGTTTGCGGATCTTTTGCGGAAAACAGGGCCTGAATATAGGTTTGCGTACAGATGACCCCTACCAGCACAGACAGGAAATTAGAAGCTGCGCTGCCGGCCCCCCGGCCCAAAAGGCTGAACCACGGAAAATCAGGCAGGGCCGCGCGGATGGACGGATCGGTATGAATCGCCCAGAAAGCGGCTCCCCCCGCCAGAAACAGGCTGGTAAACAAAATGAACATTTTTAGGATACCGCCTACTCCGGCGCTTTTCATACCGCCAAAGTAAACATAGCAGACAACCAGTGATATCAGGATCAGAGCCGCCGTCCAGATGGAAACGCCGAACACCGCACAGATAATGCCAATACCCGAGAGACTGCTGGGTATCAGGCTGAAGAAGATACCAATTGTGGTAACCCAGCTGGCGATGGAACCTGTGGTCTTTCCATAATTCAGTACCAGGCACTGGGAAACAGTCTCCAGTCCTGTTTTACGCAAAGGACGAGCATACAAAAAACCCATGATGATAAAGGTGATGCCGCTGGACAGGGTAAACCACCAGGCAGAGAGGCCTATAGTTGACGCCATCTGCGCCGTTCCTACCGTGGATCCGCCCCCGATAACTGTGCCGGCAATGGATCCTGCCACCAGGTGGAATCCGGCGGAACGCCCGCCCAAACTGTACCCGTCCGCGCTCTTCACTGCCCTGGCTGTATAGATACCACCGAAAATCACAACTGCAATTGTCAGCAGCATTATTACAAGATGAAGAAATGTGATGTCTAATTTCAAGGAAAAAGCCTCCAGACTAATCTAAAACAATAAACATTGAAAAGCGTTAACAGAAATGCAGCCGGGCCCTTATCACCCGGATAACTTTTCAGCCGGGATGCAGCTATACTGACAGACTTATCCCTTTTTCGCATCTAATATCCTGTATTCAAACGGTTTGTCCGCAAAATCGACAACGTCCATGACGGAACGGGGCTCGCTGAACAAGTACCGTTCTTTTACCCGGAACACCCGGCCGTCTTCCAGCAGCAGGTCGGTATAGAGATCCTGGCTGGTGCGCAGCCGTGTAAACGCGCTGCCGGAGGGAAGTGTTTCTTCTTTCCCTTCCACAGCGTCTGCGTTGGCAAAAATCAGGACCCGCGCGTCTTTCGTTGTCACCAGCTTTTCTTTCCGGTACGCTGCCGTGCAGTAACGGTACCCCTCCGGATCTTCATTGGGCGTTGGCTTGCCAAGCTTTCCTACATGATAGCGAAGCTCCGCCGCCGCAGGGCCCAGCACGTTGATGCCAATCCGGACCGGCAGATTTTTCGGATCCTTCGGTTCTTCAAAAAAGTACAGCTGGGCGTTATCGGCGCCTTTCACGCTGTTGGTGTCGGAAAGCTCGATAAAATTCAGGTCGCCGGCCCGGTCCCCGTAAATATACAGGTAATCTTTTCCGTTGGAATGAATCAGATACGGAACCCTCTCTTTGGCCCGCAGCATACGGGCTTCCCTTTCAATTTTATTCCAGATCAGGTGAGAGGTGCCGTTGTCAAAAACCAAATCGTTTTTTAACGTCAGGGAAAAGGGAAACCGATCCCTGCCTTTTACGATAGTGTACTTCTGGTTTGCTTTCAGTTTCACCACAAACTCTTCCGGCTGGGACGCGTAATCAAATACGATGGGCTTATCCTGGGCGCAGCCGAAACTGCCGAAAAGAAACAGCGACAACAGGCAGACAGATAACAGATTTACGGAACGGATGGAACGTTTCCTTAACATCTTTCTCATCTTTTCGCCTCCCGTATTGTTTTAATTTTAACAAATATTATAACACGAAAACGGAATTTAATTAAGAATACACAAAAAAACAATTTGAGAGTTACACAACTGTCATTAAATATGTTATAATTTGTTTGGTAATATGCTTTTCGCTGATACGGGAAAAGCGGTTCCCATGAATTCATCCCGGTGCCGGCGAATGAAGCAGCTGAGCCTGACTCAATTAAAATCACATTTATGTGAAAAGGGGGAAGAAAATTATGATGAAAAAAGTTTTAAGCGCGGCTATGATCGCTGCTCTGGCTCTGAGCGTTGCAGCCTGCGGCGGTGGAGATAAAAAAGCTGACGCCCCGAAAGACGGTGCGAAACCGGCTGCTACCGCAGCTCCGGCCAAAGTTGACCGCAGCAAAGAATTCATTACCGTACTGACGGGTCCCACCAGCGGTATTTATTTCCCGATCGGCGGTGCTTTCTCCAAGGTTGTAGGTGAAATGGGCTACAAGACCAGCGCAACCGCTACCGGCGCTACCGGCGAAAACATCAACGCCATCCTGACAGGCAAAGGCGAACTGGCCATTGCCATGTCCGACTCCGTAATCCAGGCTGTGGAAGGCTTCGGCGCTTATGAAGGCAAACCGAAAGCTACCGACCTGCGCGCTATGATGGGCCTGTGGCCGAACGTAGTACAGATTGTTACCACCGCGGATTCCGGCATCAAATCCTTTAAAGACATCAAAGGCAAGAGAGTCGGCGTAGGCGCTCCCAACTCCGGCGTAGAACTGAACGCCCGCATGATCTTTGAAGCCAACGGCATGACCTACAAAGACGCAAAGGTTGACTACCTGTCTTACGGCGAAGCCATCGACCAGATGAAGAACGGCCAGTGCGACGTTGCATTCGTAACCTCCGGTCTGGGCAATGCCACCATTAAAGAACTGGGCACCACCAAGAAAATCGTATTCGTACCAGTTGAAGGCGATGCTCTGAAGAACCTGACCAAAAAGTATCCATTCTATGTAGAATGGAAAATCCCGAAAGCTACCTACGGCACCGACGCGGACACCACCACCGCAGCGGTTATGAACATCATGCTGGTTTCCAAGAAGTTACCGGACGCTGTGGTATATGACCTGCTGGACGGCTTCTACTCTGAAAAAGGTCTGGCCACCATCGGCGCTTCCCATGCAACCGCAAAACGGGAGATCAAGCTGGATACCGCGCTGCGCGGTCTGAAAGGCACTTCCGTACAGCTCCATCCGGGCGCGGAAAAATTCTACAAAGACAAAGGCATCCTGAAATAATCTGAACGCAACGGTACAGTTAAAACTCACCGTGTAATTGAAAATCAGAGAAATATTAAATGAAGAAAAAATACTTAACGCTGTTTGCCGTATTTTTTCTTGTTCTCGCTTCTTTGTTTGTGTTCAATGAATATTCGGCGCAAACCGTGCTCCGGATTTACGATTATCAGACCAAAGAAATTTATGTTGAAGTACCAGCCAAAGAGGGCGACAAGCTTTTCTTTGGCTGGATTCATTCTTGGGAGAAAATCCCCTGGCACGAATATTACCATATTGACGCCAGCCACGATCTGATTCTGGACACCATCGCCTTCCCCGCTTTCGGGGCCGGCATTCCCGAGAACAAGGGGACCAAAGTCTGGATTGAAGACGGCATGATCTATATGGGTAATATCAATCAGGTATTCCATGAGTTTACCTGGATTAATTCACATTTTGCCACCCGCGACATCAAGCTGAACGGTCAGCTCATCGCCCGGGGGGCAACCCTTCCCGAGCATACACGTGTCAATTTGGCAATTGTGAAAAGGAGGTATTTTGATGGAAGAGAAAAACATCAATAATACTGGAAACGACAATTCCGCAACGGAACATGAATTTTTGGACAAGAAGACCCAGCAGGAACTAGAAGCCAGGTCACAGGAAATCGTAAAGAAACTGGACAAAGAATCCGCCACCCGCAAGTTTACAGGGAGCATGGCAAAATTCTTTTATATCCTCTGCCTGCTGGTTTCGGGTTACCATCTGTACACGGCCTCTTTCGGACCACCGGTAACCCTCGTGCATCGGTCTCTGCATGTAGCGATGATTACCGCCATGGGTTTTTTGATGTATCCCTGCTTCAAAAGTTCCGATCATTCCAAGCCTTCTATTATCGACTGGATCCTGGCCCTGCTCTGTTTCACCGTTCCCTTCTACATCTGGAATGATTACCTGGGCGTGGTGGAACGGGCCGGCAACCCCAATCAGACAGACCTGATCATGGCCACCCTCCTGGTAGTGCTGGTGCTGGAATGTTCCCGGCGCGTTACAGGCAACGCCCTGACAATCCTGTCCATCATCTTCATTATTTACGGACTTTTCGGCCGTGAATTCCCCGGTATGTTCATGCACCGGGGTTATGACTGGCCTTCCCTGTCCAACCACTTCTTCGCCAACACGGAAGGTATTTACGGTACCTCCGTCAGCGTGGCCGCCAGCTATATCTTCCTGTTCATTCTGTTTGGCACGGTAATGCACAAGTGCGGCATGGGGCAATTCTTCAACGATATCGCTCTGGCCCTGGCCGGCCACACTAAAGGCGGCCCCGCCAAGGTTGCCGTTATTGCATCCGGTTTCCTGGGTTCCATTAACGGTTCCGCCGTGGCCAACGTAGTAACCACCGGTGCCTTCACGATTCCCCTGATGAAAAAGACCGGCTACTCCAAGGAATTCGCCGGCGCGGTTGAAGCCTCCGCTTCTGTAGGCGGACAGCTGCTGCCTCCCATCATGGGCGCCGCGGCTTTTATCATGGCGGAAATGATCAGCGTACCCTACTCCAACATTATCACCTGGGCTGCCATTCCTGCGTTGCTGTACTATTTAAGTATCATCATCCAGGTACATCTGCGAGCCTGCAAAGACGGACTTACGGGCCTGCCCAAGGACAAACTCCCCAAGACAGGGGATGTTATGGCGAAGCGCAGTCACCTGCTGATTCCCGTATTCTTCCTGCTTTACATGCTGTTTTTCTCCGGCACAACAGTTATTTTCTCCGCGGTGCTGACCATCTTGGTTACCATCCTGGTATCTTTTATCCGGAAAGAAACCCGTATGTCCCTGAAGGATCTGCTGGATGCCCTGGCTGACGGCGCGAAGCAGACGGTTTCCGTAGCCGTTGCCTGCGCCTGTGTAGGCATCATCATCGGCGTATGCTCCAAAACCGGCTTCGGCCTCACTATGGCCAACACCATCATTTCCCTTGGCAAGACCAGTATTCTCTTTACCCTGATCTTCACCATGATCACCTGTATGATCCTAGGCATGGGCCTGCCTTCTATCCCGGCCTACATCATCACGGCCACCATTGCGGCCCCGGCTCTGTCGAAGCTGAACATCCCCGTAGGCGCGGCGCACATGTTCTCCTTCTACTACGCCATGTTCGCCAACCTGACCCCGCCGGTCGCCCTGGCGTCTTTCGCAGCTGCCGGACTTTCCGGAGGCAATCCCATGATGACAGGCGTGGCCTCGGTGAAACTTGCTATCGCCGGCTTCATCGTTCCCTTTATGTTCGTGTATTCACCCCAGCTGATGCTGATTAACACCACCTTGGCGGAAGGCCTGCTGACGGCCGGTACTGCCTGCGTAGGCGTGTTTCTGATCGGTACCGCGGTAGAAGGCTATGTTTATACCTTTATGCCTGTCTGGCTGCGCGTGATTGCGGCTGTGGGGGCGCTGCTTCTGATGAAGCCCGGCTTTGAAACCGACATCATCGGCGTGGCTGTGCTGGCTCTGGTACTGTTCCTGCAAAAGAAACGGCAAAAAGCAGAACAGAAGAGTTCAGGCGTTTGATTTTTAACTGAAAACCTCTGAAACATAATAATTAAAAGAGGGCAGCCTTTCCGGCTGCCCTCTTTTTTCGTTTTGTTGAACTCGTATAATACTGTTATTTAAACGGATTTGCCAGCAGTCCGACTTTCTTTTTAACCTTTGCGAGAGTCCGGTCGGAAATGCGCTGTGCCGCCGTTGCTCCTGCTCTATACGTTTCTTCCAGGTAAGCTTTATCATTCATCAGGCTGGCAAAATTTTCACGTACCGGACGCAGTTCTTCGGAAACCGCTTCCCCAACTGCCAGCTTGAAATCACCGTAGCCTTTGCCGTTGAATTCATCCTCAATTTGCTCATATGTCTTCCCGGTCACCACGGAATAAATGGTCATCAGGTTGTTGATGCCGTCCTTGCCTTCTTTGAACATAACCTTGGCTTCACTGTCCGTAACCGCGCTGCGGAATTTGCGGATAATGGTATCGTGGTCATCCAGAATAGAAATGAAGGCCTTCGGATTGGTATCCGACTTGGACATTTTTTTTGCCGGTTCCTGCAGGGACATAATCTTGGCCCCTTCCGGCGGCAGATAGGCTTCCGGAAGCTTAAAGGTGTTGCCGTACAGGTTGTTGAAGCGCTGGGCTACGTTGCGGGTGAATTCCAGATGCTGGGTCTGGTCGGCGCCTACAGGCACATAGTCCGCCTGGTACAGCAGGATATCCGCCGCCATCAGGGACGGGTAGGTGAACAGACCCGCGTTGATATTATCCGCATGCTTGGCAGACTTATCCTTGAACTGGGTCATGCGGGACAGCTCCCCAAATAGGGAGTTGCAGGCCAGGATCCAGCCAAGTTCAGCGTGGTTGTGTACATGGCTCTGGATAAACATAAGGCTCTTCTGCGGGTCAATACCACAGGCCAGCAACAGGGCAAACGCTTCCAGGCTCTGTTTACGCAGCTTCGCCGCTTCCTGCCGCACGGTTAACGAATGCAGGTCTGCAATAAAATACGCGCACTGATACTCTTCCTGTAACTGCTCCCAGTTGCGCACCGCGCCGATATAATTTCCCAGCGTAAATATGCCGGTAGGCTGAATCCCGCTGAGGATGATCTTCTTCTTTTCCGTTTTCTGAACATCCTGTTTGAATTCTTCTGTCAAGTTAGAACACTCCTATTCCTAAACTATTATAGATAATATTATATAATATAATTGTGAGGATTGACAACAAGCATTGCAAAAAAATCAATATGATAGTATGATTGTGTAAATGTTTCTCTGTGCTTAAAAACAGTTCAACCCAAAACAGAGACTTGCAAAAACATCAACATTCTTTATGACAGATCAAGGAAAGACAAAATACCATGCAACAAAACAAAAATCTCGGCTTTATGGCAGCGGTAGGTTGCTACGTTCTCTGGGGTATCCTCCCCTTGTACTGGCACTTGATGGCAGAGGCGGAGGCCAACGAAATACTGTGCCACCGCGTCCTCTGGTCAGTCGTTTTTATGCTTATTGTCCTCGTGATAACCCGACGCTGGACAATTCTGAAAAAAGATTGCCACAGGCTGTGGCAGAACAAAAAACATGGCGCTATGCTGGTGGCTGCCGCTGTGATCATCAGCATGAACTGGCTTATATATATCTGGGCCGTCAATCATAATCATGTCATTGATACCAGTATCGGCTATTACATCAACCCACTGGTCAATGTCCTGTTCGGCGTTGCCCTTTTCGGCGAAGTCCTGTCGCCGGCGAAAAAAGTCAGTATCGGGCTGGCGGCCGTGGGTATTTTCCTGATGACCTGGCAAATCGGCAAGTTGCCCTGGGTTTCTGTAGCGCTGGCTCTGACCTTTGGCAGCTACGGCGCTCTGAAAAAAAAGCTGAAACTGGATCCCTTTACCAGCATTACGTTAGAAACACTGTTTCTCTTCCCCTTTGCATTTTATTATGTGGCAAACATCACGGCAGCCGGAACTGGCCACTTCGGCCCGGAAACCCCGACGCTCAGTCTGCTCCTGGCCGGGTGCGGTGTTGCCACCGCGGTTCCGCTTATCCTGTTTTCCTACGGAGCCAACCTTCTGCCGTTAAATGTGCTGGGCTTCTTCCAGTACATCAGCCCTTCCATGACCTTGCTGTTGGGGATTTTCTTTTTCAACGAGCCGTTTGGCATGACCCAGTTGTTCACATTCGGTTTTATCTGGCTGGCCCTTCTGGTCTTCACAGTTTCCGAATGGAAAGCAGCTCATGCCTGACTGCTTTTGAATTTTCACCAGAAAATCCGTTAAGAATAATTTTGTAAATAAAACGCTGGTCACATGTGTTTACCTGATTAGTTTCGGTAAACACACTGACCAGCGTTTTTTATTCTTTATCTGCCAAAACCGGAAGCGTGTCGCCTCCAAAAGGCATAATGTTTATCGTATAATCAGCTTTGCCCTGCTCTTTCAGCCTAGCTTCCGCCAACGTCCATGCGTCCTGTAATGTGGCTGCCGGAGTTGCTCCCGTCTTTCTGGCATTGGCAAAATTTTCCGGCTCCGTTACCAGGATAATCGTAAAATGCCGTGCCAGACAGCACATATAAAACGCAACATAGAACGGAACCGTAAAGTCCGCCCGTACATCCAGCTCCATCTGCTTCAGGTCTGTATAGCGGAAGCTTTCGAAAAAGGCCGGCGGTTCCGTCATATCCTGACAACGCAATACGGCAATCAGGATGCCGCCTTCCTTTAATGCTGCCGCCCCCGGCGCATAGCATTTCATTCCCTGATATAAACTGATATCCCTGGGATACCCGCCTCCTGAGACGATGACCACGTCGCTCTTTTCTTTCAGGGATACGCCCTGCAGTTTCATAACTTCTTTTGTTCCCTGCAGCCAGGCCTCATACCAGTGACCGGCCATAATTTTATAGAAGTTTCCCTCTGCGTCCATGATGGCGTTGACCATAAAACAGGGATTCAAAAAAGAAGCGACTTCGCACATGTCTTCGCTGAGCCGGTTGCCGAAATGACGCATGATAGAAGTATCCGGATTTACCCCGCCGCCGATTTCATCCGTCAGGGCCAAATTATGGTTGTGATTGATGGACTCCGCGCCGGCGATACCGGGCAGCACGCTTTTCCGTCCGCCGCCGAAGCCGGCATAAATATGGGGAGAAAGTCCGCCGGTAAGGATGACCTTATCGGCAGCAGCAACCTGTTTATTGATCCACACGGGCGTCCCCCGCTTTGTGGTTCCCAAATACACGCAGGCTTCCGTCGCCGGATTATGGTCGTACACCTTAATACGGTGGAACAGTTCGCTCCCTATGATTTCTTCTTTCTCTGCCGCCGAATTCAGCCGGTGCTTTCCGGTTGCGATGATGATACTGATATCTGCATCCGGTACGCCAATTTGATTTAACCCGGCAACAAGTATCGGTAAAAACAAATCAAAACGGGCCCAGGCGCGGGTAATATCACTGACGAGCAACACAACTTTTTCGCCCGGTTTCACCAGTTGCTCCAGCGTCGGTGAACCAATGGGATGGGCAAGCGCTTCTTCCATCAGCTCCTTCACGGTACGGGGTTTGTCGGTCACCGGAGGCAACAGCACCTGTGAAACGTGTTCTTCCGGAAGGTTAACGAGCTGCTCACTTTTTCCGTAAGGAATCCTGTATTCCATGTATCCTTCATCCTTTCCCTTAATCCGTCAACACCGGCAGCGTAACCGGCGCATGTCCCATCAGGGTAATGGTATAGTCTGTCCTGCCTTCCGCCGCTAGTTTTTCCCTCGCCAGCTTCCAGGCTTCCGCCACGGTTTCCACCGGAATCTGTCCGGTCCGGCGGACAAAATCAAAGTTTTCCTTACGGGTCACCAGATACACGGTATGCGCTTCAATGATGCAGCGGCTCTTATAGGCAACAAAGGCAGCCATATAAAAATTGTCCCGGACTTCCTGTTCCGTCTTCTGCAGGTCGCTCTTAATCAGCCAGTCCGTAAACACGGCCGGTTCCTTGATGTCCGGGCATTCCAGCATGATGATGGCAATGCCGCCGGGTTTGACTGCCACATCCACATTCATGTGGCTCTTGGTACCCTGATACAGATTGATATCCTTGGGATACCCGCCGCCGCTGGCAATGACCACGTCTGCCTGTTCTTTAACAGGAATGCCGCTGATTTCCAGCAGATCCTTGCAGCCCTGATAAAAAGCGGTCTTCCAGTTTCCGGCCACCACTTCGTACAGACCGCCTTCACTGGTAAGAACCACATTCAGCAAAAAGTCCGGATTCACAAACTCCACACATTCCATCAGGTCTTCGTGGAAGGGGTTGCCTTCCAGTTTTGCCGTGGTCACGTCGGGGTTGCAACCGTCTCCCGGTTTTTCCGCCAAAGCCAGCACATGGTTGCGGTTGATGGTATCCAGCCCTGCCACGCCGGGTACGATGGCTTTGCGCCCGCCGCCAAATCCGGCCATGGGGTGCAGGGTTACGGCGCCGGTGGCAATGATTTTATCCGCATTGGCCACGATTTTATTGATGTAGACTTTATTCTCTCTGGAAGTCGTCCCCTTGTACACCAGGTTCGATTTGTCCCGGCAGTCATGCTGGTGCACACGGAACCGTTTCACCATGGCTTCCCCCAACACCAGAATATCCTCTTCCGGAGTCTGGGCCCGGTGGGTTCCGGTAGCGATGACAATATCAATATCGCTGTCAGGAATGCCCTTGTCATTCAGCTCCTGCACAATCACCGGCAGAAACTGGTCTGTGTAGCACAGCCGGGTCTCGTCGCTTACGACAATGGCTATCTTCTCTCCCGGGTTCACAATGTCCGCCAGCGGCTTGCTGTCAATAGGGTTACGGATTGCCTTTAATGCAGCGGCGGCAATATCTTTTTCCACCGCCACTTCTTTCCCATGCAGGTCGTAAATGATATGCTCTTCCGGCAAATCTACCTTCTGCGTTCCTTTTCCATAAGCAAATTCATAGGTCTTCATACACCGAACTCCTCCCGAACGATTATTATTGTTCCCGGATAATCGTATTTATCCAATAGTTACATGATGCAAAATCCTTCGACCAATAATGTTTTGCAGCGCATCAAACAAATCCAATTCATACAGACTGTTAAACAACTATCAGCCTTTGAAAACGATAACAGAGAATATACCATAAAAGTGTTTCCATCTAAATCTTATATGATTTCGGGTCCTTTACCACCGGCTGCGTCCGCTCCAGAACTTCCGGCTGAACAGGATCAACAAAGTATACATTTCCAGACGTCCCAGCAGCATGGCAAATGCCAGCATCAGTTTTGCCGCAGAAGGAAGGGATGCGAAGTTGCCTGTAGCACCTATGACAGATCCGAAACCCGGACCTACACTGCTGAGGCAGGCAAGGACACCGGTCACCGCCGTTTTGACATCGACACCCGTAAAAGCAACCCCTATAGAGAGCATAACGAAAAGACCGATATATGTATAGAAAAAGGAAAGAACCAGAGCAAACACATTGTTATCAATTCTATGCCCGTTGTAAAGAATCGGTCTGGCTTCCTGGGGATGCAGCGCCTTTACCACGCCTTCTTTAATGCCCCGGGCCAGGACAACAAACCGGGAAATCTTGATGCCGCCTGATGTAGACCCGGCACAGGCGCCGGTAAAGTACAGCAACATCAGACAAAGTCTGGGAAACGCCGGCCATTGGTCAAAATCCGCAGACACATAGCCTGTAGTGGAAATAAAGGCCGCAACCTGAAAAAAAGCTTCCCGGAATCCCCTAAAGAGCGAAAAGCCGTTAACTGCCAGTGATGCTGTTACAACAGTGACCAATATCAGGTACATAAAAAAGTAGCAGCGGAACTCGTCGTCTTTTAACAGCACCCCGGGGCCGTTACGCTTCACTTTAAAATACAAAGAAAAGTTCCCCCCGGCAAGAAACATGGCAACGGTTATCACCAATTCCACGCTCAGGCTGCGAAAATGAGCAATACTGTCATTGTAACTGGAGAATCCCCCTGTGCCTACCGCCGAAATGGCGTGAACCACTGCGTCATACAGATCCAGTCCGCAGAACAGCAGCAATACAGCCGTACATCCCGTGATAAAGGCATAAATCTGGAACAGCGCCAGCGCTGTCTGTTGCAGGCGGGGTAAAAGCCTTTCCCCCTCAAACCCACTGCTTTCCGCATTAAAAAGATGGGCGGCTCCCCCGCTGATTCTGGGCAGCAGCGCGATGAAGATAACGATAATCCCCAACCCTCCGATCCAGTGCATCCAGACACGCCAGAACAGCAGGCTGCGGGGCCAGATTTCGATATCCGGAAGCACAGTGGCGCCGGTGGTCGTGAGCCCGGACATGGCTTCAAAGAAAGCATCCACAGGCCCCAGCATACCGGCTGCCAGAAACGGCACGGAAGCAAAGCAAACAGCCGTAATCCATGCGCAAACAACCGTTAAAATTCCTTCCCGGTTCGTCAGATTATATTGTTCAGTAACTTTCGTGCCCAGTTTCTGAAAAAGAAATCCGATAGCAAAGGAAGCCATCATACAGGGAGCAAAAATTTTTCCCCCCTCGTCCTGATAGCCAACGCCCAGAAGCATGGGAACCGCAAAGACCACTCCCAGAAAATATAGAATTTTACCAATCAAATATAAAATGACTTTGCCGTTCAATGTTTTACCTCCAAAAAACAAGGTAAACTCTGATGAAACGGGTCTTCACCAGCGGCTGTTCATATGCCAGAATTCTTTCCGCAGCATAACGAGAACAGTATAAATTTCAAGGCGCCCGATCAGCATCGCAAGGGCCAGTACCATTTTACCGGCATCGGAAATATGAACAAACTCCCCTTCCATCCCAATACCACCAAAGGCCGCGCCGCAACTGCTGATACAGGCCATCACGCCGAAAATGGCTTCTGTCAGGGAAACCCCGGTGGCAGCAAATAGAACGGAAAGAACCACAACACTGATTACATAGAGGAAAAAGAACCGGCTGATCGAAGCCAGTACCGCAACAGTCAGCGGCTTGCCCTCAAACTTTACCGCAAACAGCATTTTAGGATGCAGCACCCGCTTCAGTTCTACTATAGTCATGCGTACCAGAACCACAAACCGCGCAATTTTGATGCCGCCCGCCGTAGAACCCGCACACCCTCCGGTAAAATACAAAAGCATGAGGGTCAGTTTGGCTACGGCCGGCCACTGTTCGTAGTTTGTTGAAGCAAAGCCGGTGGTAGAAGAAAAGGAGGCTACCATAAAAAAGCTATGACGCAAGGCTTCTGTAAATGTATCATCAGTCCCTGCATACACGAACAAGGTGATGAGACATGAGGTTGCCAGAATAAAATAAATAAAAATACGGAACTCTTCGTCTTCCCATAGCACACGCCATCCCCTGTAGCGGACCTTGTAATACAGCGCAAAGTTGGCTCCTGCCAGTATCATAAAAACAAAAACAACCAGCTCTATCAACGGATTATTATAATGTAAAAGACCGTTATCATAGGTTGAAAAACCTGCGGTCGCTACCGTAGCCATGGCGTGGTTGACCGCATCAAACAAATCCATGCCGCAAACAAAAAGCAAAAACGCTTCCGCCAACGTCAGCGACGAATAAATCATAAAGAGTATCTGCGCGGTGGTACGCAGCCGCGGGAGCAGACGGTCCTCGTTAAAACCCGTAGCTTCCGCTACAAAAAGATGAAACGCGCCGCTGGCCATACGTGGCAGCAACGAGATAAAAATAACGATAATCCCCAGACCGCCCAGCCAGTGCGTAATACCACGCCAGAACAAAATACTGCGGGGCAGCGCCTGCAGGCTTTCAATGACGGTGACTCCATTCGTTGTCACGGCAGACATTCCTTCAAAAAAAGAGGCGAACAAATCCAGCTCTCCGGTCATCCAGTACGGCATGCCCGCCAGCGCCGCACACAGCACCCAGGAAAATGTGGCTGTGGCAACCCCTTCCCGGTTAGTTATCATCTGGGAATATTTGTTAAACCGGGCATAATGGTTCAGCAGATATCCGACAAAGTTGCAAATCAGAAAGCAGGTAAAAAAAACTTCAGCGCATCCGTCTTCCAGGTACAGGGACATTCCCCAGGGAATAAAGTAAACAGCACCCAGACAGAAAACCATACGGGCCATTAAATAAAATACGATGCGTATATCCAAGCCGACACCTCTTACCAGCCGCGTTTCTTCGCCCAGAAATCAGGGTGCAGGAACATTACAAAAGCAAATAACTCAATACGTCCCATAATCATCGTTACATATAAAATCAGATAGCCAAAACTGCCCAGCGCTTCAAACGTGGTTCCTTCCCCCATAATCCCAAAAGCTGAACCTACGTTGCTCAAAAATACTACAACGGTAGCCATGGATTCCAGCATATCACTGCCGGTAAGGGAATATAACATGGAAAGCGCGATGAATACGATAAAATACAAAAAGAAATACCGGCCTACGCCGATAATCGCCTGCGCTGGAACCGGACGCCCGCTCATGGTAATCACGCTGACCATACGGGGATGAAGGGTCCGCTTGATCTCCTGCCAGCATACTTTTAATAACACAACTACACGGGACACTTTTACCCCGCCGGAAGTGGAAGCGGAACAACCGCCGATTATAGCCGCGTAAAACAGCAGGAGGCGGCTGAACGCCGGCCAATGGCTGAAATCCTGCGTAGCCAGACCAGCCGTACTCATGATAGATACTACCTGGAAAAACGCATAGCGAAACGACTGAAAAAGATTGTAGAAGTGGCTCCTCCAAAGGTTATAGGCCACCAGCAGGCTGATGCCGATAATGAGCCCGAAAAACCAGCGTCGCTCTGTATCTTTCCAGAACACGTCCACACGTTTTTGCAGAATCCTGTAATATAAAATAAAATTACAGCTTCCTAAAATCATAAACAAAACCAGAAACAGTTCCAAAACCGGATTATTACATTCCATGAGATAGGTACGGTAATGCAGGTAGCCGCTGGTTGAAATAGAAGTGGCTGCAAGTTTAACCGCCATTTCCGGCGGCTGTTGCAACAGAAGAAGGATGCCGGTCATCACCAGCGTCAGTCCGACATAAATTAAAATCAGGACTCGCACCGCTTCACGGATATGGGGCATGGTACGTTCCGCCGAATTACCCTGAACTTCTGCCGAAAACAGGTTGGCCGCGCTGGAGCCCAGCTGGGGCATAATAACGGCAAAAATAATGATAGCACCGATACCGCCCAGCCACTGGCTGATATCATGCCATAACAAAAGGCTGGAAGGATAGGGAGCGCCCTCGAGGACAGAGCTTACACCTGTCGTAGTTAACGCAGAGGCGCTTTCAAATAACGCCTTGGGCACAGAAAAATCCCCCGATGCAACATAGGGAACAGCACCTAAAATGCTGGTGTAAAGCCAGGATAATCCTAAAAATACAGCACCGCCCCGGATTGATAACCGCATCTTGCGCTGGGAAACGGTCGTCCGTAACGCATAGGCGCCGAGGGCAAAGCCTATCAGGATAGTACCCAGAAACGGCAAGACCATATCAGGTTCCTGGTTCAGCGCACAGACAAGGGAAGGTAGCATAGCCGCTGCCATTGCCAGAGAAACAATTCCCATCATGCGCAAAACTAATCTTTCTTCCATCTGATTCTTATCTCACATTCTTTTAAAGTGCAATACATCATCTGGCTATTTAAAACCGGCTTTCAAAGCCAGGTCTTTCAGATACTTATTCGGGAAAGACCAGACCTTTTTCAAGAACATCGGCATCAGGCACTTTTATCACCGGCAAACATATCCATAACGTCCTGGACCACTTCTGTCTGTGCGAAAACGATGACTCTGTCACCGGAATTCAACATGCTTTGGCCATTAGGAACCGATGCTTCGCCTTCGTGAACGATACCGCATACCAGACATTCCCGGGGCAACCGCGCACGAATCAAAGTCTTGCCGTCCACCTTGCATCCGGGTTGTACATTCAGTTCCAGAGCTTCCGCTTTGGCGCCTTCTAAAAGGGCAACGGATACCAGACCGCCCTGACGAACGAACCTCATCACTTCCGCAGCACTTAAAAGACGCGCCGACAAAGCAATATCTACACCAACTTTTGCCATAAGATCTACATATTCATTTCTGGCCACCCGGACTATGGTCTTCTTGGCGCCAAGGTGTTTTGCCAACAGCGCCAGCAACAGGTTCAACTTGTCATCATCAGTCAGGCAGACTACGCAATCCGCCTCCGTTATACCCTCTTCCGTCAGCAGGTCAATATCCGTACCGTCACCACAAAGCACCAGACCGTTATTAAGCTGTTCCGACAGAATACGACAACGTTCCTTGTCTTTTTCAATAACTTTCACAAAAACTCCCTGTTTTTCCAACATTTGCGCCAACATGCGTCCGGCACGCCCAGCCCCGATCAGAAGCACCCGTTCCAGTTTTTCATAGCGGGATTCAAAATTCACTTCAAACTCTTTAATGACTTCCTGGCTTCCCACAAAGTACACGTTATCACCGGGTTCCAGAATGTCATCGCCATGGGGGATGATCATCCTGTGCTTCCGGAAAATCATAGCGATGAGGATATTGCCGGGCAGCCTGACGTTTTTCAGCGGAACACCCAGGAACTTAAAATCATTAGGCAGTCTTGCGCCAAACATACGTACTTTACCATCAGCGAAGTCATCTACATCCAATGCGGCCGGCGTCATCAGGATGTGACTAATTTCATTCGCAGTGATCCGCTCAGGATTCAGGTTCAGATCCACTCCCAGAGTTTTATTCAGCAGCGCAGCATCACTGTCTGTATACTCTTCGTTCCGCACCCGGGCCACGGTATGTTTGGCACCAAAAGCTTTGGCCATACGGCAGGCGACCAGATTCACTTCATCGCTGTCAGTTACAGCAATAAATACGTCTGCGTTACGCACTTCCGGCATATCGAGGACGTCAGGCGTACACCCATTGCCTTGAATAGTTAAGACGTCAAGCGAATCTTTAACTACCTGACGGCGCTCATCATCCTGCTCGATTACAACAACATCATAAGAACCATCAGCCAGCAGCTTGGCAATACTGTAACCCATTTTACCTGCACCAACTACAACAATACGCATAAAATCACCTGCTTATCAATTTAGTCATCAAAAAACGGAAACGACAATTAAATGTTTAAAGGTCTGGTTTTTTCAAAAAAACGTATAACTATACATTATAATTATACTACCAATAGACTTTAAATGAAAGATTTTTTTAGTGTCTTCAGACTTCCACACAGAAAAAGCCCCCGCACACAATGTGCGGGGGCTTCGTTGTAACCGGCAACAATCTATCCTCCCGGGCCGCTTCCAGCCAAGTACTTTCGACGCGTGAGAGCTTAACTGCTGTGTTCGGGATGGGAACAGGTGG